>CAMYVB010000015.1 GCA_947302175.1 uncultured Bacteroidales bacterium | reverse complement strand
TCCCGACCTCTAGATTGCGAACCTAGCGCTCTGCCAACTGAGCTAATGCCCCGGAAAGGACTGCAAAAATAATAATTCTATTGAAGAAATCAATGAATAACGCTATTTTTGCATTATGCGTAAGTATCCTATAGTCTCCGTATTCGCGGCGTCCATCGCCCTTATGGTCTTAGCCATAGGCCCTGCGCCGCTCTCAGCCTCTTCCAAGACGCCTAAAAGCAACGCCCCGCTCACTGTAAGCGCCAAAAAATTCGGCGCCCGCCCCGGCGACGGGAAGGACGATAGCAAGGCCCTTCGCAAGGCCGCCGCTTTCTGCCGCGAGCATCCGGGCACCACACTCACGCTCGAGCCCGGCATCTATGAGCTGCGCGACACCGCTGCCGTCAGTTTCGGCAATGCGGTGATGGAGGGAAAGTACGGCGGCAATCCCGAGCCCAAAATCTTCACCCCGTATTTCCCCTATGTCAAAGGCCTGGATTTCAGCGGTTCCAAGAGCGTCACTGTCGAAGCTGAAGGAGCTACTCTGCTGCTCGAAGGCTGGATGGAGCCCATATCCATCATAGGCTGCGAAGACTTCACGCTGCGGGGCCTCACCATAGACTACAAGCGCCAGCCCCACTCCGAAGGCATCATCAGCGAAATCACCGACGAATACTTCACCGTCGATTTTGATTCCGACTGCCCCATGCTGCGCAAAAACCCCATGAGCCGCCTCTGCATCTGGGACTCCAGGTACGACGTGGTCCACCACAAGGTCTACGCATTCCGCAAACGCGAACTGCTCGACGGCAACAAGTGGAAGATTAAAGCTCAAATAGACACCTCCATGCTTGGCCAAAGGTGCGGCGTAACGCACAGTTACCATTTCCGCCCCGCGGTTTTCATAGGCCACAGCCGCAATACGCGCCTTGAAGGCGTCACAATCCATTCTCAGCCCGGCATGGGCATCCTTGGCTTTGACAGCGAAAACATCAGCTTAAGCGCAGTTAAGGTCGTTCCGCGCGAAGGCAAAGCCTTTTCGACCAACACCGACGCGACCCACTTCTCCTCCTGCAGCGGCTTGATTAAAATAGAGGACAGCACCTTCCAGGGCCAGGGCGACGACGCCATCAACGTCCACGGCTACTACCACGACATCACAGTCCTCCATCCCGACGGCAGTTTCACCGCTGTTCTGAAGGCTCCGACCTTCACCCACGCTCAGGAGACCGATGTCCCAAGAGTCGGCGACACCCTGGAAATCACCTCCATAGCGACTCTTGAGCCCATTGCGAAGACAGTCGTTACCGACGTGGAATGGGAGCCGTGCTCCCTCGAAGTGAGGATAAAGACCGCCGACCCGCTGCCTGAGGATTATGACAAATACTACGTTTTCAACTCCTCCAAAATCCCCAAACTGGAGTACAGGCGCAACAGGGTCCTTGGCAATTTCGCCCGCGGCGTCCTTTCCAAGGCGCGCACTGCCGTGATTGAGGAGAACTATTTCCAGGGATGCTCAGGGACCGCCATCCATGTCGGCGCAGAGAGCAACTGGAAGGAAGGGGCATTCGCCGCCGAGGCGTTGATAAAAGACAATATAATAGTCAATTGCGGCCAGAGCTACGGCATGCAGGGCGGCGCCTGCGGCATAGCCGTCATCATAGGAGCTCCTGACACCGCATGCAGTTTCATTCACGGCAACGTCTCAATTACGGGCAACCTTATACGCTCCGACCTGTTCCCTTCGGAATGCGGCATAGCCGTATTCAACACAGACCGCCTCGAGTTGCGGGGCAACGATGTCGAAGGCTGCAGGGAGTCCGTCCACCTGCTTTCAGTTCGCGAAATCCTGACAGACTAGAGCTTTATTTTGTAAGAAACAATCACCAAGACTTAATGGCGCGTCGAATCAAGTTAAAAATGTGGCAAATAGCGCTCCTGCCGTTAGTGGCGGGAGTGCTGATGCAGGTAGTATTGGGCCCTGTGCGCTGGGAGCTTTTTTCCTGGCCGGTCAACTTGATAGTGCTGATTCTGCTTCTCTCGGCAATAGGAGCGATGTACGCGCTGCGAAAGAAAGTCTGCTTGTTCGAGTGGATGATGCATTTCGGAGCAGCTGTCCCCTGCCTGATATGCGCAGCGGCCCTTACCATCGTGATGGGCCTGATACCTCAGGTGCACGAAGACGGAATGCCATGGCTGAGCCAGATGCTGCGTTTCTGGCCCTTCGTGCTCGTCTGGACTTGGATGATGATAATTTCGGCCCTGGCGTCGCTGAATCATCTGCTGCGCTGGAAGGTAAAGGAAATCCCTTTCGTCCTGAACCATCTGGGAGTCTTTGTGGCAATAGTTGCAGCCACGCTGGGAAGCGCCGATATGCAGAGCCTGCAGCTCACGGCCTTCACCGGAGAACCGGAGTGGAGGGCTGTGGACGACGAGGGGACGGTGTTCGAACCCGGCCTTACCATCTATCTTCACAAGTTCACGCTCGAGGAGTACGAAGACCATTCACCGAAACGGTTCGCCTCGGAAATCACCGTCTGCACGGATGACGGCAAGACGGTCCGCGGCACCGTGGAAGTGAACAGGCCCCTTAAGGTGAACGGATGGAAGATCTACCAGTACGGCTACGACGTGCAATACGGCGCCGAGAGCCCCTACAGCGTTTTCAAGCTGGTGCGTGACCCCTGGATCCTGTGGGTGTACATCGGCATTTTCATGATGATAGCGGGCGCCGTGTGCCTGATGCTCTTCATGGCGCCCAAACCCGTGAAAGAATAATTCTCCCGCCGATCGCAGCGACCAATCCCGGACCCTGATAGTTTCCTTTTCAAGCTTGGGCTGAGCAATGGAGAAACTGCCATCGACTTCGTTGATAGTGCCTGAAGGGTGATAAAACGTTTAATATCAATAAATGTTGGTAAGTTCGAAAATCTGGTTCACGCTGCCGTCGGCCTTGTAAACGACCTGGCGGATTATGCCCTGCCCCCTTGCGACCCAGGTCTGCACCTTGACGTTGTCGCTGCCCGTGAAAGTCTCATAATCCTCCACAAGGAAGCAGTCGAAAGTCCCGGCGGGGACAGACACCCTCTCGCGCGAAACGACGCGACGGTCCTGATAGACGTTGTGCGCCGTAAAAACTGTCAGCACCTTCACCGTAAGATTGGAGTCAGGCACCTTGTCGCCCACCCTGATGCCGGGAGGAATGCTGCTTAAATCGCCTGCGGGCATATATTCGCCCGAGAGCTGGCCAAGGGAAATATTATTAACGTAGGCGCTGGTCCTGCCTTCCTTAATCGCGACCTTGAACTCGAACAGCCTGCCGTCGGTAACGCTCTTACGCTGAGGGTCTAAAAAGCCGTAGGCATATTCAATCTTCGCATTCTGAAGGTCGCCCTCCATGCTCACGAGCGTCTCGTCGCAATAGCCGAATACCTTACCCTGACCGTCGCGAATGATCCAGCGCATGGTGGTGCCTGCCCTATTATTAAAATAACCGTCTGTGGCAAAGGCGGTTAACGAGAGCAAAGCAAAAGCAAGTAAAAAAGCAAATCTTCTCATCTACAGGCGGTAATGCACTTTCTTATAAAACTCCACGGCGCGAGGCTTCAAGCCCCAAAGGTTGAACACCGCGTAAAGCAGGTTTTTCAAAAAACGGTCCAGAGCGAAAAGGCCCGTGAAAAACTCAATCACTATGAGCGGATAGAGCTGCGCGCTGATGGAAGAAAGCGAAGGGAATGAAGCGAGCACAATGGCTGCAAGCAACAGCACTATAATCAGCTTATTGCGAAAACCGTAGGTTGAAAGCGTCTTTGAAAGATTGCTCAAGAAAATGTGCCCCGCCTTGGAGCAGGGGTCCATATCTATGAGCTTTCCCGCAGCAGCGGCATAATCAATAGCAGCCTCAACGACCGGCCCCTCGGCCAAAGTCTCAAGGTTGGAGAGTATCTGATTGACCTCAACGCAAAACTCAAGACCCTTAGGCAGATAAACGTCGCACTGACTGCCCCTGCAAATGAAATAATCAACGCCCAGGACCTCCTTAGCCTCGGAGGCAATCATCTTCGAAACGAACTTATCGAGCGTATAGACGCAGATGACGCCGTTCTCATACTCAGTCCTTATGAAGGAATTGTTGAGGAACCTGCCGTCGAGCCTTGTCGTCATATCGCCTGCCTCCACCATTGAGATGAGCTCACCGTCCTTATTGTACATAACTTCCCTTGCGATTGGTGAACCTATGTTGGTGACCGCGTGGCAGTTGAACTTGTTCAAAAAGATGGTTGCGTGGCTGTAGAGGCGGCCTTTGTCGGCCTCGGCCTCCTTATCCAGCTCGAGCAGTATGCCTTCCTCGAGGTAGTCGCATTTGCGAATGTGCGTCATCAAGGGGACGTCCTTCTCGAGGCAAGTCACGACCCCGTTCACGGGGCAGGCCACTCCCCCGCGGTACTTCTCCTTCGAAATGGACTTGCTGCCCTGGTAGAAAACAAAGTCGTCGAGGCAGTTGTTGACGAGCAGCAGCACAAGGATAGTGAGCACCGCAACCACCGGCGGGCAGAAAAAAGAGCCGAGCAGCAGCGCAAGGCTCACGATATAACGAAGGAAATTGAAACGCTTCATTGAATTGCAGTATGGAGATTGAGCATCAAGTCTTCAAAGCGGTACCACTCATCCTCGCGAACGGCGCCTCCAAGGCGAACGGGAGTCTCGACGCCCGCAAAGGAATCGAAAGGATTGTAGCCGCGGAAAAGATTGACCGAAGAAGTGCCCGAAATACGTTTTGAATACTCCACGAAATAAATCTCCCCCTCGGCGTTCTCAATAAGCTGAATATGGAAAACGCCCGTGGCGAGCAGCGGCTCGCTAGCGCGCATGGCCCTTACGAACTCCTCGCAGGCAAGGGCAAAAGAACTGCCCTGGGGGACGAAACGCAAATACTTGTCGTACCCGTTCTTAATACGCACCTCGCGGGCGAAAATGCGAGGATTGTCGAGCGTCCAGTCAATATCCACCACATACTCGCGCGCAATGTCGATGCGGCGGGTAATGCAGGTGTTGCGCAGCGGCGCAACGCCGTGGCTGCCGGCCGACATGGTGTCGGGGCGCATGAACACGTCGTCGAGGTAGAAAGTCTCGGGAATCCTGACCCTGCATCCCTTAGTAATCTCTGCGAGCCTGAGATTCATCTCATGCTTATGAAAAAACCAGGGCTCGACTGCGGTGAAAGGGTTCTTGGAAGCCAAATCAAAAACGGCCTTCTTGCCCTGGCGGGCAAGCTCATCTGCAGGGAAAACCGAAAGGGAAGAAGGGTCGGACGCAATCATCTCAAGAGCCTTGTCCTCCCCAAGCCTCACGACTCCGGGAGCGGCGGGACACTTCTGGAAATAAGCGTCCATATCCGCCATCACGAGCGTAGCACCATCTTCCTTTTTCCTGCGGGCGAGGAAAAACAGCTCCGCGGAAAGGCCGGCCCTGCCGCCAGCCTCGAAAACCAAGAATTTACGCTCCATTCTTAACGGACCATCTGCTTGAGATAGAATAGCTCGGCGTATTTCTCGCCGCACTCGGCGCCGCGCACCATTGCGAGCTGCTTGACTCCGTCAGGATTCAGCGGCGAAGGCGGATCCTTAATCTGGCTCTTGTAGAGGCTGAAGATATCTATCTTCTCGTCCATGGAGTCGGTGATGCCGTGATACCACAGGCCTCCGCCCACGTGGATGTTCTGGTTGAGGACGAAGGGGTACTCATAGAGGGCGACGAACTTGGGCATGAAGCCGCGGCGAAAACGCAGGGCGGCCATGGCCGAGTCGTAGACCTTCTTGTGGTCCTGATGCCAGGAAGGATAGTTCACGAAAACCTCGTCAGGCTGGAAACTGTCGAAAATGGCGTCGAACTGGGTTACGAAAAAGCGGGTGGGCACCATGTCGAGCTCGCCGTCGTAATTCTCGATGAGAATCTGGTGGGAAGCATTGAGCCTCTTGCAAACGCTGGCTGCCTCGGCCACACGGCATATTTCTCTCATGGGGTCGCCCTTGATGCCGATGGTGGCGTAGGCGATGTGAATTTCGCTGCCCAGGTCGCGCTGGTGCACCAAATATCCTCCGCAACCGAGAATTTCATCGTCGGCGTGCGGAGATATGACTAATATTCTTTTGCTCATAAGAAAGGATTATCGTGCTACAAAGAAAACGCCGGCCATGATGAGCACCACTCCTATCCAGCGGGTGGCAGGCACGGCTTCGCCGAAGATAAGAGCTCCGGCTACAAGGCTGAGTATGAAGCTGATGGCGGTAAGGGGGTAGGCAAGCGAGAGGTCGTAGTGCTTGAGGACGACCATCCATTCGAGCACGCCCGAAATGGCCATTGCGCCTGAGGCATAGAGCTGCCAGCAGGAAAGCGCGTTACCGAAAAAAGCCCAGCTCCAGGCAAAATCACCTATTTTTTCAAGCGCGACTTTAAGGAAGCACTCGCTTCCCACGACGCACACAGCCTGGATGATAATAAGGATAAATAATCGTATCATTGAGGACAAAGATACGATTTATAATTTATAATTCAAATCAGGGCTTTGAAGGGCCTATTTTCCCAGCAAGCGGCAGTAATTGTCAAAGACTTCGTCGACCACCTGGTCCCAGGTGTGGTAGAGGGAGCGGAAGGCCCCTTCCCCGACCGTAGCTAGAAGGGCGGGATGGTCCATGAGCTTGGCGATGCGCGAAGCGAAAGCCTCGTGACCTTCGTAGCAGGTAAAACCGTCCACGTTATTCCTTACGCCTTCCGAAGCGAGCGTCCCCTTGACGAAGAGCGTCGGGGTCTTCTGGCAGGCAGCCTCCACCTTAACGAGACCGAAAGTATCTGAAATTGAAGGGAATAACAGCAGGTCGGTGCGCGAATACATCTTTATCAGGCGATCCTTATCGTTCACCGCCCCGCAGAAAACCACCTCGTCATCAAGGCCAAGGCTCGAGCAAAGGCTCTTAAGATAACCGTGCTTGCTGCCATCGCCGACGAAAAGCATCTTGAACCTCTTTCCCTTATCTTTCAAAAGCTTCAGGCTCTGAAGAATGAAATCTTCCCTTTTCTGGAGGTCCTGACGCCCGACGTGCGCCATAACGAAAACGTCATCCTCCAAGCCGTAAAGCGCGTTAATCTCCTCGCGAGCAGCTGCAACATCGGCGACGGGGAAATGGTCGGTGGAGAGCGGCACCACCCTCACGGGGCTCTTAAGGCCGTATTCCTCGACGAACTTGCGTCCGACGCCTTCGCTCGCGACCCAGCATTCGTTGCAGGAATTGTACTCGTTCATAAGGAACTTGACCATAGCCTCGCCTGCGAGCCTTCCCATCAGCTCATACACGTCAGGCCTGAAATCCGAGTGCAGGGTGCCGACGAGCGGAATGCCCATCTTCTTTGCCAGCCTCTTGCCGAAAAGCCCAATGGGATAAGCGCTGTGAATGTGAACCAAATCCAGCTTGGAGGCGGCCATCGCGTCCCTGTATTCCTTATCTATCCAGGGCATCGCCTGAGGGTAAGTGTGCGTCTTTTTCATTATCGACTTGCAGCGCACCACCCTGAAAGGGAAACGCTCATCGAAATCCGGCGCCAGGTCGCGTGCATAGGGCGCAAAAACGGTAATGGAGCACTTCGCAGAGAGCCTCTGCGCATAAGCCTCCACCACGTTCACCACCCCGTCAACGGGAGGGTAAAAAGCATCTAAGAACAATCCGACGTGCATAAGCCTCAATTCTCTTCTCCGTAAACGTTGTAATAAGCAAGTATGCGCTTGCGAAGCAGATACTCATACTTCGACTGCAGGGTCTGCGAGCAGGCGCTCACCCACTGCAAACGGCTCTGGTTGAGCTCATAAACCGTTGCAAGACCGGCGTCGAAAGTCTTCTGCCTGTACTGGTAGGCCTCCTTCGAAGCCGCCTCCGCCTTAAGGGCGGAAGAGTAGCGCTCGCGGGCCGTAATGGTCTGGAAATAAGCCTCGCGGATCTGGCGCGAAAGCTCCATGCGCGTCTCGGCGAGCGTCACGCGCGCATCCTCGATTGCGAGCTTAGCCTTCGACGCCTGAGCGCGGGTGGAAGTATTGAGTATGGGAACTGCAAGCTTGAGACCCAGCGCACCCCAACCGTTGCCGCCAAGCTGCGAACCAACGTGGATGCCGGGAGCGCCTATGGGGAAGTAGAAATAATTGTTGTAGTTTGCAAAAAGAGAAAGCTGGGGGTAATAAGCCCCGCGGGCAGCCTTTGCGCGATACTCGGCGCTCGAAATGGCATACCGGGCGGACAGCACTGCAGGGTGATTGTCCAAGTTCTCAAGCATAGGAAGAAGCGGCGCAGAATCATCATCCGTCACCGCGCCCTCAATCTCCACGATGTCGAAGGCCGAATCGTCTTCGAGCCCCATAATGCCCGCAAGCGCGAGCTTTGAAATGCCCACTGCACCTTCGGCAGCAGTCAGCGAATGCTCGGCGGCGCTCAACTCGGCCTTGGTCTCGCTGAGGTCGGCGCCTGTCCTGACACCCTCGTCCACCATTTTGGAAACGCTGCACAGCTGCTCCTTGCAAAGGGCCACCTGCTCGACGGCCATTTCCTGCCTGCTCTTGTCGCAGAGCAGCTGCAGATAAGCAGCAGCGACCCTGATGCGCAGATTTAGCTTGGAAACTGCGATATTCTCGGCGGCGGACTTGAGAGCATATTCCTCAGCAGTGCGGGTGTTGGGAATGCGGCCGCCCGTGATGAGCGGCATCTCGAGGGCGGCGCCGATTTGCGTCAGAGACATCGTGAGGTTCTCATCTATGCTGTACATTATCAGCGTATTACCCATATGGAAGGTCTCCTGGGCGCCGGCGCTGATAACGGGAACGCGGCTGTTTGAGGCCTCCTTGAGACTCTCCTCACGAAGGGAATATTCAACTCCCCTGTGCATGAGGGCGGGATTGTGCTGAAAAGCGTAGTCTATGCAGTCGTCGAGGCTCCAGGGCGCGCTTTGGGCCGCCACGATAAGCGGCAGGCAAAGCAGCAGCAAGCTTAGAGGTAGAAACAGTCTTTTCATCGCGCTAGTTCATTTTGTTGCCACGCAGCACCGCACCGGGAGCGACGCCCTCCTTGATTTCGACGTACAGGCCGTCGCTGAGGCCGGTCACGACCTTCACCCTTTCGAATTTCTGCTCAGCGCCCTCAGGGGAAACGAGCTTGTAGACATAGGTGCCGCCGTCCTCGAAGGCGATTGCCGCCTCCTCGACGCAGACGACGTCCCGGGCCTCGGCAGTGATAAATTCAGCGTTGGCGCTGTAGCCGGCGCGCAGCTCTGTAGTGCCGCTGTCGCTGTCGATTGAAGCCTTGACGCTGAACATCACGGTGCCGTTTTCCTTCACTCCCATGGCGGAAATCTCCTCGAGGGTGCCGGTGATGCGGCGGTCGAGGCTGGAACCCACGGTGATGCGGGCGGGAAGGCCTACAGAGAGCATGTCCACCTCGGTTTCGTCAATCTTGCCGTCGAAAATCATGTCGGTCACATCGGCGATGGTGGCTATGGTCGTGCCTTCGCTGTAGGGGCTGGTGCTTACGACAGATGCGCCGGTCTTGAGGGGCAGGTCGATTACCTTGCCGCTCATGGTGGCGCGCACTATGGTGGTGTTGACAGCGCCGCTGCGGCTCGAGCTGCCATGGAGGATGATGTCGAGCGAGGACTTGGCCCTGTTTTCGTCTTCCTTGGCAAGCGCAAGGGCGTGGGAGGCCTTTTCATACTCCTCGCGGGGGACGACGCCCTCCTTGTAGAGCGACTCGGTGCGCTCGAAAGCCCTGCGGGCCTCCTTGAGATGAAGGGAGGCGGACTCCACGGCGCTCAGGGCCTCGTTGTAGGAATTCATGTCGGGGATGACGCTAACGCGGGCGATGACGTCGCCCGTCTTAACCTCCTGACCCACCTTCACGTCTATGGTGCTCAGGATGCCGGTGATGCGCGGCTTGACGCTCACTGAACGGCGGGGCCTTATCTGGCCGGTCGCCACAGAGCTGCGGCTGATGGTGCGCGTTTCGGATGTGAGAATCTCATACCTTACAGGCTCGGGGCGGGACTGCTTCCATAGGAAGAAGAAGGTGACGGCGACTATGCCGAGGGCCACTACCCACAATGCTGTTTTGAATCCTTTTTTCATATCTTAACTATCTTCTATTTATCGTCTCTAAGGGCCTCTATGGCCTTGATTTTAAGCGCTCTCTTGGCAGGGACATAGCCTGAGGCGAGGCCGCCTGCCACGAGGACCAGCAGAGCGCCGAAAGCGTACAGCGGCGGAATCATGGGGCGAGAAATAAGCGCATCAGAGCCTCCTCCCATGAGCTTGTTCATAATTATCAGCAGCCAGGTGCCGACGACTATCCCCGCAAGTCCCGCAACGACGGTCAGCGTCAGGGCCTCGAGCATGATCTGGGTTATGATGACGCGGGGCCTGGCGCCGAGGGCGCGGCGTATGCCTATCTCCTTAGTGCGCTCCCTGATGGTCACGAGCATGATGTTGGCTATGCCTATAAGGCCCGCGAGCAGAGTCCCAAGGCCCACTATAAGTATCAGGATTTCAATTCCTTTCATAGTGGAGCCATAGACTGCGACGGCGTCCACCATCGATATGACCTCCATCGCGGCCTTGTCGTCGGGGTGGATGTTGTGGTTGCGCTTAAGGATGGCGGCAATCTCGTCGCCTGCGCTGTTGATGTCGTATTTGTCCAGCAGGCCGACCGAAATCATGCCTATGTGGTCGCGGTGGTCGAAGGCGTCCTGCTCGGTAGTAAAGGGGATGAGGACGCAGTCCTGGGAGAAGAATCCCACCGAAATGTTTTCGTTGGTGTGGGTAATTACGCCGACTATCTTGTAGACGCTGCCTTCAACGGTCAGGCTCTCCCCCACAGGGTTGGGATGGTCGAAGAGTTCGGCGACCACCCTCTCGCCGGCAAGGCAGACCTTGCGGTGCTCGCGCACGTCGGTCTCGTTGAGATAACGGCCGTAAACGACCTTCTGGGGGATATCTATGTAGTATGTCGGGGTGACGCCGGCGGTCTGGTAGTAGCCGCTGCGGGCGCCCGAGCCCACTTCGCGGAAGCCGTCCAGGTTGCCGAGAGTCATGTAGCCAAGGCGCCGGCCCATCTTGAGCTTTATGTCCTCGACGTCCTTGCCCGTTATGTGCCAGGGGCGGTCGGCGCTGAAGCCGTTCCAGGCCATGGAGGTGGTGGTCGGGGTATAGACTATGCTGTTAGAGGACATACCCATTATGCTGCCTATGAGGCCCTTTTTCATGCCGAAGCCGCAGCCCACGAGCACCACGAGCATGAATATGCCCCAGAAGACGCCGAACATCGTGAGGATGCTGCGCATCTTCTGCCCTTTGATGGTCACGGCTACTTCGCTCCAGAGGTCCCTGTCCAGTAGATTCATAGGCTAATCGTTTGCTGCTAGGGCTTCTACAAGTTTGATGGATACGGCCCTGCGGGCAGGCATGTAGCCTGCGAGCAGGCCGGCGACGATCATAATGGCGGTGGCGCCGAGTACGACACTGAGACTCACGCCGGGGTTGAGGAATATGCTGCTGCCCGCTCCCGTGGCGGAGGCGTCGACGCTGGCGGAGACTATTATGTCCGCAAGCTTTACTACGCCCATGCCGAGCACCATGCCGAGATAGCCGAAGGCGACGGTCACGATGACGGACTCGGTGAGCACCAGGGTAATGATGGAGCGGCGGCGGGCGCCCATGGCCTTACGGACCGCCAGCTCGCGCGTGCGCTCACGCACCGAGATGAGCATCATGTTAGACACGCCCACAATGCCTGCGACCAGGGTCGAGAGGCCCACTATCCAGAGGAAGAGGCTGATGGTCCTGAAAAGGTTGCCTATGTAGAGGGCGAGGTCGTAGGTGTTGGTTATCGTTAGGGCCTTTTTGTCGGTGGGAGCGAAATGCTTTTCGCGGGCGAGGCACTCGCGCATCCTTTCCACGAAAACGCGATTCTGAGCCTCGGTCTCAAGGCCTTGGACAATCAGGGAGAGCTTTGATATGCAGTCGTTTTCGAACCACAGGGCCTTGACAGTCGTGAAGGGGGCGATGATTGTCCGCGAGACGTTGTAGGACTTCGCGGGCTTATAGACGCCGATTACCTTGAAGGCCACTTCGCCAATGGCGATAGTGCGGCCCACTATCTGCGAGGGCTGCTCGGAGGGGAATATCCTTTTGCAGAGATTGGTGGAGACAAGGCAGACCTTGCGCCTGCTTTCGAGATCGAAGTCGTTTATGTCGCGCCCGGCGAGGATGATGTTGTTCCTTACCTTCCTGTACCCGGGGCGGAAACCGGCCACGTCGGTGACTGAGTACTTGCTGCGGTAGCTTACGGTCACTTCGCGATCGAGCTCGGGGATGAATTCGCTGATATTGCCGGGGAAGGCTTCGCAGAGCATGGGACCGTCCTCCTCGCTTATGTCTATCCTCCTGCCCACGGGGAGGCCGTCCCAGGCGAGCATGGTGGTGGAGGGCTCGATGGTGACGACGTTGTCGTCTTCGCCCAGCCAGGCGTTCGACACGCCGTTGAGTATGCCCTGTCCCGTGCCTAGGAGCACGATGAGCAGAAATATTCCCCACGCAGTCGAGAAGCCAGTCAGCAGGAAACGGGTCTTGGAGTGGCTTATCGAGGCGAATACTTCTGACAGGAGGTCTCTCATCGGCGGTTGAGTTCGTCTTTGTAGATGAGGCCGTCCTTGATGAAGACGGTGCGGTCGGTCTGGGCGGCGATGTCGCTCTCGTGGGTCACGACGACTATGGTCTGCCCGTGCTTGCGGTTGAGGTCAAGGAGCAGGTCCATGACTTCCTGGGTGGTCTTGGAGTCGAGGGCGCCGGTGGGCTCGTCGGCGAGGATGATCCTGGGCTTGGATATTAGCGCTCGGGCTATGGCCACCCTCTGGCACTGGCCACCGGAGAGCTGGCTGGGAAGGTGATCCCAGTGGTCCTGCAGGCCCACTTTTTCCAGATACTGCATGGCGAGGGCGTTGCGCTCGGTCCTGCCTACACCGCGGTAGTAGAGCGGGAGCGCCACGTTTTCCATGGCGTTCTTGAAGCCTATGAGGTTGAAAGACTGGAAGACGAAGCCTATGAGCTCGTTCCTTAGGATGCATGCGTCGTCTTCGGTGAGGTCCTTGATGAGGCGGCCGGCGAGGCGGTACTCGCCCTCGTCGTAGTTATCGAGTATGCCGATAATGTTCAGAAGGGTACTTTTGCCCGAGCCGGAGGCTCCCATGATGCTCACGAACTCCCCTTCCCTGACACTCAGGTCTATCCCTTTGAGGACTTTGAGGGGCGAGGCGCCGTAATAAGTTTTATGGATTCCGTGCAGTTCTATCATGACCGGGTGAAATTTTGCAAATTTACTCCAAAGTCTCGAAATAAAAAAATTAGCGCGCGCGCATAAAAAAAATTATATTTGCATGATAAAAAAGTCTTACGAAATGAAAACAAAGAGTATCACAGCCCTTGTCACAGCCCTTTCAGTCCTTCTCCCCGCGAGCCTCAGCGCCCAGGACGCTCCCGTCCAGGCCCGGAACGGCAAGGCCATAGTCGTCTTCTTCTCCCACGCCGGCGACAACTACTCCGTCGGCAAAATCAAGATAGGAAATACCAAGCGCGTAGCCGACATGATAAGCGAAATCACCGGCGCCCCGCAGTGGGAAATAGTCCCCGAAAAGGACTACCACGTCCCATACGACAAGCTGACCGAGATCGCCCAAGCCGAAGCCGATAACGGGGAGCTGCCCCCCTACAAGGGCACTCTCGATGTCTCCGAGTACGACACCATCTTCATCGGCGGTCCCATCTGGTGGGGCACCTACCCCCAGGTCATGTTCACTTTCTTCAAGGACCACGACCTGAGCGGCAAGACCATCATTCCCTTCACCACCCACGAAGGCAGCGCCCTCGGCTCCACCATCCAGGACCTCAAGAACACCTATCCCAATTCCACGGTTACCAAGGGTCTTGCCGTTTACGGCCACGACGCCCAGAACGCCCGCCCCAGGGTGGAAAGGTGGCTAAAGAGCCTGGGCTACTAACGATTAGCTAATTTTAACCTAGAGACTATGGACAGGACCGCTCTGGTGGGCAAGGTATTCTCCCGCGAAGCCAAGACCCCCGAAATCCCTGAAGGAAAGGTATCCGACTATTTCGGCTGCCTCGTTTTCGGCCCCAAGGCCATGGAGCAGTATCTCGGTGCCGAGACTCTCCAGGCCCTTCGCAGCTGCATTGACGGCGGCCACACCCTCGACCGTCAGACAGCCGACAAGGTGGCCGCAGGCATGAAGAAATGGGCCATGGAGCGCGGCGTAACCCACGTCACCCACTGGTTCCAGCCCCTCACCGAAGGCACGGCCGAGAAGCACGACGCCCTTATAACCCCCGACGGGCACGGCGGAGTCATCGAGGTCTTCGACGGCAGCATGCTCGCCCAGCAGGAACCCGACGCCTCGTCCTTCCCCAGCGGCGGCCTTCGCGCCACCTTCGAGGCCAGAGGCTACACAGCCTGGGACCCCACCTCCCCCGTCTTCATCCTCGACGACACGCTCTGCATACCCACGGTGTTCATAGCCTACACCGGCGAGGCCCTGGACTACAAGACTCCCTTCAAGCGCTCCATCAAAGCCGTGTCCGATGCCGCGCTACCGATATGCCGTCTTTTCGACGAAAATGTGAACAAAGTGTTTACATTTTTGGGCTGGGAGCAGGAGTATTTCCTAGTGGACGAATCGCTCTATTCCGCCCGTACCGACTTGATACTCACCGGCCGCACGCTCTTTGGCCACAGCTCGTCCAAGGACCAGCAGCTAGACGACCACTATTTCGCCGCCATCCCCACTCGCGCCGCAGCTTTCATGCGCGAGCTGGAGGTTGAGGCCTTCCGCCTCGGCATCCCCCTGAAGACCAGGCACAACGAGGTAGCCCCCGCTCAGTTCGAGCTCGCTCCCGTCTATGGCGAAGCGAATCTCTCGAACGACCAGAACCAGATCCTGATGAACCTCATGCACAAGATTGCCCACCGCAAAGGATTCGCCGTCCTGCTGCATGAAAAGCCCTACGCCGGCGTGAACGGCTCGGGCAAGCACAACAACTGGTCTCTCGGCACCGACCGCGGCACCAACCTCCTCTCCCCCGGCAAAGACCCTAAGGGCAATCTCCAGTTCATCACCTTCTTTGTGAACATACTCGCCGCCGTCGGGAAGCACAACGCCCTCCTGAAGGCCTCAATAGCAAGCGCAGGCAACGCCCACAGGCTCGGCGCCAGCGAAGCCCCGCCCGCAATAGTCTCCGCTTTCCCCGGCCGCACAATGAAGGAAGTCCTTGAGAAGCTCCTGGAGCTCCCTTCAGGCACCCCGATTGAAATAGCAGGCAAGACCGGCCGCAACCTCACCGGCCTTGTCGAGCTCCCCGAGATATTCCTCGACAACACCGACCGCAACCGCACTTCCCCCTTCGCTTTCACGGGCAACCGCTTCGAGTACCGCGCCGTGGGTTCGAGCGCCAATTGCGCCGGCGCCCTTACGGTCCTGAACGCCGCCGTCGCAGAGCAGCTGACTGAGTTCAAGCAGAGCCTCGACGAAGAGCTCTCAAAGGGCAAGAGCCTGGAAGAAGCAGCGATGGACGCCCTCAAGCCCCTCATCAGCTACATACTCGATACCGTCTGTTTCGAGGGCAACGGCTATTCCGAGGAATGGATCAAGGAAGCCCGCAAACGCGGCCTCGACACCGAGACCTGCGTCCCCAAGATGTTCCTTAGCTTCACCTCCAAGGAGTCGCAGGAGCTCTTCGAGAAGACCGGCGTGTTCTCCCTTCGCGAGCTCGAGGCCCGCAACGAGGTGAAATGGGAGACCTACACCAAGAAAATCCAGATCGAAGCGCGACTCATGGAAAGGATGGCTCTCAATCACATCCTTCCCGCCGCCATCGAGTACAAGACCCGCCTGCTGAAAGTGCTCGAGCTCTCCCGCGAAGTCCACGGCAGCCTTCGCAGCTGCGAGGCCGAGAAGGACATACTCTCCGAGCTCGATTCCTGCATCAGCACGATACATTCCAAATGCGAGCGCCTCGGCGAGGCAAGAAAGAAGGCGGACACCAAGACGGACTGCTACGAACGTGCCATTGCCTACTACGAGATTGCCGAGAGCCTTCCCGCCCTCCGTGCTCCCATCGACCGACTCGAGGAGCTGGTGGACGACAAGCTCTGGCCCCTTCCCAAATACCGAGAGCTCTTCCTCATTAACTAGATGAGCTGGGATAGTTTCGTATATTTCGCTCTGGGAGCGGTTGTACTCTGGATTCTGGGTGCATTTTTCGCCTGGAAGGAGAAGAAGGCGGCCGTTTACGGCTTCACCCTTGCCGGCATAACAGTGTTTTTCGCGTTCATTCTCGCCATGTGGGTCACGCTCGGGCGTCCGCCGCTAAAGACCATGGGCGAGACGCGGCTGTGGTACTCATTCTTCCTTCCCGTCGCAGGTATTATCGTGTATTGGCGCTGGAACTACAAGTGGATACTGTCGTTTTCCACTCTCCTTTCCTTCGTATTTATTTGCGTCAATCTCTTTAAGCCGGGGATTCACACTACGACGCTGATGCCGGCTCTCCAGAGCCCATGGTTCGCGCCGCACGTGATAGTTTATATGTTCTCGTACGCGCTTCTCGGCGCTGCGACGGCGATGGCGATTTACCTGCTTTTCTTTTGTAAGAGGGATGCTTCGACCAAGGAGCTCAACCTGACCGATAACCTTGTGTATGTGGGCCTTGCGTTCCTGACTTTCGGCATGCTTTTCGGCGCCCTTTGGGCAAAGGAGGCGTGGGGCACGTACTGGTCCTGGGACCCCAAGGAGACCTGGGCGGCCGTGACCTGGCTTTGCTACCTTGTGTACCTCCACTACCGCAAATACCGCCCCGGGGAGTGGAGGGACGCGATGTGGCTGGTGCTCGGCGCTTTCATCTGCCTGCAGATTTGCTGGTGGGGCATCAATTATCTCCCTTCCGCGAAAGGTTTAAGCATTCATACTTATAGCGGGAAGTAGGCCCGCTTTCGTCTTGCCTTAGACTGGACAGTAGCTTTTCAGGGCCTTTTCTTTGGCCTTGTATATGGGGCTGCCGTCGGGCGAGGGGCCGAAATGGGCCTTGCAGACCTCTTCCAGGATGTCGTGGAAGTCTTTTGAGTGATTGAGCTGCCTGAGGTGGCAGAGCTCGTGGAGCATCACGTAGTCGCGAAGGTCGGCGGGAATGCGCACGAGGTTGACGTTGAGATTGACGTTGCCAAGCGATGAGCAGCTGCCCCAGTTGGATCGGTTGCGTTTGAGGAAGACCTTTTTAGGGCTGAAGCCGTATTCTTCGGCAAGAGACCTTAAGCGCGCAGGGAGGACCAGGTGGGCGTCTTTTACCATTCGCTCGATGTCGCAGATTTTTTGGTAGGCGATGCGCTCGCTGCCGTCCTTTAAATAGATAATTCCGCAGCGTGTGAAGCCTTCGCGCTCGAGTATGTGGTGCATGATTGAGTTGTCGCGGTGGGTGTCGATGCGTATGTTGGGCATGTGCTCCCAGCACCAGTCTATTGCCCATTTTGCGAATCCTCCCGTGCCGGGCTCGGCAGCTATTCTGTGTATGGTGCCGTAAAGGCTGTATTTGTCGAGCCAGTGGCCTTTCTTTATTGTGAGGTAGGTAGGTTCTATGCCGGGGATGAAGGCGAAGGTGCCGGCCATGACGCCGTCCTCGGTCTGGGCTATGTGGCTGGCTTTTCGGCGCATGTCGTTTCGCAGGACTTCGCCGTTGGGGTAGCCGTCGCCCCATTGCTGCATGTTGCCTGAGGCGCGCATGACGGTCTTTGCTCTCTCGAAGAGGGCGAGCATGTCGGGGATGTCGGAGGGCCTGGCGGTCCTTTCTTTGAATTTGGTTTCAGACATTACGAGTGCAAATATACACTTTTGAAAAAAATACGCGCCAGTATTTGCATATTCACAAAATATGTCTATCTTTGCAATCCCAAAACGGTGCTGTAGCTCAGGTGGTAGAGCAATGGACTGAAAATCCATGTGTCGGCGGTTCAACTCCTCCCAGCACCACAAGAAGGCGGCCATTCGGCCGCCTTTTTTGGTGCATCTACCAAATATTGAGGGGCATGCCCCTCAAACTCCCCAGCCCTCCGGGCTAAGTTTGCCATTCGGCCGCCTTTTTTGGTGCATCTGCCAATTATTGAGATATATTATAGATTTCTTTGCGGTCCCAGGAGGCCCAGTAGCGGAGGGCAAGCTGGCGAACGCGCGCCCAATAGGCTGGAGTGTGTGAATAGAGCCGCAAGGCCTCACTTATATCGGCGCGGATAACATTCTCATATTCGGGGCGGAGCGCCAAGGTAAGGCTCTTGCCTCCGCAGGAGAAAACTACCTTCGGGCAGAGCTCGGCACTATCCGCAAGCGCGAAGGCCCCGTGGCCGACGGTTGCGCCGGTACTGACCTGCACGCCGTCGTTAAGGCAGCTCAGCGGAGGGACTCTCCCGGCGTAGGAAAGGGCGCTGATGTGGCTCGTATCGAGCCCCATGGCCTCGAACTCCTCCAGGGCCCTCACACCCATCTTGGCGCCGAGGGTGGAGTAAATCCCCAGGTGCCCGTGGATTTCGTTGGTAAGGACTGCTGCGCGCCATTCCCTGAGCCCGTACCTTTCTATGCAAGAATCCCGAATGGGAAGGACATCGTCCTCATAGACACCATCCGGGATATCAAACGAACGCAAAGCTCCTTTCATCAGCTACTTTATGACTTCTTCGAGCTTCTCGACAAGCTTTTTGCCGCGAAGGCCGCGGGCGACAATCTTTCCTTCGGGGTCGATCAGGAGGTTGTCGGGGATGGCGTTGACGCCGTACACTTCGACGGGGACGCTCTTCCAGCCCTGCAGGTCGGAGAGATGTATCCAAGGCATCTCCCACTCCCCTATCGCTGCGACCCACTTTTCCTTATCATTGTCGAAAGACAAGCCGACGATATCGAAACCCTTGTCGTGGAACTTCTGATAAGCCTCGACGACGTTAGGCATCTCCTTCTTGCATGGGCCGCACCAGGAAGCCCAGAAATCCACGAGGACCCATTTGCCGGTGCCGACATACTCGCTGAGCTTATGGACGTTGCCGTCCACATCGGGCTCCTCGAGGTCTTTGAACTGCTCGCCTACGATTGCGTTCTTGGCCTCTTCCTCAGCCTTGCGCTCAGCCTCCTGCTCATCGTTCTCGGCCTTAAGCTTGACGGTCAAAGGGTGCTTGGTCCAGGGGCCGCCCTTCTCGAAAGCCTCTTCCAGCTCGTCGGACTCGACGACTTGGAAGATATTCTCGATGAATGCAGCGGGAATAAGGCTGTCGCCGTTCTCTGCAAGAATATTAGAGAACATCGCAACGACATTGTCAATCTTATCCTGCACACCGTCCGCGGCAGCTTCCTTCTGGTCGTCGGGAAGCGCATAATATGCCTGGATGGCAGCAGTCAGTTCTTCAGTCAAAGCGTCCATTTCGGCGCTGATGGAAGCTACCTCTCCGTTAAGCTCGGAGCCCTCTACTTCCTTGGTCTCGAAATTGACGGAAGCATCGACTCCGTCGTTGAAAAACACGGGCTGGAACTCGGATTCTTCGCTCCTTACGGAGAAAAGCAGATTCTTTTCGCCCTTGACGGTGAGGACGGTAGCCTCAGAAGCCATTTCGACGCTCGCAAGCTCGTCTGAAGTAGCGAGGTCGATGGCGACTACATTAGCCCCTTCGGGGATGCCGCAAACGGTGACGGAGGTCTCCGCCTCGGACTTGCATGCGCAAAGCGCAAGGATGGCCGCGAAAGCCACAAGATTTCTAATCTTCATAATATCAGTGGTTAAAGAAAAATTCGCCCAAATACATTCCAAATTAAAGAAAAAAAGATTACTTTTACAAGCTGAGATAATCACATAATAGTATGAGCATACATAACACTCCCACTCCCCACAACGCCGGCAAGTACGGCGACATAGCCGAGACCGTCATCATGGCCGGCGACCCCGTCCGCATCAAATACATAGCCGAGAACTATCTCGACAACCCCGTCCTCTACAACCAGGTACGCGGCGCCCTCGGCTACACAGGCACCTACAAAGGCAAAAGGGTCTCCGTCCAGGCCCACGGCATGGGCATCCCCTCCATCGGCATCTACAGCTGGGAGCTCTACAACTTTTACGACGTCAAGAGAATCATACGCGTAGGCACCTGCGGCAGCTACAAGAGCGAAGTCAAGCTCGGCAGCATAATCCTCGCAGAAGGCGCCTGCACCGACTCCGGCTACGGCACGGAGCGCCTCATCCCCGGCAAGTACAGCGCCATCGCCGACTTCGATCTCCTTCGCAGGGCCGTCGAGAACGCCGAGAAAGACGGCGTGGACTATGAGGTGGGCAACATCCTTTCCTCCGACGTATTCTACAACCAGGGCAAATTCCAGGATGAATGGACCAAGCTCGGCGTCCTCGGCGTCGAAATGGAGGCCTACGCCCTCTACATGAACGCCGCCCTGACCGGCAACAAGGCTCTCACCGTCCTGACCGTGACCGACAACATCGCCACCGGCGAGGAGCTTACTTCCGACGAAAGGGCCCTCGGCATGGACAAAATGATACGCGTCGCCCTGGAGACCGCATAAAAGCAAAATAATGAAAACCATCCCTGTATTGCTGCTCACGGGCTACCTGGGCAGCGGTAAAACCACCCTCGTAAACAAGATACTCTCCAACGCGAAGGGCATCAAATTCGCCGTCATAGTCAACGACATAGGCGAAGTCAACATCGACGCCGCCCTGATCCAGAAGGAGGGCATAGTGGGCAAGAAGGACGAGAGCCTGGTAGCCCTGCAGAACGGCTGCATATGCTGCACGCTGAAGATGGACCTCGTCGAGCAGCTGAGGGAAATCGTGGATATGGGCAAGTTCGACTACATCGTCATCGAAGCGAGCGGCATCTGCGAGCCCGAGCCCATAGCCCGCACCATATGCTCCATCCCCCTGATGGGCGACGAATATATCAAGAACGGCGCCCCGAGGCTGGACAACATAGTGACCGTGGTGGACGCCCTGAGGATGAGGGACGAGTTCTCCTGCGCCAAGGACCTCCTCCGCGGCACCATAGCCGAGGACGACATAGAGAACCTCGTGATCGAGCAGGTCGAATTCTGCAACATGGTCCTTCTCAACAAGGCCTTCTCAGTCACTAAGGAAGAGCTGGGCCTCGTGAAGGAAATCATACGCACGCTGCAGCCCAAGGCCGAAATCATCGAGTGCGACTACGGCGAGGTGGAGCTTGAAAAGCTAATCTGGACCGACCTTTTCAACTACAATTCCGTCTCCGCCTCCGCCGCCTGGGTAAGCGCGGTCGAAGGCCACATGGAGGAAGAAGACGACGATGACCACGACCACGATGACCACGAGCACGAGGAGCACGAGGAAGGCCACCACCATCATCACCACCACCATCACCACGACGACGAGGAAGGCGAAGCCGAGGAGTACGGAATAGGTACATACGTCTACTACCGCCGCCCCCCTATGGACATCAACAAATTCGACCGCTTCATCGCCAAGGAGTGGCCCGCCGGCGTCATCCGCGCCAAGGGAATATGCTACTTCAGTGAGCAGATGGACCAATGCTACCTATTCGAGCAGGCCGGCAGCCAGATTGGCCTGAAGAACATAGGCAAATGGTACGCGACAATGCCCGAGGAAGAGCTCTCGCAGATGATGATTGAAGACCCCGTCCTCGCCAAAGACTGGGACAACGACTATGGCGACCGAATGCAGAAGATAGTCTTCATAGGGCGCGACCTCGACAAGGCAGCCATCAAGAAGGCCCTCGACTTCTGCCTCGAGACCAAATAAAAAGAGCGCCGGAGTTTCCGGCGCTCTTTTTATACGCTTGCGACGCTCATTATGTCGGCGAAAACGCCCGCGGCCGTAACAGCCGCACCTGCCCCGTAACCCTGTATGAGCATAGGATGCAGGTGATAGCGCTCCGTCCTGAGCTGAATAATATTGTTCGAGCCCTCGAGGACATAGAAAGCGTGTCCGCGGGGGATTTCCTTCAGGCCGGCCGAGCATTTGCCGCCTTCCATCGAGGCGACGAAACGCACGCGCTTGTCCTCCGCGGCAAGGCGCCTACCCATCGCGGCGAACTCTTCATCGAGCGAAGGCAGCTTCTGCCAGAACTCCTCTATGCTGCAGTCAAACAGTTCCTTAGGGACAAAGAGACTGAGGTCCACATCCTCCTGCGACACGGCGTAGCCTGCCTCGCGGGAGAGTATGACTATTTTCCTGACCACATCCTTGCCGGAAAGGTCTATGCGAGGGTCGGGTTCTGCGTAACCCTGCTCGCAAGCCTCGCGAACAGCCACGCTGAAAGGCACAGCCTCCGCAATCTTGTTGCAAATGAAATTGAGGGTGCCGCTAAGAACTGCGTCTATCCTTTCAATCTTGTCGCCGCTTCCTGTCAGGGCATTGATAGTATTGATGACGGGCAGGCCGGCGCCCACGTTGGTTTCGAACAGGAAGCGCACTCCCTTGCGACGGGATATTTCCTTAAGGGACAAGTAATTGGAATAATCAGAGGAGGCGGCAATCTTGTTTGCCGTGACTACCGATATGCCGTGCTCCAGGAAATCCGCGTAGAGCGAAGCCACGTCGGGGCTGGCGGTACAATCGACGAAGACGGAATTGAAAATGTTCATTGAGATGACTTCGTCCTTCAGACGCCGGGGATTGAGCTCGATGCCGTCAGCATCCATCTTTTTCTTCCACGCTGCGGGGTCCACGCCGTCGCGGGTGAAGACTCCCCTGCTGCTGCGAGCCACTCCCACCACGTTGAGCTTGAGGTTGCGCTCCTGCATGAGCTTTTCCCTTTGGGAAGCAATCTGCTCGAGGAGCGACCCGCCTACAGTGCCTACACCGCAAATAAAAAGGTTGAGCTCGCGGAACTCGGAGAGGAAGAAGCCGTCGTGGATGACGTTGAGAGTCTTGCGCAGGAACTTCTGCTCCACGACCATTGAAATATTGTAGTCGGACGAGCCCTGTGCGCAGGCGAGAACGGCTATGTTATTGCGCGAGAGCGTGGTAAAAAGCTTAGCTGCAATACCTTTGGCGTACTTAAGGCCCTCGCCCACAACTGAGACAGTGGCAAGGCCGCTTTCCACGCGCACGGGGCGCATGACTCCGTGCTCAATTTCGGAAGCGAACTCTCCGTCGAGGGCGCGCGCCGCCTTTTCGGCGTCCGATGAGCTGACACCAAGGCTGATGCCCGTCTCCGACGACGACTGGCTTACGAGGAATACGCTCACGTCCTCCCTTGAAAGCACGCCGAAGATTCTTCCGTCCACACCCACGACGCCCGCCATCGAAGGCGCGCTGACAGTCAGGAGCGAAATATCGCCAATGGAAGCTATGCCCGAAATCTGGCGTCCGCTACCCTCCACGCTGCGCTTAATGAGCGTGCCTGGGGAGGAAGGGTTGAAGGTATTCTTAATATAGACAGGCAAATCCTTCGAGTAGAGAGGATAAAGCGCCGGAGCATAGACCACTTTCGCGCCGAAATTGCAGAGCTCCATGGCTTCTGCGAAACTCAGCTCGTCAATAACGAACGAAGTCTTTATAATCTTGGGGTCAGCGCTCATAAAGCCGTCCACGTCGGTCCAAATCTCAAGCGAAGAAGCGCCGAGAGCTGCAGCGATAATACTGGCGGTATAGTCCGAGCCTCCGCGGCCAAGGTTGCTGACCGACCCGTCGGAGATATCTGAAGCGATGAATCCGGGGACGACGCAAATGCCCTTATGGCCCTCAAAAGCTTCCCTAACCAGCTTTTCAGTTACTGCTGTGGCGAGGATGCACTTGCCTTCACGCACAAAAGTCTTGATGAAGGCCGTGGAGTCCTTTACCGGCGCTCCCCCAAGCAAGGTGGAAACTATTTCGCAGGACATCCTCTCTCCAAAGGAAAGAATCTCGCAGCGGGTCTTGGAGGGCAGGGTGCGCAGCGAATAAACTGCGGCGCATATGCTTTCAAGCGAGGAGAGCATGCATTCCATGCGCTCTTTAAGGGCAGAGCCGGAAGCGCCAAAAAGCTCGGAAACCAAATCCAAATGCCTGGATTTAATCGCCTCCAGCTCGCTGAAGCAGGACTTATCACCTTCGGCTGCAAGGGCGGAAAGGCGCACTAGCGCATCCGTCACGCCGGAGAGGGCGGATACGACCACGACAGCATCGCCGTCCACGGCCGATACTATGCTCCTTACGGACTCAAGGGCACGGGCGGAACCGACGGACGTGCCGCCGAACTTAAGTACTTTCATGATTATTTACGCACGGTGAAGGCCCAGATGATGCACTCCTCGAAATCCTGTCCGGGGAAGAGGACTGTCGAAGGGTACTCGGGCCTGTTGGGAGAGTCGGGGAAATGCTGGCACTCTATTGCCACGGCGTCATAGTCGTGGTACTGCTTGCCATCGGGGCCCGCGGGGCAGCCCTCGAGCCAGTTGCCGGTGTAGATCTGGACGCCGGGCTGGCTGGTCACGACCTCAAGGCAGCGGCCTGAAGCGGGGCCGACAAGGGTGGCAGCGGTCTGTATCTGGCCGGGGACATAGCCGTCGATAACGAAGCAGTTGTCATAACCCTTGCCGTATTTCAGGGCGGAGAAACTTGAATTAATATCGCGGCCTATGGGCTTGAAGTTGGTGAAGTCCATGGGCGTGCCGGCCACGGGCTCGCTTTCGCCAAGGGGTATGAGGGTCTCGTCTGTGGGCAAATACTCGGAAGCGTTGAGCATGAGCTCATGGTCGAGGATGTCGCCCTTGCAGTCGAGATTGAAATAGACGTGGTTGGTAAGGTTCAGGACGGTGGCGGCGTCGCAGCGGGCGGTGAAGGAGAGGCGGAGCTCGTTATTCTCGCTCCACTCATAGCGGGCCACGACCTTGAGCTTGCCTGGGTAACCTTCCTCGCCGTCTTCGGAGAAGTACATGAATTCTACACTGTCGCCTTCAATGCGGCTGTCCCACACCCTGTTCTGGAAGCCCGTGGGGCCGCCGTGGAGATGGTTGGGGCCGTTGTTGACGGCCAGGTTGTACTCCTTGCCGTCCAGGGTGAATTTGCCGAGGGCAATCCTGTTGGCAAAGCGGCCGGGGCACTTGCCGGCGCAGGGGCCGTCGGAGAAATAGGACGAGGCCTCGGGGTAGCACAGGACAACGTTATCGAGCTTACCGTCCTTGTCGGGGACGAAGATGCCGGTGATGGCGGCACCGACGCTGCCAAGCTCGACATAAGCGCCGCTCGCATTGCTTATCCTGTACTTGAAGATTTCTTGTCCGGAAGGGGAAGTGCCCCAGAGAGTCTTTTCTATTTTCATGATACTATTGAATTTGCACGTTCAGGGACAAATATACAAAAATTCCCGGACCTTGGGCCCGGGAATCTGACTATCGTTACGGCAGAGGAAATTATTTCTGCCTGCTCTTGTACCTCTGGTAGAATTTATCAACACGGCCGGCGGTATCGACGATCTTGACTTTGCCGGTGTAGAAAGGATGAGAGGTGTTGGAGATCTCAACCTTCACGACGGGATACTCGACTCCGTCCACCATGATGGTTTCCTTAGTGGTGGCGCAGGAGCGGGTGATGAACACGTCCTCGTTTGACATATCCTTGAAAGCTACAAGACGGTAGGTTTCGGGATGGATTCCTTTTTTCATTTTAACTATAGTTTTAGAATCGGAGCGCAAAGATAGTAAAAAAAGGGATAAACGCAAATTATTTATCACTTATTGCGCACCGGAGGATCGTCGTAGAGGCAGTAGCGCCTGGCCTTGCGTATCCACTTCTGTTCCTCGGCCTTAACGTGCTCCTGAACGACGTCGAAAGTGATTTCTTCGCTAAGGTACGCCTTGACGACAGGGTCGCAAACAAGAGCGTTAAAACCGCTGTCGAAATTAAACTGCGAGTAGCGCGACTGGAGCGAGCGCATCAGCAGCACGGCATGGAGGAAGGAGTGGTAGCGCGCGCCCGGGGAGAGCATAATCTGGAAGCCGTGGCAAAGCTCACCGGCGAACTTTCCTTCGCCTGGAACGAAACTGCAGGGCCTCAGCACGACTCCCTCGGGGCAAGGAAGATAGCGCACGTCCTCGTGCCTGAGGTAAGGCGCGCCTATATACTCATAGGGGCGCGGAGTGCCGAGGGCGACGGACACCGAAGTGCGCGTCCAAAGAATGCCCGAAGAGTAGAGCATGGGGCTGAAAAGTCCCGCAAAATCCTTCGAAGGCGGGATGGCCCAAGGAAGGAGCATGGAGGACGAGGCCCTCATGGAAATGACGTGCAGGGCCAGCGACGGGGCAATCTCGCTCTGGAGAAGGTGGCACAGCTCGCCAAGGGTAAGGCCGTGACGATGGGCCACACGCGGCGTATGAGGCTCAGTTTCGATTACGGGTATAGTGCCTTCCACAGTGCGCCCTGCGGGGTTGGGCCGGTCCACGAGGTACATTGCAGGAGGATAATCCATGCCTGCGAGAGCCTCAATAAGGGCGCATACTTCCTTTGTAAGAGGGAAACTGCGGGAGCCGGCGTCCTGTATGTCAACTACCACCGCATCCGCTTCCTTGAGGACTGAATAATCAATCCCGAGTGTGGGCTCCCCTGCCGCAAATTCACCTCCCGAAGGGGTGAAATGGCGGAACAGGTTGCCTCTCTGACTAAAAATCCGGGCGGTGGTCAGGCCCGTTGCGGGGTCGAACGATGAAGGAGTGTCGACGACTACGACCCGGCCCTGGGTGAGGGCCTTGTCCATCTGATCGGCAAGGGGCGTAGTGCGAAACGAGAACATCAGGCAATCAGCGAATTGGCAAGTGCGACAACCTCGTCTGCGAGGGCGGCTGCGGCTTCCTCCGTGGGAGCTTCGGCGTATACGCGTATGATGGGCTCGGTGTTGGAGCGGCGCAGGTGCACCCACTTGCGCTCAGCTTCAAAATCAATCTTCACTCCGTCTATGTCATTGATTTGCTCTTTCTCGAAATGCTTTTTCATTGCGAGAAGTATCTTTTCTATGAGCGCAGAGTCGGAGAGGTCTATGCGGCGCTTGACTATTGCGTACGCAGGATAGGTCTTTTTGAGTTCGGAGACCTTTATGCCGGAGTGGGCGAGCTTGCTAAGGAAGAGAGCTGTGCCAACCATGGCATCGCGGCCGGCGTGGATGGCGGGATAAATCACTCCCCCGTTGCCTTCGCCGCCTATGAGGGCTCCGACCTCGTGCATCTTGGTCGTAACGTTCACTTCGCCCACGGCGGCGGGATAATACTTGCCGCCATGCTTTTCGGTGACGTCCCTGAGGGCCCTGCTGGAGGAGAGGTTGGAGACGGTGCTGAGGCTCTTTTCGCCGCGTTTAACGGCCTGCTCGAGGAGATAGTCGGCCACGCTCACAAGGGTGTATTCCTCGACGAAGGGTTCGCCGTTTTCGCATATGAAGGCGAGGCGGTCCACGTCGGGATCGACGCTGATGCCAAGGTCGGCGCCTTCCTTTACCACTGCATCGCTCAGGTCCTTAAGGTTGGCGGGCAGGGGCTCGGGATTGTGCGCGAAACATCCGTCAGGAGTGCAGTTCAGCTTTATGCATTCTACTCCGAGCTGCCTGAGGAGCTCAGGCATTATGATGCCGCCGACGCTGTTGATTGCGTCCACGACCACCTTGAAGCCCGCCTTCTTGATGGCGGGGAGATCTACATCGGGAAGGGCGAGGACCTTGTCGAGATGCTCCTGAGTAAAGTCGTGTTTCACTATGCTGCCGAGGGCAGTGACCTCACTGAAATCGAATTCGCCGCTTTCGGCGCAATCTAGTATGGACTGGCCTTCGGCCGCAGAGAGGAATTCGCCCTTGTCGTTGAGGAGCTTGAGGGCGTTCCACTGCATGGGGTTGTGGGAGGCGGTGATGATGATGCCGCCGTCGGCGCCGCTGAGGATGACTGCCATTTCCGTGGTGGGGGTGCTGGCAAGACCTGCGTCTATTACGTCCACTCCGCAGCCGACGAGCGTGCTGCACACAAGCCCTGCGACCATTTCGCCACTGAGACGAGCGTCGCGGCCCACAACCACTTTGTAGCGGCCGTCAGCGGCCTTGGGGGCCTTGCTTTTGAGGCGCTGAGCGTACGCGTAGGTGAATTTTACTATGTCGACGGGGGTGAGGTTGTAGCCGGGGCGGCCGCCCACGGTGCCGCGTATGCCGGAAATGGATTTTATAAGGGTCATGCTTTAGCGAGTTTGATTCTTAGGTTGGCGATCATGTCTGCAGTCATTTCTTCGAGGCCGAATTCGGGCTTCCAGTCCCACTCGGCGCGGGCGCAGCTGTCGTCCATCTTGTCGGGCCAGCTTTCGGCTATGGCCTGGCGTACCGGGTCGGGCTCGTAGCGCATCCTGAAGCCGGGGACGGCCTTCGCAATCGAAGCTCGTATGATTTCGGGGTCGAAGCTCATGGAGGCGATGTTGAAGGAGTTGCGGTGATTGAGGCGCGAAGGGTCGGCTTCCATTATTTCAACGGCGGCCCTGAGGGCGTCGGGCATGTACATCATGTCCATGAAGGTACCTTTGGCTATTGGGCAGACGAATTCTTCGCCCTTTACTGCCGCATAGTAGATTTCTACTGCGTAGTCGGTGGTGCCGCCGCCGGGGAGTGTGGTGTAGGATATGAGGCCCGGGAAGCGGACGGAGCGGGTGTCGACGCCGAACTTATGGTGATAGTAGTCGCTAAGGAGCTCGGTGGCGACTTTGGTTACGCCGTACATCGAGGTGGGGCGCTGAATGGTGTCCTGGGGGGTATTCTGCTTGGGGGTGTCGGGGCCGAAGGAGCCGATGGAGCTGGGGGTGAAGAGGGCGCAGGACTTTTCGCGCGAGATTTCCAGCAGGTTCAGAAGGCCGTTCATCTGTATGTCCCAGGCCATGAGGGGCTTGCGCTCGGCTACGGCGGAGAGCAGGGCCGCGAGATTGTAGATGGCGTCTATATTATATTTTGCGACTATCTCTGCCAGGCCTTTGGCGTCGCGCACGTCGGCTACGGCGCTGGGGCCGCTCTCGAGGAGTTCGCCTTTGGGTTCTGCGCCGGGGATGTAGCCGGCTACGACATTGTTTCCGCCATAGATACCGCGGAGTTTCATGGTGAGTTCGGAGCCTATCTGGCCCGTTGAACCGACAACCAGGATGTTTTTCATTTCAGCGTTACATTATAGGAATACAAATTTAATCTATTTTTCGAAATTGTGATACAAAAAAATCTCCGGCCCGGGGAGGGTCGGAGATTTTATATGAAGAGTAAGTTATTAGCGGGTGACGCAGATGGAAACGCGGTTCTCTTCGGGAACTTCGCTGACCTGCTTGGTGTCGCCATAGAAGTTGGTGGTGATGCGCTCGGCGGCGATGCCTGCATCGACGAGGCACTTGGTGACACGCTCGGCACGCTCCTGGGAAAGGACCATGTTGCGCTTGGCGGTGCCGGTGAACTTATCGGCGTAGCCGGTGATGCTCACGACAGCCTCGGGATACTGCTTCAGGATGGCGATGACGGCGTCGATCTTGGAGACCTCACCGGGACGGATGACGGACTTGTTGAGATCGAAATAGACGTTTTCGACGGTTGCACGGGCCTTTGCGCGGGCAGCCTCGGCGGCGGCCTTCTCAGCAGCGGCACGCTCGGCGGCAGCCTTCTCGGCAGCGGCCTTCTCAGCGGCGGCCTTCTCGGCAGCAGCCTTCTCGGCAGCGGCACGCTCGGCAGCGGCCTTCTGGGCGGCGGCGAGGGCGGCAGCCTCAGCGGCGGCAGCCTCAGCAGCGGCTATGGCAGCCTTGTGAGCCTTGACGGAACCGAAGTTGAACTTGAGGCCGAGGAGAGCGGCGAAATTGTCATCCCACTTGAAGGGGCGCTTCCAACCGATGATGTCACCACCGAAGAGCTCGTTGTCGTCGAGGGTGTTGAACTTGTTGTTGAGAGCGTTGTCCTGGAGCTCGAGGGAGAGGTCGACAAGCTCGCTGAGGCGGAAGTTGAAGCCAAGACCGGCGCGGACACCGGGGATGAAGCTTGCAGGAACGGTACCGACCTGGAAACGATAGCCTGCTGCGCCACCGAGGAAGACATAAGGGCTCAGGAAGCGAGTCTCTTTGTACTTGAAGATGTTGCAGATATCAACGACGGCGTCGAGGCCGAACTGAGCGTAGTTGTACTTGTTGATGGTCGTACCGTTGGTAGGGAAGTTGCCGAAGGGGCCGCTTACGGAACCGCGGAGACCGAACCAGGGAGCGAAGTCATAGCCGAGGTTCAGGGAAGCGTTGGGGTTGAGATGCTGGAACTTGCCGAGACCCCAGTAGTTGGAGGAAACATAGTTGACACCACCCTGGACACCGAAGTACCAACCGGGATAGAAAGTTTCCTGAGCGTTTGCTGCAAATGCCATGGTGAGGGCAGCGCAAACAGTGACGATAAGTTTTTTCATACCTTATAATTTTGTAAGTTATATTTCCAAAACGCAAAATTAAATTTTTTATTAATAAAAAACAAGGAAAAGTGCTTTTTTCTGTAAGAAAAAGCTAAAATTCAGCCACATACGCCTCCACCTATGATATTTCGGCATTATTTCCTACATTTGCGGAACCACAAAACAATGCACGAACATCATGTACGGAAAATTCCAGCAGTATCTCGCCGGCGAGCTTAAAGCCATCCATGAAGCCGGTCTCTACAAGAACGAGCGTGAAATATGCTCCGCCCAGGGCGCCGAAATCACCCTCAAGGACGGATCCAAGGCGCTGAATTTCTGCGCCAACAACTATCTCGGCCTGTCCGACAATCCCAGGCTCATCGCAGCCGCCAAGAAGGCCATGGACGAGAGGGGCTACGGCATGTCTTCGGTCCGCTTCATCTGCGGCACCCAGGACCTTCACAAAGAGCTCGAGAAGGCAATAGCCGATTATTTCCACACCGAGGACACCATACTCTACGCCGCCTGCTTCGACGCCAACGGCGGCGTTTTCGAGCCCCTTTTCACGGCCGATGACGCCATTATTTCCGATTCGCTGAACCACGCTTCCATTATCGACGGCGTGCGCCTCTGCAAGGCTGTTCGCTACCGCTATGCCAACGCAGATATGGCCGACCTTGAGCGCTGCCTACAGGAAGCTCAGGCCCAGAGGTTCCGCATCATCGTTACCGACGGCGTTTTCTCCATGGACGGCAACGTGGCTCCTATGGACAAGATTTGCGACCTCGCTGAGAAGTATGACGCCCTGGTGATGGTTGATGAGAGCCATTCTGCCGGCGTCGTGGGCAAGACCGGCCGCGGCGTCGCCGAGCAGTTCGACTGCTACGGCCGCATCGACATCCACACCGGCACCCTCGGCAAGAGCTTCGGCGGCGCCGTGGGCGGCTTCACTACCGGCCGCAAGGAGATTATCGACATGCTCCGCCAGCGCTCCCGTCCCTACCTCTTCTCCAATTCCCTGCCGCCCATGATCGTTGCCGCTGGCATCGAGCTTTTCAAGATGCTTTCAGAGAGCAACGCCATCCACGACAAGCAGCAGGCCAACGTTGAATATTTCCGCGACAAAATGATGGCCGCCGGCTTCGACATCAAGCCCACCCAGTCGGCCATTTGCGCCGTTATGCTCTACGACGCTCCCCTGAGCCAGAAGTTTGCGGCCCGCATCGCTGAGGAAGGTATTTTTGTAACCGGTTTCTACTATCCCGTCGTTCCCAAGGGGCAGGCCCGCATCCGCGTTCAGATTTCAGCCGCCCACGAACGGGAGCATCTCGACAAAGCCATCGCCGCCTTCATCAAAGTCGGCCGCGAACTCGGCGTCCTGAAGTAACACACCCACCTGCGCGTGGGGGTTGTGGAGGCTGGGGGCAATTGGTTTTTTGAGCAACTGCACAAAAAATAATTGCCTCCAGCCGCGCAGGGTGTCATTCGCTCATGCGGGGAAAAGCGGGCGCACCTTCAGCGGCTGGGAGTTTTACTATTCTGCGAAAGCGTAGGAGAAGCCGGGGAGGCGGTCCCAGGCGCCGCGGGTGAAGTCGGGGACTTCGACCGGGGCGCTGCCGTTTTCGAGGGAGATGCAGGAGAGCTCGCTGATGCAGCACCACTCGGCAAGGTCGTAAACGTCCATATCGAGAGGAAGGCCGTTATTGAGGCAGTAGACGAGGCGGTAATCCATGATAAAATCCATGCCGCCGTGGCCGCCAACCTCCTTGGCCAGAGCCTCGAGCTCGGGAGTCAGGATGGGGCTGCGGTACTGCGACATGAGCTCTGAAAGCTCGGCGCCGCGGTAAGTCTTTTCGCCTTTGAGATTGTTGTAATCGACATCAAAGGCGCCTTCCTTGCGGAGGCATATCTGATTCTCGGGGTATTTGCCGGCATAGCCGTCGGTGCCAACCAGCTGATACATACGGCTGTAGGGGCGAGGGGTCAGGACATCGTGCTCGATAAGGACGGTCTTGCCCTTGGCAGTGCGAACCATAGTCATCGTGACGTCGCCGGAGGCGAAGTTCTCGCTCCCCTCCATGCCGGCTGCGGCAGCGTGCTTGGGGCCGTTGAAGGGGTCGGTATCCATAGCGACAAGAGTCGTCAGGCGGTCGCCGCGGTGGATGTTGAGAGCCTGGCAGACGGGGCCGAAGCCGTGGGTGGGATAGAGGTCACCCCTGTTGGCATGGTTGAAATCGAGCCTCCAGTTATTCCAGTAGCGTTTCCAGTAGGGGTCGAGATTGTGGAGGTAGGCGCCCTCGGCGTGAATTATTTCGCCGAAAACGCCCTGGCGCGCCATTTCCAGGGCGGTGAGTTCGAAGAAGTCGTAACAGCAGTTTTCGAGTATCGTGCAGTGCTTGCGTGTGCGCTCGGAAGTGTTCACGAGGTCCCAGCAGGCCTGGAGGGTTTCGGCCGAGGGTACTTCGATGGCGGCGTGTTTGCCGTTTTCCATTGCGCAGAGAGCTACGGGCACGTGGTGTATCCAGTCGGTGCAGATGTAGACGAGGTCCACATCAGGGTCGCTGCAAAGCTGCTCGTAAGCGTTTTCAGCGCCGCTGTAGACTTTGACGTTTATGCCGCGCTCAGCAATCTTGCGCTCGGCCGCTTCTGCGCGGTCGTTCTCGACGTCGCACACTGCCGCAATGTGGCAGCCTGGGACGTAGGTGAGCCTCGAGACTGCGCTGCTGCCGCGCATTCCAAGGCCGACTATGCCAATGCCCACGTCCTCAATGGGCTGGGCGGCGAAACCAATCATGTCCTCCTGCCCTGCGGGGCGGGCGGGAACTTTGGTTTTGATAATATTGTCCTTGCTGCAGGAAGCGAGCGCAAGGGTGGCGGCGACGAGCGCCAAGAATCTGAATTTCATATCTTTAAATGCTATTTATGCAAATTGGGGCGGTGCTGCGAGGCTCGGAAGGCCTTTTCGTTGGCGGCGATCTCAGCGTGTTCGGAAGCGGGGACGGCCCAGGCGAGGAAGCGCTCCCAAATATAGTCCTCCGCCTGGGCAGAAGGGTGCACCATGTCGGGGGCGTAGAAGCGGTAGTCGCGAAGTTCGTCCATCACGATTTCGTAGGCGGGGAAATACTCGCATCTGCTTCCCACCTGAGGGTCGGCGAGCAGCTGCTCTACAGCGAGGAGCAAAGTGCTTTTACTCAGCATATTGCCATGCGCGCCGTCGGCGAGATGCCGCACGGGACTGACTGTGAAGATAAAGTCTTTCCCCGGGGCGGAGACGACCATGGCGCGAAGGGTCTGCAGCACCTGCCCGAGGCTCATGGGGACGCGCTCGAACTCGGCTGCGGGGCGCTTGAGGCAGTTCGCCACGACCGAGCCTTCGTGCAGGAAGCAGTATATCGTGCCAAGGGTCACGATAACCTTGTTGCAGTCCTGCCAGAAATCGGCGGCCTCGTCGAGGGAGTCGTTCGCATTTTCGAGAAAGTCCTCAACCGACTCGCGTGCAAAGCGCGTGTGGTGCGAAAAGGAGCACACGAGGCCCGCGCCGGCGCCCATTTCGACGCACTCGGAGGCGCTGAAGGGGCGCGCACTGCTCATCCGCTGCATTGCGCCCGCAATAGAGGCGGGGTTGTAGAGCGTGCCGAAAGGGTTGAGGCAGACGCTGAAGCCCGCGGCCTTGAGATGCTCCCCCACTGCGTCGGCAAAGCAGCTGCCGAGCACCATGACCTTGTCGCCAAGGCTCAGGCCCAGGCGCGAGGCGGGGAATTCGACGGGGGTGAGAAGTTTCATCGGCGTAAATATACCAATTATTTAGTAAATTCGCAGCTAAACACGATTCCAGGCATGAAAAGATTCATCATCCCCGCGCTCCTCTGCATAGCGCTCGCCGCCTCCTGTAAGGCTCAGGACGGCATACATCAGCTGCACATCCTCAGCACCAACGACGTGCACGGCTGCTACTTCGACGAGAGCTACACCGGCGGGAGAGCAAAGCGCTCGCTCTTTGCCGTCAAGTACTATGCCGACAGCGTCCGCAGCGCTGTGGGCGCAGACAACGTGCTGCTGCTCGATGCCGGCGACTGCCTCCAGGGCGACAATGCTGCGTACTATTTCAACTATGTGGACACCCTGACGCCCCACGTGTACCCGCGCCTCGCCTCCTACATCGGCTACGACGCAATCGCAGTGGGCAATCACGATATCGAGACCGGGCACGCGGTTTATGACCGAATCACGCGCGACCTTCGCAAGGCTGGCATCCCATTCCTCGCTGGTAACGCGGTGCGCACGTCGGACGGCAAGCCATATTTCGAGTACTGCAAGATTTTCCGCCGCGCAGGGCTCAAGGTGGCCGTCCTCGGCTACACAAACGCCAATATCAAAGCCTGGCTGGACGAGAACATCTGGAGCGGGATGGATTTCAAGTCGCTGCTGCCCCTGGTGCAGAAGGACGTGGACGCCATGCGCAAAAGTGAAAAGCCTGATGTAGTGGTAGTTGTGGTGCACTCAGGAAGTGGGAAGGGCGACGGGAGCTTGCTCGAGAGCCAGGGCCGCGACCTGCTGAACTCCCTTCGCGGCGTTGACTTTGTGGTCAATTCCCACGACCATCATCCCGTCGTGGAGCAGAACGGCCCCAAGTGGCTCCTCAATTCCGGCAGCCACTGCCGCAATGTGGCGCACGGCGTTCTCACTGCCGAAGTAAAGAAAGGGAAAGTCGTTTCCAAGACGCTCAGCGGCGAGCTGATCGCGGTCGATGCTTCCAAGGCCGACCCCGCCATGAGGGAAGCGTTCAGCGCTGATTTCGAGGCCGTTAAGGCCTTCACCCTTCGCGAGGTGGGCACCCTCGAACGCGATATCCTCACCCGCGAGGCCTACAAGGGCATGAGCGACTACACCAATCTCATCCACACCGTCTGCCTCAAAGCCTCGCTCGCCGATATTTCCATGGCCGCGCCTCTGACCTACAACGGCACCGTGAAGGCCGGCAAACTCATCTACAACGACTTATTCACCATCTACCCCTACGAGAACCAGATGTTCGTGGTGAAGATGACGGGGCGCGAGATTCTCGCCTACCTGGAGTACTCCTACGCCAATTGGATACACACCGTGACCTTCCCTTCCGACAGGGTCCTTAACATCGCCAAACGCGACGATCCCCGCACGGGACAGAAAAAATGGTCGTTTGTCGCGAGGTCCTACAATTTCGATTCAGCCGCCGGCATCTGCTACACAGTTGACATAACCAAACCCGCCGGCTCGCGCGTGAGAATCCGGTCCCTCGCTTCAGGCACACCCTTCGACCCCAATGCGACCTATACCGTCGCTATGACTTCCTACAGGGCGAACGGCGGCGGTGGCATCATGCCCCAGGGCGCCCTCATCGTGGGCGACGCTCTTCAGGAGCGCATCATCGGCAAGTATCCCGAGATACGCAAGCTCATTTATGACTACATAGTTGAAAACGGCGGCATCAGCGTCAGCGCCATCTGCGACCCCTCGCTCATCGGCTCCTGGTCCTTCGTCCCCACTCCCCTCGCCACCAAGACCCTCTCCCGCGACTACTCCCTCCTCTTCGGGGAATAAATCCCCTGCCCCACGCGGCTGAAGGCAATTGGTTTTTTGTGCAGTTGCTCAAAAAACCAATTGCCTCAAGCCTCCACAACGCCCCCGCACGCAGAACAAACTATTCGCCGGGGAAGGAGACGCCCCAGGAGCGGCGGAGGGCGTCCATCATACGCATGACGCGAAGAATTTCGGCGTGCGGCATCTCCTCACACTCGATGCGCCCCTCCAAAAGAGCACGGCGGCACGCCAAGAACTCGTACTCAAAGCCCGAAATGCGCACCGGAGCCTCCCAGTGCCCCAGCGACTCGCCGTAGCGCGTCCAGGCAGAAGCGCTCCCGGGATTATTGACATTATCTATAATAAGGAAACCCTTGTCGCCGGAAATGATGCCCTGGCGGTCAGTCGCAGCTTGGGCCGAAGCGTGCAACTCAGCCATACGGCCGTCATTGTAGATGTAAGTGACAGTCTCCTGGAGGTCCACTCCCGCATCATTCTTGGTGCACGCGGTCACCGTCTCCTTTATGTCGCTCCCGAAGCACATTAGTGCGAAATTAAGGCAATAAACGCCCAGATCGAGGAGCGCCCCGCCGCCAAGCTCAGGGCGCATCACCCTCTCCTTCCACTCAAGGGCATAGCCCAGGTTGGCCGACAGGAAGTGCGGAGTGCCTATTACGCCGCTGACGATAATCTCCTTAATCTGCTTTGAAAAAGGCATATAGCGCGTCCAGATGGCCTCCGCGAGCAGAACATTCTTCTTGTGCGAAAGGACTATGAGCTCTTCGGCCTGGGCGGCATTAAGGGTGAAAGATTTTTCGCAGAGCACCGCCTTACCCGCCTCGAGCGCCATCTTAATATGAGCGTAATGGTGGGAATTGGGGGTGGCCACATAGACAAGGTCCACGTCAGGGTCGGCGCAAAGCGCTTCGTATGAGGCGTAGGCCTTTTCAAAACCGTGCTCGAGAGCGAAGGCGCGGGCCTTAGCTAAATCGCGCGAGGCCACTGCGCAGCAGCGCAGCTGGGGCATCTGTTCGAGGGTTGAAGAGACCTTGCCGGCAATGTGGCCGGCGCCTAGTATTCCTATGCTTAACTTGTCCATAAGTCTTGTATTTGGCCAAAAATATTAAATTTGCGGGAAAAATTGAAAAAACCATGTTCGAGAACCTCTCCGAAAGACTGGAAAGATCCTTCAAGATACTCAAGGGCGAAGGCAAAATCACCGATATCAACATAGCCGAGACCCTAAAGGACATACGCAAGGCCCTGCTCGAAGCAGACGTGAGCTTCAAGGTGGCCAAGGAATTCTGCGACCGCGTGAAGCAGAAGGCTATGGGCCAGGAGGTCCTGACCGCCGTCAAGCCTCAGCAGATGATGGTTAAGATAGTCCACGACGAGCTGGCCGATTTCATGGGCAGCGAGTCTTCGGACATCAATCTCAAGGGCAATCCCGCCGTGGTGCTGGTCGCCGGCCTGAACGGTTCCGGTAAGACCACTTTCTCCGGCAAGCTGGCTCTTAGCATAAAGAGCAAGCGCGGCATGAAGGTCCTGCTCGCGGCTTGCGACACCTTCCGTCCCGCCGCAATTGAGCAGTTGAAGACTCTCGGCGAGGGCATTGACGTGCCAGTTTTCTCCCTCGAGGGCGAAAAGGATCCTGTCAAGGTGGCCATTGCCGCCATTGCTTTTGCCAAGAAGGAGAGTTTCAGCGTCGTGATTGTCGATACCGCCGGCCGCCTTGCTGTGGACAAGGAACTGATGGACGAGATTGCGGCGATGAAGCAGGCCACCAGCCCTTCTGAGACGCTGTTCGTCGTCGATGCGATGACCGGTCAGGATGCCGTCGATACCGCAAAGGCTTTCAATCAGGCTATTGATTTCGATGGTGTTGTGCTCACCAAGATGGATGGCGACACCCGCGGTGGTGCGGCCCTTTCGATCAAGGCCGCCGTCGGCAAGCCTATCAAGTTCGTTTCGACCGGCGAAAAGATGGAGGCGCTGGATGTTTTCCATCCCAAGCGCATCGCAGACCGCATTCTCGGCATGGGCGATGTGGTTTCGCTGGTGGAGAAGGCTCAGGAGCAGTTTGATGAGAAGCAGAGCCGCGAGCTGAAGAAAAAGCTCGCTAAGGATAAGTTTACTCTGGACGATTATTATCAGCAGCTTCAGCAGGTGAAGAAGATGGGTAACGTCAAGGACCTCGCTTCAATGATTCCAGGCATGGGTAAGGCCTTGAAGGACGTCGATATTCCCGATGACGTTTTCAAGAGCACGGAGGCCATCATACAGTCTATGACGCCTTATGAGCGCGAACATCCCGAGGTGATTAATGGCAGCCGCCGCAAGAGAATCGCTGACGGCTCCGGCACTTCCCTGCCTGAGGTGAACCGCCTCCTCAAGCAGTTTGAGGGGACGCGGAAGATCATGAAGAGCGCCGTTACCGGCGATCTTGCCGCTCGCCTTCGCTCCGCCGGCGGCTCTTTCCGCCGATAATCTTTGTTTTATACGCTGCCTACGCGGCTGAAGGCAATTATTTTTTGTGCGGTTGCTCAAAAAACCAATTGCCTCCAGCCTCCATAACGCCCGCGCACGCATACATCAATGACAAACTGCCAGCCGCGGAGAGGGCCTGAGCGACTTAGGGGAAAAGCGGATGCGACCGGGTGCGCCCGCTTTTCCCCGCATGAGCGAAGGACGCACTCCGCGGGGGCAGCGGCTGTCTTGGAGAAACTTTGTTTTTTTTTCGTTGTTTCAAGTAAAAATTATAAATTTGCGGTTCGATTGGGAAATTGTGCCCTTTCGGATTATTGTTTAGAACAGGAAAAACAAAGTAATTAAAGATATGGCAACAAAGAAAACTCAGGAAGAGGTCCGTAAGGAACAGCTCGAACAGACCGTCTCCAAAACCGAACAGTTCTACAACGAAAACAAAAAGACCATCTGGTGCGTCGTGATCGCAGCAATCGTCATCGCAGCCGGCGTCCTCGCTTACAACCAGCTCTATCTCAAGCCCTTGAAGGCTGAGGCCATGGATCAGACCTACCCCGCCGAGGCAGCTTTCCGCGATGGCAACTTCGAGATCGCCCTTAACGGCGACGGCAACAACCTCGGTTTTGCCGAAGTCATTTCCCAGTATGGTGCAAAGGCCGGTCAGTCCGTCTATTTCTACGCAGGTGTCTGCGCCCTCGAAATGGGCGACTATGACGGAGCCATTTCCTACCTCAGGAAGTACAACGGCAAGGACGAGATCCTCAAGGGCCGCGCCACCGCTTGCATAGGCGACGCATACGTAGGTCTCGAGCAGTACAGCAAGGCAGTCTCCGAGTTCGAGAAGGCCGCCAAGGTCTCCGACAACGTTTTCGCAGCTGAATATCTCGTGAAGGCCGCAGCCGCAGCTGAAGAAGCCGGCGACAACGACAAGGCCCTCTCCCTCTACGAGACCGTAAAGGACAAATATCCCCAGTCCATCGAAGGCTACGAAATCGACAAGTACATCAACCGCATCAAATTCGCCGAGTAAACTATGGGAAGAGCATTTGAATTCCGCAAGGAAAGGAAGATGAAAAGATGGGGCCACATGGCCCGCGTCTTCACCAAACTCGGAAAGGAAATCACCATAGCCGTCAAGCAGGGCGGCCCCGACGTGACCGGCAACCCCCGTCTCCGCGCCCTCATGGCAGAGGCCCGCAGCGAGTCCATGCCCAAGGAGAACATCGAGCGCGCCATCAAGAAGGCCACCGATAAGGCCACCGGCGACTTCAAGGAGATAGTCTATGAAGGCTACGGCCCCTTCGGCATCGCCTACCTCGTAGAGACCGCTACCGACAACAACACCCGCACCGTCGCCAACGTCCGCAGCTACTTCACCAAGTGCGGCGGGTCTCTGGGCACCAGCGGCTCCGTGAGCTTCATGTTCGACCATAAATGCGTCTTCCACGTAGCTGAGAAGGAAGGTCTCGACCTCGAGGAGCTCGAGCTCGAAATGATAGACTACGGCGTGGAGGAACTCTTCGAAGAGGTCGAGTACGACGAGGACGACAACGAGAAGAAGTCCATCGCCATCTACGGTGACTACACCGCCTACGGCCAGATCCAGAAGTACATCGAAGAGAACGGCCTGGAGATGCTTTCCGGCGGTTTCGAGCGCATCCCCAACGTGGACCTCAAGGAAGTCACCCCCGAGCAGAGGCAGACCCTCGAGAAGCTCATCGACATGCTCGAAGACGACGAAGACGTCACCCACGTCTACACCACTATGAAGCCCGAATAAAAAGAGCATATTCTCTCAACACGAACGGCCCTCGAAAGGGGCCGTTTTTTTGATTATAAGAATATAATTCTTATCTTGCCAGACTGAAATAAAAAGAGAGATGAGTATACAAAGCGAAAACATCGAGGCACTGGTCGAAAGACGCTCAGTTGCTCGCCAGGGAGGCGGCAGCGCCAAGATCGAGGCCCAGCACAAGAAGGGCAAAATGACAGCACGCGAGCGCCTCTCCCTCCTTCTGGACGAGGGATCCTTTGAAGAATTCGACATGTTCGTGCGCCACCGCTGCACCAACTTCGGCATGGAGCAGAGCCGCCCCGACGGCGACGGCGTCGTGACCGGACGCGGCACAATAGACGGCCGCATAGTCTATGTCTATGCCCAGGACTTCACAGTAAGCGGCGGTTCGCTCAGCAAGACCGTTTCCGAAAAGATATGCAAGGTTATGGACATGGCCGTGAAGACCGGCGCCCCCGTAATAGGTCTGAACGACAGCGGCGGAGCCCGCATCCAGGAGGGCATAGACGCCCTCGCAGGCTATGCGGAGATTTTCGAGCGCAACATTCTCGCCTCCGGTGTAGTCCCCCAGATAAGCGGCATATTCGGCCCCTGCGCAGGCGGAGCTGTATACTCCCCCGCCCTGACCGATTTCACCCTCATGGTGGACGGCACTTCCCAGATGTTCCTCACCGGCCCCGCAGTGGTCAAGCAGGTCACGGGCGAAAGCGTTACGCACGACGAGCTCGGCGGCGCCTCCGTCCACGCTTCGAAAAGCGGCGTAGCCCATTTCGCCGCCAAGAGCGAGCAGGAAGGCATTGCGACTATACGCGAGCTCCTCTCCTTCCTTCCCCAGAACAATCTTGAGACCACGCCCGTAAAGCCCACCTCAGACCCTGTGAGCCGCGTGGACGATAGTCTCAACACCATAATCCCCGACAATCCCAACAAGTCCTACGACATGTACGGAGTCGTGCGCAGCATAGCCGACGACGGCGCCTTCTTCGAGGTGCATAAGGACTTTGCGAAGAACATCATAGTGGGATTCGCCCGCTTCAACGGCAGGACCGCCGGCGTCGTGGCCAATCAGCCTTCGGTTCTCGCAGGCGTGCTGGACATCAACGCTTCGCGCAAGGCCGCGAGGTTCGTCCGCTTCTGCGACGCTTTCAACATCCCCCTTGTCACCCTCGTGGACGTGCCCGGCTTCCTTTGCGGCACCCAGCAGGAGTACGGAGCCATCATCACCAACGGCGCCAAGCTCCTCTATGCCTACGGCGAGGCCACGGTCCCCAAGGTCACAGTCACCCTTCGCAAGAGCTACGGCGGCGCACATATCGTGATGAGCTGCAAGCAGCTCAGAGGCGATGTGAACTACGCCTGGCCCAGCGCCGAGATTGCGGTCATGGGCGCCTCCGGCGCCGTCGACGTCCTTTACGGAAAGGATCTTAAGGCCGAGGAGGATCCCGCAGAGCGCGAAAAACTCGCTTCCGAGAAGAAGGCCGAGTACGAAGACCTCTTCTGCAACCCCTGGCAGGCCGCCGAGAAAGGCTATATCGAGGATGTAATCGAGCCGCGCAACACCCGCTTCCGCGTGATCCGCGCCCTCGAGTCCCTCGCTTCCAAGCGCGTCAGCCAGCCCGCACGCAAACACGACAATCTCCCTCTCTAAGAAAGCGATGTTCACTCTCCTTGTAATAACCGAAGGAGCCAAGGCGATGGCAATGAACGACCCCCACGGCTGGACTCTCACCGTCGTGAGCGTCTCCGTCGTCTTCGGCTCCCTTGCCATACTCTTCTTCATATTCCAGATCCTCGGCGGCTATATGAGCGGCAGATACAGCTCCCGCCGCGAGGAGCGCAAAGCTTCCAAAGTCGTCAAGGGCGTTTCTGCCGACGGGCAGACAGCTGCGGCCATAGCCCTCGCCCTCATGCTTAACGGCGGGAACGAGGAGGAAACCGCAGCCGCCATCGCCCTTGCCCTGCATCTCAGCAGCGGCATGACGCACGACAGTGAAAGCTTCACCATCACCTTCCCCACCCAGGACGGTCCCTGGTCCGACAAGAGTCTAACCCTCAGAAAATATTCAAGCAAATGAAAACATATTCCCTCAAGATCAACGGCAAGACTTACGACGTTGAAATAGGCGCCATCGAGGCTGGCATCGCCTCCGTCACGGTTAACGGCAAGCCCTTCCAGGTGGAAGTGCCCCAGGACATCCCCGCCCCCGCTGCTCCCGCAGCAACGCCTGCAGCTCCCGCTGCTTCAGCGGCCCCCGCTGCTCCCGCAGCCCCTGCAGCCCCCGCCGGTGCCGGTGCGGCCATAGTCTCCCCCATGCCCGGCGTCATCATAGACGTCTGCGTCAAGGAAGGCCAGAGCGTTAAGCGCGGCGATAAGGTGGCGGTGCTCGAAGCCATGAAGATGGAAAACGAGATTCTGTCCGAGTGCGACGGCACAGTCAAGCAGATCCTCGTTTCGAAGGGCGCATCCGTGCTCGAAGGAGACAAAATCGCAGTCATAGGCTAGAGAAAAGTGCAACACATTTTCGAATCCCTCAGCCATTTCTGGCAGTTCACGGGCTTTGCTAACGCAACCCTCGCCCACGTCGTCATGATTGCCATAGGCGTGCTTTTCGTCGTGCTTGGCATCGTGAAGAAGTGGGAGCCGCTGCTGCTCGTCCCCATAGGCTTCGGCATAATCGTGGGTAACATCCCGGTGATGCCTGGACTGAACGTCAGCATATACGAGCAAGGTTCGGTGCTGAACATACTCTATCAGGGTGTGCGTCAGGGCTGGTACCCGCCGCTTATTTTCCTTGGCATAGGCGCCATGACCGACTTTTCGGCCCTCATTTCCCAGCCCAGACTGGTGCTCATAGGCGCTGCAGCGCAGTTCGGCATTTTCGGCGCATACCTGCTCGCCCTTGCTTTTGGTTTCACGCCCAATGAGGCGGGTGCCATTGGCATCATCGGCGGCGCAGACGGCCCCACGGCAATTTTCCTCAGCTCCAAGCTCGCTCCCGAGCTCATGGGCGCCATCGCAGTGTCGGCCTATTCCTACATGGCCCTCGTGCCCATCATCCAGCGCCCCATAATGCTCCTTCTGACGACCAAGAAGGAGCGCGCCATCAAGATGAAGAAGCCCCGCCCCGTTAGCCAGAAAGAGAAGATCATCTTCCCCATCGTGGCTTTCATCTGCACGGCCTTCATCGTCCCCTCGGGCCTTCCGCTGCTCGGCATGCTTTTCTTCGGCAACCTGCTCAAGGAGTCCGGAGTGACGAACCGCCTCGCAGAGACCGCGCGCGGCGCCCTGATTAACGTGGTCACCATCCTTATCGGCTTCACCGTCGGCGCTTCAACCCAGGCCGACGTGTTCATCAGCGCCCGTTCGCTCAAGATTTTCGGCCTCGGACTGCTGTCCTTCATCATCGCCACGGCCACGGGCGTCCTCTTTGTCAAGCTGATGAACCTCTTCATACGCAAGCCTGAGAACAAGATTAATCCCCTGATCGGCAACGCGGGCGTGAGCGCCGTGCCCGACAGCGCGCGCGTTAGCGAGGTAGTCGGTCTGGAGACAGACCCTTCTAACCACCTGCTGATGAACGCCATGGCCCCGAACGTGGCCGGCGTCATAGGCTCCGCCGTCGCCGCAGGTATACTCCTCGGATTCCTCGGATAAACAATTAATTACGATATATGAACAACAAACTCCAAGAACTCACCGACCGCCTCTATCGCGAAGGCCTCTCCAAAGGTCAGGAAGAGGGCGACAAGATCCTTGAGGAAGCCCGCAAGTCTTCCGAGCAGATCATCGCCAAGGCTTCCGAGCAGGCGGCTGCAATCGTTGCCGACGCCGAGAAGAGCGCCGCAGCACTCAAGTCCAAGGTAGAGAGCGACCTCAAGATGGCGTCCTCCCAGACCCTCCAGGCCGTAAAGAAAGATATCGAGAACGCCGTCGTGGCCAAAGTCTCCGACGAGAAAGTTGAGAAGCTCCTCTCCGACCCCGATTTCCTTAAGGACATCATCAAGGAAGTCGCAGCCGGTTTCGGCAAGAACGGCGCAGGCGAACTCTCCGTCATTCTTCCCGAGTCCATGAAGGCAAGGCTTGAGCCTTTCGTCAAGGAAAGCGTCAACAGCGAGCTTGGCAAGGGCGTCAAGGCCTCCTTCTCCAAGAAGGTAGCAGGCGGCTTCACCATCGGCCCCGCCGACGGCAGCTGGTTCGTCAACTTCAGCGACGAGAGCTTCAAGGCCCTCATCGGCGAGTACCTCAGGCCCGTCACCAGAAAGTTCCTCTTCGGGAAATGAACAACTACGTCTATATAGTAAGCAGTCTCCCCGAGCTCGTAAAGGAGCTTAAGCCCGGCATGAGCCTTTCGCGCGACGCCATACTCGAGGAAATTACGTCCCAGTGCTCCAAAAAGGACCGCGAGGTGATTTCTTTCCTCCTCGAGGGTTTCGAGCCCGACAAGCTGGACCGCTCCTTCTACGAAAAGGCCCTTTCGCACTCCGACCGCTTCATCCGCGAATACTTCCGCTACGACCTCGACACCCGCAACGCCAAGGCCCGCGTCCTTAACAAGGCTCTCGGCCGCCCCGAAGACACTGATACTATAGTGCTCGAAGGAGCTGAGGACCACGTTGCAGAGAATCAGGCCGAGACAGATGCCGTTCTTGCCGGGAAAGACATTCTTTCACGCGAGAAGGATCTCGATCTGCTGATGTGGAAAAAGGCCGAGGAATGCACCCTATTTGAATATTTCAGCCTCGAAGCCATACTCGCATTCATCGTCAAGCTCTGCATCACGTCGCGCTGGGCGGTAATGGACGAGGAGACTGGCAAGGAAATGTTCAGGAAGCTCTCTTCCGAAGTCAGGGCCACTTTTTCCGGAGTGGAATTTGAAAGCTGAAAAGAAATAAAACAGATATGAAAACAACAGGAAAGGTAACAGGAATAGTTTCCAACCTCGTGACCGTGCAGACTTTCGGCCCCGTGGCCGAGAATGAGCTCTGCTATATCACCCTCGGAGGGACCAGGCTCCTGTCGGAAGTCATCAAGGTGACGGGCGACAAAGCCTCGGTCCAGGTCTTCGAAAGCACCCGCGGCCTCTACAACGGCGCCCCCGTGGAGTTCGAGGGCAGGATGCTCGAAGCCACACTCGGCCCCGGACTGCTCTCCAGCGTCTACGACGGCCTCCAGAACGACCTCACCACCATGGAGGACGTCTTCCTCAAGAGGGGCGAATATACCGACCCCCTCGACCACAAGAAACTCTGGCAGTACAAGCCCCTTGCAAAGCTAGGTGACAAGGTTGTCGCGGCCGACTGGCTCGGCGAAGTCAAGGAAGGCTGGCTGCCCCATAAAATCATGGTCCCCTTCACCTTCAAGGGCGAATACACCATCAAGAGCATGGCCCCCGAAGGCGAGTACAACGTCGATAAGGTCATCGCTGTCCTCACCGGCGAAAACGGTGAAGACGTGGACGTGACGATGGTGCAGAAGTGGCCCGTCAAGGTGGCCATCAAGGGCTACAAGGAAAAGCCCCGTCCCGACAAGATCATGCGCACCGGCCTTCGCATACTCGACACCTTCAACCCCATGGCAGAAGGCGGCACCGGCTTCATCCCCGGTCCTTTCGGCTGCGGCAAGACCGTTCTCCAGCACGCCATAGCAAAGCAGGGCGAAGCCGACGTCATCGTGATGGCAGCCTGCGGCGAGCGCGCCAACGAGGTGGTGGAAATTTTCACCGAGTTCCCCGAACTCATAGACCCCTACACCGGCCGCAAGCTGATGGAGCGCACCACCATTATCTGCAACACCTCCAACATGCCCGTCGCCGCCCGTGAGGCTTCTGTCTATACCGCAATGACCATTTGCGAATACTACAGGGCAATGGGTCTGAGGTGCCTGCTGCTAGCTGACTCAACTTCCCGCTGGGCCCAGGCCCTCCGCGAGATGTCGAACCGCATGGAAGAGCTCCCCGGCGCCGATGCATTCCCCGTGGACCTTTCTGCCATCATCTCCAACTTCTACGCCCGCGCCGGCATGGTCGTTCTCAACAACGGACAGACCGGAGCCGTGACCTTCATCGGCACCGTTTCCCCCGCAGGCGGCAACCTCAAGGAGCCCGTCACCGAATCCACGAAGAAGGCAGCCCGCTGCTTCTACGCCCTCGAGCAGAACCGCGCCGACCAGAAGCGCTACCCTG
>CAMYVB010000014.1 GCA_947302175.1 uncultured Bacteroidales bacterium | reverse complement strand
CATTCAGGAAGAATATTTCAAGCAGCTCATGGCCGAGATTGACGAGCGTAGCGTATTGCGCACCGCCCGCAAAGACGGTTTCGAGGAAGGCCTTGCAGAAGGAAAGGCCGAAGGTTTAGCTGAAGGCGAAGCAAAAGGAAAGGCCGAAGGTGAAGCCAACGCAAGACTCGAAACCGCGCGTAACCTGATAAAGCTTGGCGTCTCAGCCGAGTTAATCTCCCAGGCGACCGGCCTCTCGGCAGAAGAGATCAAGAAACTCTAGCAGCGAGAAACAACTGAACAACAAAGGCAGGAAAGCAATCCCTTTCCTGCCTTTTGTATTTTACTTGTGCCTTGAGCCTGTCGAGGACGGTCCCTGAGCTTGTCGAAGGGCCGGCCTTCGCTCATGCGGGGAAAAGCGGGCGCACCCGGTCGCTTGACGCCTGACTTTTAGATTTGCATCATCGTTCTGGAAGGAGATTTCCGACGGTGGCGCAATCTATCTCCCCACAAAGATTGCCTATCTAAGACGAGCTTTAGGTCGTCGTGTTTTGACATAGGGTGGTGAACTAAGACGCCTGTAGGTTGAAGTAAAGGCCGCGGTGCAGAAATTGCCATGACGGGTGGCGAACCAAAAACAACAAACAGTCATGACACAATCATTCAACGAAGTGGCCCTCATCTGGAAGGCTGAAAAGCGCAAGTGGGTAAAGGACGCGACCTACGCCACATATCTCCAGCACCTGAAAAACCACATCCTCCCCTATTTCGCGAGCCTTCCCAAAATCGGCGAGGAGCAGATACAAGGCTTCATCGACCTCAAAGCGGCCGAGGGCAAAAGCCCCAAAAGCATACGCGACATGATGCTGGTAATCAAGATGATACTGCGCTACGGCGAAAAGATCCAGGCGTGGCCGCGCATCGAATTCGAAGTACACTACCCCGCAAAGGCGGAACTCAGTCCCCAGCTCCAAGTACTCAGCCTGCGCCACCAAAAGCAGCTCCTAAACTACCTGATGGACAGCCTCAGCTACCGCAACGCCGGCATCCTCATCTGCCTGCTCGGCGGCCTGAGAATAGGCGAAGTGTCCGGCCTGCAATGGAAAGACATCGACATGGACGCAGGCATAATACGCGTGCGCAAGACCGTGCAGCGCATCTACCTCGCCGACGGCAACGACCACCGCTACTTCCTCTCCATCGGCACTCCCAAAACTGCAACGTCCGTGCGCGACATCCCCATACCGCACGAACTCATGACCAGGCTGAAAACTCTACGAAAAACCGCCGACCCCGAGCACTTCGTCGTCTCAAACGAGGCAATGCCCATGGAGCCACGGCGCATACGCAACTACTACACACACCTCCTCAGGCAGCTCGGCATCCCTCCCCTGCGCTTCCACGCCATGCGCCACAGCTTCGCCACCCGCTGCATCGAATCCGGCTGCGAAATAAAGACCGTCTCGGCAATCCTCGGCCACGCCTCCATCTCCACTACCCTCGACCTCTACGTCCACCCCGGCCTCGACGAAAAGAAAAAAGCAATCGAGCGCATGGCCCGCTCCCTCCGCTAGTGACCCCCGGCTACCCCGCTCCCAAGTTTCCACGCTCCCACGGCAAGAGCCACCCCGCAGCCGAAGCTAGAGGCCCATCGGGCACAAAATGAGCGGTTTCCGTGCCCGACCGACCTTAAAAAAGTCCTCTGGGCACGCTAGAAACCGTTTTTGTGCCCGGGCAACGCCGGCGGCCCTTCGACAAGCTCAGGAAATAATATTCGCCGGTCGAGGCCGGCGAATTACGTTAGTATGAAGGGAGGGCGACCTACCACCAGGTGGGGCGGGAGTAAGAGTGCGAGGAGCGCTCGAGGGCCCAGGCGTCATTGACGAAGACGGTGTCGGCGCGGTCGGTGTAGAGTATGCCGTCGAGGTGGTCGCACTCGTGCTGGAAGATGATGGCGGTGTATCCCGAAATCTCTTCGACGACCATTTCCTTGGTGGCGGGGTCGGTATAGGAAATCACGACTCCTTCGGCACGAGGGACTATGCCGCGGTACGGAGGAATGGAAAGGCATCCTTCGGGTCCGAGGACGGTGGGTCCGAGCAGGCTGTCAATGCGAATGTTGGCGTAGGCTTCAAAGGGCTCACCCTCCTTGTCGAGGCGCTGGACTACTATGAGGCGGCGGGAAATGCCGACCTGCGGCGCGGCTATTCCGACTCCGTCTTGCGAAGGGTCGGTGACCGTGCTCATCATTTTGTCTTTCAGGGTGTTGAAGAGCTCTGAAGAGAGCTGCTCGTCGGTAAAGTCGGCGCAGGGCGTGCGCAGGACTGCACTGTCTTCAGGCATCACAGCCACATACATGACGCTCCCTGAGCGCTCGATTATAATTTTCTCCCTTTCGCTCCATCCTCCCTGCTCAGCGCAGGAAGCAATGAAAAGCATCGCCGCAATGGCTGCAAGTATAATTCTAGTCGTCTTCATATCTGCAAAGATAATCCTTTTTTGAAAAGAGAAAACGCCAGCCGGCCTCGACCGGCGAATCTTGTTTCAGGTGAACCTATCGTCCCTGTCTTTGGGACGTAGCGAGCGAAGAAGGCCCTAAACGAGCTTACCGTCCGGATTTTCAGGACGATAGGCGCACTGGCAGGCTCGGGCGCGGGAAACAAAAAACCTCGCAGACAATCTGCGAGGAATAGGGCGGAGAGGAAGGGATTCGAATTTATCATTCACAATACTGTAGACGGCTCTATAAAAGTATTAATTATCAACATAAGTTATACATAAAGGTATTTGAATTTATAAAAAATTGTCACATTTTTGTCACACGATATAGTCTTATGTGACAAAAATGATACTGAAACATCATATTGCTTTCAAACTTCGTCCATACGGGAAAGACCGGAATGCATTCCAGATCCAGATGCATACTACATTCAATGGTCTACGCTGGATTACTTCCACCGGGTGCCAACTTTATTGCTCAGAAGTATGGAATGCTGACGATGAACTAGTAATGCCTGGATATGTCGGGCCTAAAGGAGAAACGGCCGTCACCATTAACAACACGCTTAGGAACTGCCGGGAGCAGATGGAAACCGCCATCAAATATTTTGAGGTAAACGACACAAATCCTACGAAGAATCAACTCGCAGAAAAATACCTAGAGCGCATGCGCGGCGTCATCCCAAGACGCCCAAGTCCTAAGCCGCCCAAAGAGCAAAAGTCAAACGCCCCGTCATTCTTTGATGTTTTCGACATGTTCGCTAAGGAATGTGGAGAGAAGAATGCATGGACAGATGCCACTTTCGAGAAAATGGAGGCGATGCGCGTTGATTTGACATCCTTCAAAAAGAACATCAATTTTTCCGACCTAACAGAAGCCACCCTGACGGATTTCGTCACGTATCTGCGCGATGCCAAGAAACTCAAGACCCCCCGTAAAAAAAAGGGGGACAGGGAGGACTATGACCAGGAAGACCTGGTGGGTCTGAAGAACTCCACAATACAAAAGAAGTTGGGTTACCTACGTTGGTTTCTGAACTGGGCGACGGACCGGGGATACAACTCCAACCTCGCCTATAAGACCTTTCGGCCAACACTAAAGATGACGCAGCGGAAGGTCATCTACCTCACCAAGGATGAAATAGCCCGCATCCGTGAGCTTACGCTTCCATACGATAAGAGCCATCTTGACCCAGTACGGGACGTTTTTCTGTTCTGCTGCTTCTCCGGCCTCCGGCACAGCGACGTGAATAACCTGCGCCGCTGCGACATCAAGGACGACCATATCGAGGTCACGACCGTCAAGACGGCGGATAGCATCTCCGTTGAGCTTAACAAAACCTCCAAGGCCATCCTGGAGAAATACAAGAGCATCCAATTCAAGGATAATAAAGCTCTTCCGAATTACACCAACCAGGCGATAAACCGCGACATCAAGGAGCTCTGCAAACTCGCCGGCATCAACGAAGAGATCCGCATCACCACCTACAAGGGCAACAACCGCGTCAATGACATCCTGCCCAAGTACGAGCTAGTCGGCACACACACCGGCCGACGCACATTCATCGTTAATGCACTGTCTCTGGGCATTCCGCCGAATGTAGTCATGAAATGGACCGGTCATAACGATTACAAATCCATGAAGCCTTATATCGATATTGTTGACACAATAAAGGCGGAGTCAATGTCAAAGTTCAACGGTTTGTTATAAACACCTTTTATTCTTTTTCACCCTTTTATTCTTCTATCTATGTATACTGGTTTTGTATTTTGGGTTTATATTTTTATCGTAGATTTCATTTCCATCGCCTTCTTTTGGCTGGTATGTCTGGTGGCTGAAAAGGGGATGAATCTAACATCTCTTCATCTGTTTTTTCACAACAGAAGGTATTATTACCTTACATTTATCCACGAACTAGCTTATGCCGAAAAACTAGATGGGAAGACGGACAAGGAGATTTTGAAGCTTTTAAAGAAGAGACCCTTTGCATTTCTTATGAACAATGAGGATGCCGACAAGTACAAAAAAGATAAAGACTTCATTATCAAAATCTTGGATGACAACGAAATCCTAGAAGAGTTCATTCTCCAAAAGAATTTTGACAAGAAGGTGTTTCAGAAAATCTGCGCCCGATTGAATGAACATGAATCTCTAAAGGAGCTGGATAATATGTTTAGCAAGATACTCATTGACCCCTCAGACGAAGGAAGAAATAAAGCAACTAATGTCTTTAAATGGTGGCTTACCGCACCCTTCCCTGCCTCCAAGACTTTTAGTAAATTAACCAACGGCAAGAATCAGTTATTGCTATATATGGCTGTAAGGGAAATCCTCATTAAGGAAAAAACCACTCAGAAATTCTTTACATCATGTCTGATGGCCATAAAAAAGATTGAACCATCCATCACTGTAGTAACCATATCTGCAATGTCGCAAACTCCTCGTCTGCGCGATAATGAAATAACGACATGTAAGCAATTAATAGAAGCCCATTTTAAAGAGAATAGAGATTAAACAAGACAAGGACTAGCTATGTCGTTTTGAGCCAGTACCTTATATACAATATCTCTGGAAAGACAGCTTGTGCCTGGCCATATGAGGACGATATCTTCCGAAAATAGTCCTACAAGTTCTACCAGAAATGACGGATGAATTATTCTGCCATATAGAGAGTAAGAACATTGTCGTGTACATCATGCTCAGTGAGGGTGACTAAAAAGTCGAACGACAGACAGTTACCCTCGTTCTTTGTTTTCTCACCAATGCTCTGAGCCGTCAGGCTACCAGACATTGGCTGAATCCGCACACACCGGTTTCTCCCACAATCTACTTCGTACCGCTTGCGCGGAACTCGTGTCTTGCGGCCCCAACCCTTGCCCTTGCAGAGGGATGGGGTCCGTCGGCAGTAAGTTATCGCGGAGCGATGACGCTTTTGAAAGCGCCTTAAATGTGACTAAATAGGAAAACACTAAATTTTCGGTCTATACAATTGGAAAGGATAGGTTTTATTATAAACCCACAAATATCAGTAACTCAACAGGTTAAAAAGACAAAAAACATATCTTATGAATTCCACAAAAAATTTAGCTTCGAATTTAGCAATTTAGCTGTAACATATTGGGCTTCAATAAATTATATTGTATAGCTTTGTGCCGGATGCTTGACTTCGCATTCGGCATTTTTATGAACAAGACAATCGACATAAAGGCTCTTCTCGAAAAGCCCATCTGGCAGATGAGCGGAAGCGAGTTTTGTGCTCTTATTAGATATGCCTCCAGAGACACATGGGCAGCAGGACCCGCCACTGTTCAACAGCGGCGTCTAGCACATGGCGTAAGGGAATTGGCCGAAGCCTTGAGCTGCTCAGAGTCTAAAATATATATGTACATGCGCGCGAACAGCAAGGGCAGCGAGGGTAGCGAAGGCCAAAAAGGCGGCGTCCTTCACGACGCAATTGTATCACACATAGGACGCCGTATCGTTTTTGACATCGATGCAGCCTTGGCTGCAATAAAGGAGAATAACGTATAGATATGGAAAAAGGTAATCTGAACAGAATTGACGAACTGTACTTTCGCGTGTACTACTGGATGATGACCAGGTTGCATCTTCATGGAATTGAACTGCTCCTTTTTGCACACGTCTTGTCATTTTGGGAGAACGGAAAAACGATGTACCAGAGCGCCCGGGTTATAGCAGAACTCCTCGGTTGCCGCCGGGAAAAAGTATGTCGAGCCCAAAAAGAACTCGTAAAACAGCATTTTCTTATTAAGTCTCAGAAAAGACAACCTGGCCGATCTACTTACGCCTACGAAATAGATATTGAGAGTATCATTGATCGACTTCCAGAAAGTATAAGGCTCCAATACGTTGGTGTTGTAGAAAAAAGTCACACCGACATGGGACAAAACCGCACAACAACCTGTGACGAAAAATCACACAACAAAATCATAAAGACAACAACATCTCACAATGATCGAGAGGAGGACCTGACAGAGAATGAAAGTCATCCGATATCCCCTCCCTCATTACAAGAAATAAAGGAATACGCGGCTGTGATAAAAAGTCACAACGACCCTGACACGTTCTTCAACTACTATTCAAAAAGGAATTGGAAGACCGATGATGGTCAGCCGATAAGGAGCTGGAAAGCACTTTTTAGGAAAGGCAGGTACCAGCCTAGCGATAACACTACTAATTATAAAAAGGAAACATATTATGAATCCGAACTCAAAAACCCCCTCTCAGTTGGAAGCTCTGCTGACTTCGATAAGCCAGACAGGTTATAGTCCCACTGTTCCTAAAATCCCAACATCATTGTCAGGACTTACCGACGAACAGTTATTGCTTGCCATCTCTTTCATTTATCAGAAACTTGTCTGCGAGCGCAAGATCCCTTTTCGGGACATCAAGGATACTGAAATAGAAGAAAAAATACAGTCTTTTTGCAAATGGTCGCATGGTTCTGCTTTTCGGAATAGCATCATGTTTCAAGGAGCGCTTGGCAATGGTAAATCCACGTTAATGCAAAGCATATACAAGCTTTTCCGTTCGGCAGATCCTTTGACGTTTTGGTGTTCGTCAACAGGCATATATGACAACTTTGTCGCCCAGAAGAATGGCACTCCCTCTCTCTATGAGGAGTACAAAAGGGCACATTATCTTTTCATTGACGACCTAGGTAAAGAGCCTAAAAAATGCTTTGTCTACAAAAATGAACTTTGGCCCATACAAGAGGTCATTGATTATCGGTATAACAAACAACTGCCTTTGTTTATTTCGACGAATCTTGATGAAAAGGCATTGCTCGAACGGTATGGGGAACGGAGCAAAGATCGTCTTGACGAAATGGCTGCAAGGCTCTACTTCAAAGCACAATCTTTCCGTCCTGCCATTTAATCATGAAAACGAAGAGTATTTATATAGCATCTAAGGGGTTGCCCTCTTTTACCCCTTCGGAGAAGCAGATACAAGCCCACGGCCCTGATCATCTGCTCTCCTCGGTCACCCCTAACGTGGCCTGTAATAAGATTCGTGCCGGGCCAAGGAAGCAGGCCACCGTTAGTGGTGAGCAAGAGGGGGCGGAACCAGTCCCGCCCCTCTTGCTCTTGCAGAGGGCTGGTTATACGTAGATTATATAAATTCAATAAACTCCATGACTAAAAACAAGATCCCCACAACGACCATTTCAGTTGACACAAAAGCTCGCGATTGGGTCAACGCCGAAGCTGAACGCTTGGGCATTCCTCAAAGGCAGGTCATCACCCTCTTAATTGAAGAATGCGACATATCCAGAAAAAAGGCCAAAGGCGAAAGCCCGGAAGCAAAGATAGACAGCCTTCACGATTCCCTACGCGAAGTACTCCGCCGAGACGAGCGAATAATCGCCTTCATCCGAGAGCAGGAGAGATCCATCCTGTCGCCTATTCTCAACACGAGTATTTCCATTGATGCAAGGGTAAACGAGCTCATTAACCTCCTCAAAGACATTTAGTTATGGATAACGGCAACAACAACACAGACATGCAAATCAAGATCCAAGATGCCGCCTTGAACGGTGAAAAGAACACCGGTAGCTGCCGAGGGCTTGTCAAGTACCTAGGTCACGAAGATGAGGAGCGCCGTAAAGAAGGCAAGGAGATACTCCCCTTCACTAATCCCAACGGAATCCCCATCACTGAAGAAGAGGTCGTCGCAAGAATAGACAGAGATAGACGGGGTCTGAGCCGCAGCGACGCTGGCTATTTCCACATCACAGTCTCTCCTTCGGCTGATGAAATAAGGGCTATGGGAGACAATTCACGGGAGGTCTATGAAAGTGCTCTGATGTACATGAAGCCCATTTCAGACGCATACGCCAAGAATTTCCATCGTGACGGCATCACTGGAAGTGAAGATCTGGAGATTTTTTGGAAGCCTCATTTCACTCGCGGAACTAACAATATCGATCAGTTCCACATACACGGGATAGTCCGCCGCAAGAGCAAGCCTTCAAAAGGCAAATCACTCTCTCTCTCCCCTATGACCACCCACAGGCACACGACGAATGGTCCTGTGACCAATAGTTTCGACAGGACAGAATTTTTCATAGCCTGTGAGAAAATATTTGACCAACTGTTTGAGTATGAGCGCAAAATCGCAGAGACCTTCGATTATAAAAACGCGCAGGTACACGGCACCACGGAAGAGAAGGCCACCCAGGCAGTACTTCTCGCACGGGAACAGCTCGAGCAGGCTGGCGAGCAGATAGCAGAAGGCATCGCCAGAAGAAAGAAAGAGAAGAAGAACCGCGAGGCGTATGAGAAGCTTGCTCAAGCATTGAAGGAGGACTTCATCACGTCGTCTGCCCATACAGACCCCGTCGAAAACGCCTTCAAAAAGGCGAATGTCATCACTAGCGTAAAGCACATCGTTGAAAGCTCCAACTCCGCGATGGCTCTGGAACTCCAGCTTATGGCAGCCGAGGTATCCTGCAAAGCCATAAAAGGTAATAACGGAGGCATCGAGGACCTCCTCATCATACACCGGGGGGAGACTATACGCACCGCCAATATTCTTTCTAGCGAGGCACACCTCGACTTGATGCGCGGATACGCTTCCATCTACAAGGCTCCGCTCGAGGTTGACCTCATACGCCAGAACATGCTCAAGGTAGAAGCCATCAAAATGCGTGAGCTTGAGATGGAGACAGAAGCCTCTGAAGTTCCTGCCCCGACACTGAAAATTGGACGAGGCTTTTAATATAAGTTATAATAAATCAAACAATTAATCACAATGAACAACTCTAACGAACAGGATCTTGCCAACTCACTGGCTCAGATCCCCCAACTGGTCGAAAACACTCAGACCATTATTGAAGAAACAGGACGCAATATCGCGATCCTGGCAGAAGCAATGCAGCAGCGCATGACAGCCGTGATTCCGCCCTCTGAGGTGAGCAAAGTAGCCAACGCTGCAGCCAACGCTGTAGCGCGTACACGGTGCGTCATACCAGATCTTGGGCAGATCAATGATGGCATTACCAAAGAATTCATGAGTACCGTCAGGGACGCTACCTACAAGGAGGCAAGCAATGCAGTTAAAGATGCCATCGCAAAGACTCCGGTAACTCTTAAACACAAGCACGAGCATGTCTTTACTGCGGAGCTCGTAAAGTACGCCAACGAAAAGGTGAGTAGGCTGATTTACATCATCCTGCTCTTTTGTGCAGCTCTTGTCTTTGGCATCGGCGCAAACGCCATCACATACATCAGCAGCGAGGAGTATCTGGCCAAAGAATACTTGAAGGTTTGCACTTCTAAATACATCACTGACGCGGAGTATGCCGAGCTTGTAAGCAGCTATGATATTTATGGAATATTGCCCGAGGAGTACAAGAACGCCACCGGTCTTGCCAAGGACAAGATTGAACGCAACAAGAAGATTCTCAAGCAGCGCAAAAAGGAAGCCCGTAAAGACAAAGACGGCAAATTCTCCACCGCAATCCCCCTCGAGCGTTAAACCTTCCCCGAACAAATAAACGAGTCACTCAAATATAGTCATTATTCTGAGAATAATACGCAATCAGGAGATCATCCAAATACAAGAATTAGCAAGGCTTTTACTCCCAAGGCGTAGCGGTGCGCATAGCAAGGGTGATGGCTTCGCCAACGAGGGCGATATCAGCGAGGAGGTAGTGGCTTTTGTCTTTGGATGTTACCGTTGTGCCGGCAAGTTCCCCTGTTCGAAGAAGAGCTTTCCGGAGAACTGTGTCGCCAAAGTAGGTGGCGGGACCGATGCCGAAGGCGGTTCCGGAAGGAGAAAGGCCGAAAAGGATGATGCCGGCGTCGATGTCGGAGGCAAGCAGAGGTGTTTTGTATGAGTATTCTTTGAAGCCGGTTATGGGGCGTTTCTTCAGGAAGTGCACTTTGAATCTTTCATATTGGTCACGGGCGAACTCTTCGTCAATGAAGGTTAGGTAATAGCAGCTGAGCGCGGTGTATGACCCCTTGACGGCCATGCAGTTAGGCTCGTCACAATCATACTTCACCATAGAGGCGATTAGGCCGCTGTAGTCCGCAAGGTGATTCGCTTTCATGTTGTCCAGCCATCTCTGGACGGTGGAAGCAAATTCACCTCCGTTCTGCTGAGAATAGAGTTTGAGGGCGACAATAGCCACCAGCATATCCGGGATATAGACATATTCGCTCGGGTAGGTCTCCAGATTCATGCTGGGGCTAACCAAAAGGCGGCGATTCATGGTTGCAGCAAGGGAGTAATAGAGCGTGTCATATCTGTTATCTCCGCCTATGTGCTTGTAGCCTGCAATCATCCAGGCAAGGTGGCTGAGATATGATACGTGGCTATTGTCGCCGTCCAGTGACTCCAGTGGATCTTCGTCCCAACGGACTCGGTCATATTTCCGAAGTTCGGGGGACAGGACAATCTTGATGAGACTGTCGATGGCTGTAACCGACTCTTCTCTCGTTTCCGGATATAGCTGGGCGATGTTGACAAGGGCGGCAGATAGCATTGAACAGGAATAGAGCGCCCACTCTCCTTGGAACTGTTCCCCAACGATGGCGGGCATCAGGTCAATCAGCTTTTGCGGCTCTGTGATGACTTTATCCACCACGTAGCTTCTGCGCTGAAGGATGTTAGCCTTCTCCGTCTCGAACGAACCGTTATTACGTGTCGCCACGCCAATCCAGAACGCCTTAATGGCAATCAGGACGAGCAATGAGCCAATAATTCTGAGAAGAATCCTATCCTGTTTCATAATAGCCTTGTTTATCACATAAACGGCGGCAAATCAAAGCGTAAAGTTCCCTTTAATGGGTAGTTAAGAAACCATTACAGAGTTGAATCGAAACAAGGTGCATCGTTATCATCCCACAATGCTAGTATACAAAAGATATTTATAATCTAGAAGGGAAGGTCATCGGGATTGTAATGAATCCCCCTTGTTTTCATTTCCCAATAACACCTCATTGTGGCCCTAGCATCAGACATAGCATCGTGTGCATTGTCAAAAGGGGTCCCAAACAGTCTCATATGTAATTCATTTAGCGTCGGATACTTTCCTTTTGGCAAGTTGCAAAACTGAATAGATTCCGTCATCGTACAGAACTTATTAATGCCATAAGTAACATCTCCAATTCCACATCTCAACATTTCTGCCCTGATAACATTTAAGTCGAAATCAACATTGTGACCGACAATGCACTGTGCGCCAAATGTACTACTAAGAAACTGAAGTAAAACGTGTCTTAATGATTCCCCTCTGTTTTCCGCTTCATATGTGTGAATGTGATTAATATCAGAAGCCGATATGGGGATTAAAAAACCATCTGGAAATACAATCTTACAATTATCTTCAATAATATTACCCTGAAGATCTGTTACAATCCATGCCAACTGAATCACCCTTGGCCAGTTATCCAAATCATTGAGGGATGCTTTAATATTCTTTGGCAGCCCCGTTGTCTCGGTGTCAAGAAAAACAATATGGTCAGAAACAACGTTGATTGGCAGTCCTTGCAGCGGGGAATTGTATATATCAAATAATCCAATGGGATTATATGATATCTCTGGGCCCGACAAGGTACTCACCTTCCCATTTACAAACAAGCTATTCCATATCAGACACTCATGCTGGGGTATATGATTGATTTCATCAAAGGAGGATGAAAACCACGAAAATTCAAAATCTTCAATAAAAGCAGGCAATCGAGCGAAATCGTCAATTGTTGCTTCATTTGATGGCCATATATCTGTTCCACGGATAGCAGCACTGTGCTGGATAGTCACGTGCAATAGAATATACTCCTTCCCTCCTAGGCTTATTATCTTTGGCGTTATCGCCAAAATTCTTTCCTGCCTAAATGCTTTAAAGTATTCTTTGAAACTGGCAAAGTCTTGTTGATATGATGATGGCGAACTTTGAATCCACATGGAATTGTTTAGCTGTTTTATTCGTCTGATGTCTCATATACAGGTCTAACAGACAAACCATAATAACAATAAAACATATTAGTAGCATAAAATGATACTATATCTTCAGAAGTGCGTGCTACCCATTCATACACAGATAACAGGTTGCTACTATGACTAATGACAACATCGGACGTCCAAAAATTAGCAGCTTCTTGTTTGTCACGTATTCCAGAACCGGCATAATAGCCAGAAAATGGTAAGAATATCGTGTTTCCATTCATGCCTGTCACAAGGCATCCTTCAATCCCGTTAATGACGGAAGGGGAGAAAACACAATACCTATTCATCTCATAAATCTGAGTGCGAGTTGGTGTATGCCATTGTGATCCTAGTTTAATACAAGCCGGATCATCATTCTTGTCAAGTTCCACCTTACCCGATGGATTCCTTCCCGGGATATAATACTTAATCCAACTATCACTTGACGACCATTTGTAATTATCATTACGATAGTATTCCTTTGGTTCCGTTTCGCCCCATGCAAAGTAGGCTCCAGCGTCTTCGGGAGAAATAGCTCCAAGATTACGATCTGCCCACATTGTCCCCGACGGTAAGCCCAAATCGACGGGCGTAGCGGAATAAACGTAGTCGTTGGTACGAAAGGATACGACAGGCCCCAGAACATCTTTATCATAGTAATGCGCTCCTACAACCAAGTAATAATCTGTGTTAAACCGAAGCTTGGGCAGATATATGCTAAATGCCCCCGTCGTCTTGTCGCAACTGAAATTCAACTTATAATCACTTCTAATGATATGACTCACTTCGCTTTCTTCCGAAGACAGAAAAAGGAAACCCTGTTCGATAATAGTGCCGTCGTCAGACTTAATACTTCCGTTCACTACAGCGGAAAACAGCTGAATCTCAGAAACATCCCCCACACTAATGACAACAGGGATATCTTTAGTTAAGAATGACCTGACGTCGCCCATATATACTTTGCCGTTGAACTGTATGAACGTACGATAATAATACTTTGATGACGAATCCAGATTTGTGACATCGACGAAAAACGAGCCATCCTTATTGACATATCTAGAGATAGCTTCTTTGCTGTTCTCTACTGTTGGTTCGCTGCTCTTTGAATAAAGAAAACCAGCAGAAATGTCATTTCGAATATTGGTTAACTCGATTTTCCCAGATAATCGAGCAGACCGGTATGTTATTTCTGAGCAATCACCTGTTTCGCCAGAGATTGTTATAGAGTATTCCTCTGGAGGTGTTAGAGGAGTAATACTGGCCTCTTCACAAGAAGCAAGAATACAGACAAGAACAAAAGGGAGTATAAAAGAGATTGCTTTCATAATGCCTTAGAAATATAAGATGCCTATGGGGGTTATCTCTCCGGTCTGAACTTGACGATTCGATGCATTAGGATATTCAAATGTCGTAAATGTATCTAAAAACACAACACGCAAGTATCTCAATCTATCATAACAATGGGGGAAATCTCTAGAATTAAAATCGAAATGATTGCCCGCATTGTAGGCTTGAGAATCCTCGAGATAAATATGTCCAGGAAGCCCATTGTCCAAATAGCCCGTTGGCTTTTCTTGAGTAAAACGGCCAAGACAAAACCATGTATTATCAAAACCATGTGGGTTTTGCTCTGTAACATCTTGCAATACCCCTGAAGGGTTCAAACTTCCCCAGAATTCATAATCCCGGACGGCTCCTCCGCCGTAAATAATATAACCAATGCGAGGCAAAGTTTCAATCGATGAGAGACTTGTCTCTTGACCTAAATCTATTGTCAACCAGCAAGGAGACGGCACAGACTGCTCGCTCACAAAAAAGTGTGGTATGGACGAGAGACCCGAACCATCCCAGAGACTTTCAATAGGATAATACTTAGGATTTTCCGACTTACAGTTATCATCAGGAAGATTTGCATTTTTAAATCTGGCTTTATCAAGCGGAGCTTCGGCGTACTCAACAGGAGAAAGGACTCTCGTCGTTGTATCCGAACAATTCCCCCATCTGTCAGAGATATAAGCTCCAAATACCGTTGTGCCCGGGGCGACAGGAATATAATAGTCCCGGCGATATAACTTTTCCCGGATGGTACAAATGTGACTCCAAATGATCTGACTTGGCTCTTTATTGAAATCAGCCTTATTAGAAGAGCCCATAATTGTTAATGTGAGATCAGTATCTTCACGATAGCCCTCAACATGAACTCTAATACCAGAGATTCTCTCGTTGATAGAAATGTCCAGTTTATGGACACATGATATATCTGTTTTAAATGACATCAACCCACCTTGGATTTCTTCTTTATTATCAATAACCATGAACGGTTGGTAATAATAAACAGTAAATGGTCGGAGGTCTTGAATCGTGGTAGATAATTGATTATTAGAGGGTACTGCGGCAACAACCTCATTATCCAAATGATTACTTGTGTCCCCAAAACGGAATCCGAACTTCACGTTTTCATTAAATTGGACATTGTTTTCTTCTACAATGGCATTTAATGTGGCCGAAAGACTAGTTATATTCGTGGCGTCACTTGTGAGAATCGCCGCATCATTAAATAGAGTTGAAAAAGACAGAGTGTCTCCCATAAATAACCTTCCATCAATGTTGGCATAAGCCACATAATGATAATTGGTTGAAGGGATAAGCTCAGATAACAGTGCCGTGATGGACACGTCCGTCTTATCCGCAGCTGCGTCATTATCCAATTCCTCTCGAGATACGCCAAACTTAAAACCAAACTGAGCCGAGGTGTAATATACATCGGTTAGATCATATGTACCATTTAACAAAGCCCCCGTCCGCGAGGTATTACTAGCTGGCATTGTCTCGATTAGTGTCGCTATCGTCTTTGTTGTAAACTCTCCGACTCTACCGTAATGATGCTCTCCCTCATACCACACATCATTTCTGAAATAGTATGTTGTCGAAGGAGAAAGACCCGTTATAAGAAGAGAATATGTATCTTCCTCCTTAATGTCGGCAGTGCTAATATGGAGAATGGCTGCATTTTCAAACTCCCGCGACGTCGAATACTCAAGCGTGAAAACTATTTCAGACTTAATGCGTTTTGGGGATACCGCTTTACCTATAACCTTAGCACTAATGCATGAGATATTGGTAGTATACGCCTCGTTGCTAGTCCAAAAGCCATAAATATCCTCTTTCTCACAAGCCACGAAGAACAGAGAAACATAAATAAAAAATGACAGGCTTATTCTTCGCATTTCAATTATTCTTTTTTTGTAAAACCTTCGTATAATGAAAAACCATACGACACTGGTATCGTAGTTAGAACATGTATTGAGAGCTTGCCGAGCTCTGGCTAATGTCAAAGATAGTATCTCCATAGAGAGAGTTGAAGCGTCCGAATATGGGGGTGCTCCTGCTGCTTCTGTATGGGGAAGAGATTGACCATGTCGCGAAGTGGATTACCGATTGCCCTTTGCTCGGTTATGCGTCTTGCAGAGCATCTGGCAGTTGGAGATGTCGGTCTCGCCACCCTTGCTCCAAGCGGCTACGTGGTCGGCGTCCATTTCGGTAAGCTTCCAAATGCGGGTGCGGTTGGCATCGTGACCAGCAGCGCAGAGCGGGCAGTTGGACTCACCCTTCTCCTCTGCGGCTGATGTCTGCCAGGAGTAGACGGTGCGCTTGGTCGGGTCGTCAAAGACACGGACGTTGAGGAGCTTGGTATCTTGACAGCCTCCGAGGATGAATTCGTAGATGCCCTTCTTGTCCTTGACGTAGAAACTCTCGTACAACTCTTTCACCTTAGCGGCGACCGCCGCCGGGTCATAGGCCTGCTTATGATACTTCTCATATAATTCTCCCCAACGGAGGCCACACATTTCTTTCTCGGGAGCAATATCAAATACGGCGGTGATCCAGTCGATGATCGACGTGAAATATGCTTTCAACTCAGTGATATTATCGTCGTAGCGATGCAGTGCCATGTAGTCCTCCAGCTGCTTGTCGTTGCCAGTGTCATTTGAAACCCAGGAGAGTGCAGTGTGCAGAAAGTCCTGACGCTTGGCAGTACCAGGGATGAAGCAGCTCCACTTATTGATGTTAGCGTTGTTGGAGTTGGAGAATTCCTCTTTAGCCCTCGTAACAAAGGGGCCGGAATAAACTGCGTTGAGTGTTTCTTGAGTATTGAGCGGAATGCCGACAATATTGATAGTACGGAACCAGTCTTTGATTTCTTTTTCCGTTCCCTCGCAAATGTAAATGAGCAGCGGCGTTTTCAGGATCTTTTGCTTGATGTCGTCATTCATGTACTGGAAGTACCACGGCTTACCAGTCTCATCTTCCCAGGCGAACTTGTTAGTAAGAAAGCGGCCCAATGAGGTGATGCGTTGCTGGCCATCTAGGACTTCATACGTATCCGCGCCGATCTTGGAGAAATAGATGAGTCCCAACGGATAATTTGACATCACGGACTTAATGACATCTATCTCCTTCTTGCCACCATTCTCTGCATACAAAAAGTGACGCTGGAACTCTGGCTGGATAGTTAGTTTTCCGGAGAGTCCGTATAGGCCTTTGCCTTCGTATTCGTTGTACTGGAAACCTTTGCAGATGTCGCCGATGGTCCAGTCAGTTTTGAGGGTTGTTATCATGTCTATTGTCTTTTGCGAATTAAGATACGGGCGTATGGCTTCTCAGGTTTTCCATCTACCATATAGTATAGTTGGCCATCACGAAGACTCTTATTATACTGTTTGAGACTTCTATCAAAAGGTTTTAGCCCCAATTCTTTTCCAGAATCTCCCTGAGTCTGACCGATAATCACGAACTGCTCAGGGCAGTACTTATCAATAAAAGTAATTGGGACTCCCATAATACCCTCATAGTCACTGGGAATTGCATCCGTGTATGGAACGTCAATAGCATCGTAGTTCGCATACTGAAGATACCCTTTTTCTCGAATTTCAGCATGGCGTCCATAGCGTATGTTATCTTTCATTGTCATGAGTTTCAGAGGCTCATGGCGAAGACCATGCTCAAGATTCGTAAACCAATGAACTCCGGGGACTCGAATAAACTTATTTCCCTTTTCATCAATGCGTAAGGACGGCGAATGAGTCTCATAGTCTTTTGGGACCATAAACTCACGGTCTCCACTAGTGATTGACGGCCCTATCCAAAGCATATTGTCTCTTATTAGCGGAAACACTTCTTTGTAAGTGATTGCATTCTTATTTGCAATGACAAGAAACTTTTTATCAGCTGCAACTATCCATGCAAGAAATTCCCTGAACAACGAGAATGGAGGATTTGTCACAATTATATCTGCCTCGTCCCTTAGCTTGCAGACTTCGGGACTGCGGAAGTCGCCGTCTCCTTCTAGATATTTGAATTGAAGGTCGTCAATATCAATGTGCCCGCTCCCGTTGGCATCCCCGTCAAGGACGAAGATTTTTCCGTGTGTGCGCGTCTTGTCTGCATCGAAGACCGGGCTTTCGGTTTCGAAGAGGGAGGGCTGGTAATACTTGTATTTCTTGCTTTCTACGGCATAGGAGGTTGAAATCAGTTTCCTAAGTCCCAGCAGTTCGAAGTTCTGGGCAAAGAACTTTGTGAAGTTTGACCACTCTGGATCGTCGCAAGGAAGGAGCACCACCTTGTCACGGAATGTATCCGGGTTGTATTCCAGATAAGCGTTGACTTCCTTCTGGATGTCCGCGTATTGAGTATAAAACTCATCGTTCTTGGCGGATTTCGCTGCTCCGAGGTTGCTGTTGTTTCCCATTGTCCATCTTCGTCTATTGAGGAGAATCTACCTATCCCGATGAAGGCAAAAAGCGTATTTCATCAAGGTATACAAATATACAATTTTTCCGCTCTGTTCCTGCTGATTCCTTCGCGAATTTACATCCCTTCACTTCCGTCTTCGTCAAGGGCAAGGCAAGTCTTCTTCGCTTAAGGCTCAGATGCCCCTTGACAAAGTGTTCGGGCTTGTATTTTTGCTACGTAATCATCAGAATTACAGAACATAAAAGTAATTATTTAAAGAACCTAGTTATGCAAGACTACTACACCATTACCGAAAGTAAACAGGCAGCCGAAATCCTCAGAGAACACATGGCTTATCTCGACCATGAAGAACTATGGGGCTTGTTCTTGGCTAAAGGCCTCAAGGTGATTTCCTTTGAAATGATTTCCAGCGGCACCGCCCATGAGACGGTTGTTGACAACAGGGCTATAATAAAGAAAGCACTTGAGAAGGATGTCCACCTGTTAATCATCGCCCACAATCACCCATCAGGCAATCCACTACCCAGTGTGGCAGACATCAAAGTCACAAACAGCCTTAGGAGAGCATGCCGGCCTGTCGATATAGTCCTTTTGGACCACATAATAGTGTCAAGAGACTCTTTCTACAGCTTTTTAGATGAAATAGAAGCAAAATTCACCGATAAATGATAACTGCAATGGAACAGCTCAACAGAATCGAACTCCGCGGCACAGTAGGCCGCACCTACACAATGACCGTCGAGGGCAAAAAGATGGTCAACTTCTCCTTGGCTACCAACTCCTCCTATCACGACAGGCAAGGTTGCCCCGTCATAGAAACCACATGGCATCAAATCATCGCCTGGGAAGGTCCGGGCAAAGAATGCATCCAGTCAATTACCAAGGGCTCACAAGTCTACGTCAACGGCCGACTACGCTGTCGCCGCTTCAACGGCGCGGACGGTATAGACCGCACCGCCTACGAAGTCCTCGCCCACGAAGTTCGGATATGCGAATAATTCTTCCTGTATGAGAAAGAAGACTACTCAATAACCGTCACCTCGCATTCATCCACAAAGCCGCCATCATAAGTTGTGGCTATAATCTTGACTTTCCCAGCAGAATAACCATAAACATAGCCTCCGGCTGATACCCGTGCAATATCCGTATTTGAGGATGACCAGACTACATTAGTTTGCGTCGCATTTGAGGGCGTAATGTTTGCGCTCAGTTTTACCCCATATTCGTTATTAGCCTTTATTGTCAGAGACTGTGGGGACACCGAAACTCCTTCAACAGAAACCCTAACCTCACTATCTGTTACTGGACGAACACTATTCCCTGAATGACGGAATAAACTAAATGTCAAGGGCTTAATAGTCCATGGGTCAGTGTTTCCCAATCCGTCATTTACTAAAGTCGAAGACCATACTCTTTGAGGCTTGCCAAATCGTTGTTCAATAATCACAATCGATTTTCCCGTGGAATGACTAACAAATCTCCACGCAGAATTCCCACCAGAGATAATTGGCTCATATGAACAATTACTCTTGAGTTCATTAAACTCGCTATCGCTAGGAATTCTCCAATTGCCGCCCCAATTGACTCTAGCGGCATCATCAGATAGCTCAAGAATACTCTTATTATCCACATTCCCATATTGAGAATCATCATTATACTTTAGAATAAAGTACGTCCCGTCATCTTTTCTAGCATAATATTTATAATTATCACCAGTATATGATTCCTTCACAGAAACCTCACCCCATGCATATTTTTCACCCACTTCCCTTGGAGAAGAGGCTCCAATATTACATGAAGCCCACTTAAGACCGCTAGGAAGGCCCAAATCTACCCATCCATGACCACTCTCTTCCCCATCGTCAATAAGATTGGCCGGAACTATTGAAACACTTATCGGAACACTAGTAACATCACCATTAGCAATCATATATAGTTCAACTTCCCCCGGAGAAAAAGTATGTATTACATTGTCTTCTGAAATCACAGCAACAGACGGGTCACTTGACACCCACTTGACATCAAGAATCGAAGCATTATCTGGTAAATAAAACACGCTCAATTGAAGCAAATCATCTGTCTCCATCGTTATCGATGAGCCAATAGAAGTCTCGTTTGCCCCATCAATCACAAAGCTATAATGAATAGCTTCTAATTTAATATATTCACCTCTAAGCCCCTTCTGAAAGACTGAAACTTCGACCGCAGACGACTTGGAAGATAATGCTAATACCCCATTCCTATCAAATTCATTGTTATCATTTACTTTCAACGACACATCCCATGAGTAATTATCCGACTGGATTTGAGATATCTCGATCCACTCTGGTACCTGAGTAAATGCCCATTCTTCGCCACTCTTAACATGAAGATGTTGAGTCTAGGCAGACTCAGAGAATGAAATCTCCTTTTCGCTGGTATATACTCCAGTGTTGATTGTTGTCAATGCGTCATAGTTAGTACATGAAGCGGCCATCAAAGCAGCAACAAACAAATAACAACCAATTAAAATATTGAATACCTGCCTCATACGCGTTCATTTAAAATACATATCCAAAAGACAAAACGGGAAAGACTCCCCCATGTAGAGCTTCTACCACCGAGGGAAAATCATAATAAGCACCCATAGTATTTATAGATTTGGTAGCGTTTACTTCAACTTTGGGGAAATACTTAACTCCTGCACCTATACAAAGGTGCTTTCCCAGAATAACGTCAATACCAGCCATACCAGAAATACCTTGAGTAGAACCACCGTTGATGGAAGAAGTGAATACACCAGGACCGGCTGAAAGATAGACACTTTTTGTAAGGCGGAAAAACAACGACAAATCCGCGCCAAAATGATTCTGTCCAATGCATTTATACGCCCCAACCCCGACACCGACAGGTGAGCCACCAATGTTCAACAGGGAAAAAGAAAACTGGGGAGCAAAGATAGAGTAATCCATAAGGGTAGCTCCGACCTTAACTCCTACTTTGGGCTTAGATCCTGTTTTTTCAACAGGTTGTATCTCAACACCGTCAGCCTCGGAAAGAACATAATCGCGTCCTAGGGCATCCACGCTTCCGTGAACAGTGCCGAACAGTGATACAAGCAAAAGAATCAATAATTTACGAGAATAAACCTTAGTCATAATAATAGCGTCGCTGCGGTATAACCAGAAATCATGTATCAGCCAATATACGGGGCTATGTCAAAGATAGGCATAAATAATATTAAAGCAAAGGACTGATATCAGGAGGCTCAATTCCGGATTCAAGTCTAGCACCGCGATTGCAAAGGTATTCGCCGCAGTGGCCGTCTGTCAAGACCATGGCAAGCGCCGCAGGGCGGTCTTGACAGACAACCCTGCGGCATTTCGGGGGCTGCTATCGCGGTGCTTCATTTTTGTGTTTGACTTTCGATTAACGAATCGGAAACTCCGACCTTACACCCCCGATGGGTCGAGGATGCCACACACCTCCGCCCACTCCGTCCTAGAGTCTAGAGGGGCTTTCCCGACTTTGGATTCGTATAAACCTAGCCTTGCAGACAAGTCATTCGCCACGGCAACTGATACCTGAGGAAGTGTCAGGAGGGCGAGTCTCGTTCATCCTTGAGGATATCATCTTGCATCCCAAAGTCACTCCCCCATTGTCGTATGTGGCTACAAGTACTAGAGCAGACTCGCCATCTGAATCAAAGCCGAATCGCCATTCGTCACGGGACAGATTCGGTGTAGATTTCAACTGATTGTAGCGGGGTCTCCTCATTTCAGATACAAAGCTACGATACGGCATCTGTCCTTTATCCAAAATACGCTGAACTTGACGCAAGTTCGCTCCCTGACGGATTCCAGCGAGAAATTCATCCTCGCTGTGCTTCTGTAATTTCTCTCGGAATTTTTGGAACGGGATGCCCGCATCTGTGACGCAGTATCAGAAATTAAGTTTAACCCTTTAACAATCAAAATCATGAAATCCGTAAACACCTTCTCCATCTCCGGTCGCCTCACAGCTGATGCCCGCTACTTCGATTCCAAGAACGGCAAAGTCGCCCGCTTCACCATCGCCCACAACTTCGGCAAAGGGGAGCCCGCCCTCTTCCTCGATGCAGTGATGTTCCCCAAGAACGGCTCAAAGACCGTCACCATACCTGAAAACCTTCTCACCAAAGGCACTCCGGTTATCATCAGTGGCTACATGAAAATGACCGTCAACAAGAAGGACGGCGTCACCTACGAATCCAAAGACCTGGTCGCAGTCTCTTGCGACCCGCTTACAGAGGAGGCGGAGGATGCTCAGTAGGCATCCTCTTTCTTGCCCCTCGAGGGCGTCCGACTCTCAGGGCGCCCTTTCCTTTTCATCTCCCAGAAAGTCTCATAGTATCAAAGTCTCAATGAAATAACAGAATCAAAAGTCTTTCACAATGGAAAACAAAAATGTCTATCAGATGGTCACCGATCGAATCATCGAAATGATGAGCCAAGGCATCATCCCATGGCATAAGCCTTGGCACTACGGCGCCAAAAACGAAGGCATGGATGAGGCTATCTCATACACCACCCGCCGCGCCTATTCCGTCCTGAACCAGTGGCTACTTGGGGAGCCTGGCGAATATCTCACCTTCCACCAGATCCAAGAATGTCGCGGTCGCATCAAGAAGGGAGAGAAATCACGAATGGTCGTTTTCTTCAAATCGGCGCAGTACACCGACAAGGACCCTGACACAGGCGAAGAGAAGCTGCACTCCTATCCGCTGCTCCGATACTACAACGTCTGGCATATCAATCAGACAGAAGGCATCGCCTCCAAGTGCACAGGTGAAGAAGTGGATATCCCCTTAGGTCCTTCCCCGGTGGAAGAAGCAGAGAGCATCATCCATGGCTACCTGACGAGAGAGACCGAGCTCAAGTTCCAGAACGACAAGCCCACGGGCAAAGCATACTACTCCCACTCACAGGACATGGTCGTTGTCCCTATGCTCGGGCAGTACGACATCGCCGACGAGTACTACTCCACTGCCTTCCACGAGCTGACGCACTCCACGCTCAAGGAATCACGATGCAACAGGGTAGCCGACAACGCCCACGCTTTCTTCGGCAATGCCGACTACTCTCGCGAGGAGCTCGTGGCTGAGATGGGAGCAGCGATGCTCTGCTCTCACTCGGGTCTAGACAACCAGAAGGCCTTCCGTAACTCCGTCGCCTATCTCCAGAACTGGATGCAAGCCCTCAGGAACGACCCGAAGATGATCGTCTGGGCCGCCAATCGCGCCGAAAAAGCCGCCCGCTACATCCTCGGAGAAGATTAAATCAAGTCGAGTGAAGGAGTATGAAGTTATATGAAGAATCTAGAGTAGAAACGCACTGAATTTGTCACACTTTTTGATACACTTTTATACAAAAATCCCTTACAGAGCGTTTTGTAAGGGATTTTTGCGGAGAGGAAGGGATTCGAACCCCCGAAACATGTTTGTGCACGTTTGGCGCATTTCGAGTGCGCTGCCATCGACCACTCGGCCACCTCTCCGGTGCAAAAGTAGAAAAAAAATCCGTAGGGGCAAAAACAATTTGCGCAACCGTCTGCCAAAGACCAAAAGAGCGACGGCGCAAACAATCGCCCGTCAACCCAAACGCAACGCTATTTCCCCTTCTTGCCAGCAATGCGCTTGCGAAGCGTCTGCGAAAGGTCGAGCACCTGGTTGCGGTCCGAAAGGTCGAGCCACTCGAGGGCGAGGTCGTACTGACGCATGACGTAGCACGCAACAGCAACATTGTACGCTGCGCTGGAGGCCTTCACGAGGTCGCGCGAAGTAGCCAGCTCGAGCCAAATCTCACGCGCCTGCATCCAGTCATCGTCCGCTGCCGCAAGGATAGCGTTAACCCAAACATCACTGTTGAAATCGTCGAAATAAATGAGAGGGATATCCTCCTTCACCCAAGTCCCGATGAAAGGATGCGCACAGCTGGTGCCCAGCGCCTTAGCCTCAGCGGGAACGGTGGAAGCCGGCTCAGGACTGAACGACACGTTGCCACCCTGACGCACGACGCGAATCTTGTCGGCAGGATCCATGGAATCATACGCCGCCACATTGGTATTGCAGAACGAACGCCCGTTCTCCACTTCGCCCATCAGCGGAGCATCCACAAGGAACACCACATCCGCCCCGAGGCTCATCACCAGGCTCACCAGCGAATCCTTGCAAAAATAATTGACCCCAGGCTTCTTCACGACGCTGAATACGTCAACCGACTGCTGCGAAGCGAAATACTCCTTCTCGAGCGCCGTAGCAAGGCCCTCGGCAAAAGAGCCGTTGTAGAGCGAATCCTCGAAGGAACCGTCCTCAAGATAAACGATGGCCATGCTCTTGCCGTCGAGCTCGAGCCCCGAAGCCGATGGGCCCCTCAGCTCAAGATTCATCAAAAACGACTGCGGGCCGCACGAAACCATGGCCAACAGAGCAGCAAGCACTATAAATATCCTTTTCATATCTATAAAACGAATTCAGCTGTGAGATCGTAATCCTCGGCGCCCGTAATCCTCACTGTGGCGAACTTGCCCACAAGCGACGACGCATCAACGCCCTCGGGAATCCTTGCAATAATCTCGCCATCCACGTCCGGGCTCTCGTAGCGACTGCGGCATATAGCGACGGAAGGTCCTTCGAGGCCCTTCGACAGGCTCAGGGACCGCTCAGGACCTTCAACAGCCTGTGCGTAGGTCGAAGGCTGGCTGTCTCCTGAGTGACCGTTCCCAGGGAGTGAAGGAGAGCTGCCAGCCTGAGGAGCGGCGGGGGCGGGCAGGACGGCGTCAACAAGCACGCGCTCGAGCGAACCGACGCGCGACGAATTAAAAGCGAAAGAAATGTCGCGCTGCAGCTCCATGAGGCGCGCGAGCCTCTCCTGCTTCAGCTCCTCAGGAACCGAATCAGCATTATGAGCGGCACCCCAGGTTCCCTCCTCCTCGCTGTACGCAAACGCGCCGAGTCTCTCGAAACGAGCCTCGCGGACAAAATCGAGCAGCTCCTCAAACTCGGCCTCCCCTTCCCCGGGATGCCCCACCATCATAGTGGTCCTCAGCACTAGACCGGGAACAGTCTCGCGAAGCCGGCGAACTATATCCCGCGTCTGGGCGGAAGTAGTGTGGCGCCGCATCGCAGTAAGCACCTTATCCGACACATGCTGGAGCGGAATATCGAGGTAAGGGCAGAGCTTGGGGTTGAAAGCCATCTCCTCCAGCACATCCTCGGGGAACGAGGCGGGATAGGAATAATGGAGCCTCAGCCACTCAATCCCCTCCACGGCGGAAAGGGCGCGAAGCAGAGGCGCAAGAGTGCGTTTCCCCTCAGTATCAAGCCCGTACCAAGTGGTATCCTGGGCAATAATCACCAGCTCCTTAACCCCCTTCGAAGCGAGCTGCCGCGCCTCCTCGACCAGCTTGGCTTGAGGAACGCTGCGATGAGGCCCGCGAATCAGGGGAATGGCGCAATAAGCGCAGCTGCGGTCGCAGCCCTCCGAAATCTTGAGGAAAGCCGTGCCTGGGCCGCCTTCCGTGCGCACGCGACCGGTGTCGGGAGTGGCCGAAGGATCAACGCCAAGGTAACGCAAAAGCGACTCAAGAGAGCGGGCGCCGAACCACGCATCCACCTCGGGAATGAGACCGGGAAGGGAGTCGGAGTAGCGCTGCGAAAGGCAGCCGAAAACAAGCAGCTTCCCCACAAGCCCCTCACTCTTCAGGCGGGCGGCGCTAAGGATGGCATCTATGCTCTCCTGCTTTGCGTCCCCAATGAAGCCGCAAGTATTAATGAGCTGATAGTCAACCTTCAAAGGCGAATCTGAAGGCAAAATCTCAAAAGCATCTCCCAGTTTGTAAAGGAGATGCTCGGTATCGACAGTGTTTTTCGAACAGCCGAGAGTAAGAACCCGTATGGAAGGGCGGCTACTCATCAGCGCCGGCCTCAGCGGGAGCCTCTTCTTCCTCCACGAAGTCGAGAGAAGCGAACTGCACGAGCTCGTTGTACCAGTCTATAACTTTCTTCATGTGAGAAAGATAGAAGCGGTCGGCGTCGTAGTCAGGAACGGCCTTGGCAAAAAGGGCCTGGAGGGCGTCGCCGGAAGATTTGGAGCTGAAGGATTCGCCTTTCTTGATGGCGCCCTTGAGGGCGAGGAAGACCTCCTTGAGCTTCATTTCGCCTTCGCCGGTGTAGATGGAGATATCGGCGAGGGTGTTGATGCGGCTGTGGGCGTCGAGGCCGCAGCGCTTGCCATCGGCGAGTCCCTCGGCGATGATGCCGCTGCGGCTCTGGGCAAGGTAACGATAGAGGCCGTGACGGCCTGCGACGGTGATGATTCTCGAAAGGTCTGTTTTCATGATTATTTCTTTTAAATATTATTCAATCCTAATGATGCGAGCGCCTCATCGACGCGCGCGTAAAGCTCCTCTTTGGGGCCGTTGTCCCTCATTATCAGAAGGTCAGGCTCGGCCGCACCGGCGCAGTCCTGCATGGTCACCCTTTGCATAACCTGCTCTCTGGAGAGGCCGTCCCGCGCCTGCACCCTTTCCATCCTAAGCTCGAGCGGAGCATCAATCTTGATAACAAAATCCGCAAGCGGGTGAAACATAGGTTTTTGAAGGAAAATCGCCGACTCCACGACCGCGAACGGTGCCGAGGGGTCGAGCCCGTCACGCCAGCGCACTATATCTGCAAAGACAGCGGGATGCACCAGAGCTTCGAGGCGTGCCATCGCAACTGCATCGCCGAAAACGGCAGCGGAAAGCGCCCTTAAATCGAAGCGACCCGATGAATCGCGAAAAGTCTGTCCAAGAGCTTTCTCAACACCGATAGCGAGCAAAGAAGACTCAAAATAAAGGCTGCGGGCGCGATTGTCGCTATCGTATACGGGAATCCCTTTTCTTTCAAGATAGCGGCAGGCGGTACTCTTTCCTCCGCCTATGGGGCCGGTCAGAACGAGCGTTTTCATCTGACATCCTCCTCGACGCATTCGAACACCTCGGGAGAAGCTTTCCAGTCGAGAACGCCCCTTGGAAGGGAGCCTGACCTGATGGCGCACTTGCCGCCGCTCGAGCGCAGGAAATCCTGATAATCAACCCAGAAGCGCACGCTCTCGCTGCGGTCCTCAGCCATGGGGAAGACGCAGCGGAAAGTGACCTCAGAGGTGGAAGGATAGACCGAAAGGGTCTTGCCCGCGGGAACGCCGCGTATGCTCACGGGGACGCTGCGCGTCACTTCGACAAAGCGCACCACGTCCACGCTGTAGCGGACATGGCTTTCCGAGAGCCGCACTCCCCTTCTCTTTTCCAGAGGGACCCATCCGGTGACGGGCGCAGAAAGCTTGGAATGCGAGATGCGGGAGCTGTATATGCGGTCCAGATTGTCCAGAAGGGCGGGCTCGCCGTAAACGATCACCGAATCCGGCTCAACCTTCACCTCCCCCCGCTGCATGTACTGCGACTTGAACGAGAGCGAGGTAACGGGAACTACCGGAACCTTCTTATGGTTCTCGACGGGGAAGCTGAAAGTGTAGGTCGGGGCGCTGAAAGCCTCGAGCCTCACCTGGCTGTCGAAAATGTCGCCTACATAGGCGGCCAGAGAGCTGGCCGGGATGACGAATTCGCCGGAAGGCGTCTCGCTGAAGAGGTCCTTGTCAATCTCTATCTCCACGCGGCGCGAGCGGCGGGAGCTCAGCATGTCGTAGCCGCTGGCAGTGCATCGGGCCTCGATAGTGACCGCACCCTGCGAGCGCTGGAAGTGCCCCGGAAGGTTGCTAACGACGCTGACTTCGCGAACGAGCGTGGCAGAGTAGCTCTTGTTGAGATTGTAGAGCACCCATATGCCGAAGGCCAGAAACAGCGACAGCAGGAACGAAATGACGTCCCTGCGGCTGATTTTCTTTGACGGAACTATGTCTGCGAGGCGGCCGGAAGGCATCGTGAAGGACTACTGCTGGGGGGCGGTGGGGTCCTTGCTCAGGGACGACTTGTCCACCCTGATTTTCACTTCGCCGTCGACCTTGAGGAGGACGTAGTTGTCCTTGACCTCGTCTATGGTGCCGTATATGCCGCCGGCGGTAATGACCTTGTCGCCTTTCTTGAGGGCGCTGCGGAAAGCCTCAGCTTCCTTCTGCTGCTTGCGCTGGGGACGAATCATGAAGAGCCAGAGGATGGCGAACATGAGGACCATCATGATCCAGAAGCTGGCAGTGCCGTTGCCGGGAGCCTTGGCGGCGGCGTCCTGAAGGACGGTAAGATAGAGGAAATTCATATTCTCAGTTTTATTTTACAGTGATTTTGCCAATTTGGTTTTGATGAGCGTGTCCATAAGGCCGTTTACGAACTTGCGGCTCTTGGGAGTGCTGTAGTATTTGGAGATTTCGACGTACTCGTTGACGCTTATCCTGGGAGGGATGTTGGGGAAGTTCTCCACCTCGGCAAGGGCGGTGATAATCAGCGAAGTATCCGTGACGAAAAGACGCTCGGGGTCCCACTTGGGGACGCTCGAGGAAATCATCTCGAAATAGCGGTCGTAGCCGAGGAAAGCGCCCTCGAGGAGCTTGGTTACGAACTCGGAGTCGCTCTCCACCTGCTCACCCCTGGCCTTGGCTATATCGCTCTGATAGAGGGGAGGAAGCTCCCAGCGGGCGCCCGTGCCGAGGGCCTTAAAGGTCTTGCAGCACCACGTGAGGGCATAACCGAGGTCGTCCACCCAGTATATTGACATGTCTTCGAGGATGGACTCCAGCTCGGGCGATTCGATTAGTTCCTGCTCGAAAATCTTGTAGAAAAGGGCGGCGTCCTGCTTCAGGGACGACTCCTCCGACTCGAGATATTCCTTGAAGTAGTCGCGGGAACGGACGGTCTCGTATAGCTTGCGAAGGAAGGCGTCGTTGTTGTCCCAGCTGAACTTGCGCTTCTGGATGAGCTTCCGGAAATCGGGATCGGCCTCAAGTATGGGCACTATCCTGTTCTGAACGAACTTCATGTTGGGATTGCGTTCCTCCTCGCTGGGGTTGAACTTCGAGCGGGCTGCTTCTATCCTCGAGGAAGCCTCCATGGTGAGGGGGGCTGCGAGCGAAAGAAGGTAGAGATAGAGGTCACGGGTGGCCTGACAGGCCATATCAAGCTGAGTACGAGCCTCTTTCAAGGTCATGGTGCGATCTTCGGCATAGGAATAGACAGTCTTGAAGACCTTGATGCGGAGGATTCTTCTGTTCAGCATAATTTCAACGAAAATTTGCACAAATATACAAAAAAATCCTATTTTTGTGATGAACAGAACATATAAGATATGTACAGGGATGATTTTGAACGGGGCTTTGCCCCTGAGCGTGGTAGCGACGACGTGTATTCCAAACCCGTCCGCGCAGGCAAACGTACTTATTTCTTCGACGTAAAGTCCACAAGAGGCAACAAGGACTTCTATCTTACCATCACCGAGAGCAAGCGTCGCCAGGAAGCCGGCGGCGGCTTCTCCTACGACAAGCACAAGATTTTCCTCTACAAGGAGGACTTCGAGAAATTCCGCGAGGGTCTCGACGAAGTGGTTGAGTACATCAAAAACAACTGTTTCGACGGAGAAATCCCCCAGAGGGAATTTACCGCCGAAGCAGTCGAGTTCGAAGACCTCTAGACCCTACTTTGCAAAAGCAACTGCGCGGGTTTCGCGTATGACCGTGACCTTGACCTGACCGGGATAGGTCATTTCGTCTTGTATCTTCTGCGCTATCTCAGTGGACAGGGTGGCCGACTGCTCGTCCGTGATCTGGTCGGCACCGACTATGACCCTGAGCTCGCGGCCTGCCTGGATGGCATAGGCCTTGGTGACGCCTGAATAGGCGGCGGCGAGGTTCTCCATGTCGCGCAGGCGCTTGACATAGGACTCGATGACTTCGCGGCGGGCGCCGGGACGGGCGCCGGAAATGGCGTCGCCGACGAGCACCAGAGGGGAGATGACAGAGGTCATCTCCATCTCGTCATGGTGTGAGCCGATGGCGTTGCAAATCTCGGGACGTTCCTTGTACTGCTCAGCGAGCTTGGCGCCGAGAAGGGCGTGAGGAAGCTCGGGATCGTCTTCGGAGACCTTGCCGATATCGTGCAGCAGACCTGCCCTCTTCGCAATCTTGGGGTTGAGTCCAAGCTCGGAAGCCATGATGGAACATATGTTAGCCACCTCGCGGGAGTGCTGGAGGAGGTTCTGGCCATAGGAGGAACGGTATTTCATGCGGCCGATGAGCTTGACGAGCTCTATGTTCATGCCGTGTATGCCGAGGTCTATGCAGGTGCGCTTGCCGGTCTCGAGTATTTCCTCGTCGAGCTGCTTTTTCACCTTGGCCACCACTTCCTCGATGCGGGCGGGATGGATGCGGCCGTCCACTACGAGCTGGTGCAGGGCGAGCCTTGCGACTTCCCTTCTTACTGGATCGAACGCAGAAAGAAGGATGGCGTCGGGAGTGTCGTCAACGACTATTTCAACGCCGGTCGCGGCCTCGAGGGCGCGGATGTTGCGGCCTTCACGGCCGATGATACGGCCCTTGACCTCATCGCTGTCGATGGGGAAGGTGGTGACGGCGTTCTCGATGACAGTCTCAGTGGCTGTGCGCTGTATAGTGTTAATTACTATGCGCTTGGCCTCCTTGGCTGCGTTTAGGCGAGCTTCGTCCATGGTGTCGTTGATGTAGGCCTGTGCTGCCGTGCGGGCCTCGGCCTTCATGTTTTCCATGAGGACGGTCTTTGCCTCTTCGCTGGTCATGCCGGCCACGGTCTCGAGCTGCCTGTTCACCTGGGCGGTGAGGCGGTTGTACTCCTCGACCTTGTGCTCATAGCTCTCGCGCTGGGCGTTGAGGCTCTTCTTTGCGTTCTCGGCATCGGCGAGGTGCTTGTTCAGCTCGGCACTCTGCTCCTTGAGGGCGTTTTCCTTCTGGGCGAGGCGGTTCTCGGTCTCGCGTATCTGGTTGTTTTTCTTGCCCACATAGGAGTCGTGCTCGCTCTTGAGCTGGAGGAACTTCTCCTTAGCCTGGAGTATCTTCTCCTTCTTGATGGCTTCGCCTTCCTTCTCTGCTTCGAGAAGTATGCTTTCCTTCTGGCCCTTCAGACGGGCCTTGTGGATGAGTATGTAGATGGTCAGGGCGAGTACTGCGCCCAAAACCAATCCGATAATGATTCCTGTCAACATACGTTAAGAATATATGGTGTTAATAAGTTTCACATAAAAAACGGCCGCTCCCTTCCTTCACAGGCGGGGGAAGCAGCCGAATGAAATATTGAAAAAAGCCGTTAGCCGGGATGTCAGAAAAATCTGTCATTCACGATTTGGGCTCCACTCCGGTTCAGGCCTCCACCGTACGGCATTCGCCGTATCACCATGAGGCTACATTGGCCCGCCATCGACGGAGTGAGCATACCCGTTTCCCTTGAGGGTGTTGTTTTCAGCAAAAGGGACTAACGGCTGCTTTCTTTTTCAATGCTTGTCAGATATGCTTTCGTTTGCTCGAGGAGCTGTTGCTCCTGCTCTTCTTTCAAGGCGTACTTGCGCTGGGTGCTGAGACGGGCTACGGCCTCGTTGAGACACACGAAGGCGAACTTGTCCACGAGGTCCTTCCCGGGGAAACGGGAGTCATAGACCGCCAGCTTAGAGTTGATCGACTCGGCGGCGAGCCTCATCAGCTGCTCCATCTCGGGAGAGCTTGCTTTCAGGGGGTATTCCCTACCCGCTATCTTAAGCGTGATGCTCTGGTCCATTCTATTCTTTTTCCAGCAGGGAAATACATTTGTCTATTTCCCTTATGAGTGCGTCTATCTTTTCCCTCGCGCCTGCATTTGAGTTGCCGGCGGCAGGGGTGAAAGCTCCCTTTAGCTCCAGATGCGAAATCCGGTCCGAAAGCTCTGCTATCTGCTTCCTCAAGGACTCTTCCGCAGCGCGGCTCTTTTCGAGCTCGGTCTCGAGACTGCTCGCGCGGTCCCGCTCCGACTCATAAAGAGCTATGAGTTTTTCGAAATTCGACTGTATTTCGTTCAACATGCTTTACGGAATAATCCTAATCAATGCAAAATTACTAAAATTCCCCTCCAATCCAAAAAAATATCAATAATACCTGTAGAACAGAACTATCGACTCCATGCCGGCGTAAAACTGGCTAAGGAGATAACTTTCGTTCGGGGAATGTATGGTGTCCCTTTCCAGGCCGAAACCCATCAGGAGCGGGTCTATACCAAGGATCTTCTGCACCTCGGCAAGCACGGCTATGCTGCCGCCGCCGCGGCTCGGGACGGGCTCTACACCGTAGACTTCGCCCATTGCACGGGAAGCAGCCTTGTAGGCGTCGGAGGTGATGGGTATGAGGAATCCGTCGCCGCCTTCGCAGGGTGTGACCTCAACCTTGACATAGTCGGGGGCGATGGAAAGGAAATGCTTGGCGAAGAGCTCAGTGATTTCAGAGCTCAACTGATTGGGCACCAGGCGCATGGAAATCTTGGCATGGGCTTCGGAAGGAAGCACGGTCTTGGCTCCTTCGCCGGTGTAGCCGCCCCAAATGCCGCAAACGTCGAGGCAAGGGCGTATGCCTGTGCGCTCGAGGGGGGTGTAGCCCTTTTCGCCGCGAAGCTCCTTGACGTCGAGGAAAGACTTGTACTCCTCGAGATCGAAGGGGGCGCGTGCAAGCATGGCCCTGTCTTCAGCGGAGAGCTCCACCACCTTGTCGTAGAATCCGGGCACAGTGACGCGGCCGTCCTTGTCGATAAGAGTGGCTATCATTTCGCAAAGGACCGTGATGGGATTGGCAACGGCGCCGCCGTAATGGCCTGAATGCAGGTCCTTGTTGGGGCCCGTAACCTTTACTTCCAGATATGCAAGACCGCGCATGCCGCAGTTGATGGACGGCACCTTATCGGAAATCATGGTGGTGTCAGAAACAAGGCACACGTCGGCTCCCAGGATATCCTTATGCTCGCGAATCCAGTCGGGAAGGTTGGGGCTGCCTATCTCTTCCTCGCCCTCGAACATGAACTTGACATTGTGTTTCAGCTGGTCTGAGCGCACGAGGAATTCGAATGCCTTGATGTGCATGAAGAGCTGGCCCTTGTCGTCGTTGGCTCCTCGGCCCCAGATGGCGCCGTCGTGGATTTCGGGTTCGAAAGGGTCGCTGTGCCACTTCTCGAGGGGCTCAGGGGGCTGCACGTCGTAGTGACCATACACGAGGACGGTCTTCAGCGAAGGGTCCACCATCTTGCAGCCGTAAACGACGGGATTGCCCTTGGAAGGAGAAGCATAGGCTTCGTCGGCGCCGGCTTCCATCAGAAGCTCGGCAAGACGCTCGGCGCACAGGACCATGTCTGCCTTGTGCTCCTTGCGGGCGCTGATAGAGGGTATGCGCAAAAGGGAGAAAAGCTCCTCAAAGAACCTCTCCCTGTTGTCTTCAATGTATTTCTTCATGGCTTATTCCTCTCCTACTATGGGGATGAAATTGGTCGGATCGGCTTCCGACCCGACGGAGAGGATACCGTCCACTACATAGCGCGAATGGCCCCTCCAGGGGAGCGGGGCGAAGTACTCCTTGTAGTGGAGCTCGACGCTCTTGCCGCTGCACCTCATAAGGGAATCGGCCACGGGACCTGGCTTGACGGAGAAATTGAACTCGTTGCTCTGGATGGTGGCGCTTCCCTTGCCTGCACCCTTGAAGCCCGTCTGGATGAGACGGCCCTCATAGGTTTTCCAGACGACGCCCTTGTAGACGCACTGGTTGAGGTCGCCGGCCTTGACACCCTCGCCGAACACGAAATAGAAGCGGAAGAAGAACAAGCCGCCGAGGACCAGCACCAGGATAAGGCAGATCCAGAAAATGATTTTTGACTTTTTCATGACAGCGGGGAGTGATTATTTCTTCCTGGCTTCTTCGCGGAACTCGCGGGCGGCGCTGATGTCTTTCTTAAGACGCTTGATTTCGGCCTTGTCGAAAGCGATCTGGCGCTTGAGAAGCTCGATTTCGTTCTTTTCGCGGCGGATCACAGAAGCGCCGGCACCGTTGCGTTTGTCGATCTTGAGGTTCTCCTGCAGGACCTTGAGGGTCTGCTTCTCGTTCCTCAGATTCCTTTCGAGCTGGCGCACGCGGGCTTTTTTCTCGCGAATCTCGGAAGTGGGATCGGAGTGGCCGGGATTGTACTGGTCGCGGCCGTCATAGCTATAGCCGGGACGAGGGCCGCGGCTGTAATCGTCGTGGTAGTAGGAATAGCGGGAAGTGCCGCAGGAGCAGACCATGAGGGCGGCTGCAAAAAAGACTGCGATGTATTTTTTCATTGCTAGTTAAGTTTGTTGCTATTTAACGCAAAAATAATAAAAAATCACTTTACCGAGAAAAACTTCAGGAATTCCTCGTGGGAAACGCGTGCGGGGCGCTTTTTATAGGCATTCCTGATTACTATCGACTCCCCTATCCTCACCTCGTCGAACACGGGGCTGAAAAGGGTGTAATAAGGCTGCCCGGGGCAATCGGGATAGAATCCCATCATTGCAAAAACCGCCCAGGCCGACATTACGCCCGTATCGTCGTTGCCCGGAATACCGTCAGGAAGGAGGGTGTAATGCTTTTCCAGCAGCGCGGCTACAGTCGTGGAAGTCAGCTTTCCGGACGAAGGGAAGCGGCTGAAAAGGAAGGGATAGGCTATGTCGGGCTCATTGGCGGGGTCGTAGAGGCCCTCGTCAAAGACTGCCTGAAGCTTTTTGGCAAAAGCCTTCTTGCCCCCCATGAGCGCGGCGAGGCCCTCGGGATCGTGGGGGACGTAGAAAGTGTAGTTCCAGGCGCTGCCCTCATGGAAGCCGGGCACGGGCTCGAAGTTCTCGCCCTGGCGGGGGTTGAAGGGAGTGAGGAACTCCCCTTCTTTAGTAATGGGACGAAGGGTCCCTGACTCAGCGCTGTAATAGTGCTTATAGCCCATTGAGCGGGCGTGGAACTTCTCGGCTTCGGCAAGGTATTTCGCTGATTCAGAAGGCCTTTCAGCGGCAAGCGCGCGGGCAAGACCCGAGAGCGCGGCGTCGGCCATATAGTACTCCAGAGCGTGCGAAACCGAGTTGTCGCCCGAGAAGTCTGCGCTGTAGAATCCAAGCGGTATGTAGCCCTTCTCAATGTAAGGCGCTATGTCGGGACGCATCAAATTGCCCTCAACCGTATCGGCGGATTTCAGGAAAGCCTGATATGCGGCATCGATGTCGAAATCGCGAAGACCCTTGAGGTAGCTGTCGGCGATGACGGGAATTGAAGGGTCGCCTTCCATGGTGAAGGTCTCGCGCCCGTAAAGCTCCCATTTCGGCATCCAGCCCCATTCCTTATACATATCCACCATGCTGCGCAGCATATCGACCTGACGCTCGGGGGCGATCAGGGTCATCAGCTGATGAAGGTTGCGGCAGGTGTCCCAAAGCGAAAAAACGGTGTAGCGCTCGTGACCCTCGGGGACGCGCCCTATGCCCGGCCGCACTACATCGATCCCGTTCGCCTTTGCGAGGGGGCCGCCTTCCATCAGCGGGTACTCCCCGTTGCGGTCGCTAAGCACGTTGGGGTGGATAAGTGCGTGATAGAGAGCGGTGTAGAAGAGCTGCCGCTGCTCCAGGGTCCCGCCGGTGACGCGTATGCGCCCGAGCTCTGACTCCCAGGCGGCGGCCGCATCGGCGCGGACGGCGTCGAAATCAGGCGCGGAAGGCTGCTCAGTCTCGAGGTTGAGGCGCGCGTTCTCGCAGCTCACGAAAGATACGCCCACCTGCAGGGTAACGCTCTCCCCTTCAGCAGCGTCGAACGAGCACCACCAGCCTATGTCGTCGCCAGCGATCTCGCTGGGCCCCTTGCGGTAAATCTTATATTTCCCGGCATCGGCGTCCCAAGCCGCTTCTGCGGTCATAGGAGGTTGTTTTTTCCAAAACCCTGACTCGGCGGGAGTCTTTGAAACGCGCACTACGAAATAGAGGGGAAACACCGCTTGCGAATTGTAGCAAAAGCCGCCGCAGAGGCGCATTCCCTCGATTTCGGTGTCGGAAACGACTCTCATTGAGCCTCCGGTCTCGTTTGTGAGCGCAGTGCCCAAATTGACCAGGATATTCGCCTTCCCTTCGTGGAAAGTGTAACGCTCAATGCTGCTCCTGCGGGTTGCGCTCACCTCGGCCAGGATGTCGTAGGCACTAAGGCGCAGGGCGTAGTAGCCCGGCGAGGCCGTTTCGCCGCTGTAGGTTGAGCCGTAGCGGCGGTAGTCGGGCTCCAGGGCGCCCGCGGTGGGCATAGTGAGCACCGCACCCAGCTCGGGGCAGCCCACGCCGCTGAGGTTCACATGCGAGAAGCCTGTGAAAAAGCAGTTGTCGGAGCTGTAGGGAGTGCTCCACCAGCGGCTGTCCTTGTCCCAGGTGTTCAGGTCTGAACCCGTCACGTTGAAGGGCGAAACGCTCATCATGCCGGCTGGCAGGACCGCGCCGGGGTTGGTGGTGCCGAAGTTCGAACTGCCCACGAAAGGCTGGACGTAGTCGCAGAGCGGAGTGCTTGACAGAGCGGTAAGAAGCAGCAGGAGGACTTTCATAAAGGTCTAGCGGTATTCGTCCCTGGCCTTGATTTTCAGGTCGCCCAGGCTGAGGTTGCAGAAAGCCTTGATGTAGGCGGTTGCAAGGCGGGAATTGGTTATTAGCGGTATGTTGAAGTCGATGGAGGCGCGGCGTATCTTGTAGCCATTGGTCAGCTCGCCTGTGGAGAAGTTCTTGGGTATGTTCACGACCATGTCCACCTTGCCCTCGGCGATGAGGTCGAGCGCATAGGGGGCGTCCTCGTCGGCGGAAGCGTCTTCCGAGGGCCAGAGGGCGCGGCGGCAGGGCAGCTCGCAATCGCGGAGATAGCGGTAGGTGCCGCTGGTGGCCCAGATGTCGTATCCCTTGGCGTCCAGGGCCTTGCATGCCTCGAGCATGTCAGCTTTCTGCAGGGCGTCGCCGGAGGAGACCAGCACGGCCTTGCGGGGGATGCGGTACCCGACAGAGAGCATGGCCTTGAGCAGCGCTTCGTCAAAACTGTCGCCAAGGCAACCCACCTCGCCGGTCGAGGCCATATCGACGCCCAGCACGGGGTCGGCCTGACCGAGGCGCGAGAATGAGAACTGCGAGGCCTTGACACCGACGTACTCAAGCTCGAAGGGGTCGATGTCCAGCTTGGCGGGATGCTCACCCAGCATGCAGCGCACCGCAAGGTCTATAAAGTTGACCTTGAGCACTTTGGAGACGAAGGGGAAGCTGCGCGAGGCCCTCAGGTTGCACTCGATGACCTTGATGTAGTCAGGGCCGGCGAGGAACTGGATGTTGAAGGGGCCTGTTATGTTGAGTTCGGCGGCGATCTTAGCAGCTATCTTGCGTATGCGCGCAGCTGTGACGCCGTAGAGCTTCTGGGCGGGGAATTGTATTGTGGCATCGCCGGAGTGTACGCCGGCGAATTCAACGTGCTCGGAGATGGCAGAAACGAGAACCTTGCCGCCGTCGGCGACGGCGTCGAACTCAATTTCCTTGCAGCGCTGCATGAAGGAGCTGATGACGACCGGGTGCTCTTCGCTCACCTCCACAGCCTCGGCGAGGAAGCGGCCGAGATGGTCGCGGTTGTAGCAGACGTTCATGGCAGCACCTGAAAGGACAGAGGAGGGACGCACGCGCACGGGGAAGCCCACCTCGGCGACGAAGTCGTCCACGGCGTCCCTGGTCGTGAGTTCGCTCCAGCGGGGCTGGTCAATGCCAAGGGCATCCACTATGGAAGAGAACTTGTTGCGGTCCTCAGCCTTGTCTATGGACTCTGCGCTCGTGCCGAGAAGCTTGATGAGGGCATCGGCGAGCGGCAGGGCGAGGTTGTTGGGGATCTGGCCGCCTACGCTCACGACGACGCCCTCGGGGGCTTCCAGGGTGCAGATGGCGGTCACGGTCTCGAAGCTGAGCTCGTCGAAATAGAGGCGGTCGCAGGAGTCGTAGTCGGTGGAGACGGTCTCGGGGTTGTAGTTTATCATCACGGCGCGGCGGCCCTTTTCCCTCAGGGTGTTAAGGGCGCTGACGCTGCAGGAGTCGAACTCCACGCTGCTGCCTATCCTGTATGCGCCGCTGCCAAGGACCACTACCGTGGGCTTGGAGCTGGTGCCGAAAGCTACGTCGTCGGTGGCCGTTTTTCCGTCGCCGGAGGGGCCGTAACTGAGGTACAGGTAGTCGGAGGTGGAAGGGGTGCCGGTGGAAGTGGTTTTGATTTTCTTAACGGCAGCGCGTATGGCCATGGAGAGGCGCTTTTCGCGCACGAGGGCCTCGCTACAGCCGAATACGCGGCTTATCTGTATATCTGAGAAACCTTCCTTCTTGGCTTCCAGCATCATTTCTGGGGTCACTTCGCCGAGGGAGCCGAGAGCCTCGAGGGCGCGGTAGGTCGTCTCAATCTTGAAGAGCCGCTCGAGGAACACTTTGTCGATTTTGGTGAGGTCTGCTATGCGCTCCACGCTGTACCCTTCCTCGAAGGCGGCGGCGATGGCGAGAAGGCGCGTGTCTGTGGGGTGCGAGAGAGCGTAATCGAGGTCGTCGGCCTTATAGGGCTTGTTGCACACGAATCCAACTGCGCCCTGACCTATCATACGCATACCTTTCTGGAGGGCTTCCTCGAAGCTCTTGCCTATGGCCATCACTTCGCCGACGCTCTTCATCGAGGTACCGATTTCGCGACTCACGCCCTTGATTTTTGCGAGGTCCCAGCGGGGCAGCTTGCAAACTATGTAGTCCACCTCGGGGGCCTTGGCAGCGTCGCCAATTTCCTTGAGGCCGTAGCCGAGGGCGATTTTGGCTGCGACTGTTGCAAGAGGGTAACCGGTAGCCTTGGATGCGAGAGCCGAGGAGCGGCTCAGGCGAGCGTTCAGCTCAATCACGCGGTAGTCCATGCTGCCGTCGGGGGCGAGGGCGAACTGTATGTTGCACTCACCCACTATGCCGAGGTGGCGCACTATCTTTATTGAGAGCTCGTGGAGGAAATCTATCTCCTGCTGAGTCAGGCTCTGGGTGGGGGCGACGACTATGCTTTCGCCGGTGTGTATGCCCAGGGGGTCGAAATTCTCCATGTCACAGACGGTGAAGCAGAGGTCGGTGGCGTCGCGCACGACTTCGAACTCAATCTCTTTCCAGCCTTTGAGCGACTTTTCGACGAGCACCTGAGGAGCGAAGGAAAAGGCCTTTTCGCCCGTCACTTCGAGCTCGCTTTCGTTGTCGCAGAAGCCCGAGCCCAGGCCTCCGAGGGCGAAGGCCGAGCGCAGGATCACGGGGTAGCCTATGTCATTGGCCGCCTTTTTCGCATCTTCGAGGCTTTCGACGGCGTGCGACTTGATGGTCTTTACCTCAATCTCGTCGAGGCGCTCGACAAAGAGCTCGCGGTCTTCAGTGTCAATGATGGTCTGGACTGAGGTGCCGAGGACTTCGACGCCGTACCTTTCGAGAACACCGCTGCGGAAGAGTTCAACGCCGCAGTTGAGGGCGGTCTGGCCGCCGAAAGAAAGGAGTATGCCGTCGGGGCGCTCCTTTTCGATGACTTTCTCGACAAAGACGGGGGTGACGGGCAGGAAATAAACCTTGTCCGCGACGCCTTCGCTCGTCTGGACGGTCGCAATGTTGGGATTAATCAGGACCGAGGCTATGCCTTCGTCCCTGAGGGCCTTGAGGGCCTGGGCGCCGCTGTAGTCAAACTCTCCGGCCTGACCAATCTTGAGCGCTCCGCTCCCCAGAACCAGTACTTTGTTGAGCTTCTTTTTCATGGTATCGTACTACTAACTGACTATTCTTTGTTATGCGAACTCGCTAATTTACAAAATTAGCTGCTAAATCAAGCGGGGGCCAATAATAATTTCTTAAATTTTATTTATTTGGAATTTATAGCTAAATTCGCGGGCTTTATCGATTCGAAGAAAAAACTTTAGATACGAAATGAAAATAGAAAAGAACCAGATTGACAAGCTCAATCTCGAACTGACCCTCACAGTCGAGGCCGCCGACTACGCCGAAAGCGTGAAGAAAAAGCTCTCAGAGCGCAAAAGGACCGCCGAATTCAAGGGCTTCCGCAAGGGCAATGTCCCCATGTCCCTCATCGAAAAGGTCTACGGCCCCCAGGCCCTCGTGGACGCAGTCAACGACGTCGTGGGCGAGCAGCTCTACAAGTACATCTCCGACAACGGCATCAACACCCTCGGCGAGCCCCTCACCAGCGAGAAGCAGCCCGAGATAGACTGGGTCGCCGGCAACGACTTCACCTTCATCTTCGACCTCGCCACCCCCGAAAAGATCGACTTCGAAGTGACTAAGGAAGACGTAGTCCCCCACTACACCATCAACATCACCCAGGAGGCCAGGAACGAAATGAAAAAGAACCTTGCCGAGTACTACGAGAAGATCAACGAAGGCAAGGCCGACGAGGAAAAGACTCCCGTCCCGAGCGACGAAGAGCTCGAAAAGGAAGTCACCGACCGCCTCGAGTTCGAATACAAGCAGGAGGCCGACGCCCGCCTGAGCCGCGACATCCGCAACTACTTCGTCGAGAAGGCCGCCATCGAGCTCCCTGAGAACTATCTCAAACGCTGGCTCTTCTCCATGAACCAGGGCAAGTACACCATGGAGCAGATAGACGAGGAATTCCCCGCCTTCCTCGAGGACTTCCGCTGGCAGCTCGTCCGCGAGTACCTCATGGACAAGTTCAAGCTTGAGGTCACCCGCGACGACGTGCGCGCTGCCGCAGAAGGCTACGTGGCCTACCAGTACGCCATGTACGGCATAGGCAACGTTCCCGACGAGATGATCAAGGAAGCCGCCGGGAGGATACTCGCCGACGGCAAGCAGACCGGCAACCTCCACGAGTCCGTAGAGAACAACAAGGTCCTCGAAGCCCTCAAGGAGCAGATCACCGTCAAGCCCAAGAAAATCGCCCTCTCGAAATTCAAGGAGCTGAAGTAAAATAAATTTGCAGGTAAAGATTTTTTATCTATCTTTGCACCTGCAAATCCACGCTGGGTTCGTATAACGGTTAGTACTCAAGATTCTCAATCTTGCAATAGGAGTTCGATTCTCCTACCCAGTACCAAAAGAGACTTAAGTCATTGAGTCTCTTTTTTTGTTTTGTGTTTTATGCTTCGAGGAGGGAGGAGAGGGCGGCGTGGACGCGCTCGAAGGGGAAGGAAGAGAGGACGGCGTCGAATTTAGCGGCGATGCGGCCGTTGCAAAGATTGCCAATCGATCCTTCGTGGGTGTGGTGGAGATGGCCGTCAAAGCGGAAAGAACCGTCCAGGATTTCAAGGCCCACGGCCTTGTAGGCGTCGCGGAAAGGCGTGCCTTCGGCGACTCTGCGGTTCACTTCCTCAACGCTGAAAGCAGTGGCATAGAGAGGATTATCCATCAGCCCTTCCTTAACTTTCATTCCCTCCACGGCATGACAGGCGATGTCGAGGCAGTCTGCGAGTTCGCCAAAGACGGGCAGATATATTTCCTTGAGGACCTGCATGTCGCGGAAATAGCCCGAGGGCAGATTGGTCGTGACGAGGCGCACCTGCTCGGGGGCGGCGCATATCTTGTTGCAACGGGCCCTTATGAGTTCGAAGACGTCGGGGTTCTTTTTATGGGGCATTATGCTGGAACCCGTGGTCATGGAGTCCGGCAGGGTGATAAAACCAAAGTTCTGGCTGTTGAAAAGGCAGCAGTCGGCGGCGAAGCGCGAGAGTGTCTCGGCTACGCAGCTAAGAGCGTACAGCACCGTCCTTTCCATCTTGCCGCGCCCCATCTGTGCGTGGATGGAGTTGTAATCCATGTCGCCAAAGCCCAGGAGGCGCGTCGTCAGCGAACGGTCGAGGGGGGCCGATGAGCCGTAGCCTGCAGCTGAGCCAAGGGGGTTGCGGTCAGCAATTTCCCAGGCTGAGAGCAGCACTTCCATATCATCGGCAAGGTTTTCGGCGTAAGCGCCGAGCCATAGGCCGAACGATGAGGGCATGGCTACTTGCAGGTGGGTATAACCTGGCATCAGGACGCCCTTTAGCTCTTCGCTGCGCTTTTGGAGAAGCTTGAAGAGCTGTTCGACCTTGAGCACGGTTTTTTCTATCGCGTCGCGGGAGAAGAGCTTGAGGTCGAGGAGGACCTGGTCGTTTCTCGAGCGCCCGGTGTGGACCTTTTTGCCGAGGTCGCCGAGCGTGCGGGTGAGTTCGAGTTCGACCTGGGAATGGACGTCTTCGATTCCCTCCTCGATTTTGAATTCGCCGGTCATAGTGCTGACATAGAGCTTTTTAAGCTCCCCGAGAAGCGTGCTCAGCTCGTCTTCTTCGAGAAGGCCCACGCTTTCGAGCATGGTGATGTGGGCCATGGTGCCGAGGATATCGAAGGGGGCGAGGGAGAGGTCGAGAACCGGGTCGCGACCGACGGTGAATTTTTCTATCAACTCGTCAGTCTTCAGTCCTTTGTCCCAAAGTTTTGTAGCCATATCTCTTTAATTCTATATTTTCAATTTGGCACCGTTGGCGCCAAATGCAAATCAACGCAACTCGATCGCCTGTAACAATTCAACGTAAGTATCAATTCCTGAGCGGATTTCGCTGAGGCGGATGAATTCGTCGGCGGTGTGGGAGCGGGCGGAGTCGCCGGGGCCGATCTTGACCGTGGGGAAGGGGCAGAGCGTCTGATTGGAGCAAGTGGGAGAGCCAAAGGTCTCGAGTCCAAGGGCGCGAGCGCGCTGCAGCACGGGGTGACCTTCGTCAATATGAGAGCTTGAGAGCCTCGTGGAGCGGGCGGCAACTTCGCAGGGCGCAAGAGCCTTGATGCGCTCAAGAACCTCCACGTTGGAGTACATACCGTTGGATCGCACATCCACGACGAATTCGCAAAGATCAGGCACGACATTGTGCTGAGTACCTGATTTAATGACGGTTACGCTCATTTTCACAGGTCCGAGCCAGGGCGAAACCTTCTCAAAGCGGTAGTCGCGGAACCATTCTATCGCAGGAAGCGCGCCGTAAATGGCGTTAACACCCTCTTCGCGTGCGGCATGTCCGCTGCGTCCACGCACCTTGCAGTCCAGCACCATAAGCCCCCTCTCGGCGACGGCAAGCTGCATTTTTGTGGGCTCACCAATAATTCCGAGCGTGACAGGCCCGATCGAAGGGAGTATCCTTTCAATCCCCTCGCGCCCGCAAACTTCCTCTTCAGCCGTCGCCGTCCAAACCAAACGATAGGGACGCTCAACAAGCAGCAGGCGCAAATAGGCTGCAAGCAGCGCCACAAGCGAGCCTCCGTCGTCGTTGGAGCCAAGACCGTAGAGCGTATCGCCCTCGATATCAGCGCTAAAAGGGTCGCGAGTGTAGCTCGCAGCAGGACGTACGGTGTCGATGTGCGCATTAAGCAGCATCAGCGGACGAGCGTCTCCCCTGCCCTTCTCTTCCAATATAATATTATTACCCTCGCGCCTCAGCGGATACTGCTCCCCCACTGCGTCAGCGCCATGCTCCAGCAGCCAAGCTTCGAGGAAATCGCAGGCTGAAGCCTCCTCCCTGCTGAAGGAAGGAATGCGTATAAGCCCCTGAAGCAGAGCGATATATTCTTCAAAAGCAATCATAGCACAATTCGCGTCCCACAGCCGCCAGCGCCCAAAGCTGAGGCGGAAGTAATGATTACTTCACTAACGCCCGCCTCCAAGGCGGCGAAGGCATTTTCAATCTTGGGAATCATACCTCCCGCAATAGTGCCGTCAGACTTGAGGCGCGTAAACATTTCGCGGTTAATCTCAGCAATCACTGAGTCCTCGCGGGAAGGGTCGGCGAGTACCCCGCTTTTCTCAAAGCAGTAATAAAGGCTCACATCAAACTTGCCCGCAAACGAAACGGCGGCAGATGAAGCGACAGTATCGGCATTGGTATTAAGTATCTGCCCTTGAGCATCGAACGAGAGCGGAGCGAACACGGGAACCACTCCCCTTTCGACAAGCAGCGAAAGAAGCTCAGTATCAGCCTTTTCCACATCGCCCGCAAAGCCGTAGTCAATTTCCTTCACCGGCCTCTTGTGCGCAAGCAGCCAGCCAAGGTCGGCGCCCGAAAGCCCGAGGGCATTAAGGCCCTTAGCCTGTAGCGAAGCGACAATATTCTTATTCACCAGCCCGCCATAGACCATGGTCACGACTTCGAGAGTCTTCTCGTCCGTAATGCGACGACCGCCGACCATTTTCGGCTCGATGCCAAGTGAGTGGCAGAGCGTATCCGCCACCCTGCCGCCGCCGTGTACGAGCGCCTTACGTCCCTCGAGCGAAACGAAGCGCTCAAGGAAGGCAGCAAGGCTCACGGCGTTTTCAACTACTGCGCCGCCCACCTTAACTATGGAGAGCCTTTCTTTCATAATCAGAGCGATTCGAGCATCCTTTTCATCACCACCTGGGCGGAAACAACGCGGTTAGCCGCCTCAGGAATTACGAGGCTCCTCGGGGAATCAATAACCGCGTCGGAGACTATCATATTGCGCCTGACGGGCAGACAGTGCATAAAGAAAGCATTGTCAGTCACCGCCATATGGCGCTCATCGACCACCCAGCTCATGTCTTTGCTAAGGATCCTGCCGTAATCGTCAGGATTCTTGACGCCGGGGCAGCTCCAGTTCTTGGCATAGATGAAATCAGCTCCTTCGAAAGCCTTCATCTGGTCGTATTCCACGCGGGCTCCACCGACGAAGCGGGGGTCGAGCTCGTATCCCTCGGGATGGGTGATAACGAAATCCACATCGGCCTCGTTCATCCACTCGGCGAAGGAATTGGGCACCGCCTGGGGCAGCGCCCTGGGATGAGGCGCCCAGGTCATAACCACCTTGGGACGCTTCTTTGTCTTGAATTCATCTATGGTGATGAGGTCGGCGAAGGCCTGGCAAGGATGCACTGTGGCTGATTCAAGGCTGATTACAGGCCTGCCTGAGTACTCGACGAACTGGGAAAGTATAGTCTCGGCGTAATCGAACTCCCTGTCTGTCAGGCCGGCGAAGGACCTGACGCCAATTAAGTCGCAGTAACTTCCCATCACGGGGATGGCCTCGCGAAGGTGCTCGCTCTTGTCGCCGTCCATCACGACGCCTAGCTCGGTTTCGAGCTTCCAGCTCTCCTGCCCTATATTGAGCACTATCGGGTTCATGCCCAGGTTGAGGGCTGCCTTCTGGCTGCTCAGGCGCGTGCGCAGGCTGCTGTTGAAAAAGACCAGCATGATGGTCTTGTTCTCGCCGAGGCCCTTCCAGGCGAAGGGGGTCTGCTTAACCTTCCTGGCCTCTTCGAGCGCTTTATCGAGGGGGCCTATGTCTGAAACGTGAAAAAATGATCTCACAGTATTTCTTTCAAAGTGTCAACAAAATAACGGGCCTCGTCCATGCTGAGGCACAGCGGGGCGAGAAGGCGTATCATATTGCTGCCGGCAACGCCGGTGAATATGTGCTTTTCGTAGAGGAGTTTCTTTCGTATGGGAGCGACGTCTTCGTTGAATTCTATGCCTATCATGAGGCCCCTGCCCCTGACTTCCTTGATGCGGTCGGAAGCGGGAATTGAGCTCAGAAGGTAGGAACCCACAGTGAGGGCGTTATTCACAAGGCGCTCACTGAAAATTATATCGAGCACCGCAAGGGCGCCCGCCATGGCGAGATAATTGCCTCCGAAAGTGGTGCCGAGCATACCCTTTACCGCCTTGAACTCCGGGGAAATCAGTATGCCGCCGCAGGGGAAACCGTTGGCTATGCCCTTGCCCATGGTGATGATGCCGGGCCTGATGCCGGCCCACTGGTGGGCGAAGAAGCGGCCGGTGCGGCCGTAGCCGCTCTGGACTTCGTCGAGCACGAGGACTGCGCCGTATTTGTGGCACAGGTCGTCGAGCGTGCGAAGGAACTCGTCAGAAGGGATGTTTATGCCTCCGCAGCCCTGTATTCCTTCAATTATGACAGCTGCGACATCGCCCTTCATCAATCTTTTCTCAACAGCCCATGAATCTTCCAGGTCGCAGAAAGTGACCTTATGAACTGCATTGAAAGGAGAGACTATCTTGGGATTGTCTGTCACCGCGACGGCGCCTGAAGTGCGGCCGTGGAAACTCTTGCGGAAGGCTATCACTGCGTCCTTACCGGTATGGAAGGAGGCGAGCTTAAGGGCGTTCTCGTTGGACTCGGCGCCGCTGTTGTCGAGGAAAAGCGAGTAATCGGTGTAGCCGGACACTTCGCCGAGGCGCCTTGCCAGCTCCTGCTGGAGAGGGTTCACCACGCTGTTGGAGTAGAATCCTATCTTGCGCAGCTGATCGCTCAGGACCTCCACGTAGTGGGGATGGGAGTGCCCGACGCTGATGACGGCGTGACCGCCGTAGAGGTCGAGATACTCCTGCCCCTTGTCGTCCCAGACCTTGCAGCCAAGGGCGCGTACCGGAGTAAGGTCAAATAGTGAATATACGTCGAAAAGTTCCATTGTATCAATCAATTAAAAAGCTGAAGCCTTGAGGCGCAGGCCCGTGGCCTCGGGAAGTCCGCACATAAGGTTCATGTTCTGGACTGCCTGGCCGGAAGCACCCTTGAGAAGGTTGTCGATGACGGAAGTTACCATAAGCTTTTCGCCGTGTTTCTCCACGCCGACAAGGCACTTGTTGGTATTTACCACCTGCTTTATGTCGGGAGCGAGCGGATAGAAGAAAGTGAAGGCAGCCTCCTTGTAGTAATCTTCATAGAGCTTTTTCACCTCATCCTCATCAAGAGCGCACTTTAGATGGACGCTGGCGAGTATGCCGCGGGTAAAGTCGCCCCTCATGGGAATGAAAATCAGCTCGCCCGGGAATGAGGGCTGCAACGACTGCAGGCTCCTTACAATTTCGGGAATATGCTGATGGGTAAAAGGCTTATATACAGAGAGATTGGACGAGCGGTAGCTAAAATGAGTGGTGGCTGAGGGCTTCACTCCGGCCCCGGTGGAGCCGGTAAGAGCCGTCACGTGCACTTCATCGGGAAGCACTCCTGCCTTAGCAAGGGGAAGAAGGCAAAGCTGGATGGCCGTGGCAAAGCAGCCGGGGTTGGCCACCTTCCGTGCGCCCTTTATCCTTTCCTTCTGAAGCTCGGGAAGGCCGTAGACATATCCTTCGCTTTCGTCGCGAAAGTCCTGCGCAAGGTCAATTATTTTCAGCCCTTCGGGGCAGGGATGCTCCTGCCAGAAGGCCGAGCTCTTCCCGTGCCCGGAGCAAAGGAAAAGGACATCGATGCTTTCGAGCGGCGCGCTGTCGCTGAAACACATGTCCGTCTCGCCGAAAAGCCCGGAGTGTACTGTCCACAGGGGCTTAAGGGCATTGCTTTCGGAGTGGACGAAAACAATGCTCACCTCAGGATGATTGAGGAGGATTCGCAGCAGCTCGCCGGCAGTGTAGCCGGCTCCGCCTATGATGCCGACCCTTAGCATGGCTTAAAGCTGCTTTTCGAGTTCGTCGCCTTCTTCCTTGTGGTTGAGGTAGTAGGCGCGGAGCGGAGTGGAGGACACTTTGATGAAGCCCTTCGCTTCCTCGGCCGTCCAGCCCGTAGCACCTTCGCCGTACTCGCCGAGCTTGTTCTTCACGAGGTCACAGGGAGAGTCGACGCCCACGGTCTCGAAGCCCAGGGGCCTGAGAAGCATGGTCACGGTGCCGGTGACGTTGCGCTGGCTGCTTTCGAGCATAGCCTCGATGTCGCGCATGACGGGCTCGAGATACTGGCTCTCGTGGAGGAACATGCCGTACCAGTTGGCCACCTGGTCCTTCCAGTACTGCTGCCACTTGCTGAGGGTGAATTTCTCAAGGAACTTATGGGCGGCGATTATGAGCATGGGGGCGGCGGCTTCGAAGCCCACGCGGCCCTTGATGCCTATGATGGTGTCGCCGACGTGCATGTCGCGGCCTATGCCGTAGGGGGCGGCGATGGCTTCGACCTTGCGTATTGCCGCAACGCCGTCGCCGAACTTTTCACCGTTCACGCCGACGAGTACGCCCTTCTTGAATTCGAGGGAAATAACCTCGCTGCCGGTCTTTTCGACCTGCTTGAGATAGGCGCTCTCGGGAAGGCCCTGGGTGCTGTCGAGGATTTCGCCTCCGCAGATGGAGGTGCCCCAGAGGCCGACGTTATAGGAATATTTGAGTTTCTTGAAGTCTGCGGGGAAGCCGTGGGCATTGAGGTAATCCACCTCCTGCTTGCGGCTCAGGCCGAGGTCCCTCGTCAGGGTGATAATCTCCATGCCGGGGGCGAGGACGAGGAAGGTCATGTCGAAACGGACCTGGTCGTTGCCGGCGCCTGTGGAGCCGTGTGCTATGGCCTGGGCGCCTATCTGCTTGGCGTAGCGGGCTATGGCCATACCCTGGAAGATGCGCTCCGACGAGACGGAGATGGGATAGGTGCCGTTGCGGAGGA
>CAMYVB010000013.1 GCA_947302175.1 uncultured Bacteroidales bacterium | reverse complement strand
CTTGTTTTTTCGGTTGATTTTGAAGTTTCCATAAGGCGTTAAGTTTTCTGCAAAGATCCCAAGAACTATCCGTGTAAACAATTTAAACACGGCTAATTGCAGAAAATGCTCTCCCACGGATTTCGGCGGCATATTGAGCGGCTCATTCAAGATAAGTTCTGCAGAAAAAGATCAACAGCGAAGGAAAGCTTCCTGCCGCTGCGGTCCTTCGACAAGCTCAGGGACCTCCTTCGGCAACGGTTGTTGAGCCTATCGAAACAACCGGCTCATCGCGGCCCTTCGACAGGTCCTTCGACAAGCTCAGGAACCGCTCAAGGCCCGCCCACAAACAAATGGCAGAAAAGCAAACGCTTTTCTGCCATTGTTGTTCGGTTGTTTCTCGCTGCTAGAGCTTCTTGATTTCTTCTGGCGACAAGCCGGTGTACTTTGCTATGACCTCGGCGGGCACATTGTCCGCCAGCATCTTTTTCGCGGTGCTTTCTTGATTCTGTTCAACGCCCTGCTTGATGCCCTGCTCAAAGCCTTGTTCTTTGGCGTATGCGATGGTGTTGTCGTAGTCGTATCTCATTTTGAGGTCTTCGTTATACTTTCTTTTCTCTTCCGGGGTCATTGAAACGAATTCCGCTACCTCGAGGAATTCATCAAAGTAAGGGTCGTCCCAAAACAGTTCCGGTCTTTCCGCGAAGGTAGGCAGATTTTTGAATAAGTACAAGAACCTGTCTTCAAAAGTGTTACATTCTTCCTTCTTTTTGTTGAACCGCGCGATTTCACAGAATGCCAAAGTAAGGGAATCGGCGTATCGTTCTCCCGTGGCTTCATGCCTAAGAGAAAACTTGTGAATGAAGATATTGGGATCATACTTCTCAGGCTCCGGGTGCGGCATGTTGAAGTCGATAAGTCCAAGGAAATAAACGGGTGCGAAGTTGAAGTTCCAGTTCTTTCGTTTTCCGAGAAATCCTCGAGGAGCCTGTTCGCGGATGGGGAAGGTGCTATAGTACAATGCCCTTTTCTGGAAGTGCGTTTGTGGTGCAATCTGGACTTCGATGATGAATTTGCTTTTGTCTGAGCCTTCACAGTGGATGTCGAAGGAGGCGCGGCGGTCCTTCTTGGTTTCGCCGAGATGTTCAGACTCGCGGATTTCGATGTCGGAGATGTCAAGGTTGAAGAACTCGTTGAGTGGGCGGATCAGGAGCTTTTTATTTCCTGAATCCTTGAAGATTTTCTTAAAGGCAAAATCGACCATGGGGTCGATGTATTTGCCTGCGTGTGGTGAAGTATTATTCATAGCGTACAAGTTTTTTACGCCACAAAATACCCCTCACTCCACTATCGTGCAAGCAGTTATAAAAAAGATGCGCTACATTTTTATGATTTTTATATCGCGTTAATTCTTTCTTTGCTTTTTTAATTGTTTTTTTGTCTTCGCGGCCCTTCGACAGGCTCAGGGAGCGAGGTAGGGAATAAATAGCTGCCGGAGCCTCACTGCTCTGGCAGATTATCTCTATTCATTTCCCAAGCCGTAAGGTAAGCATCCACTATATGACAAAAGAGGTCGACTCGAAAGAGTCGACCTCTATAATGATTAATCGATGCTTACGTAGCGGGGAGATGTCCTCGCCACTTTTACAAAGAATCATCACTGTGCTTATAGAAAATAGCAGGAAGTGGGAGAAAGAAAGCCCGGAGCGCGCTCCGGGCTTTTGGGGAATCAAGATATTCGACTTGCGTCGGGTATCTTGGGGAGGTTATTACTGCTGAACTACGGTGTAGAGGGTGTGTCCAGGTTCTGAGGTTGTGTCTACGTTGACGGTGTAGCCTGCAGGGACGTAGCTGGTGTTCGCACCGTCTGCCGTGTTGTTTGCAGGGTTGAAATCCCAGAAGGTACCGCCGGTAACGACGATTCTCGCAGTGCCAGCAGCTGCATTTGAGTCTAAGCAGTTGAGGAGAAAACTCTTATCATTGTTCGTCGTCTTGAAGACACCGCCATCTATATTGATTATACCCTTTTCACAATAGATGCACTCACTGTTAGCTCCGGAATCGTAGAAGCCACCGTGAATACTGAGGACTACCAGAGGACCACTTGCCCAGACGATGGGTCGATCCTGGGAGACATTCTCTACTTTTCCTGTTGTGCCATAAATGTCCATAGTGAAAGATCCACGGCCGAGGATAGCAGGGTAACCAGTGCGTGTGTTGCTGTAAGTGTATTCTCCAAGGTTAAGTACGGTGGAGGCACTCGAGAACATACCGGAAGCGATGTTGGTTCCAGAAACATCGCTATTGAGATTATACCAACCGCTGTTGTTACCTATGTTACCAAGATTATCAGACATTACTGTAATCTCACTGACGACATCATAAATATCGATTTCTCCGTTGTTGTATGACAGGATGTGCTTGTTTTCGCCGAGCGTAATCTCGGTGTTCTGAGTGGGATCCGGGTTGAAACCATAGAAACGGCCACCGTTAACGTTAATCTGGCCACCACAGTTATCCTTAAGATTCAATAGATAATTAGGATCATCGTTTGTACGCCAGGTTCCATTGTTGATGTTAAAAATTGCAGTTGCTGTTTCACCATATGCTGCGACGCCGTAGCACTTTATGGTACAATATGCATTGAAGTTCAGAGTACCGCTTTTAACATCAAAGAGCCAGTTGGAATCCGCCGTGGTGGCAGTTATCTCTGACGACATAGGATTGTTGTTAACGCTTAAGGCTGTGTTGTTAATGGTTAGCACTCCGCCACTCAAAATATAGACTGCCATCTTACTACTTGCACTGCTCTGGTTTACATTGCCAAGGAAGTTTACCTTATGAGCGTTCAAATCGAGAGTTACAGTTTTATTGTTAATAACCCAGTACGGCTCATTAGCAATATCGCCAGTCAGTTTGATTGAGATGGGATTAGCCGTTTTGAGGACATCTGTAGCATACTTATAAGCAGCTGTAATTGTAGGGAAAGAATACTGATCATTTACTACAGCAGGACCGGCAGTGCTGCTATTATTCGGAACGACAACATAATCGCCATATTCAGTGGCACTTCCTCCGGTAATGTAAAAGTAACAAGTTCCGCTACTCTGACTCATTCCATTCAGCACACTTGAGACAGTTACATTACTAAGATCGACTGCGGAAGTCGTAACTCCCTTGTCATACAGTGCGTTGCCATTGCTTAATGTGAGCGTACCTATTTCGCTAAAGCTGTCTAAGTTATCAATTCTACTAAGTCTCAGATGATTGACTTTATGATTGTTTGAATTGACAGCTTTAAGGCGATAAATTGTAGAGCTCGCGTTGGTCTCATAAATACTCTCTACATTGCCCGTCAGATTGAGAACTTCCACTTCGGCGTCATTAGTCAATGAACCGGAATTCATGTTGATAGTATTTATTTTCACAAATCCATCAGTGTTGCTAGTTGCGGAAGTTACAGTGTAATAGTTGCCAAGGAGCAAAGATCCAGAAGACGTCATGTTTACTGTTCCGATTTGGGTCTTTGTGTACTTGTCTTTACCTTTAACAAACAGATCGCCACCTTTGACATCCAACGTGGAAATCATGAGAGAATTATATTTACTTCCCTGAGGTAAGTTAATGTTACCATTGGACTCAAGCGAAGTGATATTGGTCTCAATGGGTGTATTTGACGTTCCGGCAACGGTGGTAACAACTTTTGAATACTTACTAATGTTACTGTACGTGCTCGGGCCCTCAGTAGTCTGATCGTTATTGACGAGCTTGGTGATTGTGCACTCGTTGACATTGAGGGTTGTTGTTGCACTGATGGTAACAAGGTCGACTGTGACGTCTTTGCTGATAGTGGTCACGCCGCCATTTGCGAGATCGTTAGCCTTGCCGGCAAGCTGGATGCCACCGGTGACGGAAGATGCACCGTCGGTAGTTTTTACCTCAAATGTAGCACCGGCTGATACGGTCAAGAGATCGCCTTCACCGGAATAAGAGAGGTTCTTGCCAGCGAGGTCGAGCACTGCATTGACACCTGCAGGGATGACGATGGCTGAGGGTGCAGCGTGGTCAGCAAGCATAGTGATGGTAGTGGCAGTACCTGTTGTAGGAACTGCAGCAACAGCAGCGGCAAGTGTCGCGTAAGTGGTTTCGCCAATCTGGGCAACAGCGGCTTTCTGAACGGTCCATGTGCCATCGCCGTTATTGATGGCTTCGTAGCCTTCGGTAACAAACTGTGTAGGATCGTGGTCGAAGGTGCCGCCGGTGATGGTGAAGGTAGTATGACCGTCATTATTATATACATCAAAGCTACCGTTGATGGTGCCGCCTTCAATGTTGATGATGTGATCTTCCTGAGCAGGGTAGTCAAGTTTAACGGTGTGCACAGCATTATAACTTCCGGTAATGGTACATCCGTCTTTAACGGTTATTGTGCCGCCGGAGCTATGAGGGAATAGACCATAATAGCCAGAATAGGTACCGCTGTTGAGAATTACGTGACCACTGCGCGAAGTAATAACGGCTGCAGATGCTGCATTGTAGTAGCCTGACTGGTTAAAGGTGCAATTTGTCAGTTCTGCAACTGCGCCTGATCGCTCGGTATTAGGTGTACCGTCACCAATATCAACGCATCCGCCCTCGTCAGAATTGATTACAACATTCGTAAAGGTAGCATGGCCGCTGCTCATCTTGATGTTTGCACCGTTCTGGCGGCAGTTGTAGCTGGTGTAGTTGGTAAGTGTCAACTCACCCTGGCTGATGAACCTCACAGAGCCCCACATGTGTTCATTTAACACAGTCGAGCCATTTTCCAGTGTAAAGTTCACATTTTCGCCTTCAACATGGAATATTCTATTTAATGATTGAGGGAAATGTGAGTCTGCAGCAGATGCGGCATTGGCTGTGATGGTTTTGCCGTTGAGGTTGATGGTCAGGTTCTTGTCGATGAGATAACCTTCTGTGACGGTCTGATCAGCAAGAATGACTATTTCGTCGTTGGCACTTGCAGCGGTAATTGCAGCAGCAAGAGTTTCGTATTTTGTGTTTCCAATCTTTGCAACGTAAGTTAAGCCTTCGATGACGCCATCGTCTTCAGTTTTGGCTTCGATTTCGCCGGTGGAACCGGTGTCGATGGTGATGGTTGACTTGTTGCTGGAGGCGTCTACATCGTGACCCTTGGCCTCGACTTCGACGGCGGCGTTAGCTGTGACCTAAATGCCACTTCTTTCAGGGAAACGGAGGTTGAACGTGCTCCATAGTGCTCCTATCGTCCCGGAAACAGGGACGATAAGATCGTTTAGAGCCTCCATCGCTCGATTCGTCCAAGAATCAGGAACGATAGGCGCACCAGGACCGCAGTCCGCGGTCCTTCGACAAGCTCAGGAACCGCTCAGGGACCGAGATTCGCCCGGCGGGGCGGCGGAGGACGGACTGAGCGATTTAGGGGAAAAGCGGATGCGGGCGGGATTGTGCAGGGAGCGGTGCCGCCAGGCATGACGCCGTGTGTATGACGACCGTTGCGGACCGCAGGGCCGCAAAAGGGAGGAGTCAGGCGTCAAGCGACCGGGCGCGCCCGCTTTTCCCCGCATGAGCGAAGGCCGCCTCCGCCGCGTCCCTTCGCCAACCTCCGGGCCCAGATAAAACAAAAAAATATTTGCTTTCTTGAAATTAAATCCGCACTTTTGCATTAGTCATATGGACATATGATATTAACGTAAAAAAACAGGCACCTACCCCTTAATAGTTGCCTGTTTTATTTCTCCAAAAGCAACCTACTCGAGGGGAGGTACTGATTATGAAGGAAGTCCGTTGTCTTTACACGCTCACAAGATAGTAATATGAAAAGAAAGACATGGCAAGCATTCGTGATCTGCTCCACCGGAATGGTGATAGTACGACTTGTCAAAGTGAAGGCCTATAAGCGCCTTCGCAACGGCAAAACCGAAAGGGTCCGTAGCCACTACAGAAGTATTTAAGGGTATCTGAAGTAGCACAGCACAGACCCTCGCCCTAAGGCGTCCTCATTCTATCCCCTCAAGTTTTTATATTATTTCCCAAGCCAGCCCTTCTTCGACAGGTCCTTCGACAAGCTCAGGAACCGCTCCGGGACCGCATTCGAAATACTCCCAGGAACAAAATGAGGGGGTTTCGTGCCCGAGAGCGGTCTTTTTCGGCTTCCGGGCACGCCAAGGGCCATTTTTGTGCCCCGCTGCCCTTTGCGGCCCTTCGACAGGTCCTTCGACAGGTCCTTCGACAAGCTCAGGAACCGCTCAGGGACCGAGATTCGCCCTCCCACCGGGTCGGCTTCGTTGCTTTTTCTCCCCTCCCCTGCCCCCTCGGCAACCTCAAGGAACATATAAAACAAATAAAATATTTGCATTCCTGAAATTAAATACCCAACTTTGCAACAGTTCATAAAACGAACTCTTGTGAGCAAAACAAAGACAGATACCTAACCCTTAATAGGTATCTGTTTTACATTCAAAAGCAACCTACTCGAGGGGAGGTACTGATTATGAAGGAAGTCCGTTGTCTTTACACGCTCACAAGATAGTAATATGAAAAGAAAGACATGGCAAGCATTCGTGATCTGCTCCACCGGAATGGTGATAGTACGACTTGTCAAAGTGAAGGCCTATAAGCGCCTTCGCAACGGCAAAACCGAAAGGGTCCGTAGCCACTACAGAAGTATTTAAGGGTATCTGAAGTAGCACACAGCACAGACCCTCGCCCTAAGGCGTCCTCATTCTATCCCCTCGAGTTTTTACATTATTTCCCAAGCCGGCCCTTCTTCGGCAGGTCCTTCGACAAGCTCAGGAACCGCTCAGGGACCGAGATTCGCCGGTCAAGACGGCGAATGACGGGAGGAGGCAGGCGAATAACGGGAGGAGGCAGGCGAATAACGGGAGGAGGCAGGCGAAAGACGAAAAAAGGTGACCACTTTTCGTGGTCACCTTTTTTGATATTCAGAGAATCAACTACCTTGAGAAAGTGAGGTTCTCGTCGAGGGAGATTGTGGCTGCGTTGCCACCGATGGTGTAGGCGCTGCCGGCGGAGTTCACGAGACGGTAACGGAAAGCCTTGAAGGGAAGGCCTGCGCTGCGCTCAAGGATGGTAATGTCGGTCGTCTTGAGGTCGTCACGCATCTTCAGGGTCATGAACTTACCGCCGGTCACATTGGTGTAGCTGGTGGCACCGGCTTTGATGTACATCGAAATAAGCTGCAGATAGCAGCCTGCGCCACGATCGGGGTGAGTGAATTTCTTGCCGCAGTTCTGGCCGTAGAAGGTGATGGAATAGTCGTCATTGACAATCACATACACATCCTCATAGCCCTCACCGGGAACAAGACCGGCAGCTATGGCGTTCTTGCTGCCAAGGCCGCGGGCCACGAGATACTTCTCGAGCTGATTGCCATCGGCATCGACATCGGTCTCATCGACCAGGAGCTCGACAGTCTCAGTATAGGCGGAACCGTCGATTGCCTTGCCGCTGAGGGTCCACTTGCCCGTCCACTTATAATACATAGGACGAGTATCGGCGATGGTGACCTTCTGGAACTGGTACTTGCCCGACACCAGACCGTTGGAGCCAAAGCCCACGGCGATGATGTAGGCGTCGCCCATCTGCTGGCCGCCGAACACCTGGCTGGTGTTGCCGGAGCTGAGATAGCTGACAAGCGAAGAGCCGGGAGCAGCCTCAACCTTTGCAATGAGCTCGTTCCTCATCTTGGGAGCAACCTCTGCGAAAATCCAGCTTTCAACATCCGTGGGGACTTCAGAAGCGGGATAGAAAGCAAGGTAGTAGTAATCGCTGCCGGGAACCGTAGCAATTACAGTGGGCTCGAAATAAGGATACTTGTAGGGCACATCGCCAAGGGCGAGAGTCCAGTCGGTCTCCCTCTTGAACTCGGGATACTGAGTCACCTCGAAGAAGCCCGAAACCGAACCTGCCTCATAGCGGACAGTGCCCATACGGGTCATAGGCTCGGAGTTGGGATCCACAACGATGGTGATCAGATTGTTCTCATAAGAAGGATGTATCCAGGATTCAACAGTCTCGAGCTTGATGGGGACGTTGAGCTTCACGGGGACTTTCACGACGTCGCCCTCAACGGGAGCGGTGACATCACCAAGGTCGTACAGGCCGCCTACGACCTCGCCGAACTGGCAGATGGTCACATCGGTGGTCTCGTCGCCTGAAGTGAGGGTAATCTTGCTGTAGCGGGACTCCTTGCCGGTATAGGGCGCGACGGTCACATTGACTGTTGCACCAACTACGGAGACGGAGCACCAAGTCTTGTCGGAAACTGCAGCAAGGGAAGAGCTCTTCGAAGCGACGATGGTGCCGGTGCCGCCCTCGGGAAGATACTCAAGGTCGCAAGACACTACCGACAGGCCGTCGTTGACCACTACGGGCTCTACGGGCTCCTCCTTCGGCCAGATGTCGCAGGAGACAAGAAGAGCCGAAGCAAGAGCTATGCAGGAAAATATTCTGAATAAATTTTTCATGTCCTAGAGTTTTATCTGTTACTGACGGACGAACTTCTGCCAGCCCCAGCACTCGTTGCTGTCATTGCTGAATACCCAGGGGGCGCTGGCGGCACCGACTCGGGTGCCTGCGGCAGTGAAGTAGTAGAGGATGAACGTGTCGCAAGTGCGGCCGGACCAGAGCTGGTTGTTGACCCAGGTCATCTCGGTGCCGTCGTCGCTAAGGACACCGTACATACCACCGGTGGTGTACTGGACTTTGCCGGCGTTGTTATCACAGGCAGCCATCATGACGCGATAATCGCCTTCGACGCCTACGTACTGGGCCTGGATCATCATGCGGCCAAGACCAAGGTCATAAGTGCCAAGAACGTCGAACTGCCGGCTGAGGCCGGAGACAACGAAGGTCTTGCCGTTTACGAGCTCAGAGATGCTGATGCCGGTCATAGTGGCATCGCCGTCCTTATAGACAAGGGAGTAGTTACCGATGAAGTCCTGGTAGTTGTGCCAGCCTGCAGGGAGGGAACCCTTGTAGGTGACGCCGTCAGCAACGAGGCTCTTGGTCGCGGAGTCAAAGGTGAAGACATTGAAGGTGTGGCCGTTGAGAACCACATCATCGTAGAACTGAAGACCTGTATCGGTGAAGATATAGGCAACCTTCTTGCTAAGGGCTTTTCCGTTCTCGTCCTTTACGTCGGGAAGAGAGACTGTGGCCTGCCTGTCACCAAGGGAGAGGTAGATATTGACAGCGTCTGAGCCGGCTTTACCGTCAAAGTTGCTAACGAACACGTCCTCGCTCATCTTGACCACCTTATTAAGATAGGAATGCATGGACTCTGCGAGGGGCTTCATCACGATGTGGTTGCCGGTGCGCTTACCGCGGAGGATGACTTCCTCGTTGGTGGCCTTCATGATGATGAACTCGAAGTCGCCCTTGTAGCCCTGGTACAGACCGGACTCACCGTAGAGGTTGCTGGTGCTGCCCGAAGGGGTGGCGAAATAGTGGAACACGTGGTTGTTGGTGTCGAACGAGAGGACAGGGCCGCTGTCGTTGGTGATGGAATAGAGGGAAGTAGCCATTTCGGGGAAAAGCTCGCCGCCGACAGTGACTCTCTTGCCGTCAAACTGCATGACGTAGGTGTATCCGCCGTAGATCTGGTCACCTTCGGGATAGTAGTACATTACCCATCCGTTGGCGGGGGAAGTCAGCACCTTGGCTGCATTATCCATCGCCTCGTTGAGCCTTACGGTTGCGCTCTTTTCGAATACGGGATCCTCGGTAATCTTGCAGGAGAAAAGGGAGGCTATGGCAAGAAGCGCGATAGCTGAATTCCTGAATAATATCATTGCTTTCATAATCATTTCCTCCTGTATTAAAGAATTTCAAGGGATCTGAGGTCGACTTCGCCGTTGAAGACTTCAGCCTGGCGGCGGAGCACGACGTCGCGAAGGACGTCGAGGTCGATTTCGAAAGTAGTGCGCATGTAGCTCTTGACTATGCTGAGCTTGGCCTCTATGAGCTGGGCGCCTTCATCACCTGCCTCAACCATCCATGAATCCCAAGTCTCCTGGGAATTGGTGATGTATAGGGAAAGGATCTCGGCGAAGTCCTCACGGTCTTCCTTCTGGGAGTAGGAAGAGACGAAGCCACGAGGGAGGTAGCCGCTTCCGTACTCGGCGTCGGACCAGGAGTCGGCGACATAGGATGTGGGAGTCACGAGCCTGAAGTCGGCCGGGAAGTCCTTGGTCTGGTTGAGGATGTGGGTGAACTCGTGGTGAATGGTCTTCACGTAGTAGTGGTTAAGACCGCCCTCGGGGTCGCCGCGGTATGAGCTGTAGGCGCCCTGCATTACGTAGGGAAGATAGTTCAATCCGGTGAGGATGATCTTCTTGCCGCCCTCGGCGGTACCGAGACGGAAGGTGCCGTTGTTGCTGTATTCCCATTCGCCGATAAAGAAGAACATCTTGGGGAAGTAGGTGCGGGTGAACTTGACACCGGCGACTTCGTCGTAGGAGTCGATGCACAGGTACTTCACCAGGTGGGCCATGATGATGGAGCACTCAAGGTCGGCAGGAATGGTGTAGTAGGAGTAGCTGGAGGTCTGGTCCATCTCATAACGATACTTGATCGAAATGTTGTAGGGATTGACGAAGTTCGCTTCCAGCCATTTATCGAAGTCATTCTTTTCCTTCGTATTGACCGTAATGATACTTTCGGGATTGAGAGGGTCTTCCTTGCGGCAGGAAGAGAGGCTCAGAGCGAAAAGCGCGACGGCGAAAAGCAAAATATATTTTTTCATATCTGCCATTCTTTAGGTTAGCGTTTGGTGGGTTCGAGACCGGCGTCACGGGCTCTCTGAGGGACCTGGATGGCACGTCTGAGGTCATTCACGTCGAGAGAGTCGGAGATATGGTCGATATATGCATTGGCGTCGGAGAAACGGCGGTAAATCTTGATGCCGTAACGCTTGATGTCAAGCCAGCGCATACCGTAGGCAAAGTTCTCGATGCGCTTAGCGTTGAGAACAGCGTGAATCATGGCTTCCTGGACCGAGCCTTCGCTGTCGATTTCGAAAGCGGGATTGAGGTGCCTCTTCGAGGTGGGATCAATCCAGGTGTAGTAAGGAACACCGGCGTAGAATTCCTGGATGGAGGCGGGAGTCATGACCGTGGGACTGACGTAGAAGTTCTTCGCCCACATATTAAGGTCGTCCACGGCGGCTTGGTAGTTGCCGGAGAGGACGTAGGCCTCAGCTCTTTCGAGAAGGACTTCGTCTGCGGTCAAAGAAGCGACGATGGTCTGGCGGTAACCGATGCCTGCAACGGGATCAGTGTACTCGAACATGCTGGGAATCTTCCAAAGCAGGGTGTAGTGCAGGTTGGAAGAGTTGTAGTTGCGGGGACGCCAGCGGTAGCCGGAAGCGGTGAGGCCGTCCGGAGCCCAGGGGGACTTGGCGTAGAACACTTCGGTCTCGGCTATCTTGGTGTTGAAGCCGAAGCGCTTGTAGGAACCCGAGTAGTTGCGGAAGAAGTAGGCGAACATGCTGGACATGTTGGTCTGGAGAAGCAGGTTGGACTTCACGTCGGAGCTGACGTAAGCGATGGAGGCGTCGGTGATGTTGCCGTAGTTGGCCTGCATCTCGTCGTAGTTGCGGAGGAGATTGGCAGGAGCGGAACCGAGGCAGGCGTTGGCGCACTCGATAGCCTTGTCGTACTTCTGGTAGAACAGATAGAAGCGGGTCGCGAAAGCGTAGGCCGCCTGACGGGTGAAGTGGTATTTGGGGACGTTGTATTCGTCGCCTATGTACTTGAGACCTTCTTCGACGTCGCGGTCGATCTTTGCATAGACATCTGCCACGTTACCGCGCTCATACTTGGGGTTAAGAGACTTTTCAGGCTCTTCCATGTAGGGGATGCCCTGGTCAGTGGCGGCGGTGGCGGGATTGTAGTTGAGGCAGAAGAGATTGACGAGCGTGAAGTGGGCCGAGGCGCGGCAGATGAGGGCCTCGCCGTAGGAAGCGCTAAGCTCGGGATTGTCCTTGCCGCCGAGCTCTTCAATGGCCTCGAGGGCCTGGTTGGCTGCTGCGATGCATCCCCAGTTGTTGGTCCACACGTTGTCGGGAGAGTCGTTGGCGGTCTCGGTGATATCCTGCCAGTTCCAGATCTGCTCGTAGTAGCGACCGGGGCTGTTGTTGGACACGACGGCGCCGTTGTCATCGCAGTCGTCGGAGAGAAGCTCCGCGAAGAGAGCGTAGTGGCGCGTGGGATAGGCTGAGACGAGGAGTGCCTTGACCTTCGTGGGAGAGTCGATCTCCGTACGGTTGTCGGGCATCGTGTCGAGGAACTTGTCGCAGGAAACTGCGCAGAGGGCTACGCCTGCGATGAGTACTATATATTTGAATATATTTTTCATATGGCAGCGGTATTAGATGCCCATTTTCAGGGTCAGGGTGAACTGCTTTGCGAGAGGAACTGCCACACCGCCGGTGTTGAAGAACTCAGGATCCTGGCCGTTGAGCTTGGGATCGGCGTAGAGCAGCAGGAGGTTGGTGCCCTGGAGCTTGAGCGACATGTTGCTGAGCTTGAGCTTCTTGACAAAGGTCTTGGGCAGGTCGTAGCTGAGGGACACTTCCTTGAGGCGGACGAAGTCTCCGCTGGCTATACGCTCGGTGGAGTAGTTGTAAGCGTTGTAGGCGTAGGACAGGTGGCTGTAATTGACGTTCTGCAGGCGGGAAGCGATGGTGGGGACGGTGGTGTACTGCTCATCGCCGGGAACCATCCAGCGGTTCTTGAATTCCTTGGGCATAGCGTCAAGGTCGGAGTAGGAAGAATGGAAGACGGGGTCGAGCCTGACGACGTTGCCAAACGAACCGGTCACGTAGACGTTGAGGCGCAGACCCTTCCACTCGAAGGTGTTGCCGATGGAGCCGACACCGGTCGGGTCGGCGGTACCGGAGTACCGGAGCCATTCGATCTCCTTGGGGTCGGAGGCGGAAGTCTGGAAATAGATGCCGTCCACGGTGATTTCACCGTCCTTGTAGAGGAAGGTGGGAAGACCTTCGTCGTTCAGGCCGTTGAAGGGGATGGAGAAGATGGAATGGTTGGGGTAGCCCTCGTAACCGAAGCCGGTGCCCTTAATCAGGTCAATGACCCTCTTTGTCGTGTAGAGCTGGGTGATGATGTTGTGGGAGTGGGACCAGATGAAGTTGGTAGTCCACTTGAAGTCTTTCGAGCGGATGTTGGTCGTCGTGAGGGACAGCTCGTAACCGTCGGACTTCATGGAAGCCACGTTACCGTACTTGGTGAGCTCGCCGCCTATGCCCTGGGTGTTAGTCACTGCGATGAGGTCGAAGTTGTTACGCTTGTACCAGTCTGCGACGAAGTTGATCCTGTTGTCGAAGAAGCCGAGTTCGATGCCTATGTTGAGCTCGTTCTTCTTTTCGAAGGTGAGGTCGGGGTTGGCGAGCGATGCGGTCTCGAGGCCGGTCTCACCGTCGCGAGCGTTGTTCCTCCAGGGGTTGTAGGACTCGAAGACGGGGTTGGAGTTGGTGACCCATGAAGGGCCGCTCTCAGCGGTCAGGGAGTAGGAGGCCTTGAGGGCTGCGTGGGAGACGGTGTTCTGGATGGGACGCATCCAGGGCTCGTCGGAGATGTTCCACCTGCCGGAGACGTTCCATGTGGGAAGCCAGCGGGCGGAGCGGGCCTTACCGAGGCGGTTGGAACCTTCGTAACGTATGGTGCCGTTGATGGAGTAGCGGTTCATCAGGGCGTATGTGAAGGTGCCGAAGAAGGCGGCGCGGCGCTCGTGGGTGTTGTCCAGGGTGAAGTACTGGCTGTTCTCCTCAGCACCTTTCTTGAAGATGCGGTAGTCGTACTTGGCGATTTCGCCCATGCCGTACTGCATGCCCCAGCCGCGGAACCAGGTCTCGTGACGGTCAATGGAGTTGACTTCCATACCGCCGAAGGCATTGAGGGTGTGGATCTCAGCGAAGGTCTGGCTGTAGTTGGCGGAAACGCGGGTGTCCCAGCCGGACATGGTGTTGGACGTGCTCTGATAGATACCGCCGTAAGGGAGTACGGTGGAAGGGATGTCGTAGAGGACGTCGGGGTCGGTGTAGAAGAAGGGGTTAGCGTCGCGGATGGTGGTGGTGTAGGCGGCCCTGTAGGCGAGAGCCTGGTTGGACTCGTCGAGTATGTAGTGCTCACGCCTTGTGGAAGCGTACTTCGAGGCGATGAGGGCGGCGAGTTCGAGGTGCTTGAACACTTTCCACTTCAGTTCTCCCTGGAAACGGAGGTTCACCACGTCGAGGTCGATGTAGTTGTTGTCCAGCTCATAGAGAATGTTGAAGGGAGCGTAGTTGCGGGTGTAGAACACGTCGGGGTCGAGGGCGCGGGAGGTGTTGAGGGCGTAGGAATAAGGGTTGATATCGAAGTCGCGCCTTACCTGGCCGGACACTGCGTCGGTCGAGGATGACAAGGTGCCGGGAGCCCTCTGCTTACGGTACGAGGAGTTGCCGATGAGGTTCAGGGTCACGTTGTCAAAGAGACGGAAGGTGGAGTTGATGTTGGCGGTGTAGCGCCTGACGGAGCTCTGGAGAGTCCAGCCCGGATCGTCCATGACGGAGAGGGAGGCGTAGTAGTTGCCCCTATCGGTACCGCCGGACATGGAGACGGAGTGGTTGTGCTGGATGCTGTTGGTAAAGAGCTTGTCGAACCAGTCGGTGTTGCGGTACTCGGCGGCGCGCAGATACGCTGCGACTGCCTCGTCGGTCTGCGCAAGGGCGAACTGGCCGGTGACGGGATCCACCTGGGAGAAGAGCTGGTACATCTTGCCGTAAACGCCGCTTTCGGAAGCATTGGCGAGGCGGGAGTAGTTGAGGTAGCCCTTCTGCTCAAGCTCCTGGTAGATGGACATCTGGTCCTGGGAGTTCATGATGTTGAACTCGGCGTAGCTGGGCTTGAGGCGGATGGTGTACTCTCCGGTGTAGCCGACATGGCTCTGGCCGGAGCGGCCCTTCTTGGTGGTGACGACGATAACGCCGGCCATGGCGCGGGCACCGTAGATGGAGGTTGCGGAACCGTCCTTGAGGATATCGAAGGACTCGATATCGTCGGAGTTCAGACCTGCGATGGCCGAGGAAATCAGGGTGTTGGCGTCGCCGGAGCTGAGGTCTTCAGCATCGACGTCAACGACGTCTTCCATAATCACACCGTCCACGACCCACAGCGGCTTGGAGGAGCCGTAGATGGAAGTGGCGCCGCGGACGCGGATCTTAGGAGCCGTTCCGAAGGTACCGGATACATTCTGGACGGACACGCCAGCAACCCTACCCTCGAGGGAACGGGAGACGTCGGCGATACCGGAGATGTTGGTCTCGGTGGCGTCGAGCTTGGCGGTGGAACCGGTGAACAGACGCCTGTCGACCTGCTGCATACCGGTCACGACTGCCTGCTCGAGGAGCTCGGAATCGGGATTGAGACGCACCTGGACATTGTCTTTCACGGGGACCTTCTGGTCTTCGTAACCCATGAAGGAGACAAGGAGCGTCTTGGCTGAAGACGGCACCTTGTCGAGGACGAAGTTACCGTCGATGTCGGTAATGGTTCCGACGCCCTTGGCTCCTTCGACAGTCACGAACGCTCCGATGACGGGCTCATTGTCTTCCGACGAAATGACCGTGCCGCGGACCGTGCGCGTCTGCGCCTGGGCGGGAGAGAAGAGTCCCCCGGCGAGGAGCAAAAGCGTGCAGAACACACTGATTAACAGTTTTGGTTTCATAGATATTTGGGATTAAAAAATTGGAATAATTGGCTATTCCTGTGTTTTAAGATTGCAACATAAGAAAAATAATCTAAATTTGCAATCCCGAAGGGACCTAAGGCCCGACAAGCCCCAGGCCCTGTGTTCTTGAAACCACGTAAAAAAACAAGAAAGACATGTCAAAATTCAGCACGAGATTCCTCATTATCTCGATGACCCTCGCGGTCTGCCTCATCACCTCCAACTTCTTCGTCCCCCGCCTGTGGAAGATTCCTTTCTTCGACCTGCAGCTCTCGGGCGCAGTGTTGATCTTCCCGGTTTCTTACATCCTTAACGACTGTCTGACAGAAGTTTACGGCTACCGCAAAGCCCGCCTCGTCATTTGGCTCGCCTTCGCCCTCAGCCTCTTTACGGCCATCATGTCCGACGTAGTGAGGGCACTCCCCGCCCCCATCGACCCCGCCGCGCATCAGATCGCAAGCTCCTTCAACGGCCTTTTCCACATGGTCCCCATCACGACCGCCGCTTCGCTCATCGCTTTTCTCCTGGGTTCTCACGTCAACGCCTGGGTAATGAGCTGCATGAAAGTATCCTCCAAGGGCCGCGGCTTTGGCTGGAGGGCCATCATATCTTCGCTCGCCGGCGAACTTGCCGACTCGATAGTCTTCTACCCCATAGTATTCGCCGCAATACTCCCCGCTACGCAGATCCTCAAGCTCGCAGCGCTGCAAATCAGCGTCAAGGTGCTTTACGAAATAATCATTCTCCCCGTCACCACCCTGATAGTCAACTCATTGAAGAAGAAAGAGAAGCTCGACACCTTCGACGAGGGCATATCCTACAATCCATTCAAAATCGCAGACGTATAACGCTATGGCAGACAGAAAAGAAGAGGGCCTGAGCGCCCTCGGCGGCAAGACCGTCTACAGCAAAGCCTACACTCCCGAAGTGCTCGAAGCCTTCACCAATCTCAACCGGGACCTCGACTACTGGGTCAAGTTCAACTGCCCCGAATTCACCGCCCTCTGCCCCATCACCGGGCAGCCCGACTTCGCCGAGATAGTGATAAGCTACATCCCCGACGTCAAAATGGTCGAGAGCAAGAGCCTGAAGCTCTATCTCCACAGCTTCCGGAACCACGGCTCCTTCCACGAGGACTGCGTCAACACCATCCTCAAGGACCTGCGTAAGCTCATGGACCCCAAGTACATAGAGGTCACCGGCCTGTTCGTTCCCCGCGGCGGCATCTCCATCCACCCCTACGCCAACTGGGGCCGCCCCCTCACCAAGTTCGAAGCCCTCGCCGCTCAGCGCTTCGCCGCCCATCAGTAGCTCTCTGAACGTGTCGAAGGACGCTGCGCAGGCAGTTGGTTTCACTCCCTGCGAATGGTCGCTCAACCAATCTGCCTGTCTCCGCTGCCGGAATACCAATAAATAGGGATTGATTGCAAGCATCGTCAGCTGTAATTTTGCTGAAAATCCAGCAAGATTGCAATGACGATAGAAAAAATGGAAACCGGCGCATGGGCCAAAGTGCTGCGAGTGGGCGGCGAAGGCGCCATACGCCGGCATTTTCTCGACATGGGCCTCATCCCGGGAGCAGAGCTCAAGGTGGTCAAAAGGGCCCCGATGGGCGACCCCATTGAGATACTCATAAACTCTTACTCCCTGAGCCTCAGGGCCTCGGAGGCCGATAAAATCGAAGTCGAAACCATCTCCCACAGCGAGAGCCCCGTCCCCGCGGCGGCCGCATCGGCCGAGAGCGCCCACCCGGGCCTCGGCGAAGGCGGCCGATACCACGACAAGACCCACGAGACTCCCCTCCCCGACGGCACCAGAATAATCCTCGCCCTAGCCGGCCAGCAAAACTGCGGCAAAACTACCCTTTTCAACGCTCTGACCGGCTCCAACCAGCACGTGGGCAACTTCCCCGGCGTCACCGTGGACCGCAAGGACGGCGTCATCAAGGGCCACCCCGAAACGCTCGTTACCGACCTCCCCGGTATCTATTCCCTCACCCCCTACACCGCCGAGGAAATAGTCTCCCGCGAATTCATACTCCAGGACAGCACTAAAGGCATTATCAACATTGCCGACGCCTCCAACATCGAGCGCAATCTCTACCTCACCGTCCAGCTCATGGAGCTCGGCGTCCCTATGGTGCTGGCGCTCAACATGATGGACGAAGTGCGCGGCAATGGCGGCTCCATACGCATCAACGAGATGGAGCGCATACTAGGCATCCCCGTCGTCGGCATCTCGGCGGCGAAGAACGAGGGTGTGGACGAGCTCGTTGACCATGCCCTGCACGTCGCCCGCTTCCAGGAGCCGCCCTCACGGCAGGACTTCTGCGACAAGGAAGACAACGGCGGCGCCGTCCACCGCTGCCTGCACGGCGTGATGCACCTCATCGAGGACCACGCCGCACGCGCAGGCCTGCCGCTCAGGTTCGCCGCGAGCAAGCTCGTCGAGGGCGACAGCAGGATTGAAAAGGCTCTGCAGCTCGACAAGAACGAAAAGGAAATGGTGGAGCACATAATAGTGCAGATGGAGGAGGAACGCGGCCTGGACCGCGCAGCCGCTATCGCCGACATGCGCTACACGTTTATTAAACGTTTATGCGCGGATACAGTAGTCAAGCCGCGCGAGTCGAAGGAATACAGGCGCAGCCGCAAGATTGACAGCGTCCTAACCGGCAAGTGGACCGCAATACCCATTTTCATCGCAGTTATTGCGCTCGTCGTGTGGCTCACCATAGACGTGCTCGGCGCCCCGCTGCAGGACCTGCTGGACCAGGGAATCAGCTATCTAGGCGGCCTCGCAGGGGATGCGATGTTGCGCTGGAACGTCAACCCCGTAGTGCGCTCGCTAGTGACGGACGCAGTTTTCGGCGGCGTGGGGTCGGTTGTGAGTTTCGTGCCCATCATCGTTATCCTGTTCTTCTTCCTGTCTATGCTTGAGGACAGCGGCTATATGGCGCGCATCGCGTTCGTCACCGACCACTTCCTTCGCAAGATAGGCCTTTCGGGGCGCAGCATAGTGCCGCTGCTCGTGGGCCTTGGGTGCAGCGTCCCCGGCGTTATGGCCACTCGCACGCTGCCTTCCGCCCTCGACCGCCGCAAGACCATACTGCTCATCCCGTTCATGAGCTGCTCGGCCAAGCTCCCCATCTACGCATTTTTCACTTCCGCCTTTTTCCCGGGGCACGGGGGACTGGTGCTGATTTGTCTCTACCTGCTTTCCATCCTTGTCGGCATCACAGTTGCGCTGCTCGACAAGCTAAGGAAGGGTGCTTCGCAGGCGGCGCCGTTCGTAATGGAGCTGCCCAACTACCGCATGCCGCTGCCGCGCAACGTGGTGCGTCTGCTTTGGGACAAGACGAAGGACTTCCTGCAGAGGGCCTTCACCGTAATTTTCGTCGCTACTCTGGTCATCTGGTTCTTCCAGACCCTCGATTTCCGCTTCAATATGGTCGAGGGCGGTGAAGGCAGCATGCTCTCGGTCATCGCCGGCTGGCTCGCTCCCCTGTTCTCGCCGCTGGGTCTTGGCGACTGGAGGATAGTCACTTCCTTCATTTCAGGGTTCCTCGCCAAGGAGAGCGTCGTTGCCACGATGGAGCTGCTCGGCGTCGCCGGGTCACTGACCGTTGTCACGGCCGTTCCCATGCTGGTTTTCAGCCTTTTGTATACGCCTTGCGTCGCCGCCATCGCGACTGTTCGCCGCGAGCTTGGAAGCATCTGGGCGGCGTTTGTCGTCGTCTTCCAGTGCGCCATTGCCTGGATAGTTTCTTTCCTTGCTTATCAAATTGCCCTGTTAATAGTTTAGTTTTATGAATACGGTTTCCTGGATAATATTACTTGCGGTGGTCGCGCTCGCGGCGCTTGCCCTGCTTTCGATGAGGCGCTCATCCAAGAGCGGAGGGTGCTCCTGCGGGTCTTGCAGCTCATGCGCTTGCGGCTCTGTCTTCAATTGCGGATCAAGCTGCGCTTGCGGCTCGGGGTGCAGCTGCGGTTGCGCTTGCGGCACCGACTGCTATTGCGGCCCGGACTGCGGCTGCGGCTGCTCTTGCGGCAAACAATCAAAATAATTATTACCTTTGCGTATTAAGGAACGTAAAGGTAATGACTATCAGCTGCAACACTCCGCAAGGCAGTTACGAGATAACGATACGCCGAGGCGCCCTCGAGGACGCTGGTGCGCTCTTCAACCTGAAGCGCAAAGTGCTCGTCGTCACGGACGGCGGCGTCCCTTCGCGCTATGCGGAAACCATTCTGCGCCAATGCGATAAGGGTTACAAATACACCTTCCCCGCAGGCGAAGGCAGCAAGACTCTCGCCACCTGGCAGGAGATACTCTCCATGATGCTGCAGAACGGCTTTTCGAGGCGCGACGCCATTGTCGCCGTGGGCGGCGGGGTCGCCGGCGACATCGCCGGCTTTGCCGCCGCCTCCTATATGCGCGGAGTCGATTTTTGCAATATCCCCACCACGCTCCTTAGCCAGCTCGACTCCTCTGTCGGAGGCAAGACCGGCGTCAATTTCGAAGGCATCAAAAACATTGTGGGCGCCTTCAAGCAGCCCGGAGCGGTGATTATCGACCCTGACTGCCTGGACACCCTGCCCGAGCGCCTCGTCCACGAGGGCCTGGCCGAAGCCATCAAAATAGCTGCCACCAGCGACGCAGCCTTTTTCGAAATGCTCGAAGAGTGCGACGACCTTCGCGGCAGCTACGAAAGCATCATAAAGCGCGCAGTGGAGCTTAAGCGCGATGTAGTCGAGGCCGACACCTTCGAGTCGGGTCGGCGCAAAATCCTCAATTTCGGCCACACCATAGGCCACGCCATCGAGGCGGCCGCGGAAGGCAGTCTCTTCCACGGCGAGGCAGTAGCCGCCGGCATGATGTATATGTGCTCCCCTAACATGATTCCCCGCCTTTCGAGGCTCCTTCGCAAATACAAGCTCCCCACCACCGACCCCTTCGACGAAGAGACGCTGATGGAAAAGGTCGCCTTCGACAAAAAGGGCTCAGGGGGCAGCATAGACTGCATCTACGTTCCCGCGCCCGGCAAGGCCGAGATCGTGAGGATGAGCCTGCCTCAGATCAGGGAATGCATATCCAAACTCAAGACCAGCGTATGAGAAACACTTTGGGCAGCAGCGTAACCCTCAGCCTCTGGGGGGAATCGCACGGCGAGTGCATAGGCGCCGTACTGGACGGTTTCGCCCCCGGCGTCAAGGTAGATAAAGAGTTCATAGACAGTTGGATGGCTAAGCGCCGCCCTTCGTCGGCCACGGACACCGCCCGTCGCGAGAGTGATCCTTGGCGGATAGTCAGCGGCGTGCGCGACGGCTTCACTACAGGCGCGCCTATAAGCATTATCATTCCCAACGAGAATGTGCGCAGCGCGGACTACGAGCGTTCGCTCGGCATCCCCCGCCCTTCGCACGCAGATTATGCGGCACACGTCAAATACGCCGGCTTCGAAGACTTCCGCGGCGGCGGGCATTTCAGCGGCCGCATCACAGCTTCTATAGTGGCGCTCGGCGCCCTTGCCCTTAAGGCACTGAATGACAAAGGCATACAAATAGGCACCCACATACTTTCCTGCGCCGGAGCAAGCGATTCCCCTTTCGAGGGAGATATCGCTTCACAGATCGCTCTTGTCAATTCCAAGGACTTCCCCGTCATTGCAGGGGTTGAGGAGAAGATGAGCGAGGGCATCCTTCAGGCACGCGCTGAAGGCGATTCCGTGGGCGGAGTGATTCAGACCGCAGTCACGGGGCTCGAGGCAGGCGTTGGTGAGCCTTGGTTCGATTCGCTGGAAGGAGCGCTTTCACGCGCCATATTCGCTCTTGGCGGCGTCAAGGGCATAGAGTTCGGTAGCGGTTTCGCCCTTGCCGGGATGCGCGGCTCAACAGCCAACGACCCGTTTGGCATTGTTGACGGTAAGGTCGTCACCCTTAGCAACAACAACGGCGGCATCAACGGCGGCATTTCGAACGGCATGCCTGTGGTTTTCAATTGCGCCGTCAAGCCCACCCCTTCAATAGCTAAGCCCCAGCGCAGCGTGGACCTTGGCACCGGTTGCGAGACCACCCTTGAAATCAAGGGGCGCCACGACCCTGCCATCGTGAGGCGCATCTGCCCCGTCGTCACCTGCCTCAGCGCCATAGTCCTTTGTGACCAGCTAGCCCTCAGGCACGGCACTAACTTCTTGTCCTGCAAATGAGTACGGAGCGCTTCGGGCTCCTTGGCGAGCATCTCGGCCACAGCTTCTCCAAAATTATCCAGGAAAGGCTGACAGGGCTGCCTTACGAGCTTATCGAAGTGCCCCGCGACGGCTTGGACGCTTTTTTAAAGGAAGCGCCGTTCAGCGCCGTTAACGTCACGATTCCTTATAAGCAGGCCGTACTCCCCTACCTCAGCTCCGTTTCGGATGAGGCGCGCAAGATGGGGGCGGTCAATGTAATACTGAACCGCGGAGGCCGCCTGGAGGGCCATAATACCGATTACTACGGCTTTATCAGCCTTGCCCGCCGCTCGCGAATAGATTTTCGCGGCCGCAAGGTGCTTATTCTTGGCGCAGGTGGCGGCGCAAAGGCGGTGAAAGCCGCTTGCGAGGCTCTTGGCGCCTCAGTGGTCCGTAACGCCGTTCGCAGCCCAAAGACCCCTGATGACATTCTTTTGAGCACCATTCCCGGGGACAACGAATTTAATATAGTAGTCAATGCTACGCCTGTGGGCATGTTCCCCGATGTGGATGGCGTGCCGGTCTCTGTGCGCTCATTCCCCTGCCTCGAGGGGGCGCTTGACATTATCTATAATCCTTTGAGGACCAATTTCATTCTCGATGCCAGGGCCGCCGGCGTTCCCGCTTTGGGCGGGCTTTGGATGGTTGTGGCGCAGGCTGTCAAGGCTGCCGGGCTGTTCCACTCCTGCACTTACCCCGAGAGCGAGATTGAGACCATTTACGGCGAGCTTTTGCACTCGCGTCGAAATATAGTCCTTATCGGCATGCCTTCGAGCGGCAAGTCTACTATCGGCAAGATGCTCGCGCACGCCGAGGGACTCGATTTCCTCGATACGGACGCAATGGTTGAGGAGAAGGCCGGGATGAAGATAAGCGATATTTTTGCGCGCTTCGGCGAGCCTCGCTTCCGCGAAATTGAAAGGGAAGTTGTAAGAGAGGCTTCGGCCCGCTCGGGCGTTGTCATTGCTACCGGCGGCGGCGTGCCGCTCGACCCATCTAACGTTCGCGCACTGTCGCGAGGGGGCATAGTCGTTTACCTCCAGACAGATCCGTCACGACTCCGGGCCACTGCTTCGCGGCCCCTTTCTTCCAGCCCCGAGGCACTCGAGAAGATGTTTGAGGTCCGCAGGCCCATCTACGAGGCTGCCGCCGACCTCACTGTCGACAACAATTCCTCGGCCGCCTCCTGCCTGGACCGCCTCCTCCCCGCCCTCTCCCTCATGTCCTAGCATTGGCAAACCGAGTGCACCAACCCCACCGGTCCCTGAGCCTGTCAAAGGCGGTCCCTGAGCCTGTCGAAGGCGGTCCCTGAGCCTGTCGAAGGCGGTCCCTGAGCCTGTCGAAGGGACCGGCGAAGGACAAAAAAGGCCGTCTGCTCCCGCAGACGGCCTTTTGAATGAAGAAATAGTTAAACTAGAGTATCGGCGTCGTGGAGGCTTCGGCGGTGGCCTGAAGTGCCTCGGGAACGCGAGGGAAGAAGTTGAATCCCGTGCGCGCCTCAATGGCATCGATGGAAGTCACATATTTGGCGGCCGCATAGTTGCCTCCTGGATGGGCCTCGTTGGTATAGATGTAGGCCGAGCCGCCGGCTGCAGTCATCTGTCCGTTCTCGTCGAACGAGCAGAGCATCACAAGCTTATAGAAGTGGCTCGGGATGGGGACATTCAGATTGCCGGAAGGCTTGGTCGGAATCGTCGAAGAAATGACCTCGTCATTCGAAACTGTTCCTTCATACAGGACGCCGTTCACGACGTAAAGAGTATCACGTCCTGAAGGAGAAGCGTTCTGAACGGCAGACTCAAGACTACTCCAAATACCACCGTTGAAACTATCCTGCCACTGAGGGGCCTGATTGGTGTAATAGAAGGTCTGGTAGTTCTGATGGAGGGTAGTCTGCCTGTCAGAAGAAGCAACGAAGTGTCCTCTACTATATCCGACAGTACCGGCATTATTCAGTCCGGTCTGCTGGGTGAGGTTGATTGCCGGGTCGTTCTGCCAGCTGCCCTTACGGCCTATATTATTGTCTGCATAAGCCTGCCTGTGCATGACTGATGCCGTCCAGACAGGAGCATACTTGGATTCGTCGTAACAAACCGTGTAGTTACGCAGTACTTCATCAGTGTCAGGATGTACGAAAGTGTGTGTAGCAATCTGGATGGCAGGACTTGTCGTCTTGTAGCAGGTCCAGTTATCACTGCAGGATGCATAATAGCCCGTTGTGATTTCGCCGGACAAGGTAGTCACCTCGGGCACCTCGTACATGGCAAGATATCCGGGTGCTTCAGTGACGGGATCGGTGCTTGACGAAAGGGTACGGAAGGAAGTAAGCTCGCTGTAACGTTTCTCGTCAGACCCGGTCTTGGCGTTGAACTCAACGACATAGGCCCTGTAGTAATAGGTGGTCTTCTCTTCAAGCGAGGAAAGCGTGGCGCTGAACTGCTTGCCGTTAGCAACAGCCACAACGTCATTGATGAGGGCATCTCCCGAAAGACCGTACTCGAAGCCGACAGATTTGATTTCGCCGGTCTCGGAAGCGTAGGAAGCATTGAGAGTCACACCCGCAGTCGTAAGATCGGAAACGGTGGCGGTAGTAACTTTGGCAGTTGCAGGCTTGGGCTGGGGAGTCAGACCGTCAATGTTCTTATAGAGCCTGAGCGAGCCATTATAGGAAGAACCCAACTTATAGTAACGCCAGTCAAAATAATCGCCGGTAACGCCGGTAAGGTAACGGTCGGAGACAGCGCTAGATTTAAGCAGTATACCATAGGGATCAGTCTTAACGGCGGACCAGGTGCTGGGAGAGGGAGGATTGTTCTGAATCCTGATCGCCTGTGTGGTGTTACCTGTTGCGACAAGATAGCGGGAATCGCTGCTGATAGTAAAGCCGCCGGTATCTGACTCTTCGAAGGTCCAGACCATGGCGGAAAGCTCAGAGTCGGCGGAAGTGAGCATCATGCCGCTTGCGGAAGCGTAAATGCCGGAAGTAAGGGAAGGATTGCCGGAAGCGGAAAGCGCGGTAGGAAGGTAATAATAGGTATCCGAGCCGCCGGGCAGCCATGCGATGATATACTGACCGGCAGTCACATCATCGGGTTCGGTAACCAGCGTCCACTCCCCTTCTATCTTATCCACCTGATTGTACTCGCAATCAGCGGTCACGGTAACGTCGGAGTCGGGCATGATAAAGGCCGCCTCCTCCACTGCAACCGTCTTGTTATCAGCATCGGTAACCACCCAGGACTTCAAAATGCATCCGTCCTCAAGCTCAATGCTGAGCGTAACCTCAGTGCCGGCGATTGCGCTCGACACGCTGGTAGTGATGGTTGCATGCTCGGGGTTGGTGATGGTGATAGAGTGAATCTTATTGAAGAGCGCGCCGACGCTCACATTGGAAGCGGGCATTGTGAACGCACCGTTAATGACTGGAACGGCGTTATTCTTGGCGTCCACCACCTGCCACTGGCCGAAGAGATAACCCTCGTCGGGAGTAGCGCTGACAGAAACCATCGTGCCCTCCTCTACTTCGCCGGAAGGATCGGCGCTGACGCTACCACCAACTATGTTCCCGGCAACGCTGACTACGAATTTAGGCGCGGGAGCAAGATCACCCTTGTAATAAACCCTGACGCTCTTGAACCAGACCGCCTTGTCAATCGTTACGGAAAAGTCCTGCAGATCGTCGTCGGGAGTGACGGTCACGACCTTGCCGTTGGCAACGGCAGTGGCGTTAACAAAGGGGAAACCGGCAAAATTGGTGACATCCTCGTTACGATCCATGGTGAACTCGACGTAACCGATCTGCAGTCCGGCAAGAGGCGAGAAGGTGAGGACCTGTCCCTTGTAGGCGCGGGTCACAGTGTTACCGTTGCCGCCAAGATAGGCGTTGGCTGCGGTGGAAGATGAAGCTTTGTCGAGAGTGAGAACGTTGCCACGGAACTCCCAGTCCACGTGGGTAGGAGCCGAGCCGGAATAGGAATCGGTGCTGAGATCCCAGGCGAAATTGTCGGAGAAGAATACGAGCTCTTCCACCGTAGGATCGGAATTGCGGTATCCGTTCGCAACTGCGATGGCCTTAAGCGTAATGTCCTCGGTGTAAGGAACGGAACCGATGTAGAGCCGGGATTCGACTGTGGGTTCGCTGCCGTCTATGGTGTAGTAGATGGCGGCACCTTCGGTCTCGGTGCTCAGGGTGAAGCTGTTGGCAAAACGCTTCACAACGGGGCTTGTAGCCTTTTCGCCAAGCTCGATTTCAACGGGTTCTACGCGGCTCATATCCACGGCAATCTGCTTGAACTCACCTTTTTTGAAGTTCATGGTCTTGCCGCCGGTCTTGGTATAGGAGTATTTGTCGGTATAGACGGTGATACTCTTAATGACGTGGCTGCCGGGGATGAGGGTGAGCCATGCGTACATAGTGCCTTCAGCACTGATTTTCAGAGGGTTGGTCTTGGAGTCATAGATGAGGGTGATGGTCTTCGAGGCTTTGGAAGCAAGATAGGTAGAGAAGCTGAAATTACCGGCGAAATCTATGTCGGAGTACTTGACGGAGCCTGTGATGAAGTCCTCGGACTCGATGACGACCTTGTCTATCCTTTCGCCCTCGACGTTCATGATTGCGAGGCGGGTTACGGACACGGGCCTTTCAAAAGAGAGGGAGACCTTTGCACCGGTCATGCTCTCGGGGTATTCAGCGGTCGAGCGGGCGACAAGGAAGTCAGCTCCCGGATCGAGGTTGGAAGCGGACTCGGGGTTCTCGGCACCGGCCTTGGTGAAGGGGTACTGCTCGGCGGGGATGAAGTAGTTGCCTTCGGCGTCCACGGGGGCGATGATGCCGCTGTAGGAGTAGAAGTCGCCGGCCCTTGATGCTGGGGCGTACTTAGGCGCGCCGAACTCGGCTTTGAAGAAGGCAATCTCGGGATTGCTTTCGTCGATGATCATGCTCACGTCTTCACCTTCTACGGTGCTGCCTGAAGGAGACGTTTCAAAAAGATGGATGTTCCCTGCAGGGGTGTTGTCCCAGCTGGGGGTGAACTTGAAGGAAAGGGCAGTCCTCGTGGCCTCCACGTCGCCGCCTATAGAGGCTTCGAAGGTGACGGCCGTCTCGAGACCGGTCTCAACGACATCCTGACTGTCTTCCCTTTGGCAGGAATCAAAAGAAAAAACTATCGCGGCAAAGAGAAGCGCAGCGCTTATATACTTTTTCATCGGTCAAATGTCGTTAAGTTAATTACTCATGCCTGCTGCCGTAACCTTGCTCATATCGACGGCAATCTGCTTGAAGTCCCCGGAGGAGAAGACCATGGTGACAGGGGTCTCGTAAGTCTTGACGTAGGAGTATGACTCGGTCTCGACAGTGAAGCTCTTTATGGCGTGGGAGCCGGGGGTGCAGAAGAAATAGGCGTAGACCACGCCCTCGGGGCTGTTGGCCAGGGGGTTGGCGTTTTCATAGAGAAGGGTGACGGTCTTGCTGCCTTCGGTCGTATTGAAACGGAAAGTGCCCTGGAAGCTGTCGGCAGCTATGGTAGCATAGTCTACCTTGCCGGTGAGGGCGTCATCGGACTCAATGATTACTTTCTTGATGCTCTCGCCCTGAACGTTGGTTATGGCAAGGCGGGACACTGCGACGGGGCGCACGAAACCGAGCTCAACCTTCTTTCCTGACTGGCTTTCAGCATATTCGGCCTTTGACTTGGCCACGAGGAAATCGGCATTGGGGTCGAAAAGAGAGGCCCTGGTGTCGTCCCGGGCCTTGACAGTGGCGGGATACTGGATCGCAGGAAGGTAGAAGAATCCGCCTTCGGACCGGGCCAGGACGCCGGCATAGACGAACGAGCGGCCGCTGGTGGAAGCGAAATCGGCCTGGAACCATGCAAGCTCTGAATCAGTCTCGTCGACGGTCATGGAGACGTTGCCGCCTTCGAGGGACTCGGCGCCGTTAAGCTGATAGAGATGCATCATGGAGACATCGGTGTTCTCCCAGCTGGGGACAAACTTCATATCGAGGGCCGTCCTGGAGAGGGAAGCGTCGTCTAGGGATGCCCTGAAAGTGACGGGAGAGTCGTTGTCCTCAGGGCCGCCGACTCCCTTATAATTCGTGCAGGATGAAAAACAGAGCGCTGCACAAAGCGCGAGGAGCGCTGCTTTTGACAGATTGTATTTCATGTTTTTCATCTATTTAGAAAGTGTCATCATCATCTTCGCCGGGGAACCATGGCATTTCGCTTCCCGGCTTATTGGGACTCGTGCACAGGAGTTCTGCGCACTCAAAGCCCAGGAACTCTGCTCCTGGGCTTTCGTAGGGGATTTTGGTGTTTTTGTGTGTCATGTATATGATTAAGTATTAATTCAAACTAAAGATCGTCATCGTCGTCCTCCCACGGGTCAATACCGTCGCTCTCAGCCAAAGGAGCGGAAGGACTTATCAGGAGCACGTAGGCTACGGGAGGATAGTATGTAGATTTAATAAATTCTTCCATAGCACTACTCAAGCATTACGTTTTGGAACTGCTCCACAAGGTCAAGGGATATGCCGAGCGTATTAACTACGTAATCGACGGCCTTCTCCTGGAAGGTATCGCCTTCCTGCAGGGAGATGAAGTCCAGGCCCTGGAGGTAATAGTAGTTGTTGACGCCGGTGCGGGTTCGGGTGCCGACGGTGGAGAAGGAGGTCATCTCGTAGTCGAGGTCGCACTTTTCCTCGGGGACTCCCAGAATGGCCTGCAGCATCATGCAGACGTAGCCGGTGCGGTCGGCGCCTACCTTGCAGTGGATGTAAACGCCGGTATCGTTGATCGCTGCCTTTAAGATGCGCGTAATCGTGGCTTTCATCCTGGACACGGTGGTGAGCTCGTCCCAGGAATCGTATCTCTCGACGGTGTGGCCGCGGTAGGTATCGAGGTCGTCGCCCGCGATGTCGCCGAGGCCCAGGGCATCGTTGAGGATGTTGGCTTTCTCAAAGTAATAGCCCGCGGAGCCGCTTGGCCTGACCGTGCGCAGGTCGACATCGAGACCGATGTTCATATAATTGAGCAGGACATCCTTTGCCTCGGCGGAAGTTTTGTCCATGTTGGAGCCGCGAAAGAGTTTGCCATAGCGTATGGTTTTGCCGCTGATGGTCTGCTGGCCGCCGAAGTCGCGGCAGTTGTTGGCGTAGTTCTGGCCGTAGTCGCTGCCTACTTTCATCATGCGCCTGCGACCGGTTGTCGCAAAGCAGCCGCTCTTAATGAGCTTTTCGCCGCTTATGACCCTGTAGTAGTAAGTGCGTCCGGGGATGAGGTTGTAGATGTCGGCGCTCTTGACTTTCGAGCCTGATACGCTGACTCTGAGCTGCTCGTCGCTCATCGCGAAGTCGTTGTAAACCACCACGGTCTTAGAGTTGCCCACGCCGCCGGGGTTGGTCCAGCTCACGGTGACGGGCTTGGGCCAGTCGAGGCGGTTGGAGGATGAAACATTTACGGCATAATTGGTTACGACGGTAAAAGTGCTGCGGTTGGACACTGTGTACTGGCCTGAGGCGGCATCGAGGTAGAGAGCGATTGCGTCGTTCTCCAGATTGTAGGTAGCCTCAGGGACGGAGCCGTCGTCTTGATGGATCTCGTCAAAGCTCAGATTGATCTTTTTGAAGGTGCCGGCCTTGAATGAGGTCTCTTCGCTAAGGTCGATTATGCGGTAAAAAGGAATCTGAGTTTCGGGGGCGGCGGGGTGTACAGCGCAGACTTTCACCTTGATGCGCGAAAGAGCAGGGGCTGTGAAAGGAAGCGCGCCGGCATAGAATGAAGCGCTGCCTCCGGCGGATATCTCCTGCCCGTCGTTCACTTGCAGCATTATGGTGGAGGATGCGCCTTCGCACGCCGTCCATTCTGCCTTCTCTTTTGTAATGTCGCCGACGAAACTGCCGCCTATCGCCGAAGGGGCGCTTATTGCGACTTCCTTGACTACGATGGGGCTTGAGCTGGTGTTGGTCAGGCTGAAATGCACCGCCACGAGCACCTGGCGCATGTGGATGCTGATATTCTCTTCTCCGGGGACTGAGAGGGATTTGCCGCTAAGGGGGAAGCCTTCGCCTGAGAGGTGGGCGGTGCTGCCGTTGCCTTCCTGATACTGAAGGGTCGGTACTGTGACACTGACCTGCCTGGGGTCTGTGTTGCCTTCGCTGTAGGGATAGATAAGGTACCAGTCGTTGACAGGAGCGAGCTTGCTGACGGACCCGTTGAAAGCGGCGTCACTGCCGGAATAGTAAAAGCGGCTGGCAGAGAACTCCTGCGCATTCTCAGGGGTGTGGATGACGGAAATCTCATCTCCGGAAGCCCAGTAGGTCTGGCGGAAGTCGTTGACTGTCCTTGTCCCTTCGCCGAGAGTGGCTTCGATGGTCAGGGCCTTCTCGGGAGGGGCGGCCGGGCTGTCCGGCTCGCTTCTAAGGCAGGACAGCGAGAGGAGGGCGGCTGAAAAACATAGCACGCCTCTGAGGGTAAAAGTCCTCAAATAGTTCAATACTTAGGTTAAATTACCAGTAATCAACAATATAGTCACAATCAGAAAGGGTATCTTCCCCCTTCCAAATGTGACATAGGTCAAATTTATCAATTTTAATCCTTTTGTCAAAGGAATTGTTAGATTTTTCGCAGAAAAGGATTACTTTTGTCTAACGCGCGTTTTTGCGCAAACAAGGCAGATCCCAAGCATATGAGAAACAGGAAGAAAAGCATCCTCATCGCGCTCGCGACCCTCGCACTGGCCGCTTCAATAGCCGTCCCCGCAAGCGCGCTTATCGCCGGCAAGAGCCTGAGCAAGACCCTCACCGACATGCGCCGCGAGCTGCGCGACGACTACCTGGCCCGCAAGGAGTTCCAGGTGAGAATGCAGAAAAGAAACGAAGAGCAGCATCTCAAGATGGTGAACGTCATCAAGGAGTGCAACGAGCTCTCGCTGCTCCTCTATTCGCAGAAATCCCAGTTCACATTCGACATGGCGTTCGCCCTCAGGAAGGTCACGCGCCAGTACCAGGAGTTCAACCAGGACAGGCGCCCCTACGACGTTCTCGTGGAGTACTACGACGTTGAGATTGACCGCTACGCTCGCCTGCTCGAGACCCTGCGCCGCCTTCCCCCGGAGAGGGACGAGCTGGTGGATATAGTGCCCGACAGCCTGCGGTACCACAACGACACCCTCGACCACCATATCTCCCAGACTGAGAGCTACTTGGAGCGCGAGCTCGAGGCCATAGTCAAGGCCGTGAGCGACAGTACCATCCCTCCCTTCATGCTCGACGAGGCCGGCGAGGCCGACCGCGATTCCTGCATATTCTACGCTTCCGAGCTGCTTAAAATCAACGCCGACAACAAGGCGAAACTGGTCGCCGACAGCACCCACTACCGCGAAGCCCACCTCCGCATGAAGGAAAGCTACGACTACGCGCAGGGGCGCTACGAAAGCCTCAAGAAGACCATCTTCATCGAAGGCCAGACCACCTGGTGGAAAATACTCTCCACCCCCGAGCGCTACTGGAGGTCCGCCCAGCGCGACACCAAGGCCCAGTACAGCTGGAAGGAATTCAAGCTAAGGAACGCCGTGAGAAAGGGCGAAGTCGACCCTTCGACCGTCGAAATCACCGACAAGGCGGACAACATGCTCAACGTGCTGACTCTCGGCGTGCAGGTTCTGGTGATGTTCGCATACTGGATAGCCGCGCGCATCCTGCTCGCCTTGATCATGCTCATTTTCAAGCCTCTGAGGCGCAAAATCGCAAAGCAGCAGCGGCCCTGGGTGGCGCTCATAATCGGTCTGGTGGCATACATGCTGACCTTTGCCACCAACCATTTCGAGAACATCTACATCCAGCACGCATTCTCGCTGGCGGGCACCTTCTTCTGGCTTCTTGCAGCCATAGTGCTGGCCATGCTGATTCGCCTCAAGAGCGAGCAGCTCAAATCCGGCCTGAGGGTCTATCTGCCCAATATATTCATGGCCCTGTTCGTCATCGGCTGCCGCATCAGCTTCGTGCCGAACAACCTGCTGAATTTCATTTTCCCGCCCATACTGCTGATCATTTTCATTTGGCAGCTTGTTACCTCTATTGTCGACGGCAGGAAATCTGACAAGATCGACAACTCCGTCTGCTGGTTCTCCCTGCTGGTGGACGGCATCTCGTTCATCATCGCCGCCTCCGGCTACAATTTCCTCGCCCTGATGGTGCTTGTGTGGTGGTACTTCCAGCTCGCAGCGATCCAGACGCTCGCCGCCCTTTGGAGCATAATCACCCACTATCGCGACAACCGCGTACGCGACCGCGTGGAGAGGCGCAAGGCCAAGCTTGTCTCTATGGCCGGAGTGGACTATAATACCGTCATGTTCGGCGCCACATGGTTCTATGAGCTCGTGAAGGACGTGGTGATTCCCGGCCTCGCGCTGATGTCGGTGCCCATGTGCATAAAGATGGCTCTCGGCGTGTTCGATTTCGACGAAATGTTCCATTCCTTCTACTACGGAGATTTCGTGAGCCTTACGAGCAAGGAGGGAGTTCAGACCTTCCATGCTTCAGTGCACAGCGTCATCGTGCTCATCGCGACCTTCTTCGCCTTCAGGTATCTGGCCAGGGCCATGCGCGCCATCTACCAGAAGGGCAAGTACGAGGCCTTCATGCGCAAGAACCATCGCACGAGTGTGCGCTCCAACGAGCTCAACCTCTCGCTCGGCACGAGCCTTATCAACGTGCTCACCTGGATGACATACATCGTCTTTGTGGTCGTCACCCTCGGCATTCCGACAGGCTCGCTCAGCATAGTCGCCGGCGGTCTCTCAGCCGGTGTCGGTCTTGCCATGAAGGACATCCTGAACAACTTTATCTATGGTATTCAGCTCATGTCCGGACGCCTACGCGTCGGAGACTGGATCATTTGCGACGATGTCCGCGGTCAGGTCACTGCTATAGGCTACCAGAGCACCCAGGTCGAGACTCTCGATGGCACCACCATCAACTTCCTCAACGCTTCGCTCTTCTCCAAGAGCTTCACGAACCTGACGAAGAGCAATTCCTACGAATTCCTGAAGATCCTCGTGAGCGTTGCGTACGGCACTGACTTCCAGAAGGTCCGCGAAGTCATCGTGGAGTCCATGCAGCAGCTTCGCACCAAGGACGGCTATGGCCGCGAGATAGTTGAGCCCTCAAAGGGCATCTACGTCGTTTTCGGCGACTTCCTCGACAGCGGCGTCGAGGTGGCCGTCAAGCAGTTCGTGCTCGTGCCTGAGCGCATAGGCTACATGGACCGCGCCAAGGAAATCATCTACAAAGCCCTGAACGACAACGGCATCACCATCCCGTTCCCTCAGTGCGACGTCCACATGATCGAGGACAAATAATTTCGCTATGGCAGCAAGTGCAAAAGATACCGCGAGCATAGTACTGGTGCATGGCCCGGAGCTTAGCGAGCGGGAGAAACGGCTTATAGCCGATTTCGATAAAAATATATACGACGTTTCATTCACCGACCCGGCAGAAAAGGAGTCGATAAAGGACGATATCATCCCCCGCATCGGCACTGCTTTCTTCAACCAACCCTCGTCGCTCATAGCCCTGCTCCTTAGCGGCAAAGGCAAGAGCGAAAAGGTCGCTGCCGGACTGGTATGCGACTGGTACGAAGAGACTTGCGACCTTGAACTGATATACATAGCCGTTCGCCCTGACAGCAGGCAATCCGGCGCGGGAACAAGAATACTTCGCGAAGGTCTTGCCGCCATCACCGACTATCTCGAGGGCCTCTCCCTCGCCGAAGGCAGTTCGAACAGCGTCAGGCACATCTACTTCGAGACCGAGCACCCGCTCAAGGTAAAGGCAGACGGTGTTATGCCCCCCTACGGCCGTCTCGATTTCTTTGCCAAGAACGGCGGCGCCATCATCATGGAGAAGCATTACATGCAGCCGCCTCTCTCCAAAGACAAGGAATGGGCCACTAAGCTGATGCTCTGCTGCCTGCCCGTCTTCCGCTTCAACAAAAGCGAAACGGACAGCGAAGGTAATTTCACCATAGCAGAGGAAGTTCAGAGCGAAATCCCCCTGAAGGACATTGAAAGCTTCCTCACCGCTTTCTACAAGGGCCTCGGCGCCAATGACGACGCTGCCGTAAGACACTTACAGAACATGTTCGCCATACTCAAAAAGGGCACCAACCCCAAAGGCATGTTCTTACCCTACTTCCTGGAGCCTGAATTCTATCGCTTCCCCTATGCCACAATCAGCGCCCACTACGTAGCCGAATCGAGCCCAAATGCCCTTAGCGTAGAGCCCGACCCTATATTCAACTCATACGAGAGCGACCTGATGCGCTACGGCCTGCAGGATGGAGGCAAACGCCCCATCGTGACCCGCCACATCAAATTCATCAAGGAAGCCACCATCACCTTCCCTGATAAATACTCATATCGTTCGGAAGGCAAGGAGTTCCACGTAATATGCCCCGGCATCAAGCCCCTGAAGGTCAGCATCTCCCTCAACGAGACCACTCACCTCAACTTGCGAAAGCTTAACGACGAGGCACAGAAGCGCAAGAACAAACATCGCAAATCCCCTGAAAGCGTATTCACCCTCAGCATTTCGCCCGTCGAGGGCACGGGATTCACCGAACGCGACATTATTAAGCTCATTGCCCTGACCGGGTTTGGCTCCAAGCAGGAAAACTTCCGCCCCGAAGGCAATCTGACCATCAAATGCGGAGGCACCCAGTACAACAGTTTCGTCTCCCTTGCGAGCGGCCTCGCTTCCTGCCATCTCGTATCCTCCTCGACCGGCATATGTGACATCGACCTACTCGACATGAAAGGCCCGGGATTCACCCTCTGGAAAGACTTCACCGACGACATCCTTTCTGCGAGCCCCGCTGAGAGCCGCCTCAACAAAACCGTCTGCGGCATCATACTCGGCATCTTCGACTTCAAGAGGATGAACTCCGGCGAAATAGCCGACACAGTCGAACCCTTCCTCGTGCGCGGCAACTATTTCAACCAGATTTGGCGCGGCAACCTCGTCCAAATCAAATACAACACCAGCGACGAGCGAGTGGACGACATCCTGACATCCGCCTACCTCACCATCCCTTCTGCAGTCCTGGCGCTCAACGAAGCCCTGCTTAAGGACGTGGAGGACAAAATGCAAGAGGCCAGGGAAGCAGCAAAAAAGAATAAGTTTGCTGAGCTTTTAGATCTCTCCTTCAGCTCATCGTTGAAACTCACCAAAAGCGCCGGCGACATCTGGCAGCACCTCTATACCAACTACATAGGCGACATATTCCAATACCGCAGCGAGCATGGGCTCATCAGCCATGGAATAGAGCAGCGCGGCCTGCAAAGCGGATACGCGCGCATCAGCGAAGACATAGCCGACATGCGCAGCGACGCCGCCCTCGAGAAGGAAAAATACAACGGTCACATTGGGATACTGCTGAACACGCTCATAGCCATCCTCACCGCACTTCAGGTTTCCCAGATTCATTCCTTCTGCGAAATCAGCCTCTTCTCGAGAATCACCATAGTTCTCGTGCTGATTGTCGCCGTTGCCATCTATTTCGCACGCAAATACTTGTATAAAAGCCGCTAAGCAATAGTGCCCGCGGCTTTTATTGAAACTGTTCTGCGCCCTGAAACGACTAATAAACGATAGTCATTTCGTCGAGGAGCGTGGAAGCGTTGCCTATCTTGTCAACAACAAAGAGAAGGTAGCGTATGTCAATAGAAATATTGCGGCAGTAGTCCGGGTCGAACACTATGTCGCTCATAGTTCCTTCCCACACGCGGTCGAAATTGATGCCTACAAGGCGTCCGTCTGCGTCGATAACCGGGCTTCCGGAATTGCCGCCTGAAGTGTGGTTGTCGGCAAGGATGCAGACAGGGGTGTTGCCTATCCCGACTCCTGCAGGATCAGCCTTCACCGACTCTTCATACATATCGCGCAGGCTCTGGGGGATGTCGTAATCGAAGATTTCGGGATTGTCCTTTTCGATAACGCCCTTGAGGGTGGAAACTGGATAGTAGTATATGCCGTCGGACGGAGAATAACCCTTGACGTGGCCGTATGCTACCCTGAGAGTGAGGTTGGCGTCGGGGTAGAACCGAGCATCGGGGTCCTTTTCCATCTTTCCGCGGACGTATTTTCTCATGAGGAGCTTAACCTGCTTTTCGCAGCTGTTCCAAACGGGGTGTATCGACTTTGCGTACCACCTTGCCATTTCGCGGACATAGGTGGCTGCGGGGTCAGTCTTTGCGGCCTCGGCTGCGGCCTGGGGTTCCAAGGCCAGAAGAGCGTCCTTATTGGCGAATACCGAGGCCTCGAATATATCCTCAGCCCAGGCTTCGACGGTGCCGAATTTGCTCATTTGCTGCTTGAAATATTCAGGCTTGAAGTCCTCGGGTACATTGTCGCTGAAGAGCTGCATGCTTGAGACGAAACAGTCTTTGTCGATGGGTTTGTACCAGCTTCCAAAGAAGCTCTCGACGGTCTTTTTGTACTCTTCGGGGCTCATTTTGGCGGCTTTTCCGCCGTCGAATTTGGCTGCGAAAGCGGCTATCTCGACCTGCGAGACTGCTTCCTGATAGTAGGATTTTGCGAAGTCGTAGGGCTCCTGAATAATGAGAAGGGAGTCTATGCTTTCCACGACGCCCTCGTAGGTAGTGCCCAGGGCCCATTCGCTGAAGGCTTTTTCATAGGCCTTTTTGCTCTCGACGGTGTTCATGCGCTTGATGCCGAGGCTCTCGCCCTGCCACTTTTTCCATGCGTTTGAAACGCTGGCTGCCTTGGAGCTGAATTTGATGCGCAACTCCTGGGACTGCGCCATGTAGGATTTGATGATGGAGAGGCGACGGTCGCGGATTTCAATCTTTGCGGGGTCGGAGACTTCGCCTATCCAGCGCACTGCTTCGCCGGTGATGTGCTCGCGGGTGGAGCCGGGGTTGCCGTAGATGAAGGTGAAGTCGCCCTCGTTAAGGCCTTTCGCGTTGATTTCGAAGAACTTCTTGGGCTTGAAAGGCTTGTTGTCGGGGCTGTAGTCGGCGGGCTCGTTGTCGGCTCCGGCATAGACGCGGAAGATTGAGAAATCGCCGGTGTGACGGGGCCACATCCAGTTGTCGGTGTCGCCGCCGAATTTGCCTATCGAGCTGGGCGGGGCGCCGACGAGACGAACGTCGCGGTAGGTTTTATAAACAAAGATAAAGTACTGATTGCCGTACCAGAGGGGCTCCACGGAGGCGCGCAGGCCGTTCCTGCCGCCCACGGCTTCTTCGGCGAGGGCCTTGCTGCGGGCTTTGACTATGGAGTCGCGCTGCGCTTCAGGGGTGTCGTCGCTGACGTCCTTCAGGATTAAGGCGGTCACGTCGTCCATGCGCTCGAGGAAGCTCACGGTTAGGCCTTGGCAGGGCAGCTCGTCTTCGCGCCTGAGGGCCCAGAAACCGTCGCGCAGGTAGTCGTGGCCGACTCCGGAGTGGCGGCCTATGTGGTAGTAACCGCAGTGGTGGTTGGTGAGGACCAGGCCTTGCTCGGAGACCATTTCGCCGCTGCAGCCGCCGCCGAACATCAGGACTGCATCCTTGAGCGAAGCCTGGTTGACGCAGTAGATGTCTTCGGCGCTGAGGCGGAAGCCCTTGGCCTGCATGTCGGCAATGCGGGAACTGATGAGCGAAGGCAGCCACATGCCTTCGTCGGCGCGTACAACGGTCGGCGCCGCAATAGCAGCCAGCGCCAGCGCCAGAATTATCGAAACGGTCTTTTTCATATTCACACAATTATTTCTCGCAAGATACGAAATATAGTAAGCTTCCAGCGCAGCGCCCCGCACAGAATCAGTGGCGGCGGTGGCGGCGCTTGTTCTTCTTGCCGGAACGGACGACCACGGCTACGACGGCGACAACCACGATGGCCACGACGATAACGACCCAGGTGAGAGCATTGGCGCTGTCACCCTTAACGCGGGACCACATGGCAAGCAGGGCCTCGGTCCTCTCGCCGCTGTCGTGCATCATGCCGCAACGGGCCACGACCTCATCCGAAGGATACATGATGGGATTGATGCAAACTGCTGTGGCCTCAGGGCCGAAGAAATAAGTGGCGCTCTCGGGAGCATAGAGCTCGGGATCCTCAACGGCAGCGAGGATGTCCTCTCCACCTATGGCAGACACATAACCTATCTCATCCATGTTGCGAAGCGCATTCTCAGGCTTGCACATGAAATTGATGAAATAGCGGGCGGCCTTAACGTTCTTGGCATACTTGGGGATCACCCAGCCGTCGAACCAGACTATGCTTCCTTCCTCGGGAACGACGAAATCAAGCTCGACGCCCACCTTGGCGGCTTCTTCGATGGCCCACTGGGCGTCGCCGCTCCAGGTGAGATTCATCCAGGCCTTCTCCTGCGTCATGCGCTCCTTGCCGAAATCGGCCTCCCAGCCGGACACATTGTCCTTGAACTCGTTGAGGAATGCCTCCACCTGAGCGATGCTCTCGTCGGAAGCGTCGCGGCAGAGCTCGTCCACGGTGACTTCACCAGCCTCTATCCTGTCGCGGTTCAGGGCCACGATAAGGGAAGTATAAACGTCACGGAAGGCGTCCTTGACGAAGAGCTTGCCTGCGAACTTGGGGTCCTTCAGGCAATTCCAGGACGAAGCCTCCTCGCGGGTAACATACTTGGTGTTGTAAAGTATGCCCACGGTGCCCCACATATAGGCCACGGAATAATCATTGGCATTCTTTCCATAACCGTCGATGCGGTCGAAAATGCCCCTCATGTAAGGAGCCATGTTGACTATATAATCGGGAGTGGAGCCGAAATCGCGGTCGATGGGCAACAGCAGGTCGCTGCGCAGCATGCGCTCGATGATGTATTCCGAAGGGCACACGACATCGAAATCCTCATGACCGAGCTCTATCTTTGAGAGCATGATCTCGTTGATATCGAAAAGCTGGTAGATGATCTTCACGGGCTCGCCGGTCTGCTCCTCATACCACTTCTCAAACTCGGTGATGAGATTCTCATCGATGTAATCGGCCCAGTTATAGACCTTCAGCGTGTGCTCGCGATCTATGCCGCGAAGGGAAAAACTAAGCGCAAGGGCGCAAAAAACGACAGTTAAGAGTTTCTTCATTTCTGGATTTTGGATTTACTGCGGGAGCCCATGATGTTGATAACGAGCAGGAGCAGCAGTACTGTTATGAAAATAATTGTCATCAGGGGACGCAGCTCGGGCGTAAGGCCGCCTTTGCGCGCGTCGGCGTAAATGTAGGTCGAAAGCGTCTCCAGGCCGCGGTTGCCCTTGGTGAAGAGCGTCACGGCAAAGTCGTCGATGGAGAGCGTGAACGACAGGATGAGGCCTGAAATAAGGCCCGGACGAATCTGGGGAAGAACGACCTTGCGCAGCGCCTGGGAAGGAGTGGCGCCGAGGTCGAGCGCAGCCTCGTAGGTGTTGGGATTCATCTGGCGGAGCTTGGGCATTACGCTGAGCACCACATACGGGGTGCAGAAGGTCACGTGCGCCAGCACGACAGTCACATAGCCCTGAGTCACCCCCACCGCCACAAAGAGCAGGAAGAGCGAAATACCCGTGATGATATCAGGGTTGAGCATGGGAATGTCGTTGACGAAACTGATCACCTTCTTGGTGCGCCCCTTGAGGTTGTAAATGCCGAAAGCGGAAATGCCGCCAAGTATAGTCGAAATGACAGCGCTGATAACACCGATAGTTAGCGTATTGACGATGGAGCGCATCAGCGAATTGCTCATGCCGCCCAAGAAAAGGTTCTCATAGAGCCTCAGCGAAAAGCCCGTCCAGTTGCCGAGCACCTTCGCCTCGGTGAAAGAGAAAATGGCGATAATCAGGATGGGCGCATAAAGCATCACCAGGAGGAGCCACAAATAGGCCTGCGACAAAAACTTCTTCATACTACAAAAGCCCTCCCGTCTCGTTTTCGCGGCTTGACTCCTCTCCGCTCATGAGAGTCGAAACGCCTATGATTATCAGCATGATGAGCGACAGCGCAGCGCCATAGTTCCACATGCCGCTGTTGATATTCTCCTGAATCGTGGTGCCGAAAAGCTTCACCTTGTTCATGGTGAGCAGCTCGGCGACCGCAAAAGTGGAAATAGTGGGCATGAAGACCATCAGCACACCACTCCATACACCGGGCATCGAGAGCGGCAGCGTCACCTTGGTAAACACCTTCCCGGGAGTGGCTCCAAGGTCCTTGGCCGCCTCGGGGAGCGACTTATCCATCTTGCTGAGCGTATTGTAGATAGGATAAATCATGAACGGCAGGAAATTGTACACCATGCCGAAAATGAGCGCCCCCTCGCCCAGCGGCGCCTTCAGGAAGTCGAAGAGCGCCACGGTGGCCAGCGTGCGTATGAGCATGTTGACCCACATGGGAAGGATGAAAAGGAGGATCGTGATGCGCGAAGGATTGAGTTCTGAATTGGCCATAATCCACGCCGCAGGATAGCCCAGCAGCAGGCAAAGGACCGTGGTAATGAGCGCAATCTCGATGGAATACATGAAGGTATTCAGGTCCTCGGGAGTGTGGATGAAGCGGGAGAACTGCTCCAGCGAGAAGCCCCCTCCCCTGCCCTGGAAGGCATAGATGGCCACCATGACGAGCGGCATCACGACAAACAACGCGAGGAAGATCGCGTAGGGAATGCTCCAGCTTGAACGCTTAATTCTCATCGCGGCGGGAGATTTTCAGCGCCGCGGGCGCGAAATTGATACCCACGAGGTCGCCCTTGTCCCAGATGTCGTTGGTGTCGACATATATATCGGCGCCCTCGTCGGTGCGGACGGTGAGGTGGTAGTGGTTGCCTTTGTAGAGTATGAAATGGACGTAGCCGGTGAGGACGCCGTCCTCCGGGTGGTCGAGAAGCTCCACGGCGTTGAAAGGCAGCTCGGCAGTGACGGTTTCGCCGCTTTCAAGGCCTTCGGGCACGCTGCACTCGAACTCGGCGCCGAGGATGGAGACCTTGCCTTCACCCACGACTTCAGCTTCAAAACTGTTGCACACCCTTTCCTTTTTCATCACCTGGATGTCGAAGGGGCGGATGAGAAGGCCGACGGTGGTACCGGGCTCGAAGGCGTTGTAGTCCTGTATCATGAGCTCGTAACCGCTGTCGGTGTCCACGAACATCTCGTAATGGACGCCCTTGAAGGTGCAGGTGCGGACCTTGCCGGTGAACTGGGCGCCTTCGGTCTGGGCCATGATGTACACGTCCTCGGGGCGTATGACCACGTCCACAGGGGTGTTGGTGCCGAATCCTTCATCAACGCACTCGAACTCGTGGCCCATGAAGCTGACCAGCTTGTCCTTTATCATGGTGCCGTTGAAGATGTTGCTCTCGCCAATGAAGTCGGCGACGAAGCTGTTGACGGGCTCGTTGTATATGTCTGTAGGAGTGCCTATCTGCTGTATGCGGCCCTCGTTCATGACGACGATGGTGTCGCTCAGGGTCAGCGCTTCCTCCTGGTCGTGAGTGACATAGATGAAGGTGATGCCGAGCTTGCGGTGCATTTCCTTGAGCTCTATCTGCATATCGAGCCTCATCTTGTGGTCAAGGGCGGAAAGGGGCTCGTCGAGGAGCAGGACCTTGGGCTGGTTCACAAGGGCGCGGGCAATCGCGACCCTCTGCTGCTGGCCGCCGGAAAGGGAGTCCACATCGCGGTCCTCATAGTCGCTCATGGAGACCATTTTGAGGACCTTGCGAACACGGGCGTCGATTTCCTCCCTCGGGACTTTGGCAAGCTTCAGGCCGAAGGCAATGTTGTCATAGACGTCAAGGTGCGGGAAAAGGGCGTAGCGCTGGAAAACCGTGTTGAGCGGGCGCTCATAGGGAGGGACGCCGGAAATGTCGCGGCCTTCCATGGTTACAACGCCGGCGTCGGGGACGGTAAAGCCGCCGAGTATGCGAAGGAGTGTGGTCTTGCCGCAGCCGGAGGGACCAAGAAGCGTGACGAACTCGCCCTTTTTGATATAGAGGCTAATGTCCTTGAGGACTGCCTTTCCGTCGAACGCCTTGCTCAGGTGCTCGATGTTGATGATGACTTCGTCTTTGTTCATTTCCCGAGGCCGGTGAGAAGGGTGGTGACAGGGAGGTTGACGGTGATGCCGGCGCTCCAGTAGAGGCCGCTCAGGTTGTCGTAACCGCCCACAGCGTGGAGGCGCAGGCCTTCGAAGCTCTTGAAGGGGTAGATTTGCAAATAGGCGCCGCCGTTCCAGTACATAGAGGGGATCTCGAAGAGGTCTTCCTCGATGTCTTCCTTGTCGGAAGTTTCGAAAATGCCCTTGGCGCCGACTTCCAGCCAGTAGAGGGGATGCCAGTTGATGCGAGCCACTACGTTGTGGCCGACATTGTAGGGATATGCTGCTGCAGGAGCGCTGCCGCCCGGGGGCACCACGAAGGGGCCTGCAAGACGCAGCATGTAGTCGAGCCCCATGCTGAAGCTGTCGGTTATCTCGAACTGGTTGCCTGCAGAGACGAGCATGATGCTGCTCTTGAGCCTCTCCTCGGCGTTGCGCGCGTAGTCCATCACGCTCACGCCCCAGATGCTCGACCAGGGGCCGTGCTCGCCCTTCCACTGGAAGGTCTTAGTGGTGAGGAAATCGTCGAAGGGATGGACGGAGAAAGGGGAGGAACTATAGTTGAATCCGAATTCGTCGGACTCGGAAGGGGTGTTCCAGCTAAGGGTGCCGCCCCACTGATAAAGCTGGGAATTATTCCAGAAGTTGGAGCAGAGCATGGGATGCTGGTCGAAATCGTAGGCGTCCGTCTCGAAACCACCGGCCGTCAGACAGTCCTTGCCGAGGCGGATGTGGAAATTGCCAAGATCGAGCTGCACCCAGGCCCACTGCAACCAGTTCAGCTCATCGGCATGGAACGTGTTGGCGTAGAGCAACGAAGTCTCGTCGCTCACCCATTGATTGGATACCGAGTAGGAAAAGAGGTCGCCTATGGAGCCTTCCAGAAGGGTATAAACGCTTGGTGAAAAAGGGTTGATGTCAGTCCTGCCAATGACTGAAAATTCGGGATAATTGCCCGCAGAGGGGGCTTCCTGGCCTTTGGCCGGAGTGCCAATCCACACGATGGCGGATAAAAGCAACAAAAATCTCTTCATTCTCTTCCGGAATAAGCTATGTAAATGGTTTAAGGCATAAAAATGGTTTAACGCGCAAAATTAATAATTTTATTATATTTGTACCCATTGCAACGGAAAACTTAATCATTTTTATATGAAATTCTTTAGAGCAATCCTCATCGCCTCAGCGACAATGCTGCTGAGCGCCGCCCTCCAGGCACAGACGAAGCCCCACGTTGACTTCCCCGATTATCAGTTCACCGTAGTCAAGCAGAACCCCATCACTTCCGTCAAGAATCAGCATCGCAGCGGCACCTGCTGGGTATTCTCCGCCATCGGCTTCTTCGAGAGCGAAGCCATACGCATAGCCGGCATCACCGACGAGAAAGCCTATCCCGACTTCTCCGAGATGTTCGTCGTGAGCAAGAGCTACTACGAGCGCGGCATCAAGTACGTTCGCATGGACGGCAAGCTTGGTTTCAGCGCCGGCAGCGAAGCCGATGACGTGCTCGACGTAATACGCGACTACGGCCTGGTGCCCCAGAGCGCCATGTCAGGCATGAACTACGGCACTTCCCTCCCCGTCCAGGGCGAGATGGACGCAGTCCTCAAGGGCTTCGTGGACGCCGCAGTCAAGAACCCCAACCGCAAGCTTACCACCGCATGGAAAGGCGCCTACCAGGGCATCCTGGACGCCTATCTCGGCCCCTGCCCCGAGACCTTCACCGTGGACGGCCAGCAGTTCACTCCCGCAACTTATCGCGACGCCATGGGCATCAAGCCCGAGGACTACGTGACCCTCACCTCCTTTACGCACCATCCCTTCTACACAGCTTTCGCCATAGAAGTATGCGACAACTGGAGGGGCGACCTGGCCTACAACGTCCCCATCGACGAATTCATGGAAGTGCTCGAGAGCGCAGTCATGAACGGCTACACCGTGGCATGGGGTTCCGACGTGTCCGAGACCGGCTTCACACGCGACGGCATGGCGGCCCTTGTGGACACCCAGGCCAAGCAGACCTCCGGCTCCGACCAGGAGCGCTGGGTAGGCCCCGCAGCCCCCAAGGGCAAGGACGCAAAAAAGAGCGCGAAGCCCGAGGTAAAGAGCCCCGTGGAGATAGTCCCCACCCAGGAAATGCGCCAGGAAGAGTTTGACAACAAGCTCACCACCGACGACCACGGCATGCAGATTTTCGGCATCGCAACAGACCAGTTCGGCCGCAAATACTACATGGTCAAGAACTCCTGGGGCGAGACCGGCAAATACAAAGGCATATGGTACGCCACCGAGAACTTCGTCAAGGGCAAGAGCATTGACTACATGGTCCATAAGGACGCCCTTCCCCAGGCTCTAAAGGACAAACTCGGCATAAAGTAATGCCACTTAAGAAACACATCCCCAACGCAGTCACCTCGCTGAACCTGCTTTCAGGCGTCCTCGGGGTGGCTGCCGTTTGCGAAGCGCGCATAGATATCGCTTTCTATCTTATGATAGCGGGCGCGGTCTTCGACTTCTTCGACGGGCTCCTTGCCCGCGCGCTCAACGCATATTCAGACAAAGGTAAGGAGCTGGATTCTCTTGCCGACCTGGTGACTTTCGGCGTGCTGCCAGCCCTGATGCTTTTCCGCCTCATGAGCATATGCACCTTCAGCACCAGCCCTCTCTGCTACCTTCCTCTGCTGATGGCGGTATTTGCAGGCCTGAGGCTCGCCAAGTTCAATGTGGACGACCGCCAGAGCCACGGCTTCCTCGGCCTCCCCGTTCCCGCCGCCGCCCTTATCGCCGGCTCTCTCTGCTACTTCATTATCAGCGAAGTGGGTGAGGTCCTGGGCGTTTGGGCCACGGGCATGGTGTTCTTCCCCATTGTGGCCATCTGCCTCGGGGTCCTCATGGTGAGCGAAGTTCCCATGTTTTCCTTCAAGTTCTCCAAAGACGACAGCAAGGCGCTGAAATCCAAGCGTCTGAGCCTCATCATTTGCTTTGTTGCGATTGTTGCGGTCGTTGCGGCCCTCGGGCTCAACTGGTCGCTCGCAGTGCTCTTTTCGCTGCTCGCCTACGTATTGTTGAATTTAGCCTTAGCGCTTTTCAAGGTATAAAAAAACCTCGCTTCGAAGCGAGGTTTTTTATTGCTTATCAGCGAAGGATTACTTCGTGATGACCTTGGCCATTTCGAGGACCTTGTTGGAATAACCCCACTCGTTGTCGTACCAGGCGCAGACCTTGACGAAAGTCTTGTCAAGCTGGATACCTGCCTTGACGTCGAAGATGGAAGTGCGGGCGTCATTGCGGAAGTCGGTGCTGACGACGGCCTCGTCGGTGTAGCCGAGGATGCCCTTGAGTTCGCCTTCGGAGGCTTCCTTCATGGCAGCGCAGATCTCTTCGTAGGTGGCTTCCTTAGCGAGCTCGACGGTGAGGTCGACGAAGGAAACGTCGGAAGTGGGAACGCGGAGGCTCATGCCGGTGAGTTTGCCGTTGAGCTCAGGGAGAACCTTACCCACTGCCTTGGCGGCGCCGGTGGAAGAGGGGATGATGTTCTCGAGGATGCCGCGGCCGCCCCTCCAGTCCTTCTTGGAAGGACCGTCGACGGTCTTCTGGGTTGCGGTGGCAGCGTGGACGGTGGTCATGAGGCCACGGACGACACCGAATTTGTCATTGAGGACCTTGGTCATGGGAGCAAGGCAGTTGGTGGTGCAGGAAGCGTTGGAGATGATCTTCTGACCGGCATAGGTCTTGTCGTTCACACCATAGACAAACATGGGAGTGGCGTCCTTAGAAGGAGCGGACATGATGACCTTCTTGGCACCAGCCTTGAGGTGTGCGGATGCGAGCTCCTCGGTGAGGAAGAAACCGGTGGATTCGACGACGACGTCGGCGTCGAGTGCGCCCCAGGTGATGTTTGCAGGATCCTTCTCAGCGAAGACCTGAATCTTCTTGCCGTCGACTACGAGGAAGTTGCCCTCAGCCTTGACGTCGCCCTTGAAGATGCCGTGTACGGAATCGTACTTGAGCATGTAGGCGAGATAGTCGGCGTCGAGGAGGTCGTTGATACCTACAACCTCGATTTCACCTGCAAAGTTTTCATAAGCGGCACGGAACACCATACGGCCGATGCGGCCAAATCCGTTAATACCAAGTTTTACCATTGTTATTACTGTTTATAAAAAGTTAAACTTTATCGTCTGACTTAAAATCGCGCAAATTTATAAAAAATTCTACATATTTTTGCATCCAACTATGAGAATTCTTATTACAAACGACGACGGGTACGAGTCCCTCGGCATAAAGGTACTTTCTGAGATAGTCCGCCCCATGGGCGAAATCACTGTCGTGGCCCCCAAGACGGTCCAGTCCGGCATGTCCATGGCCGTCACGATCGGCGGCAAGCCCATAGCGGCGCGCAAGGTCAGCGACGAGCCCGGAGAATCGTGGTACTACGTGGACGGCACTCCTGCCAGCTGCGTAAAATACTACATGTCAATCCTCTGCGCAGAGGGCGACAAGCCCGGCCTCGTGCTGAGCGGCATCAATCACGGCGGCAATTACGCCAGCGCCGCGCTTTACTCCGGCACCGTGGGTGCCGCGGAGGAAGCCGCGCTTTCGGGCGTAACCGCCGTGGCGCTTTCCCTCGACAATCTCTACCCCACGGAGGAGGATTTCGAGTGCGTGAGGGTCTTCCTTCCCGGAATCCTCGAGAAGATACTCGCCTCCCCCGCCAGGCGCTTCGGCATGGTCTACAATATCAACTTCCCCGCCGTGAGCCCGGAAAGGGTCAAGGGGGTGAAGGTTTGCGCACCCGGCGTCATCCGCTGGGTCAGGGAATACGAGGGCTGGGTGAACGTCCCCGGAGGCCCCGTCGCCTACCCCGAGGAGGGAGAGTCCCTCTTCAGGATGCAGGGCGACGTGGAGCTGGACGAGGACAACGCTCCCGACTGCGACGTGAATCTCATTGCCGAAGACTGGATAACGGTCACGGCTCTCAATATCATGTCATTCGACGCCGACGAGAACGAGCGCCTGAGGGGCCTCAAACTCGGAGTGCGCTGACTTTCTTTTTGCGATGAAGCTCTACCTCATAGCTGGCGAAGCCAGCGGCGACTTGCAGGGTTCGCTGCTGCTGAAGGCTTTGCTCGCTGAGGACCCGTCGCTCGTCGTGCGCTTCTGGGGCGGGGACATGATGCAGGCCGCCGCTGGCGGAATTGAGCCTGTCAGGCACTACCGCGAAGGGGCTGTCATGGGCTTTGGCGACGTCCTTTCAAAGGGCGGGCAGCTGCTGTCGCGTCTTGGTTTTTGCAAGCGAGACATACTTTCGTTCGCGCCGGATGCTGTCGTGCTTATCGACTACCCGGGTTTCAATATGAGCATCGCGCGCTTTGCCCATGCGCATGGTATCAAGGTCGTGTGGTACATTGCGCCTAAGACCTGGGCTTCGCGGCCGGGACGCAACAGGCTGCTGCGACGCTATGTGGATGAACTGATTGTTCTGTTCCCTTTCGAAAAGGAGTATTTCGAGAACGTCGGGGTGCCGTGCAGGTATTTTGGTAATCCGCTGGTGGAGTATATTGATTCATACCACTTTACGCGCATTGTAGAAGGGCCTTGCGTGGCCGTGCTGCCGGGCTCGCGGGAGGCTGAGGTGCGGCGCACACTACCGGTCGTGCTGGACGTGGCGCGGCTGAACCCTTCGCTCCACTTTGTCATTGCCGCCGCTCCGGGGCGCGATTTGGCTGAGTATGAGAAGTATATTGGAGGCAGTAGCAATGTCTCGCTTGTTGCGGGGAGGACGTACGACGTTTTGAAATTCGCCTCGGCAGCAATCATCAATTCGGGCACGGCCTCGCTCGAGGCGGCACTCATAGGCACGCCTCAGGTGGTCGTATGGAGCACTTCGCCCATCACCGCATTTATTGCGCGCAAAGTGCTCAAGGTCCTCGAGCACATTAAGTACATTTCGCTCGGCAACCTTATCGACAGATCACTAGTCTTCAAGGAGCTCATTCAGGAGGACTTCAACCCTTCGCTCCTCGGCGCCGAGCTATCGCGCCTCCTGGGCGACCCTTCCTGCCGCGCCGCAATGCTCGCCGGCTACTCCCGCATCCGCTCCGCCCTCTCCCCCAGCCCATCACGGACTATCGCCCGCGAAATCCTCTCGGTCCTACACTCCTAACCCGTTGACGCGAACGACTCACGCCATTTCCGCTGTACTTCCAAGTTGTTTGTCTTCAAAGAAACAGCGAAGTCCACGAAATGACCGTTTTATGACCTTCGCGCGGCTTGTCTTTCACCCCACCCCATCCTGAAGGCCCGCCAAGCCATGTCCCGACGGTGCAAGAAAAAGCGAAGTCCATAGAATCGCCATTCCATGGACTTCGCTCAAACATTTAGCCATGCATCGTCGCTCAGAGCGAATAGTGTTTCACTTTCAGATTGCGGAGAGTGCAGCCTCGCTCGGAAAAGAGCTCGACGCTGGGGGTTAGGCGCAGGCTCCTGAAGCCGAGAACGACGTGGCCGTCGCCGCATTCGCGGGGGATTTCGTATTTCCACTTGCCATTCACGGTGAGAGTTGCTTCGCCATCGATGTCGAGTTCGACGGTCACTGCGCCGAATTCGGGGCTGACGGGGCACTCGTAGCTTAGCGTTGTGCCCGGGGCCATTGTCGTTTTGCGTTTAGACAAGGCGGCGACGGGCTTGAAAGCATCGCCCTGCAGCCAGCAGAAGTCGCTGAGAATTATGTCTGCGCCCTCGATTATTGCATCCGCTTCGCGGGGGGAAGGGAAAATGCTCGACTGGCATATCATGCCTTCGGCGTGCATGGCGTCGTAGTAGTCCTTGCGCAGCATGTGGTAGTTCATCGTGGACATGCCTATGGGGCCGCCGAGGGGCCTTAGCATTTCGGCGGTCTGCTCAGCGCTGCGCTTGCCTGGGTCCCAGAGTATGCGGCAAAGCGAAATGCTGCGGGCGTACTGCATGCAGTCGAACTTGTCGGAGAAGGCCGTCCAGCCGTCGCCGAACATGCTCTTTGCAAGTTTGTAGGACTCAGGCACTTCGCTGTGGAGTATGGGATGGATGCCGCATTCGAGGCATTTGTCGAGGATTTCCTGCAGCGTAGGGATGGGGCGGCGACGCGCGGGGTCCTCTGAGGCGAGGACATAGCCTTCGCGCAGCTCTTCGAAAGTGCTGTTTTTGACCCAGACTTTCTCCTCGATGGGGGCGTAGCCATCGCGGGTGCGCATGGTGCGGTTGATGGTGCCGTCGTGCATGACGACCATGACGCTGTCCAGGGTGTATTTGACGTCAATCTCGATGGCAGGGTAGCCGAAGCGCGCGGCCATTTCGACGCCGTCGATGCTGTTTTCAGGGATGAGGCCTTCGAGGTGGCAGCCGCGGTGGGCGGCGACCTCCGGATAAGAGGTCTTTGTGGCGCATTCGCAGGACGCGAACATGGAAACTGCGGCGAGGAGTGCAATAAAGCCGGGGAGAAGTCGTTTCATGATAAAAAAAAGTTACCATGCACAAGATAGCGATTTATCTTTTGAAAGTCAGTATTTATGAATAATTTTGAGGGAAGCATTTCGACTGTGGCTCCAGATGCGGCGGACGAATTGTGCTGTTGGTTTAGTGATTCTTGAAAACGAAGTGCAATGAAAAAGACCTACCATCTCTGTCTTTCATCTCACGATGAAGTGATGTTCCGGAGCGAATATGACCTCATAAGGGGCTTCAACGCTCTCGCTCTTGCTTGCTACGAAACAGGCTCCACCTTGCTGGCGGAAGCTTTCCTTCCATCTCATTTCCACTGTTTAGTCCAGACGGAAGACCCTCTGGTCTTGTCTGCGAAAGTGCGGTACGGATATTCAAGATACTTCAATTTCAAGTACAAACGCCGTGGGCGTCTCGGGGAGGAGAAGTTCTTTATCCTGGAAGTGGACGGATTCTACCACAAACTTGCAGCAACGAACTACGTACTTAGACAGGGGCTTCACCATGGCGTGACGCCTACCCCCTTTGCTTACCCACACAGCTCATCATGCTCTTTTTTCACCAAGGACCTGGGTAAAAAGACACCTGCGCCGCAACTAGGTCATAGTCAACAGTATAAGCATCTGCCCAAAAGAGTGAAGTTGCCGGACGGGTGGAGGATGGAAGAAAGTGGTTTAATCTTTCGGGAAGATGTCCTGGATGTTTCCCAGGTCGAGTCTTTGTATATTTCTCCCAGGAACTATCTCTATCATATGAATAGAATAGGAGATGAGAGCGGGTTGCTCAATGAGCAAAGCGAAGAGAAATCAGATTCTCCTCTTATCACGGCGGAACTCATAGAGCGGGGTATTCCCGCTTTTGATCTGGAGAAGGTTCTGACAGGGGAGAATAATAAATATAACCCAAAGAAAATAACGGACTTAGAGCTGTGTGAGATTATTGACGGGAAGTATCTCACGATATATTATCCGGGAAAGACCCTCTATGAGATTTCCGTTTCCGAAAGGTTAAATCTGAGCCGGATATTGCGAAGCGAACTATGGGACAATTATCACAAGACCTATTTTAATTATCAGATGAACCGCTGCTTTGTTATTTAGGAGGGTATGGCATCGGTTGGCTGTTGAGCGAAGTCCATGGAAGGGCGATTCTATGGACTTCGCTTTTGCTTGCGCCGTCGGGACCTATCCTAGAGGGCCTTCAGGAGGGGGTGGAGCAAAAGACAAGCCGCGCGAAGGTCATGAAACGGCGACTTCATGGACTTCGCTACTGGATATAGTAAGGCTGCAGGGAAATGCTGAAAAAAGCTCCTGCGGCGTCGCGCCGGAGGAGCCACCAATTAGCACTAATTCTAATTTCTAACAACCACAATGTAGAATATTGCTGCAAAAGTACAGCGTAGCACCACGCGCCGCAATACCAATAAATGGGTATTTTGAAGCGCAGGAGCGAAAAGACCGATGCCAAGAAGTCCAAAAAAAATGCTATTTTTGCAAAAAAACACACGAACATGAAGAGCGTCATCAAATCAGCCATCATCGTTTCAATAGCGGCTGCGGCGGTCCTCAGCGCAGGATGCTGCAGCAAGAGCGCCGAAGACAAAGCCTTCGAAGCGGCATTCGTCAACATCACCGACGTAGTCCCCGACGCAATACTGGAAATACGCTACTACAGCACCTACAACTTTGTCGGAGCAAGGATAGACGGCTATGAGCAGCCTACAGCCCTCCTAACCCGCGAAGCCGCCGAAGCCCTCAGGCAGGTCAGCGACGACCTCCTCGCCCAGGGCTACCGCATCAAGATATTCGACGCTTACAGGCCCCAGATGGCCGTGGACCACTTCGTCCGCTGGGCGGCCGACGTGCCCGACACCCTGATGAAACGCTACTTCTACCCCGACCTCGACAAGAGCGTCCTTTTCGAGCAGGAATACATAATGGAAAAGAGCGGCCACACCCGCGGCTCAACCGTGGACCTCACCCTCTTCGACATGGCCCTGGAGAAGGAGGTCGATATGGGCGGCACCTTCGACTGGTTCGGCCCCGAGAGCCATCCCGATTTCGGCGGCAATCCCGACGAGGCCGTATTTACAGGCGAATGCAGTCAGAGCCCCGCAGGCCGCACCATCACCCCCGAGCAGTTTGCCAACCGCATGATACTTCGCAGCGCAATGCTGCGCCACGGTTTCAAGGCGCTCGACTCAGAGTGGTGGCATTTCACCCTCGAGGACGAGCCCTTCAAGGACAGCTATTTCAACCATCCTGTAAGGCAGCTCTAGACCCTTAGACAGGTCCTTCGGCAAGCTCAGGAACCACTCAGGGTCCGGGACTGAAAATGTACGCGGCCTGTGCCGCGCCTGATGCGCCGCAAAAGACAGGAAATGCTCCAACAAAAATAGCTCAGCAACCGCTGAGCTATTTTCGTGGAGCATAGGACTCCATTTTCAAGAACAATAATATTCAAAAATAGTTTT
>CAMYVB010000012.1 GCA_947302175.1 uncultured Bacteroidales bacterium | reverse complement strand
CTATTACAATTTTTCGGTACTTGCTTGTACTTTCCTTCAGTCTTTTCAATGAGCTTGGGAGGCTGGCCTCAAAAGAGAGGCGTAAAAAAAATTTGCAACATTTCTGTAGCAAGTGCCCCGTGCTTCCCGAACGGGATTGCAAAGGTAGGCAAAAAAATTAAACCTCCAAACTTTTTTGAAAAAATTTGAAGGTTTTTTACAAAAAAAAACATCTCAGCGCGCGGCCGCATTCAGAGCTATCCTCGCCTCCAGCTCCCAGGTGCGTATGCGGTCCTTATAATAATTATTGGCATTGACTCTCTCTATAGAGAGCGCAGCGTCGGAATTGCCCTCCCAGCGGCGGCAGTTGTACATAAGCTCCCAGACGCGCCCTATCTTGTACTCCCTGGATATGCGAAGCGCGAGGGCATAGTCCTCACCGTACTTCGTGACCGGGAAGTGCATGCGGCGCACGAGCGAAGTCAGGAAGCCGCGGGGCGCTCCGAAGCCGTTGATTCGCAGCGCATTGTTGCGCCCGTTCTCCTCTGTCCACTCGCGGTGGTCGATGATGCCCGGAGGAAGGATGTTCCCGTCGATGTCAGTCATGCGGTAGGTTCCCACCACCATGGCGCACTTCTGGGCGTAGAAGGCGTCCACGAAGCGCTGCACCGTAGTAGCGTCGCTATAGGTATCGTCCGAGTCGAGCTGGAGGGCGAAGCGTCCGCAAGCGGGATGCATGATGGCGGCGTTCCAGTTGCCTCCTATCGCGTGGTACGAAGGGTCCTGCGCAATATAGACAAGGCGCTCGTCGCCAAGGAAGGAGCGTATCACCTCCACCGTGCCGTCGGTGGAATTGTCGTCCACCACTATAACATTATAAGGGAAGGAAGTCTCCTGGCTGAGCGCCGAGCGCAGCGCATCCCCTATGGTGCGCACCCTGTTGCGGCAGGGAATGATGACCGAGGCCGTGACGGGGAAATCGCCACCCGAAAGGTCGGCCTCCCTGAAAACGGGCTTGAGATAGCCTCCCACGACCTTGAGATGGTCGGTGCACGCCTGCTCCATCTCAATCTGCACTGCGCGGCGGGAAGGATCGACATAGTCGAACTGCTTCTGCCCTGAGAGCCGCCAGTCATTTTCCACTTCATAATATAGGAACTCGGGGATATGCTCCAGGCGGCCGAAGCCCTGGATATTGAGGCGAAGGTCGTAAAGCGCGGCATACTCGAAACTGCGCTTCATCATGGACACGGCCCGCCTGAAAGCGGATGCGCGCACCAGCAGCAGGGCGCCGAAATCGAAGTCGTCGCGAAGGCTCCCCTTCTGGCAGTCAATCACCGGCGCAGGCACGACCTCGTCCCCCTTCATAAGGAAACGGTCGGCATACACAAAATCGGCAGACGTATCCGAAGCAATCTGAAGCATCCTCTCCAGCGCCCCGTCCACGAGCCTCAGCGAAGAATCTTTGGTAAAAAGCAGCACCCAGGGCGCGGCAATGGCCGAAGCAATGCGGCGAAGAGCGGCTGTGGAGCGCATTTCAGCAGCCTCACAAACGCTCACGGAGGCTACAAGGGCGTGCTTCTCGAGCTGCTCTGAGACGGCAGACGAAGGCACGAAACAATCAATCCTAATCATTCAACTACTATTTGTTTGCGCTTCAAAATTAATAATTATCTTTGTAAGACACATTCGGAAGAAAGAAAATGAGCAGGAAAGTCGTAATCATCCCCACCTACAACGAAAAGGAGAACATCGAAGCCATCGTCAGGAAAGTCTTCTCCCTTGAAGGGCAGTACCATATACTCATCATAGAGGACGGCTCCCCCGACGGCACGGCCGCAATAGTGCGCACCCTGCAGGAGGAGTTCCCCGAGCGCCTGCACATGATAGAGCGCAGCGGCAAGCTTGGCCTCGGCACGGCCTACCTGACAGGTTTCAAATGGGCCCTCTCCCAGGGCTTCGACTATGTTTTCGAAATGGATGCCGACTTTTCGCACAATCCCGACGACCTTCTCCGCCTCCACAAAGCTTGCGAGGAGGGCGGCGCCGACGTCGCCATAGGCTCCCGCTACAGCAAGGGCATAAGCGTAGTCAACTGGCCCATAGGAAGGATACTGATGTCGTATTTCGCATCTGTCTATGTACGCAAGATGCTTAGAGTCAATATCTACGACACCACGGCCGGCTTCATGTGCTACAAGGCCGAAGTCCTGAAGGCCATAGACCTGGAAAAGGTCAGGATGAAGGGCTACGGCTTCCAGATAGAGATGAAATACACGGCCTACAAGCTGGGATTCAAGATTACCGAGGTCCCGGTGATCTTCATCAACCGCGAGCTCGGCACCTCGAAAATGAGCAGCGGCATCTTCGGCGAAGCCTTCTGGGGCGTCATGGGCCTGAGGATGCGCAAATTCCGCAGAAAAGATAACGCCTAGGAAAGAAGCCTCAGGGCAATCCTACGCCTTTCCACATCTATATCCTCCACCTGCACCTTAATCTGCTGGTGGAGTTTTAGTATCTTGGAGGGGTCCGCTCCCCTGCCGCGCCCCATGCGGGAAACGTGGATGAGGCCGTTCTCGTGGAGACCAATGTCCACGAAGGCGCCGAAATTAGTGATGTTGGTCACGATTCCGGGCAGTTCCATTCCTGGATGCAGGTCCTCGATCTCGTGGATGTCGGAAGCGAACTCGAACTCCGAAGCCTCCTGGCGCGGGTCGCGCCCGGGGCTCTGCAGCTCGCTGATAATATCGTTTACCGTCGGAAGACCGAAATCCTTCTCCACGAAATCCCGGGCTTTGAGCTTGGAGCAAAGCTCCTTATTGCCGACAAGCGAAGAAACCGGGACGCCGAGCGACGAAGCCATCTTTTCTGCGATGTGGTAGGATTCAGGATGTACCGCACTGGAGTCCAAAGGGTTGGACGCACCATTAATACGCAGGAAGCCGGCGCTCTGCTTAAACGCCGCTGGTCCGAGACGCGGCACGTCCATAAGGTCCTTGCGGGAAGCAAAGCCGCCGTGGGAAGTGCGCCAGGCCACGATATTGTCCGCCAGGACGGGGCCTATGCCGGCGACGTAGCGAAGCAGCGAAGGGCTCGCTATGTTGACATCGACTCCCACGCTGTTGACGCACGACTCCACAACGCTGTCCAGCTTCTCCTTGAGAAGGGACTGGTCCACGTCGTGCTGGTACTGGCCGATTCCGAGGGATTTGGGATCTATTTTAACAAGCTCCGAGAGGGGGTCCATGAGGCGGCGGCCTATCGATACCGCGCCCCTTACGGTCACATCTTCGTCGGGGAATTCCTCGCGCGCTATTTCGGAGGCTGAGTAGATGGATGCTCCGTCTTCGCTCACGGTCCAGACCTTGCAGCCCTCGGGCAGCTGCACCTTGCGCATGAACTCCTCAGTCTCGCGCGCCGCAGTGCCGTTGCCTATTGCAACTGCCTGGATTTCATATTTTTCGAGAATATCCTGAACCTCCATCAAGGCGCGAACTTTCTCGTTGCGCGGCGGATGGGGATAGATGATGCTGTGGTGCAGGAGATTGCCGTGGGCGTCGAGCGCGGCCAACTTGCAGCCGTTGCGAAAACCCGGATCGATGGCGAGCGTCCGTTTCTGCCCAACAGGGCTGGAAAGCAGAAGCTGGCGCAGGTTTTCGCCGAATACTTCGATCGACTCGGTATCCGCCTTGCGCTTGGCTTCGCGAAGGGTTTCGCCGCTTATTGAAGGCTCAAGCAGGCGCTCGTAGCAGTCGGCGACGGCTTCCTTTATCTGCGACTGCAGCGCGGGGGAAGGATAGCGCTTGCCGTGGCTTATTTCATAATAAATCTTGGAGCAGCACTTTTCGGGGTCGGCGTCTATAGAGACGCTCAGCAGCCCCTCGCCCTGGGCGCGCAGGATGGCCAGGAGGTTGTGGGCCGGAATGCGCTGCACCGGCATGGAGAAATTGAAGTAGCTGCGATATTTCGCCGCCTCAGGCTTGTCGGCGGCGCCGCGTGCGGGCTTGGACACCACCCTGCATCGCGAGAAAATGAGGCGCATCGCATCCCTTATTTCAGCGGTCTCGCTGATGCGCTCTGCAATTATGTCGCGGGCGCCGGCAAGGGCGTCCTCCACGCTTGCAAGCTTGTCGCCGAGGTACTTGTGCGCTTCGGCGGCGGGGTCGTTGAGCTTAAAATCAAACATTGCGTCCGCGAGGGGCTCAAGACCGTTCTCGCGGGCCACGGTGGCCCTGGTGCGGCGCTTGGGCCTGTACGGGAGGTAGAGGTCCTCGAGGCGGGCGGGGTCTACGCAGTTCTCGATCTCCGCCTTCAGGGCGTCGGTGAGTTTCCCAAGTGACTCAATTGTCTCAAGTACAGTGGATTTACGCTTCTCGAGTTCGCCGAAAACGCCGGTGAGATGCTTGATGGTGGCGATGAGCGCGTCGTCCAGACCGCCGGTGCGCTCCTTGCGGTAGCGGGAAATGAAGGGGACGGTGTCGCCCTCCTCCATCATCCGGACGGTGTTTTCCACCTGCCAGGGAGCGACCTCCAGGGTGGAGGCCATGTGTTTGATATACAGTTCTTTCATATTTCAGAAAAGGGGGCGTCAGTCCTCCGTGATGAGCTTAAGCTCTTCGCGGTAGGCCGACAAAACGCGGGAGCGGGAGACGAAGCCCTTGTAGCGCCCGTCGCGCCCGAGGACGGGGATGCGCCAAGCGCCTGTCTTATCGAACTTTTGCATAACGCTCGCCATGGGTTCGTCGATATAGGCGACGGTATTGGGCGGCTCCATGAGGTCATGGACATTGAGCGAGTCGTAAAGCTCAGTACGGAAAATATACTTGCGCAGGCTGTCCATCTCGAGATAGCCTTTCAGGCGGCCTTTGGAGTCGAGGACGGGGAATACCTGCGCATCGCTCTCCTGAATGACCGGCAGTATCTCGCGAAGGGTGGCATCTTTGGGCACGGGAGGATATTTGTCCCGCACCAGGTCGGCCACGCTCATTAGGGCGAGGGCGGAGTGGTCGCTGTCGTGGGTGAGCAGCTGCCCAGCCTGCGCAACACGCTTGGAATAAATGGAATAGCGCTCAAAAATGCGCGTCGTGCCAAACGAGACCGTCGAGGCTATAATGAGCGGAAGGAAGAGCTCGTAGCCGTCTGTTATCTCTGCGATAAGGAAGATTGCGGTCATGGGAGCCTGCATAACGCCCGCCATGAGCGCCGCCATCCCCACGAGGGTGAAATTCTGCTCAGGGACGCTCGCCCCGAGAGGAGCGATAATATTGATGGTGCGCGAGAGCACGAAACCGGCGATGGCACCGACGAAAAGCGTAGGACCGAAGGTACCGCCCACGCCTCCGCCTGCATTGGTGAGCGTCATGGCAAAGACCTTCAGGAGCATTACCGCGAGGAAAAACGCGGGAACGCCCCACTTCGAATGGGCGAGGGCCTTCAGCGTCCCGCCACCTCCTTCGATGGGGTCGGCGCCTGAGAGCAAAACGCCTATGGAGCCGTATCCTTCGCCGAAAAGCTGGGGGAAAAGGGACACCATCAATCCCACTCCTATTGCGCTGATTACCCAGCGCATGGTCTTCGAGCGCATCTTCCCTATCCTGTCTTCAAGGGCAAGGGTGGTCCTTAGGAAATAGACCGAAATGAGCCCTCCGAACACGCCGAGCAACAGGTAGAAGGGAACGTTGCCCATCGAGAAAGGGGTAATGGCGCAGTGGAAGGGGAACGAATGGCCGAGGAAAAGATAGGAAACGAAGGTCGCCGATACGCTGGAAATCAGCAGCGGACCGATCGAGGACATGGAGTTATTGAAAAGCAGGACCTCCATGGTAAAGAGCACTCCCGCCAGCGGAGCCTTGAATATGCCGGCTATGGCACCTGCGGCGCCGCAGCCGAGAAGCGTAGTGAGATTCCTGTAGGAAAGCCCGAACAAGCGGCCGAGGTTAGAACCTATTGCGGCTCCTGTATAGACTATGGGAGCTTCGGCACCCACCGAGCCGCCCATACCGATGGTGAGCGAACTGGTAAGGACCGAAGACCACATATTATGCGGTTTGATGCGCGACTCGCTCCTCGACACGGCGACAAGCACCCTCGTGACCCCGTGACCTATATCATCCTTTACCAGGAATGTCACTATCAGCAGGCTGAGGAGCATGCCTATTCCCGGGGAAACGAAAGACCCCAGCCCCTCCGGCAATGAGCGGGAGAGTAAGTCGGAGCCCGACTTAACCAGATCTATGAGTTTAAGCAGGAGAACGGCAGCAAGACCGGAGAACAGGCCCGCAAGCAGCGAAACCACCACCATGCGGTTGGTCTCAGACACGGTCCCGAGGGGCCGCCAAACCGATCTGCCTGTCCCTTTGTCCAAAAGAATAGTATTGAAAAAAGCGACTAGCCCTCGTCGGAGCCGTCGTCGCCGTACTGGGAAATATTGTCGTCGGGAAGGGTGTCGCCGGAAGCATCGGAACTGCCGGCGGATCCGGTCACCTGCTCGTTCTCAGCGTCTTCCTCGTTTTCGAGCCACTTCTTTACATCTTCCTGATTGTCCGTCTCGACCTGGATCTTGACAAGATATACGTCTTCGCCCTTTTCCAGGGTGACCGCCCAGAAGGGCGTGCCGTCAGGCTTGGTGTAGCGGACAAGATAATCGCTGAATCCGTTGGGATACTTCTCTGCAAGGAGGGCGACAAGCTCGTCCGTCAATTTCTCATAGCTAACAACGTGTCGTTTGGTCTGTCCCATTGATTAAGAATTTACCGTGCAATATTAATCAATTTTTCCATTATCCTATAGGGAGCGGTCTTTTTTTGCGAAAATAATGCGTATAAGCAGCCCCAGCAGCCTCAGGAGCATCACAATAAAGTATATCGCAAGGCCTATGGCAACAGCGTAGCCAAGGGTTTGGAAGAGCTCCGAAAAGGGACGGGAATACTTGATTATAGCATATACATCGACGGCAACGCCGCCAAGAAGACAGACGAGAAGCAGCAGCGCTTCACGCCTGAGGCCTTTTGAAGTGATGACTATATCTTTCACGAGGCAGCTAGAATTTCATGTAAGGAATCTTGCAGTCCTCGGGCATTTTCACTACGCTGCCCGTATCCATAGCCTCGTTGCCCATAAGACAGAGTATGGTGGCGCAGTAGGCTTCTTCCACGACGTTCGCGGCCTTTTCGCCTGTGATACAGGACTGGCAGAAGGCTTCGAGTATCTCGAACGATCCGTCGTTGTCCGCGCCTATCATGCTCTCTCCCGAGACCTTGGCAGTGGAGTTGGCAAGTATGTAGTGGGGCACATGGTCGCCCATGAGCTCGGGCCTCCAGCTGGGACCTGCGGTGGGAACGGAGGCGAAAACGCCCTCCTTGACCTGGTCCAGCAGGCGGCGAACGCCATAGACCGACCTGTCGTCCTCGAGATAATAGACGCCCTTCGAGAGGTCCACGGTGCCGTCCTTACCGAGTATCTGCTCCTCCATGCCGTTGAACTTGTTGGAAATCAAGGATTCGTACGCAATATTGCGGCCGTCGGCGAAGCGGTACGTCAGCGATACGCTGTCGTACACTTCCCTGCCATCTTTCCAATATACTATGCCGCCAAAGCCAGCGACCGACTCAGGAACCAGACCTGTCACTATGGTGCAAACCTCTATCTGGTGGGAGCCCAGCTCGGTCATAAGACCTGCGGAAGACTCGCGATAGAGCCTCCAGTTGATGCGCCTCTCAAGCTCGGGAGAGGGAACGGGACGACGCCAGTCTGCATTGCGGAACCAGTGGCAGCGCATTCCCACGACATCGCCTATCAGGCCCGTCTTTATCATCTGGAAAGCCTTGACGTACTTGGGGTCGTACATTCGCTGCATGCAGTAGAAAAGCACCCTGTCTGAAGCCTTGTAGGCCGAATATACCTGCTTGCACTCCTCCATGGTGAGAGCCATGGCCTTTTCGCAGAAACAGTGCTTACCCGCGGACAGGCAGTCCAGGGTTATGCGGGCATGCGAGCCAAGGGGCGTGGCTATGATAACGCCATCCAATTCCTTATCTTCGAGCAGCTTGCGATAATCCGAGTACTTGCGGGCAGAGGGGACGAGAGCGGATGCAGCCTCGAGATTGGGGGCGTAGTCGTCGCAAAGGGCGACTATTTTGCCGACCAGCGGCATGCGAAGCAGGTTGTGTATATGATACTGCCCGCGGGAGCCCGTGCCTATGATGCCAATCCTTGCGGGGCCCTCCGAGACGGCTTCAGAGAGCTTTTCGGGCGTGCAGGAAGTCAGCCAGGGAGTCTGCGAGAGCAGGACGGCACCTCCGGCGGCAGCGCCCAGCCCCTTGATGAAACGGCGCAGCGAAAGGTCCACTTCAGGAGTGTCTTTGGTGTTCTGAGTCATAGATTGAAAAACGAAACTTGCGAAAGATGCAGATTTTTTTGCAAAAATTCAAGTTTTTCGCCCCCTGAGACCACCGCGGCGGTGCTTCCCACCTCGGCATCGAGGGGATCGAGAGCCTCGCAGATCACAAGACACCTGCCTTCGATGAATCGGCCGGTGCGCGGGTCCTTGATATGCCCTTCATAGTGGGGCTGAGAGCCGGAAACGGAAAGGGACGAAGCGCGAAGCTCCACCTCCTTGAGCATCCTCCCTGAGAAAGGATCGCAGACCGAAACCTTCCAGCAGTCGCCGAAAGGATGTGTGCCTATGGTGCTTATGCTGCTCCCGCCAAAATCCAGATACGCTGACTCCACGGCGGGTTCGCCTGACAAAAGGGCTTTTGCCCTTCGGCAAAGGAGGCCTTTTGCGTATCCGCCGAAATCAAGACTGCCGCCCCTTAAGTCCACTCCCCTTCCTGAAAGGACGATGGAGGGTTTGGAAGTACCAAGGGTCACGTCGAAAAGGCCGCTCGTCAGCATGCGGTATTCTTCTGCGTCAGCGATTATCTCCAGCAGTTCGTGCGAAGGAAACACTTCCCCCGCCTGCGAAATACTGTTCAGGGCACTGACTTCGCTTGAACCGTCAAAACGGCTCAAGAGCGACTCCAGAGCCTGAGCCTCTGACAGCAGCTTCGCCCAAATCCTTTCGGATTCTTCCTCCGAAGGGCCCGTCATGATAAATTCCAGCTTCGTACCCATGATGCGGGGTGCGAAGCTGTGAAAAAGGCGTCTCGGGGAGTAATACTCCGTTTCGAGGGTATTTGAATGAGGGCCCATGATAAGAGCCTACATGCGCTGAGGGAGCTCGAAGCCCATGATGGCGGCCGCCTTGCGAAGGACGGAAGCTACCGAATCAATCAGAAGGAGCCTCATGCCGAGAAGGGACTTGTCCTCCTCGCGCAGTATGGGCGTATCGTGATAATACTGGTTGAACTCCTTGGCAAGCTCGTAGGCGTAGTTGGCTATGAGGGCAGGGGAAAGAGCCGCAGCGGCTTCCGCAACTTTCTGGGGATAGCCGTTGAGGAGCTTTACTATACGCGTTTCCTTGGCGCTGAGCTCTACATCCGCTTTATCAAGGACGGACTGCGCAGGGGTGATACCCTGCTCGGAGGCCTTCCTAAGGATTGAGCAGATGCGGGCGTGGGTGTACTGGATGAAGGGACCGGTGTTGCCGTTGAAGTCTATCGATTCGCGGGGGTCGAAGAGCATGGTCTTCTTGGGGTCCACCTTGATAATGAAGTACTTGAGGGCGCCGAGACCTATCTGGCGATAGAGTTCCTTCTTTTCGTCATCGGTGAGGTCAGCGAGTTTGCCGGACTCTTCGGAGCTCTGACGAGCCTCCTCGTACATTTTTTCGAGCAGGTCGTCGGCATCGACCACTGTACCTTCGCGGGACTTCATCTTGCCCTCGGGGAGTTCCACCATGCCGTATGAGAGATGGTAAATCTGGTCGGCCCACTCGTATCCGAGCTTGGAAAGGATGAGCTTGAGGACCTGGAAATGGTAGTTCTGCTCGTTACCCACGACGTAAATGTGGGAGTCGAGCTTGTACTCGGAGAAACGGCGCTCGGCGGTGCCGAGATCCTGGGTGATATAGACCGAAGTGCCGTCGGAGCGCAGGAGTATCTTACGGTCGAGACCGTCAGCGGTGAGGTCGCACCACACGGAGCCGTCTGGGTCGCGCTGGAAAACGCCCATCTCGAGGCCGCGCATCACGATTTCCTTGCCCAGAAGGTAGGTGTCGTGCTCGTAGTAGGTCTTGTCGAAACTGATGCCAAGGGCCTTGTAGGTCTGGTCGAAGCCTGCGAATACCCAGGAATTCATCTTTTCCCACAGGGCGCGCACCTCAGGGTCGCCCTGCTCCCATTTGACGAGCATCTCGTGGACTTTGTCGCCGACGGAAGGGTCTTCCTTCTCCATCTTGGCGTACTCGACATAGCAGTCGCCGACGAGGTGGTCGCCCTTTATGCCGGTGCTCTCGGGCGTGGCGCCGTCGAAGCGCTCCTGCCATGCCAGCATGGACTTGCAGATATGGACGCCGCGGTCATTGACAAGGGTCGTCTTGGTCACGTTGTTGCCCGCTGCGGCGAGGAGCTTGGAGACTGAATCGCCGAGCAAGTTGTTGCGCACGTGGCCGAGATGGAGGGGCTTGTTGGTGTTGGGAGAGGAGAACTCCACCATGATGTTTTTTCCGGTGGCGGGAAGGGTGCCGAAGGAAGGATCGGAAACTATGGAGCCGAGGGCCTCTTTCCAGTAGAGCTGGGAAAGCAGGATGTTGAGGAAGCCCTTGACGACGTTGAAAGCGCTGATTTCGGGCACGTTGGCGCAGAGCCACTCGCCTATTGCGCTGCCGGTCTGCTCGGGGGAAGTGCGGCTCATCCTGAGCAGGGGGAAGACGACGAGGGTGAAGTCGCCTTCGAACTCCTTGCGGGTGGCCTGTACCTGCAGAGTGGAGGCGTCGGCCTCCACTCCGTATAATGATTTGATGGCCTCGGCGGCCTTCGCTGCAATGAATGATTCAGGGGTCATGGTTATCCCAGATAAGTTTTCAGATGTTTGCTGGCAGAGGGCTTTTTTAGCTTGCGTATGGCCTTTTCCTTGATCTGGCGAACGCGCTCACGGGTCAAGTCGAGCCTTTCGCCTATCTCTTCGAGAGTCATTTCCTGGCAGCCTATGCCGAAGAAGGACTTGATTATCTCACGCTCGCGGGGAGTAAGGATCTGGAGCGAGCGCTCGATTTCGGTGCTCAGGGACTCGTTCACGAGACCCCTGTCGGCCGACGGGGAGTCGTCGTTGGGAAGGACGTCGAGCAGGGAATTGTCCTCGCCCTCCACGAAGGGGGCGTCCACGGAGACGTGGCGGCCGGATACCCTGAGGGTGTCGGCGATCTTCTCGCGGGGAATCTCGATCATGTCGGCGAGCTCGTCATTTGAAGGAAGACGCTCGTTCTCCTGCTCGAACTTGCCGAGGGCCTTGTTGATCTTGTTGAGGGAACCCACCTGGTTCAGAGGGAGACGCACTATGCGGCTCTGCTCGGCGAGCGCCTGAAGTATGGACTGGCGTATCCACCAGACTGCGTAGGAAATGAACTTGAAGCCGCGGGTCTCGTCGAACTTTTCGGCGGCCTTGATCAGGCCCAGGTTGCCCTCGTTGATGAGGTCGGGGAGGCTCAGGCCCTGGTTCTGGTACTGCTTTGCCACGGAAACGACGAACCTGAGGTTCGCCCTGGTGAGCTTTTCGAGCGCTTCCTGGTCGCCTTTGCGTATGCGCTGGGCGAGTTCCACTTCTTCTTCCGGAGAGACCAGTTCTTCGCGACCTATCTCCTGGAGGTACTTGTCCAACGACGCGCTTTCGCGGTTGGTGATGGACTTTGTGATTTTAAGTTGTCTCATATATCTGCTTCAATACTTTCATTTCCGTGGCCCGGGGCGGCCGGGGAAGGATTATTCCTTCCCGAAGCCGAAGTAGCCCCTCCTGCCGCCTGCGGTGACGCCTTCGATGAAGACGGCCCTCTTGCTCTTCTTGGCCTGGTCTATGACGTCCTGCGGCTTGCTCACCGCCTGGTCGTTGACATAGACTATCACGAAGCCTTCCTGAGCGCCGTTTTCCTTCATCTTGCCTTCGCCGACGGACACGATCTCAACACCTTTCTTGAGGCCGAGTCTTGCGAGCTTTTCGGGAGAAGCTTCCTTAAGGCGTGCGCCGTAGAAAGCTACCGAACCGTCGTCTGCGGTGGCTCCGCCCATCTGGTCGACCGCATTGAAAACGACCTGCGCGGTCATGGGCTTGCCTTCGCGGACGAACTCGACAGTAGTCGTGTCGCCGGGGTGGAAGGAATTCACTTTCTCCTGGAGGGAGGCGACGGTCTTGAGGGCCGTGCCGCCGAGGGATGTGATCACGTCGCCCTTCTTCAGGCCGGCAGCTTCAGCTGCTCCGCCTGCAGTGACTTCGTTAATATATACGCCGCTCGGAGAAGAAAGTTTCATCTGCTCTGCAATTTCGTTTGTTACGGCGGAAACGCTCACGCCGAGCATGGCCCTCTTGACAGAGCCGAAGTCGATCAGGTCGCCGACAATTTTCTTCACGATATTGGAAGGGACGGCGAAGGAGTAGCCGGTGTAGGAACCGGTGGTGGAAATGATTGCGGTATTGATGCCGACGAGCTGGCCAGCCTTGTTGACGAGGGCGCCTCCGGAGTTGCCGGGGTTGACTGCAGCGTCGGTCTGGATGAATGATTCGATCTTGAATTTGCCGTCGTAGTTGGGCATGGAGCGGCCCTTGGCGCTCACGATGCCGGCGGTGATGGTGGAACGGAGCTCCTCGCCGAGGGGGGAGCCTATGGCGAGCACCCATTCGCCGAGGCGCAGGGCGTCGGAGTCGGCAAATTCGATGGTAGGAAGATCCTGGGCGTCGATCTTGATCAGGGCGACGTCGGTCGCGGGATCGGTGCCGATGACAGTGGCCTCGTAGGTCTTGTTGTCGTTGAGGGTAACTTCGATCTTGGTGGCGTTCTCGACGACGTGGTTGTTGGTGACTATGTAGCCGTCGGGGCGGATGATGACGCCCGAGCCGCTGCCCTGGCGCTGCCTGGAGCCGCCGAACTGGTCGCCAAAGAAGAAACGGAAGAAGTCGTCTCCCTGGTACTGGGGAGCCTGGCTCATGATGGTCACTTTGACGAACACGACGGCATCGACGGCGGTCTCTGCGGCGAAGGTGAAGTCGGGATAGTCACTCAGTGACAGATTGACAGTCCGGTACTCGGAATTGTGGATGTGGGTACCGGCGTCTTCGGAGGCCGCAGGGGCCTGTGAAACATTGGATTTGCCTACTCCATAGGCGACAAGTCCGCTCAGAAGGACGGACAGGACGATGGTCAGTATGTTCTTTTTCATAGTATGAAATTTGTTTCGATTGACGGATATAGCTATTTGTCAAAATTTATGCCACAAAATTACGAATGATTTATTATCTTTGTCAGGATTGAGAAACAAAAACAACGACATATGAAATTCAAAGTATCAAGCAACGAACTTCTCAAGGCAATGATGGACGTCTCGAAGGCAGTCCCCGCCAAGAGCGCCCTCCCCATCCTCGAAAATTTCCTGTTCAACCTTGAGTCCGGCCGTCTCACCATCACCGCGTCCGACTCGGAGCTCACCCTTCGCACCACGATTGAGGTGGATTCCGCCGAAGAGACCGGCGCGATGGCAGTTCCCGCCAAGCACATGACCGACCTGCTGAAGTCCCTGCCCGACCAGCCCCTGTCCATACGCACCGTCGGCGACAGCTCCTTCGAATGCAGCTGGTCCAGCGGCAACTCTACGCTCCCCTACTTCCCCGCCGGCGACTATCCCGAGATTAAAGGCGTAGGCGAAGACGCACGCACCGTGGTCTTCCCCGCCCAGACCCTCATCGACGGCATCAGCGGCACCATCTACGCCACCGCAGACGACGAGATGCGCCCCGCCATGAACGGTATCTTCTTCGACCTCGACACCATTTCCGCCACGCTCGTCGCTTCCGACTCCCACAAGCTCATATGCTACACCGCCGACGACGTGCAGACCCCCGAGAAATGCTCCTTCATCCTCCACAAAAAGCCCGCAGCCGTCCTTAAGTCCATCATAGGCAAGGATGCCGAGAGCGTGGAGATCAAGTTCGACGAGAGCAGCGTAGTCTTCAGCTTTGCTTCCACGAGCATGATTTGCCGCCTGATTGTCGGCAAGTTCCCCAAATACCGCGACGTCATCCCCCAGAACAATTTCAACGTCCTCAAGATAGACCGCCAGCAGCTTCTCGGCGTCGTAAGGCGCATCTCCGTGTGCTCCAACAAAGCTTCGAACCACATCAAGTTCGACCTCAAGCCCGGCCAGCTGGAAGTTTCCGCCCAGGATCTCGGTTTCGCAATAGCCGCATACGAGAAAGTCTCCTGCGACTACAACGGCGACGAGCTCTCCATAGGCTTCAAGTCCTCCTTCCTTGCCGACATACTCGCCAACATGACTTGCGAGATGGTCGTGATGAAGTTCGCCGACTCGAGGCGCGCCGCCCTGATTGTCCCTTCCGAGGAAGAGACCGAGAGCGAGAAGGTCTGCGGCATCATCATGCCCATAATGGTGTAGAAGGATGGAGCTCAACCTGTCGCGGCCCCTACTCTTTTTCGACATAGAGAGCACAGGCCTCAGCATAGCAACGGACTGCATCATAGAGCTCAGCTTCGTCAAGGTATTCCCCGGCGGCGAGCAGCGCATCAAGACCTGGAAGATACGCCCCTGGGACTACGCCCGCGGCGTCCAGCGCCACATAGACGAAAAGGCCAGCGCCGTGAACGGCGTCCACGATGAAGACCTCGTGGACTGCCCTCTTTTCGCCGACGTCGTGGACGAAGTCTGCGAGTGGCTCTCCGACAGCGACCTCGCCGGTTTCAATTCCGCCAAGTTCGACCTTCCCATGCTCGCCGAAGAGATAGAGCGCGTCCGTGAGTACACCGGGAAGAAGATAGATATAGACCTTCACTCAAAGAAGATGGTCGATGTCCAGAACATCTACCATTTCATGGAGCCCCGCAACCTCAAGGCCGCCTACCGCTTCTATTGCGGCGGCAAGGATTTCGAGAACGCACACACCGCCGAGGCCGACACCATCGCCACCTACGAAGTCCTCAAGGGCGAGCTAGACATGTACCCCGAGGATCTGAAGAACGACGTCGATTTCCTTTCCGGCGTCGGCGGCCGCCCCAAGACCGTCGATTACGCAGGGCGCCTGATAATGGGTGAGAACGGCGAGCCCGTCATCAGCTTCGGCAAGCACAAGGGCCGCACGGCCCGCGAGGTCTACCAGAGCGAGCCGTCCTATTTCGCATGGGTGCTCGGCGGCGAGTTCACTCTCGACACCAAGCGCCAGTTCAAGGAGCTCAAGGCCCGTTTCGACAAGGAGAAGAGTGCTGCAGCGGCCGCTCCCCCGAGCGATGACGCCCTCCAGTCGCTTGCCGACAAGTGGAACGGGAGGCTCTTTTAGGGTTTTTGCATTTCAATAAATATTCATATATTTGCAGCCCCAATCGCCACTTTAGCTCAGTCGGTAGAGCAGCGCATTCGTAACGCGCAGGTCGGCAGTCCGAGTCTGCCAAGTGGCTCAAAAAAAGAGACCCCTCGAGGGTCTCTTTTTTTCGTCCTATTTAACGCAGCGAAGGTCACGAAAGCGGCCATTCATGGACTTCGCTCGGCGGCTCAATCGCGCCACCCCCTCCAGAGTGTCTTCCAGGCCATGTGGTGGTTTCACAAAGCAAAACGAAGTCCATGAGACACCTCTTTCATGGACTTCGCTATCAGTAAAGTCAAGGGTGCCAACCGTTATTCTTCAATCACAGCTAGGCGAGGGAGGAGGAGGCGCTCTGGCCGGCGAGCATGCCGGTGCTGAAGGCAGTCTGGAGATTGTAGCCGCCGGTGTCGGAGTCTATGTCGAGCACCTCGCCGCAAAGATAGAGACCCGGACACTTTTTGGACTCCATGGTCTTCGGAGAAACTTCGTCTGTGGAAACGCCGCCAGCCGTAACGACACAGCGCTCGTAACCAACGTAACCGTCTATATCCATCTCCCAGTCCTTCAGGGCTTTGACTATATTCTCCAAATTGACCCAAAGCTTAGTCTGGGTCTTCGAAATGCGCTGAAGGGTCATGATGCGGGGGTGGCAGTCAAGGAACGCAGGAATCATCTCGGCGGGAAGGAGATTGCGAAGTATCATCATGCACTTGTCTTTCTCGCGCATGGGTCGGCGGGAAGGCTTGTCAGCCTCCTTCCAAAGAGAGCGTACACGCTCAAGGAGATCCTCGGAGCTCACCGCCGGCTTGAGGTCAATCTTGAGGCTTAGGCGCGCGCCGTTGAGCATGGCCTTGACGCACTTGCGGCTGAGGCGGAAAATTGCAGCGCCTTCGATGCCCCCGTCGGTGAAATCAGCCTCGCCGAACTCCTCGGCGATGAGCCCGCCACCAGCGGCCGAAACGCTCAAAGCTATGTTCTCAAGATGTATACCGCGCAGTTTGCTGCCGGTTTCGCTCAAAGGGAAGGACCTGTCTATGTGGCCTTTCATAGAGGCATCAGGCACTACATCAGTCTTGTATCCTGCCAGCACGAGGGCGGTCAGCGAAGGAAAGAGGGGCGTGACCGTATGGCCGAAACTGCGCGCCCAGGTGTACCCGTCGCCGGTGGAGCCTGTCCCGGGGTAAGAAAGGCCGCCGGTGGAAATGATAAGGCGGGAGCATTTCCATCGTGCGGGTCCTGCCGCCTCGAGGGCGTCGATAATGAATCCGTTATCGATACTTATCCCGCTGACCTCGGTGCCCGTTGCTATTTTAACTCCCTCGCCAAAGCAGGCCCTGACCAGCGCATCCACTATGTCGGACGACTTGTATGAAGCCGGATAGGCACGGTCGCCCCTTTCAACTACGGTCTTTACGCCCTGAGACTCGAAAAAGTCCAGGACTGCGTTGCAATCGAAATTGTAGAAAGCGTTCTTGACAAAGCGGCTGCCGCTGCTGATGTGGGTCGAAAAGTCGTTCCAGGGCTTGACATTGGTAAAGTTGCAGCGCCCCTTGCCGGTAATCATGATCTTGCGCCCCGGGCGAGGCATTTTCTCAAGGACGGTGACGGTGAGGGGGAGGCCGCCGAGGCGCGCCTGCCTTGCAGCACCGTAAGCCGCCATCAGACCGGCAGCTCCGCCTCCTATTATAACAATGTCAGACCTGTAGCTGTTCATAACGGCGCAAATATAGCAAACTTGAAGGGAAAAGCGGCCTGGCCGGAAGGGCTAAAAACGAAAAAAGGGAAAGCCCCGTACATCGCACCGCTACAACCTCCTACCCTTGCTGCCTTCCGGCCCTGGGGGAGTTCAGAGGGAGCTGGTCGTGCACGACTTTCCCGCTGCAAAGATAGTTAAAAAATGAAATATCTCAAATGCTGTCGAAAATCAGCGGCAGTATATCATCAACGCGATGGAACTTCCAGACCTTATCCGCCCCTATCATAATGACGCTCATGGGCTTGCCGGACTTGGCCTGGTACTGGGCCATGACCTGGCGGCAGGCCCCGCAGGGAGTGGCAGGGCTCTCGGTGAGCCTGCCATATATTCCGCCGCAAAGGGCTATAGAGACCATTTCCTTATCGGGAAACTTGGCGCCGGCGGCAAACATGGCCGTGCGCTCGGCGCAGAGGCCGGAAGGGAAAGCCGCGTTCTCCTGATTTGCGCCACGCACGATCTGGCCGTTGGACATCCTCACGGCGGCGCCGACATTGAAATGGGAATACGGGGCGTATGAGCCTGCCATGGCCTTGATGGCCTCTGCGGCGAGCTCGCGATCCTCAGGAAGCAGCTCCTCGATGGAGGAGTACTGCTCGAAAGCAATATTTATCTGTTTTTCCTGCATTTGGCTTAGCATTGCTGACAAATGTAACAATTTTTCGTTACTTTTGCCCAAATAATAATAATTTTACCAACACTATGACCATTCTTATCATCCTTGCCGTCGTGGCAGTCCTTGCCCTCTGGGTCATTTCCATTCAGCGCAGTCTCGTCAGCGAAGACGAAAAATGCCAGAACGCAATGAGCCAGATCGGCGTGCAGCAGTCCAGCCGCTGGGACGCCCTCACAGCCCTAGCAGAGCTCACCAAGTCCTACAACGAGCACGAGTACAATGCCCTGCGCGACATCATCGCAGCAAGGAGCGGAATCAGCCGCAACAGCACCGCCGCCGAGGCCGACGCCCAGGAGGACATGCTCAACCAGGTCATCAGCCGCATCAACGTCGTCGCCGAGCAGTATCCCGAGCTCAAGGCCAACGAGAACTACGCCAAGACCATGGACAGCGTCAATGTCTATGAGAACCAGGTCCGTATGAGCCGCATGGTCTACAACGACAGCGTCACCATCTACAACCGCAAGGTCCGTTCCTTCCCCGACTCCATAGTCGCCTCCATGCTCCACTTCGACACCAAGGACTACCTCAAGGTCGAAGCCCAGAAGACGGCCATGCCTTCAATGAAAATCTAAAAACAAGCCTTGAGAGTTTGCGTAGGCCTCTCCGGAGGCGTCGATTCGAGCGTCGCAGCTTTGCTGCTCAAGCAGCAGGGCTACGATGTTTTTGCCATGTTCATGCAGAACTGGCACGACACCGAAGGCACCCTCCACGGCGACTGCGAGTGGGAGGAAGACAGGTTCGTGGCCGAAATGGTCGCGCGCAAAATTGGCATACCCTTCTATTTCATAGACTTGAGCGAGCAGTACAGGCAGCGGGTCGTGGACTATATGTTCAGCGAATACGAGGCGGGCCGCACCCCAAACCCCGATGTCCTGTGCAACCGCGAAATCAAGTTCGACGCCTTTCTCGACGCTGCCCTGAAGCTCGGGGCGGACATGGTCGCCACAGGCCACTACTGCCGCAAGGAGACCCTTACCACCCCTGAAGGAAAGACCGTCTACAGGCTCCTAGCCGGCGAAGACCCCGGCAAGGACCAGAGCTATTTCCTCTGCCAGCTGAGCCAGGAGCAGCTCGCCAAGGCCCTGTTCCCCATAGGCGAAATCAAAAAGCCTGAAGTGAGGCGCATCGCCTCCGAAGCCGATCTGCCGTCTGCGGACAAAAAGGACTCCCAGGGCATATGCTTTGTCGGCAAGGTGGACCTCCCTGAGTTCCTCAAGCAGCGCCTTCGCAGCAAGGAAGGCCGAATAGTCGAAGTTTTCGACGCTTATTATGAGCAGGACCCCCTGTACCGTCGCCAAAGGGAAATCCTGAGCGCCATATCTAAAGACCCGGAGGCTCTCAGCATGGTGAGCTCTTTCACCGGCGACAACGATGTTTTCCGCTCCGTCCACGGGCAGCAGGCCAATGAAAGCGGCTGCGACAGGCCCGAGAGCTCTTTCGACCTTGCGAAAGTCTCCGCCCTAAGTCTCGAAGAGCTCGATGCGCTCGCGACTCCCATTTCGTATAATATTGAATTCCGGGAAGAACGCTACCGCAGCGGCAAAAAGCACACTCTCAAGACACGCTGGAAGGACAACCCCCTGGGGCGCATCGCCGGCACTCACGAGGGCGCCATTTTCTACACCATAGGCCAGCGAAAGGGCCTCAATATAGGCGGCAGCAAGGAACCCCTCTTCGTCATTTCCATTGACCCTGAGGCAAATATAGTCTACGTCGGCGAAGGCCACCGCCACAAGGGGCTTTCCCGCAGCTGCATAAGGATTTCCGCATCCGACCTGCATTGGATAAGGGAGGAGGGGCGCCTCGAAGAAGGCTCCTTCGCCCGCATGCGCGTTAGGGTGCGATACCGCCAGCCGCTGCAGGATGCGCTGCTCCTGATGCGCAAAGACGCGCTATATATCCTCTTTGAAGAGCCCCAGAGGGGCATTTCCCCCGGCCAGTTCGCCGCCTGGTACGACCGCGATGAACTCCTCGGCAGCGGCATCATCTAGTCCGCCGCCCCCTCCCTCGCCTAGCTGTGATTGAAGAATAACGGTTGGCACCCTTGACTTTACAGATAGCGAAGTCCATGAATGGCCGCTTTCGTGACCTTCGCTACTTCTGCTTGGGATCGGGAATGGCGAGGGCGAGCCCCCTTTTCCCCGCATGAGCGCCGCCCGCATGCTTCCCCCCCCATTCTTCTTGCGCAAGATCATTATAGGCAAGGAACCATATAAAGCGGGATATATAGGTAATCGCCATCGTTTTTCAGGTCGCCGGTGTGAACGATGTAGGCCTGTGCCAGATACGTGGAGTATTTCTTGATGCATTTCTCCAGGGAAGTGGTTGTGAATCCAGTTGAGGACTTCACTTCGATGGGAGAAATGTTGTGGCGGCTGGTAATGGCTTTCTTGGAAATGAGGAAGTCAATTTCCATCCTGTCGTCCTTTTTCTCTCGGGAAGGATTGGAGTAGAAAAAGAGTTTGCAGCCGATAGCGGCGAGCATTTGGCCGACGATATTTTCCATCAGCATGCCGGCATTGACCTCAAGTTTGTCCCTCAGAATCTTCTGGTAGAGTTGCTCGGAGACGATTCCCCTCTCGTCAAAGGCGTGGCTGATCATGAGGCCGGTGTCGTTCATATAGCATTTGAGTGAGTTGTCCTTCTGCTTGAGTCCGAGGCCGATGCTGGGCTCTGTGGTGTTGAACGCAAGGTTAACCATCTTTGCATCGCGCAGCCAGAAGAAGGAGCTGTCGTAGTCACGGAAACGGGCGTCCTTGTTGAGGTCTGAAAGTTGGAACTTATGCTCATGCAGCTGAAGCTGTCCGGGGATGGCCTCATAGATGGCCCTCACCTTGGATGTATGCACGCCGGCGTAATTGTCGATGCAGTTGTAGTAGAGGTTGAGAATCTGGCGCTTGACGCGGTCTACATCCTCGAAGGATTTGGTGTCAAGGTATTCCAGGATGGCCTGTGGCATGCCGCCGATAATCATGTAAAGGCGGAAGTAGTCCATGAGTTTGCGGTGCATGGACGCTCCGACGGGTTCCTGAGCGGCGAATTTCACCCGGACGAAGTCCATCAGTGATTCTTCGCCCATGGCCCAGAGGAACTCTTCGAAATCCATCGGGTGCATGACCATGCTTTCCTCCTCGGAGGGTACCAGATAGTCTTCTTTCTTCTCGGTTTTCCTCAGCTTCTTTTTGGTGCTCATTTTCATGCCGAGCAGGGAGCCGGTTTCCAGATAATCGTATCGGCCGTCCTCAACCAAGTACTTGATGGCGGCACGGGCTGCCGGGCAGAATTCAATCTCGTCAAAGACTATTATGGACTCCCTGGGATAGAGCCTGGTGGAAAAGTAGGTGCTCAGGTATGTGAAGAGCATGTCCAGGTTGTCCTTGTAGTTTTTGAAAAGGTCTTTGATGTCGTCGCCGACTTTGAAGAAGTCTATGAGGATGTAGCTTTTGTATTCTTTTTGTGCAAATTCCTTGACGATGTAGCTCTTGCCAACGCGGCGGGCGCCTTCTATCATCATGGCAGACTTGCCTTTGCGCTTGTTTTTCCAAAGGAGCAACTGGTCATATAACTTTCTTTTCATCACGGAATCAAGCTTTGTCTTTACATAAATTTACACGAAATCAAACTTGTTGGTAGTGATATATCTACACGAAATCAAGGCAAAGATATGGAATTGTCCCCAATTCTGCAAGAATTCCTTTGCACGAACGCGAGTATGCTGCGATGTCCTTGAGTTTAATAGAGTTTACTATATTCACAGCCCCTTCTCGACCTCAAAACAACCAACGGCAACTGTGTGCTGTTTTGCGTTCCGCTCTGCCAAAGCAGGCGCGGAGTAGCGGCCACCTCAGAGCCCTGCGTTAGGGGTGTAGCGCGCCTGAGGGCTGATTTCGGGCTTCAGGCGCAGCAGGAACGCAATATACGCGTGTTGGTGACTGGATCAGCGCGCCTGCTTTGGCAGAAAGTGCGCAGATCCGATTTCTTCAAAGCCGCTGCACAGATCTAAGATTTCCTAAGTTTAGAAACGTGAGGCGGCGGCGAGCGCGCAGCGTATGCCGTCGATGGCGGAGGAAACTATGCCGCCCGAGTAGCCTGCGCCCTCGCCGCAAGGGTAGAGGCCGCTCATCGAAGGGGACTCGAGCGTCTCGCTGTCGCGGACTATGCGTATGGGCGACGAAGTGCGCGACTCTACGCCCAGCAGGAGCGCGTCATTGGTATAGTAACCATGAATCTTGCGGTCAACCGTGGGGAAAACGAGCCTCATGCGCTTGTAGATAAAGTCCGGAAGCAGTTCGTGGAGCGGCGCGCTGACGACCCCGGGGAAATATGACGAGGCGGGAAGGCTCACTGACTCTATTCCGCGGCAGAAATCTTTCATACGCTGTCCGGGAGCCGCAAAGGGATGCTTCGCACCTTTGCCCTGAACGTAATCGTACATCGCCTTTTCGACGTCATGCTGGAAATCCATCAAAGCGAAAGCGCCTGCAGGGCGATACTTTTCCGGCACATCCTCAGGCTCGATCTGCACAACGACGCCTGCATTCGACCATTTGGAATTGCGCGCCGAGTTGGACATGCCGTTCAGCACGACCGTACCGTCCTCGGTGGAAGAAGGGACCAGCACGCCGCCGGGGCACATGCAGAAGGAGAACACTCCCCTGTCGAGCACCTGCTCGACGAAACTGTACTCAGCTGCGCCGAGACCGGGAATCTGCTTCCCGTGATAGCGCGCGTTATCGATAATGTGCCTCGGGTGCTCGACGCGAACGCCGAGGGCAAAGCCCTTGGCCTGCAGTTCACAGCCGCGTGCAGAAAGCATCTCATAAACGTCGCGGGCTGAATGACCCGTGGCCAAAATAACCGCGGGAGATTCAAAAACAAGGGATTCCCCGTCACGGACTGCCTCAACTGCAATGGTGCCGGAGTCAAGTCTGGACACGGAAGTGACCTTGGTGCCGAAATGATAGCTGCCACCATGCTCAATAATCGCCTCGCGTATGTGCTCCACCACGGCGGGAAGCTTGTCCGAGCCAATGTGAGGGTGGGCGTCAATCATTATGTCAGGCGAAGCGCCGAACTCGACAAGCCTGCCGAGGACTTCGTATATATCGCCCCTCTTGGAAGAGCGGGTGAAGAGTTTGCCGTCAGAAAAAGTGCCTGCACCGCCCTCGCCGTAGCAATAATTGGAATCGGGATTCAAAACCCCGTCACGGCTTAAGGAGGCAACATCCGCCTTCCTGCGATGGACATCCTGTCCGCGCTCCAGAATCACGGGCCTAAGGCCCAGCTCCACGAGCTTAATCGCGGCAAAAAGCCCGGCGGGACCGGCGCCAACGACTATTACCGAAGGAGCGTCATGCACGTCCTTCAAGGGCGGAAGCTCGCTTGAGGGCAATTCTTCGCCCGGAGCATAAGCAGCAACCCTATAGCGATATACAGGATCCTTACGAGCGTCGAGCGAGCGTTTCAACACGACAACCGAAGGCTGGGCGGTCTTGGGAAGCCCGAGGGCGCGGCATGCCTCGAGGCGCAGCCTTTCGCGGTCCGGAGCCGGACCGACGGGCAGCGTAATTTCAAACTCTTTCATCGCCATGGAATTATTCGAAATCTGACTCGCGCGAGACTGGGGCGACGTCGAGAGAGGTCCTCTCCCCTGCCAGATAGCGGTAATAACCGGCAATTGCGATCATCGCGGCGTTGTCGGTAGTGAATTTGAACTCAGGGATATAGACGTTCCACCTGCGGCGGCGGCCCTCGTCGGCAAGACGCGCGCGGAGCGCGCTATTTGCCGACACGCCGCCGCCCATTGTGACCTCACGGATGCCGGTCTCCTTGGCAGCCCTGACGAGCTTGCCCATGAGGATGTCGATGAGAGTCTTCTGGAAGGAGGCGCATATGTCTTCCTTGTTGTTTTCGAGGAACATGGGGTCCTTTGCCATCTCGTCACGCACGAAATACAGGAGCGAAGTCTTCACCCCGCTGAAACTGTAATCGAGACCGGGCACGCGAGGCTTTGTGAAAGCGAAACGCTCGGGGTCGCCGTTCTTTGCCAGACGGTCGATAATCGGACCTCCGGGATAACCAAGGCCGAGCATCTTGGAGCATTTGTCGAAGGCTTCGCCCACGGCATCGTCTATGGTGCGGCCGAGTATCGTGAATTCGAGCGGACTGTCCACCCTGACTATCTGGCTGTTGCCTCCTGAAACCAGAAGGCACAGGTACGGGAAGGCAGGATGACGGTTCTCCTTGCCCTCCTCCTTGACAAAATCTGCCAGAACATGCCCCTGAAGGTGATTTACCATCACCATGGGAATATTCAGCGACAGGGAAAGAGCCTTCGCGAAAGAAGTGCCCACAAGGAGAGAACCCAGAAGACCCGGGCCCCTGGTGAACGCTATGGCCGAAAGATCGGACGGGGCGAGGCCGGCGCGGCGCAGAGCCTCGCTCACCACAGGCACTATATTGAGCTCGTGGGCCCTCGAAGCAAGCTCGGGGACCACGCCGCCGAAACTTCGGTGGACTTCCTGGCTGGCGATCACGTTCGAAAGAAGGTAGCCGTCTCGTATGACGGCGGCCGAAGTGTCGTCGCAGGATGACTCTATTCCCAGTATGATATCTGCCATAAAACGGAACTCAGTTGTATCGGGGGGCAAATATAGGCATAATTGACAAATAATTTATTAATTTTGTGGGATTGGACTCATATGCACCCATGACAAAGGCAAAGCACATAGCGCTGCGCATCATCGCCGGCATACTGGTTCTCCTGCTCGCAGCAGGCCTGAGCCTGCAGTCGCCTGCGGTGCAGAGCAGCCTCGCCGGCCGCGTCGCCGCGCTTCTCAGCGCCAAGATTGGCGGCAATGTCACGGTGGGTGGGGTCCAAATCCTTCCTTTTAAGACACTCATAGTCAAAGACATACTCCTCCTCGACGATAATCCCGAGATAGTCCCCGGCTTCCCCGGGCGCGACACAGTCTTCTACGCCGGCTCCGCCTTCGTCTCATTCTCCCTCAAGGACGTCGCGGGAAGCAAGCCCATGGTTCTCGACAGGGTAAAGGTGAAGGACGCAGTATTCAACCTCGTCATAGAAGCGAGCCGCCACGACAACCTGACGCGCGTGCTCGACCTCAGGAGTGAAGGCGACGGCAAGCTCAAGGACGAGGGCGACGTATTCCTCATAAGGGAATTCGACCTGCGCAATGTCCGCTATACGATGTACGATACCGCCCCTGTCTTCGAATACAGGGGCCTGGGTATCAACTGGGCGGACATGGACATCGTCGTGAACGCCCGCGGCCGCAACTTCCAAATCATCGATGCGAGCGTCCGCGGCATAGTCGACCACATGGATGCGAAGGAAAAGAGCGGCTACTCTTTCGAGCACGTGAGCGGCAAGACCATGGTGACGAACGGCCGCGTGGAAGTGAGCGACTGCACCATACGCGACCCCTGGTCGAATCTGGGCATAAAGATGTACAGCATGAGGTATGAGAACGCCCGTTCCTTTGCCGACTACGTTCACAAGGTCGCAATGGGCCTGAGGCTCCAGGACTCTCGCCTCGGCTTCAAGACCATCTCGTATTACAGCGGCGTGGAGTTCCCCGACGTGGAGCTCAACATCAGCGACGCCCTCGCCTCCGGCCCCGTAGACACCCTGAATGTCAAGCGTTTCTTCTTCACGGAGAAATCAGGCATCGCGGGAAGGATTTCCGGCACTCTCACCGAGGTGACCAGTCTGTCCAAGGCAGAAATCGACGCCAAAGCGAGCGAAGTCAGCTTCACTACCGCCCAGCTGGACAAACTCCTCCAAAGAGCCGCCCCCGGGCTGAAAATAAAACCCGCAGCATACGCCTCCGGCGATAATTTCACTCTCAACGCCAGCGTCTGCGGTCCCTTTCCCAAGATGGAGACCATAGTGAGCCTGAACTCAGGTTCCGGCTCGCTCGATGCCTCCGCCTTCCTCAGCCACATATTCGAGCAGGATGCGGTCAAGGGCATAGAGGGCAGCTTCTCCACCCACGAGCTCAATCTCGGGGAAATACTTGGCAACCAGACACTCGGCAGGCTCTCCGCCCGCGGCAGGGCCAAAGCCGAATTTGGCAGGACCCTGAGGGAAGTGAGGCTAGACTCTCTACTCATAGACAAAGCGGGCATCCTCGGCTATGACTACAGCGGCATCGCCGCCGCCGGAAGCCTGAAAGAAAGCGAGTTCAACGGCCGCATAGTCAGCTCGGACCCCAACCTGAGCTTCCTCTTCCAGGGCATATTCGACCTCTCTAAAAAGGCGCGCAACGCCCTCTACAAGTTCTATTTCAACCTCGGCTACGCCGACCTCAACGCCATCAACATAGACAAGCGCGGCGTTTCCAAGGCCTCCATGACCATGAACGCCGACTTCACCCGCGTGCGCCGCGGCGAAGTGCTCGGCACCGTGGACATAAAGGGCCTGAGCCTCGAAAACAACGACGGGCCCCACGACATAGGCGATATCTACTTCTCCTCACGCTCCACGGACGCAGGGCATAGGGTCAACCTCAATTCCTCTTTTGCCAAAGGCAGCTACAGCGGCACCAAGTCGCCCGCCGACATGATTGCAGCGCTGTTTAGCGCCGTCCCCGGCAGGGATCTCCCTTCGCTTGGCGACTTCCCCGCCCCCGATGGCGAACAGGATTACAAGCTGAAACTCAAGTTTCTTCACACGATGGACCTGCTGTCCTTCGTACTTCCCGGCCTCTACATCGCTGACGGCACCGACCTTGACTTCCGCCTTTCCGGCGACGGAGTCATGGACGCCAGCCTCTCTTCCCAGCGCATAGCCTGGGGCGAAACCTACCTCAAGGACATAAGGCTCGACGCTTTCAAGCACTCAGCCAGTGGCACTCTTGCAAACCTCACCGGCAGCGAACTTGGCATAGGCGAGCTCAAGGTCACCGGTCACGCCCTCAAGCTTTCCGCCCAAAACGACAGCCTGTCCCTCGGCTACGCCTTCGGCCAGGACGAAGACCAGATACACGGCTACCTGAACCTTCTCGGCGCCCTTGGTAAAGACGCTTCGGGCCGTCCCCTGTGCCTTATTGAAAGCAATCCTTCCGAGTTCACGCTCTCCGGCAGCCCCTGGAACCTCAATCCTTCGAGCGCCCTTATCTGTCACAACGGCGTGAAGATTCCCTCGCTATCGTTAAAGAGCGGCAGTCAGGAGATTATTTCGAGCGGCGGTTTTTCCTCAAGTCAGCGCGACACCCTTTGGGCCAGCGTCAGGCAGCTCGACCTTGGCGCCGCCACTCCCCTTGCCATGATGCTTCCCGGCCTCGGAGGCCTACTCACCATGGACGCCACCATGACCACCCCCATGAAGGACGGCAACTTCAGCCTCATCGCCGATATGGAATGCAAGGACTTCATGATGAGCGGCTTAAGGGCCGGCGACCTGGTGGTAAAGAGCGTCTGGAACGACGAGCTGGAGAGGATGGATTTCAAGCTCGACAACTATCTGGACGGCACTTCCCCCATAGAAGCTTCCGGATTCTACATCCCTTCCGCAAACGCCATCAACGCCCGCTGCAAGCTTGACAATTTCGAGCTTGGATACATCTCGGGGCTCATAAGTCAAGTCATGAGCGAATTCAGCGGCAAGGCCAGCGGCTCCTTCAGCATGGCCGGCCCCGTTTCGCGTCCTTCCCTGTACAGCCGTGACGCAAGGATTGACTCTCTTCGCGCAAGAGTCGCTTTCACCAACGTCCTCTACCTGGCCGAGGGTCCCTTCAGCGTGGACGACTACGGCATAAGGTTCGACGGAATGACGCTGCGCGACTCCCGCCCGAGAGGCGGCAGCGGCCTGGTCAGCGGCGGCCTGAGTTTCGACCACCTCAAAGACCTCAAGATAGGCATCAAGGCAGATTTCGAGAACCTTGAAGCCTTCCACACCGGCGACGACGGCCATTCACCCGTCTACGGCCGCGTAAATGCCACCGGCAACATCGCCTTCACCGGCACCCCTGAAGCCCTTACCATGAGCCTTAACGCCCGCAGCGAAGGCGACGGCGACTTCCATATCTCACTGAGAGGCAATACCACCAACGTAGGCAAGGACCTCCTCACCTTCAAGGCGCCGAGAGACGAGCGCCTGAACGACCCCTACGAAGTCATGATGCTCGAGCGCCAGGCCGCATCCAAGGCGGCCGCCACCTTCGGCGTAGCCATGAGGCTCTCCATTGCGCCTGAAGTTCTCTGCCACCTCGACATAGACCGCCAGAGCAACAACATGATCAACGCCCGCGGCTACGGCGACATCTCGATATCCGTTCCCAACGCCAACAGCTTCTCCATCCGGGGCGACTACAACATAGGCAGCGGCAACGTTCATTTCAACGCCATGAACCTGGCATCGAGGAACTTTACCATACGCGACGGCAGCTCCATCCGCTTCAACGGAGACATAATGGAAAGCGACCTGGACGTCAACGCTTACTACGTGACCAAGGCGTCGCTCTCGAATCTCATCACCGACACCACGGCAGTAACATCGAGGCGCAGCGTCGAATGCGGCCTGAAGATAAGCGACAAGCTCAAGAACCCGCAGGTCAGGTTCTCCATCGACATCCCCGACCTCGACCCCACCACCAAGTCGCTGGTGGACAATGCACTGAGCACGGAAGACAAGGTCCAGAAGCAGTTCCTCGCCCTGCTGCTCACCAATTCCTTCGTCCCCGACGACCAGGGCGGTATCTTCAACACCTCCGACCTGCTGGTATCCAACGTCATGGAAATAATGTCCGGGCAGCTGAGCAACCTCATCCAAAGCCTTGATATCCCTCTGGACCTCGGTTTGAAGTACCAGTCCAACGAGGGCGGCACCGATATTTTCGACGTCGCCGTATCCACCCGCCTGTTCAACGACCGCGTGAGCGTGAACGGCATCATAGGCAACCGCCGCTACTCCACTGAAGGCGCCCAGAGCGACGTGGCGGGCGACCTCGACATTGACATAGACCTGGACAAGACCGGCGCCATCAAACTCAGCCTCTTCTCCCATTCCGCCGACAAGTATTCCAACTACCTGGATTACAGCCAGCGAAACGGCGTGGGCATAGGTTACAGGCAGGAGTTCGACACCTTCTCCCAGTTCCTGCGGGATATCTTCACGCCCAAGGCGAAACGCAAGGCGCGCGCCGAGGCTGCGGCCATCCAGGCCGAAAAAACAACCATAGTCATTGAATCCGAAGATGAATAGCGTCAAAGGAAAATTATATCTCATCCCCACCACGCTCGGCGACTGCCCTCCCGAGCAGGTCCTCCCGTCCGAAGTGTTCCGCGTCATAGCGGGCCTTAAGAAGTTCGTTGTCGAGGACATACGTTCGGCGCGCCGTTTCCTTTCCTCGGCGGGTCTGAAGGGCCATATTGACGGTTTGGAGTTCCACGAGCTCAATGAGCACAGCACCGTTTCCGACGTCGAGGCGCTTGCGCCCCTGTTTGACGACGGCGCAGACGTGGGGCTTCTCAGCGAAGCCGGGCTGCCGGCTGTTGCCGACCCCGGCGCCGACCTTGTAGCCCTTTGCCACCGCAGGGGCATCAGGGTAGTGCCGCTCGCGGGCCCTTCGTCGCTGATGCTTTCGCTCATGGCTTCGGGCCTGAACGGTCAGTCTTTCGCGTTCAGGGGCTACCTTCCCGCCAAGACTGAGGAGCGCAGGCGCGAGATCAAGCTGGTGGAGAAGGAGTCGGCTTCCATGCACCGCACCGAGATTTTCATTGAGACTCCCTATCGCAACGATTCCCTTTTTGAGGATTTGCTGCGCACGCTTTCGCCTTCGACGCGCCTTTGCGTCGCGGCGGATATTACGCTCCCCACTGAGACCATCCTGACGCGCACCGTTGCTCAGTGGCGCTCGGACAAACTTATTATCGGCAAAAGACCATGTGTGTTTCTGATACTGGCGTAATGGAGCTTAAGGGTATGCGTTTTCGCGCCCGCATCGGTTGCCTCGAAAGCGAGCAACTCTACGGAGGCGTTTTCGAGGTGGATTTCAGGGCCGAGTATCTGCTTCTGGGTAGGGCCGCTGCGAGCGATGAACTCCGCGATGCGGCTGATTACAGCGCCATTTTCCGCATAGTAGAAGCTGAACTTTCGCAACCTGCTCTTTTGCTGGAGAGCGTTGCTGCGCGCATTGCCAAGGCCATCAGAAGCGCTTTCCCCGATGCTTTCGGACGTATTGAGCTTACTCTTCGCAAGATGAGGCCGCCTGTCGGCGGGGCTTGCGCCTGGGCGTCCATCACTGTTACCGACCTTCCTTAGTGCCTATGAGACTTGCGTGTGTGACTTTGGGCTGCAAGCTCAATTATGCCGAGACGGCCTCTTACGTCCGCGCTTTCCAGGCCGCGGGTTTCGAGGTCGTGCCTTGGAGCCGCGGGGCGGATTTGTTCCTTGTGAATACTTGCGCCGTTACAGCCACTTCGGAGAGCAAGGGGCGCAGCGTTATCCGCAAACTCCATAGGGTCAGTCCTTCGGCGCCGATTGTGGTTACCGGCTGTTATGCGCAGCTGCGGCGCGAGGAGGTGCTTGGAATCGAGGGTGTCGCGCTGGTTTTCGGCGCCACCGAGAAGTCCCGCCTCGTCACCGACACATTAGCGTTTTTGTCAGCGGGGGTGGGTGCAACTTCTTCCAACGCCTCACTACGTTCGGCCCCACCGTTCGCTTCGCTCACGGTCCCCCCTCTTATGTTGCCGAGGGTGGCACAGTTGGCCGAAGTTGCACCCACCCCCGCTGCGGGCGACGTCTTCCCGGCGTACAACACAGGCGGGCGGACGCGCTCGTTCCTGAAGGTGCAGGACGGCTGCGACAACTTCTGCGCATACTGCACCGTCCCCTATGCGCGCGGCCACAGCCGCAACATCCCCATCGCGTCCCTCGTCGCCCAAGCGAAGCAAATCGCAGAATCCGGCGCGAAAGAAATCGTGCTCACCGGCGTCAACACCGGCGACTTCGGCCGCACCACCGGCGAAAGCTTCCTTGACCTGCTGAAAGCGCTCGAGAAGGTGGAAGGCATTGAGCGCTACCGCATCTCATCGATAGAGCCTAACCTCGTCACCGACGAAATTATAGACTTCACCGCCGGCAGCGGCAAATTCCTCCCCCACTTCCACATCCCCCTGCAAGTCGGCACCGACGTGCTCCTCAAAAGAATGGGAAGGCGCTACGACACAAAGCTATTCCGCAACCGGATAGAAAGCATCAGGGCGGCATTCGAGCGCCCCGGCGGCAGCGAAGTATTCTTCGGCATAGACCTGATGGCGGGACTTCCCGGCGAAACGGACGAACTGTTCCGGGAAAGTTACGCCTTCATCGAAAGCATAAAGCCCGCCTTCATCCACATATTCCCCTACTCCCGCCGCCCCGGGACTCCGGCAGCTACGATGCCCGGGCAGGTCAGCGAGGAAGTCAAGGCAGAGCGCGTCAAGCAGCTTGAAGAGCTTTGCGAAAAGCTGCACTCAGACTTTGTGGAGCGCCACCGCGGCCTTCGCGAGCAAGTGCTCTGGGAATCGAAGGAAAAAGACGGCCTCATGGCCGGCTACACACGCAACTACATCAGAATCCTAAGGCCATACGAGAGCTCGCTCGTCGGCCGCATAAGTGAAATAACCATCTGACTATGAACCTCATCATTCCAAAGGGATACCGTGACCCGCTGGGTGGGACGGAAGAGACCGAAAAAGCCATCAAGACGGTCAAGGACATGTTCCAGAACAATCTGTCGGCCCAGCTCGCGCTACTGCGCGTCACCGCACCCATTGCGGTGCCCTCCGGCAAAGGTATCAACGACGACCTCTCGGGCGTAGAGCGCCCCGTGAGCTTCCCCGTCAAAGACATGGGCGGAGCCAATGCCGAAATCGTCCATTCGCTGGCTAAGTGGAAAAGGCTGAAACTTGGCGAAATGGGTGTCGCTCCCGGTCGCGGCATCTACACCGATATGAATGCCCTGAGGCCCGAAGAGGAAATGGACAATATCCATTCCATCTATGTGGACCAGTGGGACTGGGAAGCCGTAATACGCCCCGAAGACAGGAACCTGGAGTTCCTTAAAAGGACGGTAAGGCGCATATACGAAGCCATCAAAGTGACTGAGAACAAGCTCTATGTGGAGTTCCCCCAGATTGTCCCCGAGCTTCCCGAAGACATATTTTTCATCCATTCGGAGGATTTGCTGAGGATGTACCCCGGCCTTTCCGCCAAGGAGAGGGAAGACGCGGTGGTAAAGGAGCACAAGGCCGTGTTCGTAATCGGCATTGGCGGCGTCCTGTCGGATGGCAGCGTGCATGATTCCCGCGCCGCTGACTACGATGACTGGAGCACTCCCCTTCCCGGTTCCTGTTATGGGCTGGCGGACACTGAAGAGCGCTGCGGTCTGAACGGCGACATCTTGCTTTGGAATCCCGTGCTCGGGCATGCCTTTGAGGTTTCCAGCATGGGTATTAGGGTGGACGCAGCGGCTCTCGAGCGCCAGCTTGAGCTTTGCGGCATGGAGTGGAAAAAAGACTTGTACTACCACAGAAGGCTTCTTGGCGGCGAATTGCCGCAGACCATCGGTGGTGGCGTCGGTCAGTCGCGCCTCTGCATGTACCTGCTGCGAAAGGCCCATATAGGCGAGATTCAGAGCAGCATTTGGCCTGACGAAATGCGCCGCTGCTGCGCCGAGGGCGGCATCTTCCTCGCTTAGTTAAGGTGCAACTATGACTTTTGCTTGCGAACGCCGCGGACGGGAGCGGCGGAGAGGGGGTCGTCGGGCCAGGAGTGTCGGGGATAGCGGTTGCGGAGCTCTTTGCGGACTTCGAAATAGGTCTCTTTCCAGAAATTGGCAAGATCGGATGTGAGCTGTACGGGCTTGAAACCCGGGGAGAGGAGCTCCATTAGGATGGGCAGGCGACCGCCATCCACTCGAGGAGTATCGGTAAGCCCGAAACATTCCTGGAGGCGGACGCGAAGGACCGGAGCTTCCGCGCCCTGACGGTATTCCAGGCGGATACGGCTGCCTGTCGGGATCGTCACGTGGGTCGGAGCGAGACGGTCAAGGTCTTGCAACTGCTCGTAGCTGAGGAAGCTGCGAATAATCTCGCAGAGATCGATTTTCTTCAATTCCCTATCAGAAGTTGCTTTACTGGAGAACATTGGGACCCATTCATCGGCGCGAGCAAGGACAGCCCCTGAAGAAACATCCGGCAATGCGAGTTCCGGGCGCCTCGCCTCAACGAAACTTATCCTCCTCTGCAGATTAGCTACCTCGTCCGAGAAATCAAACATCGACAAACCGTCTTTGCGGGCCGCATCAACTATAATCTTGTCTTTCAGTTCCTTAGGTATCTCAGGGACAGGGCTGCTCTCCAGGAGCAGATTTCCCAGGCGAACTTCGCGCCGTGCAATGACAACTCCTTCCCGACTGTCCCAAAAGACATTTTCCCGCCGACGGGCAAGCGCCATAAGGTCTTCCTTAGCCACGGGGCTGGCAAGGAAAATGCGCCCCACGCCGCCAGAGCGGCTTCCAAGATGAGCTACTGCAATCCATTCGTTTGCCGCCAAAGGGTCCTGAGACGGGACGGCGACCTTTTCTCCTCCGGAGAGCAGAAAACACCCGGGCCCGCCCTCGGGATATGCCCTGCCTACCCTTTCCGGCCAAGCCGCAGCGATCAGTGCGCCGGCTTCAAAGGGGTCGACAGCACCATTGCCGGTCGGGGCCTTTGCCATGCGCGCATATTCCTCGGAGATGCGGATGATACGGCTCCAGCGCCCGTGACGAGCTCCTGCGCGATTGCGACGCAATTCATTGAGACGCAGGTCAATGCCGGCTTCCTCTATTTCGGTCATCGGATCCTTTTCTTCCAGCAGTGCCGCTATGTCTGCGGCGAGTGCTTTTCCTGCGTCAGTCCCTGCACGCAAGATCATGCTCGATATTCTCGGATGGCAGGGAAGGGCGTTCATGGCGCGGCCATGGGCGGTGATTCGGCCTTGTTCATCAATAGCCGAAAGGGATGAGAGCAGTTTCTGAGCTTCCGCAACGCGCACTGCGGGTGGAGGAGTGACCCATGGCAATGACTGCACGTTACCACCTCCCCAGGCAGCGAGGTCCAGAAGCAGCGGTGCCAAATCGGCGTCCAATATTTCCGGCGTGCGCACCGGCGCCATACGCGCCTCTGTCGCAGCCGAGTACAGTCTGTAGCAGATTCCGGGGGCGACGCGCCCTGCACGACCGGAGCGCTGGATCGCCATATCCATACTGATACGCTGCGTCTGCAGCCTGGGCAGGCCGCTCCGCAGGTCAGTAGTCATGCGTTTGCACAACCCTCCATCCACCACGATTCGCACACCTTCGATGGTGAGCGAAGTCTCAGCAATGGGGGTCGCGAGCACCACACGTCTCTCCTCCGGCATCCCGGGCGCGATGGCGGCCTTCTGTTCCTCGTTGGAAAGCATTCCATAGAGCGGGAAAATGTGCGTATCCGAAAGCGAATTGCCAAGAAGATCCTCGCAGCGCCGAATCTCTCCTTCGCCGGGCAGGAAGGCAAGGATGTCACCCGCTTCCTTGGCATGCGCTTCCCGCACTGTCTGCGCAACTATCTCAGACACATTGCTTTCGTCCGCTTCCCTCAGCGTCCGCCTAATCTCCACGGGGAACATTTTCCCCTCTGCCTCAATAATCGGCGCACCCAGGTTTTGGGAAAGTGCTTCTGCGTCCATCGTCGCCGACATCAACACGATGCGAAGGTCGTCGCGCAGGATCTCCTGCGCCTGTCTTGTCAGCGCGAGTGCCTCGTCGCATATGAGACTCCTTTCATGAAATTCATCAAAAATCACCGCTCCCACGCCCTCCAGCGCAGCATCATCAATCAACATGCGTGAAAGGATACCCTCCGTCAGGACCTCCACACGCGTATTGCGCGACACTTTGCTCTCAAAGCGGATGCGGTACCCTACCGTCTGCCCCACTGGTTCGCCCAGGAGAGAGGCCATACGCGAAGCAATCTGCCTTGACGCGACCCTTCGCGGCTCCAGCATCAGGATTTTCCCTTCAATGCCCTCAAGCATTGTCAGCGGCAGCACGGTGGACTTTCCCGCTCCAGGCGGTGCCGTGATAATCAATCTATTATGGTCAGCGAGCGCACGATTGACTTCCCCGGCAATCTTGTATGCCGGGAGCTCCTTCGCCTGTGCCAGTCCGCTACCTTTGAGTATCATGACAACGCAAATATACCACTTTTCTATTTCGGAGCGAACGTCACAATCACCCTCCCATACACAAAAATGACGTTCACCCCCACCTTAAGAGGGGGTGGTAAACATCAAAAATTTCTGTCAGTGACCAGTTGTGCTTTTCGCCTTACGCGGCTATGCGGCCCTTGGAGGCGTGGCGGCGGTCGTAGAGATTGAAAACGGTGGAGACTGTAAGGCCGGACACAATGTGCCACACACCCCACCATGCGGTAATGACCAGCATGCCGCCGTGAGGCGGGAAACCGGCGAAAATAGAAGTGCCGAGAAGCAGCACGAGACCGAGGCCGGAATTCTGGATGCCGGTCTCAATGGTCATGGTCCTGCGGTCTTTCTTGGGGACCTTGAAGAGCGTGCCGACACCGAAACCGATGGCGAGAGCCAGCAGGTTATGAATGAAGACCACGAGGAAAATGTACTTGATGCACTTCATGAAAGCCTCGAGGTTGCCTGCAAAGGCAAGCACCACCATCGCGATGAAAAACACGATGGATACATACTGGAAGGGCTTCTTAAGAGCGTTGGCCACCTTGGGCAGGAAGTGCGAGGTCAGGATGCCGAGAGTGAGCGGGATGCCAAGCAGGATAAAGATGGTCTTGAACACGTCCCAAAGGGGAATCACAAGGGTGGGCACCTGACCTGCCACGTTGGCGATATGCAGATAGAGATTGCCCCAAACGAGGAAATTCAGCGGCGTCATGAAGACGGCAAGAGCTGTGCTGATGGCCGTCAGAGACACTGAAAGCTCGATATTAGCCTTCGAAAGCGAAGACATGAAATTGGAAATATTACCACCGGGGCAGGAAGCGACGAGTATCATGCCAAGACCCATCATGGGCGAAATCCATGACTTCATCAGGACTGCAAGGCAGAAAGTGAAGGCCGGCAGCAGGAGAAACTGGCAGCACATGCCAAGCAACACCGACTTGGGGCTCTTGAAAACTTCAACGAAAATGTGGGGCTTGATGCCGAGAGCGACGCCGAACATAACGAAAGCAAGCACGATATTGATCGTGTTCATGCCGCCGGCGTTAAGGGTAACATTGATACTGTCTATGGCAGCTGCGATTTCAGGACTCATGGGTTATTGGTTTCAGTCGTGCAAATATAAACAAAAATAATTATACGCCTATGACAAGCCCGTCGTAGGCAGGATGGACGTGAGGCGGCAGCATGGAAGCGAACTCCTCGTGCGCGGGGAGCATGTGCGACATGTGGGTTATATAGGACTCCCGCGCCTCGACCTTGGCAAAGAAATCCAGGGCCTCCTGAAGCGAGAAGTGGGAATAATGCGGACCCACCTTCACGCAGTTGATGGTCACGGCATCAAGCCCGCGGAGTTTCTCGAACTCGCTATCATCGATATTATTCATATCCGTCAGATAGGCGATATTGCCGAAGCGGAAGCCCAGCACCGAAAGGACCTTTTCCTTATGGTGCCAGCCCTGGATGGGCACTATTTCCACGGGGGGAATATCTTCCCTGCCTCGGGGCTCCTCATAGTGGTATCCGTAGCCTGACTCCCAGACCAGAGTCTTCTCGGCGGCGTTGGAATGCACGAGGAAAGGCTCAGACCCATTAATCCTGTGCACGTTCCACTCCGGCGCGCCGGGGTATTTCTTCTCGGCGAAGGCGTAGGAATACTCGCGACGCAGCGAATTCTCCACATACTCTTCGCAGTAGATATTCACGGGCTTGGCCTCCAGCAAATTAAAGGAGCGAACGTCGTCCAGCCCGCCCGTATGATCTTTGTGATTGTGGGTCAGAAGGATGGCATCGAGATGGCGGACCGAGGCACGAAGCATCTGGGAGCGGAAATCAGGCCCGCAGTCCACCAGGATGTCGAGGCCGCCGTAATGAACGAGGACTGAAGCGCGGTATCGCTTGTCGCGGGGGTCAGAAGAGCGGCACACGGGGCAGCTGCAGCCTATCATGGGCACTCCCTGCGAAGTGCCGGTCCCGAGGAAAGTAAGCGTAGCTTTTTTCATATACGTGGGGCAAATTTAACAAATAAAAGTGTTATATTTGTTTGTTATGCATTTCGCGCTCTTATGAAAAAATACGCCCTTGTAATTCTGAGCCTCCTCCTTGCCGTCATGGCAGGAGCGCAAGGCGTCAGGGAGGAAATCGCCTCCGATCCCTGGAAGGCCGCCGGCCTCCACTACAGCTACCCCGGCCCCCAGTCAGTCCAGACCAAAGCCCCCAGAGGCTACAAGCCGTTTTACATCAGCCATTTCGGCCGCCACGGCTCGCGCTGGCACATCAATCCCAACAACTATGCAGCCCCCGTCGCGACCCTCTCCAAGGCCGATTCCGCCGGCGTCCTCAGCCCCTTGGGCAAGGAAGTCCTCGCCAAGGCCGAGGCCCTCGCAGAGGACGGACGCGACCGTCTCGGCGAGCTCACCCCCCTGGGCATGCAGCAGCACTCGGAGGTGGCCGAGCGCATGTACAAGAATTTCAAATCCGCATTCAAGGGTAAAGCAGTAGTAACGGCCAATTCCACCCTCTCCCCGAGGGTCATGATAAGCATGTTCTACTTCTGCAACACGCTCAAGGGCCTGAATCCCAAGATCAAACTGTTCGTCAACAGCAGCCGCCGCGACTCCCGCTTCGTTTCCAACCGCGAGAATACCGGCGTCCCCGCCCCATACACCGTCAGCGAGGAAAAGGCCAAGCTCAAGGCTGAGCTCCTGAAGCCCCAAAGGCTCATGGGCACCCTCTTCACCGATGAAAAGTATGTCGAAAAGAACATAGACCAAGTCCAGCTAATGTGGCAGCTCTACTACCTTACCGTGATGGTCCAGAACTGCGGCATGGAGTCCGAGTCCTTCCTCGACATTTTCACCGCCGACGAGCTCTACGACTGCTGGAGGGTGGAAAACTACGACATCTATCTTTTCGCCGCCGAGCCCTGGAACAGGGACAACGTGAGCGTCCCCTCCTGCAAACCCATGATAAGCCACATCATAGAAAAGGCCGACGAAGCCCTCTCCAAGGGCCGGAGGGGCGCCACCCTTCGCTTCTCCCACGACTCCTACCTGGTCCCCATGGCAGTTTGCCTGGGCCTGGAAGGCTGCACCCTGACCAGCGAAGACCCCAAGGACTGTGGCAGCGTCTTTGCCGACTACAAAATCTCCCCCATGTGCGGCAACATCCAGATTGTCTTCTTCAAAAACCGCAAGGGCAGCGTCCTAGTAAAATTCCTGCTCAACGAGAACGAAGTGACCATTCCGCTTGAGTCCAAAACAGCGCCCTACTACCCTTGGGAGGAAGTAAAAGCCTATTACAAAGAAAAATATAACATCTGATATGGATCGCAGACATTTCCTTAAAGACAGTTTCGCCCTCGTGGCGGCCGGTTCCGCCCTCAGCGTCCTGCCCGCCGGAGCGGAAGGCATCACCGCCTCCACGGTCGAAAAGTTCTACGCGAAAATCACCTCCTCCGACGCCCTCTTCAAGCAGTTCCAGGACCCTGACGGCCGCTACCGTCCCTTCGTAAGATGGTGGTGGAACGGCGACAAGGTCGAGGCAGAGGAGCTCGTCCGTGAGCTCCACCTCCTCAAGGATGCCGGCATAGGCGGCGTCGAAATCAACCCCATATCTTTTCCGGGCAAGGAAGAAATCGCCCTCGGCAAAGAGTCCCTCAAGTGGCTCAGCGACGAATGGATAGCCATGCTACAGGTCGTTTTCGACGAAGCCAAGAAGCTCGACATGACCTGCGACCTTATCGTAGGCTCCGGCTGGCCCTTTGGCTCCGAATACCTCGAGCGCGACGAAAGGGCCAGCGTGATGCTAACCTGGGCCCACGAAGTCCCTTCCGGCCTGTATGAGACCTCTGAATTCAATCTCTGCAAGCTGGTGGATCCCGGCGTCACCATCCCCAACCCCCGCCGCACCTGCAAGCTCATTTCCTTCAAGCTGGCCCCCGACCCCATGACTTCGCTCGACGAGGTCGTGGACCTCACCGACCGGTTCAAGGACGGCGTCCTTCGCACTGAAATCCCCGAAGGCAAGCACGTCGCCTACGCCCTCATACGCTTCGACTCCTTCGCCAGCGTAATCAACGGCGCCCCCGGAGCCGCCGGCCCCATCCTCAACCATATGGACGCCAAGGCGGTGCGCAAGTACCTCGACCATATGGCCGACGCCATAGAGGCCAAGACCGGGCCCCTCAAGGACCACATCCGCGCCTTCTTCGTGGACAGCATGGAGCTCGAAGGTAACAACTGGACGGGCGATTTTGCCGAGGAGTTCCTCAAACGCCGCGGCTACGACCTCATGCCCTGGCTACCTTTCACCATGTTCGAAGTGGGGCGCCTCGGCGACGTAAAGAATTTCGAATACGGTGCCAAGAAGAGCCCCGAATTCAAGGAGCAGGTGGACAGAGTCCGCTTCGATTTCGAGCTCACCAAGGCCGAGCTGCTCCACGAGCGCTTCACCCTCACCTTCCTCGCCTGGTGCAAGGAAAAGGGCGTCAAGGCCCGTGCGCAGGCCTATGGCCGCGGCCTCTTCCCCCTCGAGTCTTCCCTTGGCTACGACTTCCCCGAAGGCGAATCCTGGACTACCAATTGGCTGCGCCACCGCATAGGCGAAGAGATGGGCGACGAAGACTATCGTCGCGGCCGCGGCTACACCATGATCAACAAATACGTCTCATCGGCCGCGCACCTCACAGGCAAGAGGGTCGTAAGCGCCGAGGAGATGACCAATACCTATAAAGTATTCTCCACTCCCCTTGAGCTTCTCAAGGTAGGTTCAGACATGAGCGCCATCTCCGGCATCACCCATTCCGTCTGGCACGGCTTCAACTACAACCCCGCCGAGACCGAGTTCCCCGGCTGGGTCCAGTACGGCTCCTACTACAATGAGAAGAACACCTGGTGGCCCTATTTCAAGCTCCTCAATGACTACCGCGCGCGCCTGTCGAGCCAGCTCCAGAACGCCGACATGGTGACCGACATCGCCATCCTTCCCGCCAACTACGACATGTGGACGACCATGGGCGTGCAGACCGAGCCCTTCCCCGTGAAGCTCAATGTCCCCTACACCTCCCTCATATGGGAAGCCATACACAAGACAGGCGGCGGTGCCGACTACGTCACTGACATCATCCTTAAAGACGCTTCCGTGAAGAAAGGCCAGCTTTGCTACGGCCCCAAGAAATACGGCGTCCTATTCCTCGTCGAGGTCTCCGGCCTCACTGAGGAGGCCCTCGCAAAGGTCGAGCAGATGGTCGAGGGCGGCGGCAAGGTGTTCTGCATAGGCAAGTATCCCGACTGCAGCCTTGGCCTCAAAGACTCCGAAGAGCGCAACAAAAAAGTCAAGGAGGCGGTGGATCGTATGAAGGCACACCCGTCCAATTTCATACTCCTCGAAAAGCCCGCCGACGGCCGCTATCTCGAGTGGTATATGGACGTAATGGAGCAGTACAAACTCCCCCACGCGATCGAAATCACCAATCCCGACCGCTTCCTCCTCCAGAACCACTACAAGACCGACACCGGCGCCGACCTCTTCCTCTTTGTCAACGCGCACATGAGCGAGGCCCGTCAGACCGGCATAGTCTTCCCCGCCGCCATCACCCGCGGCCGCAACTGCTGGATATACGACGCCGCAAGTGGCAAGCGCTTTACGCTCAAACCTGATTCCAAAGGCGCCGTCGAGTTCACTTTCGGCCCTTCGGAGACCTATCTCTTCGAATTCAACCGCGACCGCAGCATCAATGCAGCCCCTTGGACGCCCCTGCCAGAGAACGGGTCTCTCACGCGCACCCAGGAAGGCTGGAAAGTCACTCTCACCCACAGCCAGAAAGGCTGGACCAAGGAGCTCGACATGCCCGTCCTCAAGGACCTCAAGGACATAGACGACTACAAGGACTTCTGCGGCACTGCCGTCTACAAGACCACCCTCACCCTCCACGGCAGCCGCATCCCCCGCTACCTCAATCTCGGCAAAGTGGCCGACATCGCTGAAGTCAGCGTAAACGGGCAGCCCATGGGCGTGCGCTGGTTCGGCCGCCGCATCTACGACCTTGGCGGCGTTCTCCACGAAGGCGAGAACAGCATCGAAGTCAAAGTCACCACCCTCCTGAGCAACTACGTCGCCACCCTCAAGGACAACGCAGTCGCCCAGCGCTTCGTCCTGAGGCGCAACACTCCCCCCGTTCCCATGGGACTGATTGGACCAGTAAAACTCTACAAATAATGAAAAAAACAATCCTGACTCTCCTCCTGCTGACCTTCGCAGGCGCGGCCGTGAGCCTCAGCGCCAAGGACTACCTCGTGTCCGATTTCGGCGCCAAGGCGGACGGCGTGACCCTCAACTCGGCGAGCATCCAGGCTGCGATTGATTTCGCCAGCGCAAACGGCGGCGGACGCGTCGTCTTCACTCCCGGCAACTGGGTCACCGGCACAGTCTACCTCAAAGACGGCGTAACCCTGCACCTCGAAAAAGGCGCCACCCTCCTCGGCTCCACCAACCCCTGGGACTACACCAAGGACCCCTATGTGGGCTGGACCAGCATGATCTTCTCCATCAAGCAGAAACACATAGGCATAACCGGCGGCGGCACCATCGACGGCCGCGGCTTCACCACTGCCAACCATATGGTCGAATACATCCACCGCGGCCTCTTCCAGGACCCGATGAAGCTCGACCGTCCCAACGAAGTCAACCGTCCCGAGAACATCTACTTCCGTGAATGCGACGGAGTGACCATTCAGGACATCTTCCTCAAGGACCCCGCCAGCTGGAACCAGACCTACGACCAGTGCCACAACGTCCTAGTTGAGCGCATCACCGTGGACAGCAAGTCCTACTGGAACAACGACGGCATCGACATCGTGGACTGCGAGGACGTAATCATACGCGACTGCTACATAGACGCCGCCGACGACGTGTTCTGCTTCAAGTCCCACTCCCACGAGCATCAGTGCAAGAATATCCTTCTCGAGAACTGCGTAGGCAGGTCTAGCGCCAACGGCGTCAAGTTCGGCACCGTGTCCAAGGGCGGCTTCAAGGACTTCACCATTCGCAACATCACCATTTTCGACACCTACCGTTCGGCCGTGACCTTCGCGGCAGTGGACGGCGCCGAGATTGAGAACATCACCGTGGACGGCCTTCGCAGCATCCACACCGGCAACGTCATCTTCCTTCGCATAGGCGAGCGCTGGAACAAGATCAACTCCCTGGGCCTCAGCGAGAAAGACCGTCAGAACGTGCGCCGCAAGCCCCCGTACATGCGCAATATCGTCATCAAGAACGTCTACGCCGAAGTCCCTCTCGACAAGCCCGATGCAGGCTACAACTACGAAGGCCCCATCGAGGACCTTCCCCGCAACATCTCCCCCTGCATCATAGCCGGCATCCCCGACTACAAGATCGAGAACGTCCTGATTGAGAACGTCGAAATAGTCTATCCCGGCGGCGGCAATCCCCTCTACGCCTACCGCGGCACCAAGCCCGAAGACCTTGACGGCATAGACGAGATGATTTCCTACTATCCCGAGTTCTCACAGTGGAAGGAGCTCCCCGCCTGGGGTTTCTACATGCGCCACGCAGTGGGCGTCACCCTTCGCAACTTCACCTTCCGCGCCCTTGCTCCCGACTACCGTCCCGCCATCGTGACCGACGACGTGAGCGGCCTGAAGTTGGACGGCGTAGTCTATGACGAAAATGCCGCACCCGCCTCCAAGAACCAGGTGGTAATGTACAAATCTTCTTATGCCCGGTAAGCCATGAAAAAGATAATACTCTCCATAGCGCTCATTTTCAGCGTAATGTGCTCCCTCGGAGCTCAGGACATGCAGCATAAGGCCACCATCTGGGGCTGCAAGAGCGACGGCGTCACCGACAACACCGGTTCCATCCAGCGCGCCATCGACTGGATATCCGAAAACGGCGGCGGCACCCTCTATTTCTATGTCGGCCGCTATCTTACCGGCTCCTTCCAGCTCAAGGACAATGTAAAGATCAGCCTCGGCGAAGGCGCAGTGCTTGTGGCCTCCACCAACTATTACGACTACAAGGGCGCTCCCGCCCTCGTATGGGCCAAGGACGCCAAGAACGTGGGCATCATAGGGCTCGGAGTCATTGAGGGCCGCCACGAGGCTCTGTCAAAGCAGATTAAGGACCAGCAGGCGAAGGGCTACCTTCCTGAAGGAGTCAGCCTCCCCTCCCTTTACTCTTTTGAGAACTGCACCGAGGTCACAGTTTCCGATACCATCAGGCTCCTCGAAGATACTGCCAAATCAACCCGTTATCAAAAGCCCGTAAAATGAAAAAGATAATCTCCATCATACTGTGCCTGGGCCTGACGGCTAGCGGTTTTGCCAAGGATTACTACGCCTCCATGTTCGGCATCAAATCCAATGGCACGACCCTCAACACCACTTCCATACAGGCCGCCATCGACTACATCAGCGCCGAGGGCGGCGGCAAACTCATCTTCAAGGTGGGCCGCTACCTCACCGGCACGATCGAGCTTAAGGACAATGTGACTATCGAGCTCGGCGAAGGCGCCGTCCTCGTCGGTTCTACCAATCCTTACGACTACCGCAAGAACGGCGGACAGCTCGGCCTCATCATTTCCAACGGAGCCCGGAACATCGGCGTCGTGGGACTTGGTGTCGTGGACGGCCAGGGACGCGAACTGGCCAACAACTTCCTCGCCCAGGTAGCTGTAGGCGTCATCAAGGACCACTTCCCGCTCGGAAGGGTCTCAGACAGGCCCCACCTCTTCTATCTCCTCAAGTCAAAGAACGTCACCCTCAAGGGCATCAACATGCGCAATTCCGCCTGCTGGACCTGCACCACCGACAGGGTTGACTCCCTGCTTATCGACGGCGTCACTCTCAACAGCCGCGCATATTGGAACAACGACGGCTTCGACATCGTAGACTGCACCAACGCAGTGATACAGAACTGCTTCGTTGACGCTACGGACGACGGCATATGCCTCAAGTCCCACAACAAGAACGTCTGCAACGACAACGTCATCGTAAGGAACAACACCATCACTTCGAGCGCTTCAGGCATCAAGTTCGGCACCTTCGGCGTCGGCGGATTCCGCAACATCCAGATTCTCGACAACGTGGTGTACGACACCTTCCGATCTGCCATCGCCATCGAGTCTGTTGACGGCGGCTTTGCCGAGAACATAGTCGTGGACGGCCTGAGGAGCATCAATACGGCCAATCCCATCTTCCTCGTCGTAGGCCAGAGAAGGGGCGACAAACCTTCTTCGATGAACAATATCGTCATCAAGAACGTCTATGCCGAGGTCCCCGCAGACAAGCCCGATTACGGCGTTGAATACGAGGGTCCCACTCTCGAAGACCAGCCCCGCAACGTCCTCCCCTGCTCCATCGTCGGCCTTAAGGACCAGAAGATTACGAACGTCACCATTGAGAACGTTGAAATCAAGTTCCCCGGCGGCGGCGATCCCACCTTCGCGAAAGTCGGCACTAACGAACTCGACAAGGTCCCTGAGATTCCCAAGGCCTATCCCGAGTTCTCCCAGTGGAAGGAACTTCCCGCATGGGGCTTCTTTATCCGCCACGCTGAAGGCATCACTTTCAAGAACGTAAAGATGACCGCCGAAGCTCCTGACTACCGCCCCGCAGTCGTCCTTGACGATGTGCAGGGAGCCACATTCAAGGCTCTTTCCGCCAAGGCTCCCCAGTCAAAGGGCATCATTTTCAAAGCCAAGAACTGTTCACAAATTAAAGCCAAGTAGCACATTATGAAGTACATTTGCGAAGTCTGCGGGTACGAATACGACCCTGCAGTCGGCGATCCCGACAACGGCATCGCCCCCGGAACTCCCTTTGAAGAGCTTCCTGAAGACTGGACCTGCCCCGTCTGCTCAGTCGGCAAAGACCAATTCTCCGCCGTCTAAACGACGCAGAGTAAAGCAATTGTTTAGACTGGTAGAAAATGAAATCCATGCAGTTTCTTCTGCATGGATTTCGTTTGTCATAGACAGACATGAACTCTTTTCTATTGTTGATCGCCCCTTTCGCCTTCTTCGGATGCGGCCTTCTGACTTGACTTATAAACCGATGAGTATGGCGGGGCTTATGCTGAGGGACTGGGCCATGCGGCGGGCCTGCCGGAGGGTGGGTTCGGATTTGCCTGCAAGGATTTCACTGATTTTGGACTGGTTCATATCCAACATGGCAGCCAGTTCACTCTGCGTCAAACCCATCTCAAACATTCTGAGTTTCAAGACTTCCGGAAGGGTCGGCTTGTCGATCGGATACTTCAAATCTTCATAATCAGCAACTAATCCGGAGAGAAGGACAAGTTCAACGGAATTGATATCATCCTCCGGTGTGTCATCATTGACTACCTTGAGAAGTTGTTCAATTCTCGTCATAGCGGCCTCATATTGCTTATCGTTTTCAATTCTTGTCATCGCCTTCAAATATTTGAAATATCCTGTATCTTATCATATTCGGTGTGTGTCCCTATAAAACGGACATACGCCATCTTAATCTTGAAAAGCACCAGAACTACAAGTCTGTAATCATTTCCCTTTATATTGAATACAACCCTATTGTTGCCGACCCAATCTGCAGAGCGAAAGTTATCTTTTATGTCACTGAAATTCTGCCAATCAGCCAGTTCCGCCTTCTCAAACCACTCCTCCAGAGCCGTCTTAGCATCCGCATGCATCGTGTAATACTCCACGATAGTTTTCTTCGCAATAACTCTCATGCCTTCAGTATTCTTTGCAAATATAGATAAATTATATAAATATCCAATATTTGAGCCACGTATTGTTACCGGACTCGTCATTTGCAATTATACTAACTCCAAACATTTGTTTCTTTAAAATTCATATATTCTATCAAAAGAAACAGAAATTATTGCATCAAGTATAGCTCTAGCACGAAGTAAAGCAAGGTGCCTGGAGGCGGAGGAGTTTTGTCAGGCTGTAACTGTGTTACAGCAGACTTATACTCCGGAGCCTTCAGGCACCTTGCTTTATTCTAAGTCGGTCTGGCTGTCAGCTTGCTCGGCGGCGGCTTCGGCAGCAGCTTTCGCCGCTTCCTTGTACTTCGCCAGTTCCACCTCCAGATCGATAATCTTCCGGTTTAGCTCCTGGATTTTCTGCAAATAGTGATCGCTCAGATCGCGAATCACCTCGTTTTTGTCGACATTGTGTACGGCAGCCTCATCGTGGAAGATGATCTGATCACTGTGCAAGTCATAGCTGTAGGCGTTCTTGAGAAGAATCTGCTTGGCAGTGTCATCAAGCGCTTCTCCGGCCAGATAAATATCAAGAGTCTGGGTACGCCCGTTCAGGTTAACCCGGTGATCGAAGATATAGCTCGACCCTATGGTCTTGTTGTTCTCGACGAAACGCTCGGCATTTATGGCAAAGTTATTGTCGCGAATGGTTCCGACCGCCGAAATGATGCTTGGAACAGTCATGACAAACAATAGTATGGCCACTATGCGGGAATTGCGGCGGTGATGGTATTCATCGGTAGCAGCCCTCTCGAATCCAAGGAACTTGGCTACGGCGAAAGAAGCAATGGCGATGAAAAAGCTGTTTATCAGAAAGAGATAAAAAGCACCGAAAATATAATTGACTTTCAGGGTCGCGATGCCGTAGCCCACAGTGCAAAGAGGCGGCATCAGTGCAGTGGCAATTGCTACGCCCGAAAGCACGTTTCCCCTTTCTTTGCGAGCATGTTCCAACATTCCGGCAGTACCGCCGAACAAAGCAATAAGAACGTCGTAGATAGTTGGACGGGTACGGGCCAGCAATTCCGTAGGGTTGCTCAGCCTGAGCGGAGATATCAGGAAAAACAAACAAGCCACGATGATGCTTATGGTCACCATGACGAAGAAATTCTTGGCCGAATTCTTCAGAAGTTCTGTGTCGTTGGTACCAAGACCCAGACCGAACCCTATGGTAGGGCCCATCACGGGCGATATGAGCATTGCGCCGATGATGACCGGAATCGAGTTGACATTCAAGCCGACTGAGGCGATGATTATTGCGCAAGCCAATATTATAACATTCGGCCCGCGGAAAGCGATATTCTTTTTAATTGTAGCTGCCGCCTTCGCCCGGTCAATGTCACCCTCAAGATAGACAATGCTCCGTAAATATCTAGTTATAATATTCATGACGGAATACAAATATGAACAATGACTGTTTCAGCTATTTGGCTTTGATGCCGAGGACTCGGAGGAGCTCGGCTTCCATGAGCTTGTAGCCATCAAGGGTGGGATGGACAGAATCGTTGGAGAGATCCTTGCGGGTGCCGCCTGTCTCGTCGGCCATAAGGGCGGTGTAATCCACCACCTTGAGGTGGTTCTTCGCCGCATAGTCCTTAATCAGGGCGTTCAGGGCAGCGACCTGATCCTTAGCGTCAGTCAAAGCCGGGCGCCACTGAATATGGTCGGCGGGGACCATCGTGCAGAGAACGGGCTTAATCTTGTTGGCCTTGGCGATTTCGCACATGGAAATGATATTGCCCATGGTATTCTCCAGCTCGATCTTGCCGTTGTTGCGGGCTATATCGTTGATACCTGCAAGAATCACGACATACTTGGGATGAAGGTCCACGACGTCCCTGCGGAAACGCACCAGCATATGGGAAGTCACCTGGCCGCTAATGCCGCGTCCGACGAGATTGTAGGTCTCGAAGAAGGTGCTGTCCATACGGGCCCAGCCGTCGGTGATAGAATCGCCCATCAAAACGGCTACGGGACGCGTTGAGACTTGTTCGTTAGCGTTTTTGTAACGTCCGAAATTGGCCCAGTCCTTGTCCGGGAGCTTGTTCTGAGCGCCGAGAGTAAAAACGAAGGCTAGACTGAGAATGAGTATGCTTGTCAGCTTTTTCATGATGGTTATTATTTAGCGTGAAAAATGGCGGGAGGCGAAGCGCAGGTACTGCGCCCAGTCGAAGGCGGTGATGCCGTGCTTGCCGTTTTTAACATGGTAGGCTACGCTGCCGCCGGCGACGGGTGTATCGAGCGGAGGCATCTGCGCTTCAGAGACGGGAGTACCCTGAACGGGTAATTGAAGCACCTCGGGGTTGGGATAGTCGGACTCCGGGGTGAAAGGATAAGAAGAAAAACTATTATCCTCCGCTTTCAAAGCCGGAAGCCTGTAAAGGGAATAAACCGGGGTGAGAGAAGATGCGCACATCCATTCGCCCTTGGGGTCGGCCCAGCCGTCGCGGCTCGACGAGGCGATATACAGCGGCCGTGGAGCAATAAGTGCGGCAAGGCAGTTCTGGTCGAGCGGAAAATCAGCCTCGCGATTCTTGTACTTCATGAACTCCGGAGAGAACCAGTGCGGAAAAACCGAAGAGATTCTCTCGAAATTCTCGCCAAAGACCCTTCTTGAAATCGCAGCACCGCAGCAGCCCGAATTATTGGAAACTACAAGGGCGAAACGCTTGTCATTAGCTCCGGCCCAAAGGGCAGCTTTTCCAAGCCTGGAATGGCCTATCACGGCAACCTTGCTTTCGTCGGCAAGCGGCTCAGTCTCAAGATAATCCATTATGCGGCTAAGGCCCCAGGCCCAGGCGGAAATGGCTCCCCAATCACCGCCCTTATTGAACCAGGCCCTTACGCCACCGTCTTTGCAAAAATCATCAGAATGCGGCACGACGGAAGCGCTTCCGTCAGGCTCGACGGAGTCTCTCCAGGCGGTAACGACGCCAATGCCGGCACCAAGTATCATCTGATAGGGCCAGCGCGACGAAGCTCGTTCATCGAGCGTGGCGTCATTCCCTTTGAAATTCAGCCCTGCAAAAAACGGCACTGCGCCCATTCCACGGGGGATATGCACAAGGGCATCAAACCAATGCTCGCCTCTTTCATCGAGATATATGCGCACAAGCTTCCTGAGGCCGAGCCCGTCATAAACGACTTCCTCGCTGAGAGTCTCAAAATGCTCTCCCTCAGGGCGCTGCGGCACATGTCCGTACATTTCCTGAGAGAAAACTTCGAGTATCTCCCCCCTCCTGTCCTTCTCCCAGGCGCGGACGCTACGAAGGCGCTTGCCCGAAAAAGTGACCAAAGGATCGGGCAGCGAAAACGCAGGCACCTTCGCCTCCACGAAATTGGTCTCCTGCCCCAAAAGACCGGCGCAAGGCAGCAAAAGCGCAAGCAAAAGCGCGGCTGTGACTATCCTAGAGTTCATCTATGATGGGTTTAAGCAAATCCGTGAGCTGGGAAGACTCGAGCAAAAAACCGTCATGCCCGAAAAGCGAAGTAATCTTGTGGTACGTAGCTCCCTTAATCATGGGCGCCCACTCCTCCACCTGGCAGGGAGGGAAAATGCAATCGCTGTCCACCGACACCACTATCGACTTAGCCTTTATGAGCCTGAGAGCAGCCTCGACCCCACCGCGACCGCGCCCGAGGTTCTGGCTATCGACGCTGCGTGATAGCGTATAGTAGCAATAGGCGTCGAAACGACGGGCAAATTTCTCACCCTGATAGCGCTGGTATGAGCAAGCCCTCGAAGCGAAAAGCGTATCGGGATCCTGCTCGCTCTGAGTGGCAACATAACCGGCATTGGCGCGGTATGAAAGCACGGCAATGCTGCGGGCGCACTTCATCCCTTCCTTTCCGCCCTCCAGGGAAGCGGCTTGCCTGAACGTAGGGTCTGCATCCAGAGCCATTCTCTGAAGCTCCTGATAGGCGGTAAGATAGGCCGAAACGCGTGCGGTCGTGGCCATAAAAGCCGCCCTCAAAATCACCTCAGGCTCCATGACCGCCCATTCGAGCGCCTGGAAACCGCCTATCGACGAGCCCACCAGGAAATCCACCTTCTCTATTCCAAGAGCCTTGCGCACTTCAATTATGCCACGAACCATATCGCGCACCGTCACTCCGGGGAAATCCAGCAGGTAGGGTTTCCCCGTCGCAGGATTGATACTCGCAGGCGAAGAAGAACCGTAGGGCGAGCCGAGCATGTTGACGCAAACAATAAAGTAGCGATCTGTGTCGAACAATTTCCCGGGGCCCACAAGCTGGGGCCACCAGTCCTCAGCGTCCGAGTTTGCAGTCAGGGCATGGCAGATCCAAATAACCTTTTCGCCGGAGCGGCGCTCATGGGGCGAAGTGTGGTACGCCACCTCCAGCGAAGGCAGCACCGAGCCGTCCTCAAAGATAAAAGGGGTATCAATTTTGAGCTTATGGGCTAGCATGAGAAAGCGCAGTCAAGGGCTTCGGAAATGTCCGCAATAAGGTCCTGAGAATCCTCCAGGCCTATGCTAAGACGCATTAACGAAGGGTCTATGCCGGCATCGCGCAGCTGCTCGTCGGTAAGCTGGCGGTGGGTGTGCGATGCGGGATGGAGTATGCAGCTGTAGCAGTCAGCAACGTGGGTCTCGATAGTAACGAGCTTTAGGGAATCCATGAAGCGGATGAAATTCTCCCTTCCGCCCTTGAGCCCGAAGGCCATTACGCCGCAGCAGCCGTCGGGAAGGTACTTCTGCGCCAGGGCGTAGTCGGAATCGTCTTCAAGACCGGGATAGAGTATCCAATCCACCATGGGGTGGCTCTTAAGGAACTGCGCAACCTTGAGGCCGGAAGCGCTGACGCGATCCATCCTTAAATGCAGGGTCTGAAGGCCGAGATTGAGGTAGAACGCGTTCTGGGGGCTCTGGATGGCGCCATAGTCGCGCATCAGCTGGCTAGTTGCCTTGGTGATGTAGGCAGCTTTGCCGAACTTTTCGGTGTACACGAGGCCGTGGTAGGTGGGGTCGGGTTCGCAAAGGCCGGGGAACTTATCTGCGTGGGCCTGCCAGTCGAAGTTGCCGCTGTCGATAATGGCGCCGCCGACCGAGGTCCCATGGCCGTCGATATATTTGGTGGTGGAATGGGTCACTATGTCGGCGCCGAACTCGAAGGGACGGCATTTTACGGGCGTGGGGAAGGTATTATCCACTATGAGCGGCACTCCGTGGGCATGAGCCACGCGGGCGAATTTCTCGATGTCGAGCACCCTTACCGCAGGATTGGACAGGGTCTCTCCGAAAACGAGCTTGGTATTGGGTTTGAAGAGGGCGTTAAGCTCCTCTTCGCTGCAATTCTGGTCGACGAAAGTGACGTCGATGCCCATTTTGCGGAAGGTGGCGTTGAAGAGGTTGAAAGTGCCGCCGTATATGCCGGCGGTGCTGATCATATGGTCGCCGGCGGTGCAAATATTGAAGCAGGCGAAGAAGTTAGCAGCCTGGCCGGACGAAGTGAGCATGCCGGCCACTCCCCCTTCAAGGGCGCACAGCCTTGCGGCAACCATATCGTTCGTGGGGTTCTGGAGGCGTGTATAGAAATATCCTGCGTCCTCAAGGTCGAAAAGACGCCCCATGGCGTCTGAATCGTCATATTTGAATGTGGTACTCTGCACTATAGGCATCTGCCTGGGCTCGCCGTTACCGGGCTTGTAGCCCTCGTGCACGCACTTTGTGCCAATGCTCAACTTTCTGCTCATCTTTTTTTCTTGTTTTCTAACGAAACGCAAATATACTGAAAAAGTATTCCATTTCTTCCCTCTATTTTGCATATATTTGTCCTATGAAAAGAATCCTTATCCTCCTTGCGGCAGCATTCTGCCTTTTCTCCTGCACAACTAAAGCGCCCCGTATGGTGATTATTGGCCTGGACGGCCTTGGCTCGGCCTATTTGGACAGCCTGGACATCCCCGTCATGCGCTCCCTGATGGCCGAGGGTAGTTACACTATGCATAAGCGCTCAGTCAACCCTTCTTCCAGCGCCATTAACTGGGCATCCATGTTCAACGGCCTTCCCACCGAGCTCCACGGTTATATCCACTGGAACTCGCAAGGCCCGGAGTATCCATGCCCGTACGTTACGGAAAGCGGTTTCCCACCCACGGTATTCACCCTTTGCCGGGACCAGCGCCCCAAGTCCAAGATTATCGGCCTGTACGAATGGGGAGGCATAAAGTATTGCCTCGACACCGTCGCATTCGACGCCCTCCGCAGCACCTACAAGGGCAAGGTGGACAACGCCATTACGACTCAGGACGTCATCGAATGCCTCACGACCGAAAAACCGGACCTTCTCTATATCGACTACGATTCCCCGGACCACGACGGTCATACTTCAGGCTTTGGCTCGCCGGAGTATTCGGCCAAGGTTGAAGAACTGGATACTTACATCGGCGAAATCATTGATGCGCTCAAGCAGGCCGGTATGTACGAGGAAACGGTCATTGTAATCGTTTCAGACCACGGCGGAGTGGGCAGAGGACACGGAAATCTGAGCCTCGAAGAGATGGAAGCCCCCCTGATTATCAGCGGCCCCGGCATCCGTAAGGGGTATGAAATCCCCGGACTCGTAATGCAGTACGATGCTGCCGCCACCATGGCCGATATCCTGGGCCTGAGCATTCCCGACTTCTGGCGCGGAAGGCCCCTTCCCGTAAAAGAATTAGCATTATAAACGGCACTTCTAAAATAGTAGACACTTTATAGATAGTTTCAAGATTCTTTGTCCTAAATAGAGCATTGACATTTTGCTTTCTAACGCCCATCCTCCTACCGAACTCACTCTTGGTCATTCCTATTTTTTTGAGCATTCCTCCCCTTTTTCTTCGAAAAATGTTTTTCCCAGCACCACAGTAACCCGCTGAGTGTCAGCGGGTTTTCTTTTTCCGTCCCACTTTCCATCCCACTTTTTGAAGAAAACTACCGTATATCGGGCTATACAAAAATAGCCTGCGGAGGGCGTTGTATGGTCGTTTTTGAGTATAGTCTTCTATACTCTATTGGATGATTGGTGGTCTTTGTTCTCAGTGCATCAACCGAACTTTAAACTGGGACGGAAAGTGGGACGGGCCATCGTAAAAAAGTGAGACTTTTTCGGCAGAAATATTTGTTTGCTGCCAAAAATGTCTTATTTTTGTCCCGTGATTATGTGAACGATGACCACAACGGAACGCATCATACAATACGCTACCCTGCAACAGGGGCCTTTCAAGAAGAAGGACCTTGCCGCCTGGCTGTCCAATGCCTCCGGAGCGGCTGATACCAGTCTGCAGAAGCAACTGGAACGCCTGGTCGCATCCGGTCGGCTCGCCAAGGCCGGATGGGGCGCATATCAGCTCGGCACAGAGTCCAAGCCCCGGTACTTCCTCACCTTGAAGCCGCAGACCCAGGAGATGGGCGCATACCTCCGGCAACGCTACCCGCTGGCCGATTTCTGCATCTGGGACGCCTCCAGCGTCATTCCCTTCATGCTCCACGTGCCCAATATCAATATGGTCATCGTGGACGTAGAACGTTTTCTGCAAGAGTCCTTCCCGGACGCCCTCCGGGAGAAATATCCAAGCCTGCCGGTCCTTCCCAATCCTACCCGGGAAGAGTTCTTCAAGTTCGGCAGCACCTCAGGCTGCATCGTCCTGCATACTCTCACCACCGAATCCCCGCTGGACAGCTTCGAAGGCGTCCCCGTCCCGCAGATGGAGAAAATGCTGGTAGACATCGTCCTCAACCCGGAATTCGACTTCCTCCAAGGCAGCGAACTCAGCCGGGTTTACCGGGAAGCCCTCACCACTTACGACATCTCCCGCCCGCGCCTGCTCCGCTACGCCCAGCGCCGCGGGTGCCTGGACAAAATACAGCAACTGATAGACCGTACAACCAACATCAACCATGATTGACCCCAGAAGCAGAAGCCTGGAATGGATTGAGCGGGCAAAGCAGCATATCCCCGGAGTATCCGACACACCCCTTGTAGAGAAGGCCATCCGCGCCCTCTCCCTACTGGAATCCCTCGTCCGGTCCGGCTGCCCCTTCATCTTCAAAGGCGGTA
>CAMYVB010000011.1 GCA_947302175.1 uncultured Bacteroidales bacterium | reverse complement strand
TACCTGTGCATAATGGTCAAGGTATCTATTGAATGCCGCTAATTCCGTGAGGTTCCGCTCGAGGAAGGCCTTACAGTATAGTTCCCTGAATCGGCAAAGTTCTTCCAGCATGGCGGAGCGGAGCATCGGTGAGGCATCAGTACGGCCATATTTGATGGTCAGGTCGACAAGTTCCTGAAAACGAATGAAAGCGCTCTCGGCCCTGGACTCTTTCCCTGCCTCAAGCGCTCGATAAATACTGGAAGTCTCGCTGCCGATGTTTGCCATCTGCTGCGGGAAAGTCAACTCGGCCCAACGGCCGCTATCCAAATCCTTGTGTAGCATTATCACAGAACCACTTCTTGCAAAGATAACAAAAAAAAAGGACTTCCTTTCTGAAATCCTCTGTAGTAGACCAAACACTCCGAATCTCGAACCTCTCGTTCATCGAAGGACTGCTTCTTATACAACAGTTCATAGATGAGGCCGAATGATTCTCCATTGATTGAGGGCTGTCGCTATCGCCATAATTTGCTATATCAAAGATGGTTAGAATGGCTGGATTCTACTCTGAAGTGCAACGCTTTGAAGCATGACAGTAATATTTTACTGTCATAACCAGAAATGCGACAGAGGATAGGATACAATCATTTGACAAAGGAGCAGCGATATACGATAGAGGTGTTGCTGCAAACACCGATGAGCTTAAAGGAGATAGGTGAAGTGATCGGGGTCAGTGCAGGAACTGTGAGCCGTGAGATCCGCAGGAACTGCGATATGAGGGGATACCACCGGTACCGATGGCAACTGGCCTGTACGGCAATCGAAGCGCTGCTACCCTATAAAGACAAAAGACACACGATAACGGCTGACAACAGAAAGGAATTCGCCCGCCATAAGGAGATCGCGAAGGGACTCGATGCCGAGTTCTACTTCGCACGCCCATACCACTCTTGGGAGCGGGGTGCAAACGAAAACACGAACGGGCTGATACGCCAGTACATCCCGAAAGGCACGGACTTCGGCGAACTGACGGATGAGATGCTCGCCGAGATAGAATGGAAACTGAACCACAGGCCTCGTAAATCACTCGGTTACAGGACGCCTTTGGAATATTGTAAACAAATGTTTAATTTTGACTTTTGAAGTGTGTTGCACTTCTAAATTGAATTCACCTTTGTCTTATCTAAATCATAATGAAACGTTTTTTACTGATTCTCGCGGTGGCGGTCATGACCGCTTCCACACTTTCCGCCCAGGTTTTGCAAAAGGCGTCTCAGCGGCTTGAACTCGCCACTGTGGAAACAGAAATAGGAGGATATGAAACAGCCCAGCTGGAGGTGTTCAAGATGAACGACGCCGGTACTTACTGGCTGTCTGTCGGTCATCTTGGCATCGGTTCCGACCTGGTCCAGCTCAAGTTCGACCCGGTGTTCGAGCTGTTTATTCCGCTGGGTAACTCGCTGGAGGAGGCGCTCTCGATGATGAAGGAACTGCAGGCTTTCTACAAGGAGCCGCGCCTGTCCACGATGGAAGTGCAGGGCTGCCTCGCGGCCATGTATCCCGGAGAGGACTTCGAACCGGTCACCATCACTTCCAGAAGGCTTCTGGGCACCAAGATATTGTCCTTCAGCGTGCAACGCGAAGACTTTGTCCGCGCGACCTACATCAGCAAGTCCGATTTCGGTTCCCTTGTGTTCAGCCTTAAGGCCTACAAGACACTCCATCCGAAGGAGCAGTAGTAAAGGAACTCATGATGAAGGGACTCGACCCCCACGCGCAGGAGTTGCTTGCGCAATACCCGGCGGGGTGCAGAAAAGCCCCATTTTGCACCCCTGTTGCCGTATTTCTCTGCCATGGGGTGCAAACAGATTGGGTTCTCACCTGAGAGTCTCCGATTGTGGTCATCCGGAGGCCGAAGGCCGACCGAAGAGGGGATGTGGGATGAATTGGAGCGAAGCGAAGGCGGTCCTCAGACCGCCCGGCGGAGACCGGGACGGAGCGCGCAGCGCGATGTCGGTAGGTCGGGAGCCGCGGGGGTAGCGAACGGAGTGAAACGCAGTGAGCGGATAAGGGGGCAGCGCCCCCTCAAGGCGGAGAATCAAAAAACGCCGGCCGATTAGGCTGGCGTTTTTGATTCGTAGCGGGGGCAGGACTCGAACCTGCGACCTCCGGGTTATGAGCCCGACGAGCTACCGACTGCTCTACCCCGCGATGTGGATTGCAAAGGTAGCTATTTTTTTTATATTTGCAACATGAAAATTAACAATCTCGAGAAATTCCTCGCCAAGATCAAGGCAGGAGAGTGCCCTCTGGGTGGCTGCGTTTCCCTCGCAGATCCCCTTGTTACTGAGATAGTAGCCGCCGCCGGCTACGACTTCGTCTTCATTGACGGTGAGCACGGAGAAATAGACCGCAACACCGCCCTTCAGCATCTTATGGCTGTGAAAGGCACGGACTGCGCCTCGCTCTACAGGGTACCCTGCTGCGACCACACTGAGATAAAGAAGATCATAGATTTCTGCCCCGCAGGCATCATCGTGCCCATGGTCATGAACGCAGAGCAGGCCGCCGAGGCCATCGCCGCCATGCGCTACCCCACCGTCGGCAACAGGGGCGTGGGCTTCCGCCGCGGCGTGAACTACGAACCCGTGACCGACGAGTACTGGCGCCTGTCCGAGCACGAGCCTCTCGCCATCCTGCAGATAGAGCACATCGACGCAGTGCGCGACCTCGACCGCATCCTCGCTCTCCCTGGCCTCGACAGCGTACTCGTAGGACCATACGACCTTTCAGCGTCCATGGGCAAAGCCGGGCAGTGGGACGATCCCGAGGTCAAGGAAGCTTTCGACACCGTCGCCCGCAAGGCGCACGAGGCAGGCGTGCTGCTCGGCGTCTCGCTCGAGACCGAATTCGCAGCGTGGAAGCGCCGCGGAGTGGATTACATGGCTGTGAGGAGCGACACCGGCGCCATGATGGAGGGCTTCCGCAACTCCATCCGCGCCTTCAGGAACGCCTGAAGCCCAGGCTCCTAAAAAAATCTACGAGAGGAATTCCACCATCGAATCGAGGTCGCTGCGCTCAAAGGAGCGCTGCTCTCCGCTTGCGAGGTTTTTAATCTGCACACGCGCGGATGAGGCCTCGTCCGTACCGTTTATGGAAATAAAGGCAATACCCTTGCGGTCGGCGTAGTCGAACTGCTTCTTGAGCTTGGCAGCATCAGGATAAAGCTCCACTGCGACGCCTCTCGAGCGCAGATCGCAAGCAAGGGAAATGCAGTATGGCAGCGTCTCCTCGCCCATATTGGCCAGCAGCACGGCAGCGGGAGCCTCTAGCCCTGCGGGGAACTTATCCAGACCCAGGAGCACGTCGTAAATGCGATCGGCGCCGAAGGAAATGCCGACGCCCGACATGCCGGGGAGCCCGAAAATGCCGGTAAGATTGTCGTAGCGACCGCCTCCGCAAATACTTCCCATCTGATAGTCAAGCGCTTTCACTTCGAAAATGGCACCCGTGTAATAATTGAGGCCGCGGGCGAGCGAAAGGTCAATATCCACCTGACAGCCCACACCCGCCATTTCAATCATGCCGAACAGCTCCTCAAGCTCATCGAGGCCCTTAAGGCCCTCCTCGGACACGACACCCGAAGGCGAAGAACCGCCCATCAGGGCGCGCATGGAGGCAATCTTCTCGCGGGGAGAGCCGCTCAGCAGCAGTACGGGCTCGATTACAGCAACAGCCGCTTCGCTAAGACCCCCTTCCAGCATCTCAGTCTTGACCGCATCGAGACCAATCTTGTCAATCTTATCAATGGCAACGGTAATGTCAACCACCTTCTCGGGGAAACCGCAAATCTGAGCCAAACCGCTGAGTACCTTGCGGTTATTAATCTTCATTGCGACCCTCAGACCCAGTGCGGCAAACACCTTGTCGACAATTTGCACGAGCTCGAGCTCACAGAGCTGGCTCTTGCTGCCGATAACGTCGGCGTCGCACTGGTAAAACTCGCGGTAGCGCCCCTTCTGCGGGCGGTCAGCCCTCCAGACAGGCTGGATCTGGAAACGCTTGAAAGGGAAAGCAAGGTCGTTCTGGTGCTGCACGACAAAGCGCGCGAAAGGGACGGTGAGGTCATACCTCAAACCCTTTTCGCAAACTGCGACAGAGAGCGCCTTGCTGTTGTACATATCATCCCCCTCAGGAAGCTTATATTTCTGATAATCTATGCCCGAAAAAGCGTCGCCGGAATTCAGTATCCTGAAGAGGAGTTTGTCGCCCTCGTCGCCGTATTTGCCCAGAAGGGTCGAAAGATTCTCCATCGCCGGAGTCTCTATCTGGGCGAAGCCGAACTCGCGGAAAACTTTCTTTATCGTATCGAAAATATAGTTCCTGCGCGCCATCTCAGCCGAGCCGAAATCGCGCGTCCCCTTGGGAATTGAAGGTTTCTGTGCCATAGTATCTTTCTTTGCAGCGCAAATGTAGGCTTTTTTGCCGATTATTGCTACATTTGCATTGATATAATCAAAGCTTCAAGAAATGAAAGATTTCGTCAAAATGACCCTGGCCGTCATATGCGGCTTTTTCATCATCGGCATCATATGCTTCATCCTGAGCATGGGTGCCCTCGGATCAATGATAATTGCAGGCTCTGCGAGCTCCTCTCCTTCAGTTCCCAAATCCGCGGTGCTGAAGATTGACATGAGCAAAATCGCCATAGCCGAGCAGGCCGGCGAGTCCCTCCCCGACTTCAGCAGCCTGCAGGGCGGCTCTTCCGTCACCCCCGTCGGCATACTCGACGCCGTCAAGGCGCTCGAAGCCGCAGCGCAGGACGACGCAATCAAATGCATATATCTGCGCCCGGACGGAGCAGCGGCGGGCATGGGCCAGCTCTATGAGCTGCGCAATGCTCTCGACGCCTGCCGGCAGAGCGGCAAACCAGTCGTCTCCTACATCGAGAGCATGACTACAGGCGGCTACTACCTCGCCTCCGCCTCCGATAAGATATATCTCGGCGCAAGCGACGGCGTCACCCATATGTTCTATGGCATTTCCGGCCAGCTGTTCTTCCTCAAGGACCTCCTTGACAAGCTCGGCGTCAACGTCCAGCTCATACGTCACGGCAAGTATAAATCAGCCGGCGAAATGTACGTGCGCAGCTCCGCCAGCCCCGAAAACATGGAGCAGAATCAGGTCATGATCTCCTCCATATGGAATGAATTCGCCGGAGCTATGGCCGCGGGGCGCGAAATGACCCCCGACCAGCTCAACGCCCTGATTGACAACCTGAAACTCAACTTCCCCGAAGACTTCCTCGAAGCCGGTCTGGTGGACGAACTCGTCACCCGCGAAGTCCTGCAGGAAAAGATTGCCACCCTGTACGGTGCCGAGAAGTTCAAGGATGTCAAGATGGTGAGCCTTGAAGACTACATCGAGGCCAAGGTGAGCTACTCATCCAAAGCCAAGGAAAAGGTGGCCATCATCTATGCCGACGGCGAAATCGTGGACGGCAAGGGCACCCAGGGCGTCGCCGGCGACCGCTTCGCCGAAGTCATAGCCAAGGTCAGGGCCGACTCCACAGTCAAGGCAGTCGTCCTCAGGGTCAACTCCCCCGGCGGCAGCGTCCAGGCTGCGGAAAAAATCAAGCACGAAATAGACCTCATGAAGGCTGACAAGCCCGTCATCGCCTCCTACGGCGACTACGCCGCATCCGGCGGCTACTGGATTTCCGCCCAGTGCGACAAGATCATCTCCGACCCCACCTGCCTTACCGGCTCGATCGGTGTCTTCAGCATGATCCCCGACTTCAGCAAGACCGTCAAGAACGTAGCCCACGTTACATTCACTCCCGTCAATTCCAACAAGCACTCCGACATATTGTCCCTCATGCGCCCCTTCGACAAGGATGAGCTCGACTACATGCAGGCCTCCGTGGAACGTATCTACGACAAGTTCGTCGGCATAGTGGCCGAAGGCCGCTCGCTTGAGCCCGCCTATGTGGACGGTATCGCCCAGGGACGCGTCTGGACCGGCAGGGATGCTCTCGAAATCTCCCTCGTAGACGAGATCGGCACCCTCGAGGACGCCCTTGCAGCCGCTGCCGCAGCCGCCTCGGAAGGTGAAAAGTGCATCGATGACTACGCGATTGTCCAGTATCCCAAGACCCCCAGCGCCATGGAGCAGCTGCTCGAAATGTTCGGCTCGCAGGGCAGCGCCGAGGATGCTTTCGCAGGCACTCCTTTGAAGGGTGTAGCATCAGCTCTCACCCAGTGGGCCTCCCAGGTCAGGGAAGGCAACTCAGGCAAGGCTCTCGCAAGGATGCCCTACGACTTCACCTGGAGCTACTAAAGCTTTCTGACAGAATCTCTTATCACTAATCCCGGCGGGAGGAACGACTTCGAAACGTTTTTCTCGCCGGCGATTTTTTTAAGCAGGAGCTTCACCGCCACGAGGCTTATCTCCTGGACGGGCTGGGCGATGCAGGTGATGCTGGGAGTCATGTAGTTGAAGAGCTGGTTGTCGTCGAAAGAAACGAGCGACATATCCTCGGGTATGCCGAGGCCCGACTCCTTGAGGGCCTTTACGGCGCCGAGAAGTATCTTGTTGCTAAGGGTGAGTATCGCCGTCGGGCGCTCAGCTCCGGAGAGGGCCAGCTTGGTTTCCACATAACCGCAATCGATGGAAAAACGGTCTCCGAAGACGCGTATATTGCCCTCCAGACCGCATTTTTTCATGGCATCCTTGTAGCCGCGCACCCTCTCCCGGCAAGTCATCGCGTCGGGATTGCCTTGTATGCAGATGATCCTTTTGTGGTTGCAGGCGGCAAGATGCTCGACTGCCATCATTGCTCCCTTGTAATTGTCGGTGGTAACGAATGAGCAGGCGGGCTCGCTGTCGAAATAACGGTCTACGACGACCATGGGAAGGTCAGACCCCGCTACGCGGGCAAAGGACTCCGTCCTCTTGCCGCAGGGCACGGCTATGATGCCGTCAACCTTTCGGGCAAGCAGGGTGGAAAAGCCCTCGTTTTCATTATCCTCGCTCTCCTGGGTATCGACTACGAAGGTCGTATAACCCATTTTCCTCGCTTCGGCTATGATGCTGCTGGCGATTCCGGAGAAGAAGGTGTCGTCGACGCCCGGGATAAGAAGGCCTATCGTGTCGGTCTTTCCTGCACGCAAGCCCTTTGCCAGAAGGCTGGGAGTGTAGTTGCTAAGGCGCGCCTCCTCGCGTATCCTTGAGGCGGTCGCCTCGCTTATGCGGTATTTTTCGGCTTTTCCGCTCAGAACCCTTGAGACGGTGGATACGGAGCAGCGGGCCCTTTCGGCTATGCTGGCCAGAGTGTCGGATGGCATGATTTGAATAGGATTGGAAACGTTTCCAAAGATAAGATTTTTTTGTCAGAGCAAAAAAAGTTGCAAAAAAACCGGCAAAAAACACGCGTGGAGTGCAAAAAAACAGCTAAAAGCTATAAAAAACCTATATTTTTTTTATATTTGTGCTTAACGATTGCGCACTAAAATCTACTAAACCAATATCTATTAACCAAAAACGTAATGATTATGCATCAAAACAAGTTCATTGCCAGCCTGCTGATGGCTGCCGTGCTCCTTGTCTCCCCCGTGATCGCCGGAGCAAAGGACAGCAAGGCCAACTCCCAGGCCGGGCAAAGCCCCTCGGCACAGACGACCACCGTCACCGGTACCGTCTTTGACGACCAGGGTGCTCCCCTTCCGGGTGCAGGCGTCTTGATCAAGGGCACTACGAAAGGCACTGTCACCGACATCGACGGTAACTACGAGCTCAAGGTCTCCCCTTCCCAGACCATCGTAGTATCCTTCGTCGGTTACAAGAGCAAGGAGGTCGCCGTCGGCGGCCGCACCCGCATCAACGTCTCCCTCGATTCTGAGGCCACATTCCTCGACGACGTCGTCGTCGTAGGTTACGGCGCCATCAAGAAGGCCAACCTCACCGGTGCCGTCGACGCTGTCGGCCAGGAAATGTTCGAGAGCAGGCCTGTCGCCAACGTTGACCAGATGCTCCTCGGTAACGTACCTTCCGTGAACATCCAGCTCACCGACGGTGCCCCCTACCGCACCAGCTACGGCTACAACATCCGCGGCGTCGACCACAACATCGCTGAAATCAACCTCCCCAACGATTTCAATACGCTGACCCTCATCGACGGCGTTGAAGGCGATCCCAACCTCGTGAACCCCAACGATATCGAGAGCGTCACCGTCCTCAAGGACGCTGCCGCCACCGCTATCTACGGAGGCCGTGGCGCCTATGGCGTCATCCTCATCACGACCAAGAATCCCCAGGTCGCAGACAAGGTCACGGTCAACTACTCCGCCAACTTCAACATCCTCACCCCCAGGGCCATCCCTGATCTCCTGACCGACGGTCAGCAGTACTGCAACATCATCGCAGAGGCAAAGAGGAACTACCGCGGTTCTGAGAACACCACCGCCAACATCGAGCCCGAAAAGCTCAAGACCCAGGATGTAGCCGACGAGTACATCAACAACGCCGGTGTCACCACCACAACCAAGAAGGGTCTCTACCACTATCACGGCTACACCAACTGGTTCGACCAGATCTACAAGGACTACACGACGTCCCAGGTGCACAACCTCTCCGTCAACGGTTCCCACGGCAAGACCAGCTACCTGGTATCCGGCCGCTTCTACAACTACGACGGTATCTATATCGGCAAGTCCGACCCCTACAAGACCTTCAACATCCGCAGTAAGGTCGCTATCCAGGTTCTCCCCTGGCTCCGCATCACCGAGAACATGGACTTCGCATATGACGATCTCCACTACGGCGTAGCATCCAACGCCGGCGGCTCCGAGCTCAGCTCCCCCGAGTCCACCATCTACACCCTCGGTTCCCCCACCTGGGAGGTCTACAACCCCGACGGCAGCTTCACCAAGGCCGGTGCGACCATCCTCGGCGGCCTCATCGGCGATACCGCCGGCCGCATGCGCAAGGAAAAGGTCACCAAGAACTTCGGCACCCAGACCCGCGCTGAGGCAGCATTCTTCAACAACACCCTCCGCTTCACCGCAGAGTACAGCTATCGCAACAAGAACAACAACGTCGAGGCAGTCTTCGTCTCCCCTATCAACAGCCAGACCATCGACGTGATCGGCCCCGTTGCCAGTGAAGCCAACGTCAGGAAGCAGGAAGTCAAGAAGCAGATCAAGGACAACGTATACCAGACTGTCAACGCCTGGGGTGAATACGAGAACACCTTCGGCAAGTTCTATCTCAAGGCCATGGCTGGTTTGAACTACGACAAGAGGGATTACACCTGGACCGAGCTCCGCAAGAGGGGCCTCTCCTGGGACGATGCCATCTCCACCAACCCCATCGTATTCGCAAAGGGTGAATACGTAGACGACGCCTTCGACGGCCGCATGTACAAGGACTCCTTCGAGCATAAGCACTGGAGGATGATGGGTATCTTCTCCCGCATCAACCTCTCCTGGGACGAAAGGTACCTCCTCGAGCTCAACGCCCGTTACGACGGTTCTTCCTCCTTCGCCTATGGACACCAGTACGGTTTCTATCCTTCAGCCTCCGCTGGCTGGCGCGTTTCTCAGGAGCCTTGGTGGCACGTCAATCCCGCCTTCATCAGCTCCCTGAAGTTCCGTGCATCCTACGGCTGGGCCGGTGACACCATCTCCGCCAGCGCCTACGGTTTCGAAGAGGTCTTTGAAATCGCCCAGGAGAACGGCTACGTCTGGAACGGCAGCTCCTCCAACAACATCCTCTCCTATCCCGATGAGGTATTCTCTTCCTACACCTGGTCAACTGTCAAGAAGTTCGACGGCGGTGTCGATGTCGCTTTCTTCAACAACAAGCTCGACGCTTCCTTCGACTACTTCATCAACCGCAACGTCAATATGCTGACCAAGGCCCAGTCCCACTCCGATACCTATGGTACCGAGTCCGGTAAGGCCAACTGCGCAGCAATGAGCACCTACGGTTGGGAAGCTTCCCTCCACTACAATACCCAGTTCATGCTCGCCGGCAAGCCCTTCCACCTCGGCCTCCGCGCCGCAGCCGGCCACAGCCACTCCATCGTTGACGAGTACTACGGCAACGAAGGCGGCGACATCTACAGCTTCTATCCCGGCCAGGTCATAGGCGACATCTGGGGCTTCCAGTCCAACGGTCTCTTCCAGAGCTGGGATGACGTCAACAACGCATTCGGCGAGGGTATCAAGTATAAAGCCATCAGCGACCTGAGGCAGCACAACACCGGTGAGGCAGCTCGTCCCGGCGACATCTGGCTCAAGGACCTCGACGGCAACGGCCAGATCGACTTCGGTTCCAACAGCGTCCTCATCGACGAAGAGACCGGCAAGATGAAAGTCGGTGATATGGTCATCCTCGGCAACAAGAGGCCCCTGCTCACCTACTCCTTCGGTTTCGACTTCGACTACCGCAACTTCTTCCTCAGCGTAGGCTTCCAGGGCGTTTACAAGCAGATGTGGTCACCTGCAGGTGAGCACCTCATCTTCAAGCCCTACACCCAGGCATACGGTCCTATGACCAAGTTCTTTGCCAACAACTACTGGACTGAAGACAACCCCGACGCATTCTTCCCCGGCCTGTCCCTCGGCAACCAGATACTTTCCAACCACAAGTATTCCGGTGGCAACTACGGTGCTGAGTTCGTCGTCGACCGCTATCTCTTCGACATCGGTTACATCAACCTCCAGAACGTCCAGTTCGGCTACAACATCCCCAAGAAGGTTCTTGCCAAGCTCAACATCGAGAACGCCAAGATCTTCTTCTCCGGTGAAAACCTCTGGAACTGGTCTCCTCTCTACAACAAGATCGGCCGTGACTTCGACGTCACCACCATCAGCTACCTCGGCGACGACTACGAGTTCGGTCTGAACTGGCGTTCCGACTACGGCGGATTCCGCTATCCTAAGATGCGCACCTACAGCCTCGGCCTGAACGTCACCTTCGGTGGCGGCGCCAAGAAGGCTGCTGCCGCACTTGCAGGCTCCCTCGCCACCCAGGCCGCTCTCGATGCTGCAAACGCTGCCCTCGAGGCCGCAAATGCCAAGCTTGAGACCGCAAACGCCGACGCTGCGAAGTTTAAGGCACAGGCAGAAGCCGCCCAGGCAGAAGCCGCCCAGGCAGTCAAGGCCATGAGGGACTGCGAAGCCACCAAGACCATGGCTCAGCGCCGCGCTGAAGCCCTCCATGTCGAGGATGTCTATTTCGAGCTCAACCAGAGCGTCATCCGCGACACCGAGAAGGCCAAGGTCGACAACCTTGTCAAGGTCCTTAACGACAATCCCGATGCCAACGTGGATATCTTCGGCTATGCCGACCAGGCCACCGGCACCGAGCTCCGCAACCTCGTCCTCACCAAAGAGCGCGCAGAAGCAGTTGCAGCAGCCCTCAAGGCAGCCGGCATCGCTCCCGAGCGCATCCGCACTGAATTCCACGGCACGGAGAAGGATTCTTCCTTCACTCCCGAGAACAACCGTCTCGCCGTCTGCATCGTGAAATAATTAATAGGATACGATTATGAAAAATATACTTAAGACCATTGCCATAGGTATAGCTCTCGTTTCTGTAGCTGCCTGCGACCTGTCGGAGTATAATCCCAACGCCTACAGCCCTGCTATGGCCTTCGCCTCCGAAGGCTCGATCCAGATGGCCGTGAACACGCTCTACAAAGCGTTCCCCAGCGTCACCTCCGCCTACAGCAAGGAATCCTCTTCCGACTACGTCAGCTCTCCCTACTCCTTCTCCGAGCGTTTCTGCGTGGACTATACCGCAGCATCCTCCGATGCTGACTGGGGCGGTTTCGACGACCTCCGCGAAATCAACTACTTCCTCCAGATGATGGACTCTCCCGCTTGCGGCGTCGAGGGTGCAGTGAAGGATAATTTCGTGGCCCAGGGCCGCTTCTTCCGCGCCTACTGGTACTATAACAAGCTTCGCAACTACGGCGACCTCCCCTGGTACGACCGCGTGATCCGTTCCGACGAACCCGATTACGAGTGGAAAGACCGCGACAGCCGTGATGTAATCATGAAGAACATCGTCGACGACCTCGACTATGCCATCGCCAATATCACCTCCACCAGCGCCGACGCCACCACCGTCACCAAGGAAGTTGCCCTCTTCGTCAAGATGCAGGCCTGCCTCTATGAGGCTTCCTTCCGCAAGTACAACTCCGTGACCACTTCCGCCCGCGGCGAAGTATTCACCATTTTCACTCCTGAGCGGCTCTACACCCTCGCAGCCGAAGCTGCAAAGGCCATCATGGATGAAGGCAAGTACAGCCTCGTAAGCAACTACAGGTCCCTGTTCCTCAGCGAGAAGCTCCAGACTGCTGAAGTCATTCTCGGTGTCCAGACTTCTTCCACCGTCAAGGGCAGCCAGAACAACTACTTCAACTACGGCGGATCTCAGGGTGGCAACATCCGCTCCTTCGTCCGTCCCTTCATCAACACCTACCTGATGGCCGACGGCACTCCCTACACTGCCAAGGCAGGCTATGCCACCGAGGGCTTCGACACTGAGTTCGTCGGACGTGACGGCCGTCTTGCAGCTATCGTGAGGACTCCCGGCTACAAGTTCAACGGCTCCGTAGTCGTCCCCGATATCCCTGCGACCACCTCTGTCGGCTACCAGATCATCAAGTTCTGCCTCGACAAGTATGCAGACGGCGTTGATGACCACAACACCAAGGAGAACACCAACTCCACCCCCATCTACCGCTATGCTGAGGTTCTCCTCTCTTATGCAGAGGCAAAGGCCGAGCTTGGTGAGATGACCGCAGAGATTTGGGACCAGACCGTCGCTGCTATCCGCAGAAGGGCCGGCATTACCGGCAACCTCGGTCTCCCCACCACCGTGGACAACTACCTCAAGACCAATTTCTATCCCAACGTGGACAGCCCCGTTATCATGGAAATCCGTCGTGAGAGGTCCTGCGAGCTCTGCCTTGAAGGCACGCGCGTCCACGATATCATCCGTTGGGGTTGCGGCAGCCTGATGGCCACCCAGCCTTGGGTCGGTATCAACATCCCTGCTCTCGAGGTCCCCGTCGACATTGATGGCGACGGCAAGGATGACTACTTCTTCTCCAATTACCCCAAGCCCGAGGTCTTCCCTTACGACTGCACATTCGTCAGGGTCAACGACCTGAGCAGCGGTGGCGGCCTTGAGGCCATCCAGAACGGTTCCGTCTATCAGCTCCGCTTCAACTATTCCAGGCAGCGCAACTGGGACGCCAACAACCGTCTGATCCTCGCCCCCATCCCTCAGATTCTGGTCGACAAGTACACCAACCGTGGTTACAAGCTCACCCAGAACCCCGGCTATTGATTTGGCAATCTAACTACTAAATAACTTTGAAGGCGGCCCGCACACCGGACCGCCTTCTTTTTTATTCATAATATACGCTGCGGCTGGCAGCTTTCCTTCGCTCCCAACAGAACGGTCGCTCAGGAAACTGCCAGTCCTCCGCTGTCTTGCTTAATACTGCGTGCGCGGGCGTCGTGGAGGCTGGAGGCAGTAAATACCTATCATTATAATAGGATAAGGAGGGCGGAGGAAAGGAGAAGGAAAGATTGGAGGACGATGCGGCCGCGGGCGATCTGCTCTGAGGCCAGCTCTGCGGCGGGGGTGTCGCAAAGGGAGGAGAGCGTTTCAGGCTCAGGAAGGGAGCGAGCAGCGAATTTAGCTGTTATGACGCCATCAACTATAAGCGAAGCGCCGCCGTTGCTGCGATTGAGCGTCAGGAGCTCGCGCCTGTCAGCAAAATAAAGATACTCAAGGAGTTCTGCAGGCACGCCTTCGAAGGACGAAGCGAGCACGAGCGGCCTGATACCAAGGGAAAGGGCCGAATCTGCAAGACGCGTAATTTCCTCATAACGACTGGCGGAAATCTTCCTCTCGTCAGGAAGCGAAATTATAAGAACAGCCCCTTCAGTTGCGAGATCGTTGCAATACTCCCCCGACAAATCGCGAATAGGCAGCATCTCACCTTCGTTCTCCCCGGAGTAAAGCTCCATGCCGGGAGCGAAGGGAGTGAAGTCTATGAGCGGGAGCCTCACAAGCGAATAAATGGCAAAACAAACTACTGCAACGCTAACGATGCCAAACGCGACATACTTCGAGCCCCAGGGCCTGAACCCGTCCCAAAGGGGAATGAACGCAACCACGCAAAAAACCAGCAGAACCAGATTCTTAATCAGCGACTGAAGGTGAGTAAGATGCAAGACCTGCCCGAAGCATCCGCAATCCATGGGAGGATTGAAAACAAGCAGCAGAACGGTAATAACGGTAAAAAGGAGCGTCATCACGGATGCGACAACGCCTGCTATGCGGCTCATAACGCCCGACAGCAGAGATATGCCGACAAGCGACTCGGTGAGCGAAAGGGCAACGCCGACAACCTTGGACGCAGGGACCATAAAAGCCAGGTGGAGGAACTTGCAATACTCCTCAACGATAAAACCCGTCCCCACGGGGTCCATCAGCTTGAAAACGCCGGATGCGAAAAAAACCAGCCCGAGCAGGACGGTGAAGATGCGCCTCAGGCCGAGATAGAAACTATGCATGCCCAAAGGTCTTGTCAACAACTGTCTTGATGCGCTCGAAAATAGCATCCTGGGGAAGCATCTCCCCGCGGGAATCAGCGCAATCAATCCTCACGAACGAAGGATCGAGGTCGGCCTGGCGGCGGTACATGTCGCGCACCCTCCTCTGAAGGTCCATGCTGGACTCGTGTATGTCCTGCGCGCCTCCCTCGAGATACCCGCGCTCATCCCCTTCACGGGAAGAAGTGAGCTTGGACTCAACGAAGCCGAGCGGCACGTCGAGGAAAAGATTGAGGTCGGGCCTGGGAAGAGCGAAACTGCCGAACTCGGTATCAAATATCCACTGCCTGAGAGAGTCAGCCTCCCCGGAATCGGCAATCTTGGCGCACTGATAAGCTATATTTGAATATACGTAACGGTCGAGCAGCACGTTGGCCCCGCTCCTCAGGGCGGAAATCATCTCGGGGGCCGCACCGTGCCTGTCCTCGGCGTAAAGCAGGGCGACAAGTTGGGGATGCACGGCCTCTACACTGCCGAAGCCGCCCCTAAGGAACTTTCCTATAAGCTCTCCGTAAACGGGAGAATCATAGCGGGGGAAATGTATGTAATGAAGGGAGGGACTCATCTTCTCGAGGTAGTCCCTGAGCAATTTGACCTGGGTGGATTTGCCCGCTCCGTCGAGGCCTTCGAGTACGACAAGCTTTCCTGACATGGCTATTTCTTTTTCTCGTCAATAAGGAACACCTCGTCTCCGGGCTCGGCAAAGAGGAAATGCTCCCTGCCATACTTTTCGAGAGTATCGGGGTCGGAAGTCATGGCGTCGATCTGCGACTCGAGGGAGGAAATCTCCTTGTTGTACCAGTCTATCTTCTGCTCCTGGCGGCGTATCTCCATGCCGGCGCCTATCCAACGCCATATATTATCCCTGCGGATGAAGCAGACGAAAGCAATGACCACCACCGTGGACCATATTATGTATTTGACCAGAGGGCTCTTTTTCATAATCACAAAATTAACTATTTTTGCGAAGATTAAAATACGCAAGTAAAAATATGAAACCCACATTACTCGTACTCGCAGCCGGCATGGGCAGCCGTTATGGCTCCCTCAAGCAAATGGACGGAGTAGGCCCCTCCGGAGAAACCATCATCGACTATTCCATCCACGATGCAGTCCAGGCCGGTTTCGGCAAGGTCGTGTACGTAGTGAGGGAGTCTTTCCGAGAAGTCTTCGAGCAGACTGTCAAGGAAAAATACAGCTCCGTCCGCTGCCCCGACGGTTCTCCCCTTGAGTTCCGCTTCGTCGTCCAGGAGCTGAACAAGATTCCCGCAGGTTTCACCCTCAATCCCGAGCGTCAGAAGCCCTGGGGCACCGCCCATGCAGTGCTCATGGCCAAGGACGAAATCCACGAGCCCTTCGCCGTCATTAACGGCGACGACTATTACGGAAAAGAATCTTTCAAGATACTTGGCGACTGGCTCCGCGCCCACGAAGGCGGCAAAGGAGAGTATTGTATAGTGGGCTTCGCCCTCGGCAACACCCTGTCCGAGTCCGGCGGCGTGTCGAGAGGCATATGCTCCTACGACGCTTCCGGCATGCTCACCAAGATTGAAGAGCACCTCAATATCATGAAGGGCGAAGACGGCCTCGTCCGTGGCGACAACTCCGTGACCGGAGAGAATGTAGTCCTCGACAAGGATGCCCTCTGCTCCATGAACATGTGGGGCTTCACCCCCGATTATTTCAACTTCAGCGAGGAAGTGTTCGTAAGCTTCCTCAAGGAGAACATCGATTCCCCCAAGAAGGAGTTCTACATCCCCTTCGCGATGGACAGCATGATGAAGGAAGGCAAGGCCAAGTGCGAAGTGCTCTCCACCCCTTCCCGCTGGTTCGGCGTCACCTTCAAGGAAGACCGTCCTGCAGTCGTCGCCAAGTTCAAGGAATTCGCCGATAAGGGCGTCTATCCCACTCCTTTGTACAAATAATCCCGCAGGTCATGCCGAAACGCAAAATCCACAGTTACGACATCTACAGCGGCCACGCCTGGTATGTCCCCGGCCCGAAGCAGGTGCTGATCCTTTTGCTTCTTTTGCTCGCAGGCACGCTTCTGGGTTCGCTCATCATGGTTTTGATGAGTATCTTCTACAGTTCCGCTACAGTAAGCGAATACGGTATGCTGGTCTCATACCCGGTCATGTTCATCCCTCCTATGTTATACGTAGGGACGTTGAGCCGCCGCAATTCCCTGTTTGAAACAGGCTACAGCCTCGACAGCAAGCATTTCGGCCGCGTCGGAGGCTTCATCTGCGCCATTATGGCCTCGGTCGCCGTCATTGCCGCCGCGTTCATGACTGATGCGCTGACTTCCCTCATGCCTCCCATGCCCGAGGCGCTCGAAGCAGCATTCAAGAGCCTGACCAACGGCAATCTTTGGGTGAACATCCTTTGCGTTTCCATTTTTGCGCCGGTGTTCGAAGAGTGGCTCTGCAGGGGAATGGTGCTCCGCGGCCTTTTGAACGCGTCCCGCAAAGGCGGACGTGCTCCCATGTCTCCAGCCTGGGCCATAGTTATTTCCGCCCTTTTCTTCGCAGTTATCCATCTAAACCCCTGGCAGGCCATCCCCGCGTTCGTTCTGGGCTGCCTCTTCGGCTATGTTTACTACCGCACGGGGTCTCTGATGCTCACCATGCTGATGCACTGCGTCAACAACACTTTCGCCTTGCTATGCAGCAGGATGGATGCTTTCGCCGATGCTGAGTCGTGGACGGAGGTGCTGCCTGCGCAGGCTTACTGGCTTGTCTTCGCCGCCTGCGCGCTGATGCTCATTATGGTGGTAAGGGAGTTTGGTAAGATTCCTGTTCAGTCCCCCCGGGGCAACTGCGACCCCGTTAGCGCCGAGTAGCTCATAAGGAGGGCCATGCAGCGCTTGGAAGAGCTTTTCCGCACCCTTAAGGGCAGTGCCCCCGACAGTGTCGAGGGCCTTGGCGTTTCCGGCAGCAGCCGCCGCTACTTCAGGCTCAGCGGCGCGGGAAGCAGCCTTATAGGCGTGACAGGCACAGACGAGGCGGAGAACCGCGCTTTCATAACCATCGCGCGCCACCTGCGCGGCAAGGGCATTCACGTGCCCGAAGTGTTGGCGGTAAGCTCTGACGGATTGTGCTATCTCCAGGAAGACCTTGGCAGCGTTTCTCTTTTCGATGCCATAGCTCAGGGACGGAATGCAGGAGGCGAGTACAGCGAAAGCGAACGGGAGCTTCTTTGCAGCGCCATCGCCGCCCTTCCCCGCATACAGTTCGAAGGGGCGAAGGGTATGGACTGGAGCGTCTGCTTCCCCGACAGGGAGTTCAACTCCCGCATGGTGCGTTTCGACCTCAATTACTTTAAATATTGTTTCCTCAAGACCTCGGGCGCATCGTTTGACGAGATTCGCCTGCAGGACGATTTCGACCGTCTGGAGGAAGATCTGCTCGCGTGCCCCTCGGACTGCCTTATGTACCGCGATTTCCAGACGCGGAATGTCATGCTCAAGGATGGTGAGCCCTGGTTCATCGATTTTCAGGGAGCCAGGAAGGGCCCGCTCTGGTACGACGTCGCTTCGTTTATCTACCAGGCGCGCTCCCGTTTCGGCGCAGAGCTGCGCAATGAGATCGTGGACTCATATTTGGAAGCGCTTAAGCCCTGGCGCGACATTCCCAAGGCTGAGTTCATGTCTACGCTGCGCATTTTCGCACTCTTCCGCACGATGCAGGTCCTGGGCGCTTACGGCTTCCGCGGGCGTTTCGAGAAAAAGGCGCATTTCCTGGAGAGCATTCCTTTTGCGATGGCGGGGCTGCGCGAGCTGCTCTGCGAGCCTTTCACCCGCTACCCCTACCTTAGCGAGTTGCTGCTGAAGATTGCTCATCAGACTGCGAGTGAGCCCATGGAAGGCCCGCTGGAAGTGCGTATATTCAGTTTTTCATTCAGGAAAGGCATACCCGAAGACGAATCGGGCAACGGAGGCGGCTACGTGTTCGACTGCCGCGGTATCCCCAATCCGGGGCGCTACGAGCGCTACAAGCATTCCACGGGCATGGACGCGGACGTATCCACTTTTCTCGAGAGCAAGCCTGAAGCGAGGCGCTTTATCGACAATGTGATTTCCATCGTGGAGCCGCATGTGGAGAATTACATCGAGCGGGGGTTCACTTCCCTGCAGGTAAGTTTCGGATGCACGGGAGGCCAGCACCGCTCAGTCTGGTGCGCCGAGAAGCTCGCACGCGCCCTGCGTTCGAAATATAGGATAAAGGTCGTCCTGCACCACATTGAGCAGGAAAAAAGCTCCCCTGAGCAATGAACGCGATGATTTTTGCCGCCGGCCTGGGCACGCGGCTGCGGCCCATGACGGACCATATGCCCAAGGCTCTTGTCAGCATAGGAGGCACTCCCATGCTTGAAAGGGTCGCTGCCCGTCTTGCCTCGGCAGGGGCCGGAAACATCGTTGTCAACGCCCATCATTTCCCCGAGCAAATCGTTTCATACGTGCTTGAGCGGGGCGGCTTCGGCTCCAAAACTACAGTTTGCATAGAAAAGGACCTGCTCGAAACAGGGGGCGGTCTTCTGAATGCGCGGCCTTTCCTCGAAGGCGGCGGGCCTTTTGTGCTCCACAACTGCGACATACTCTCTAACCTCGACCTTCGCGCCTTTGCCTCGGCTTTGAGCTCCGACGCTCTTGCTGTTCTTGCGGTCAGTCGCCGCGAGAGTCCGCGCAAACTCCTGTTTGACAGCCAGATGCGGCTCTGCGGATGGACAGACCTTCGCACGGGTGAAGTACGCAGCCCTTTCGGGCAGATAGATCCCTCGCGCTACGAAGCGCTCAACTTCGCGGGCATCCACTGCCTGTCGGACAAGGTGTTCGCTGCCATGGACGCCCTGGGCTTTTCCGGGCGCTTCCCTATTATCGACTTTTATCTTGCTGCCGCCGCGCTTTATCCCATTTACGGCTATTACCCTGAGGATCTGCGCATTTTCGACATAGGCAAGATTGGGAGCATCGCTGAAGCAGAGAAGCTACTGGGAGAGGGGTTTTGCGATTGAACGAAAAAGTGATTACCTTTACGGGCTATGACGAGCCTGCTTTCAAAGATTTGGTTCCCCGCGGCCATAGTGGGCGCAGTGACGCTCCAGATGGGCGCGTTCAGCCATGACCTTCCCTCTGCGGACGAGGGCGTGGAGGCCGCGTATTATTTTGACGATCCCACAGACACGGTCAAGTACCCCCGCGCAGGCTACCGCCGCTACTGGACTCCCGAAGAGCAGGCAAGCACGGTTACGATAGCAGACTCGCTCCTTGCCCTTGGCGCAGGAGGTTTCGGCGATGAGGATGAAGAAGGGGAAGGGACTATGCAGCGCCCCGTGGCGCTCGACACCATCATAGCGCCCGATTCCCTTTTGCAGATAGACACTTTCCGCTACTACTATTTTGCCGCACTGTCCGATTCCCTATGTCACATGTGGGTGAGGGACTCACTCATCACCGCGCTCGATACCGCCTCCTATATGAAGCTCGACTCGCTCTATGCAGTCGATTCCACAGCAAGGATAGAAACTGCCTATTGGGCCTGGTACGCCACCCTGGACAAGAAGGAGCGCAAGAAGGCCGACATGGAGCGCCTCCTGCCCATCAAGAAGGCCAGGGCAGACAGCATAGCCAAGGCCAAGGAGGACAAGAAGTTCATACGCGACTCCATAATCGAGAACACCCCGAGGATACTTGAAAGTTTTGTCCTGAAGGATTCGCTGGCGTACCAGAGGTTGGTGCACTGGGAGCACGACAGGGATTTCCATGACATCAAGATACTGCCCATTGAAGACACCGCCTTCAACTATCGCTTCTACGACTATCCCTTCCAGCGCCAGAGCTCGGGAGCCACGTGGCTTGGCGTAGCGGGCTCCCCCGTCCAGCAGTTCGACTTCTCGAAGAGGGGCTCGTCTGAAGGAGTGGGCTTCTATGAGCCGCAGGAGTCGTGGTCATACAATCCTTCCAACCTTCCCAAGTACAACACCAAGACCCCTTACACAGAGCTTGCATATTGGGGCACCCTGCTTGCGGGGAGCAGCAAGGAGTCTGACAACCTGCATATACTCTCCACGCAGAATATCACCCCCGCCTTCAACTTCACCCTCTTATACGACAGGTTCGGCGGCGGCGGAATGATGCTCCACGAGACCACCATCAACAAGACCGCCTCTGTCCACGCCAACTACATGGGCAAGAAATACATGGCCCATGGCGGATACATCTACAACATGGTCTCCCGCGAGGAAAACGGCGGCGTTGCCGACCTCTCCATGGTCAGGGACACCCTGGTGGACATGAGGGAAGCTGCGGTAAGGCTTAGCAGCGCCTCATCCCTCATCAAGAAAAACACCTTCTTCCTCGACCAGCAGTACAGGGTACCGCTCTACTTCGTGCAAGACCTCTTCAAAGGCAAGAAAAACGTTTCCGACACCCTGGACGCATCAATGCCCGGTGCTGCGCCTGATGGATCTTCGCAAGCCGCCTCCGGAGAGGAGAACGCTCCCGAAGGAGAAGCTTCTGCCGCCGACTCCCTTTCCAGGGACGACGACATCACCACCTTCTTCATAGGCCACAGCTCGGAATTCTCCTCATACCGAAGGGCCTACAGCGACGACGTATCGCGCTCCAAAGAAGGCGACTTCTTCTCCAACACCTTCTATTACCATCCCACGATGACGCGCGATTCGCTCAGCGTGAAGAAGCTGGAGAACAAAGTCTTCGTAAGGCTACAGCCCTGGTCCGCCGATGCTGCCCTTTCCAAGCTGGATGTCGGCGTGGGCCACCGCCTCATGAGGTATTACACCTTCGACCCGCACTATCTCTCTGCCAGTCCCTACTACAACCGCAACGCGGCTTACGTTTATGCAGGCATAGACGGCCATCTCTTCCGCGCCCTTGAGTGGAGGGCGAAGGGCCGCTACACTTTCCTGGGCGATGAAATCAACGATTTTTCCCTCGGCGGCGACGCAGTCCTGACTCTGCATCCCTTCCGCCGTCATCGCGGCAGCCCTCTTACCATTGAAGGCCACTTCAACACCAGCCTTCAGGAGCCCGAATACTACGTCCAGCACATCTACACCAACCACTACAAGTGGGACAACGACTTCGGAAAGATTTCCCACACCAGGGCAGGCGGAAAGATAGCCATACCCCACCTGGGCACCTCTCTCGAAGTCAACTACCACCTCCTGGCAGGCAACATCTGGTACGATTCCTCCTCCATGCCCAGGCAGAATACAGAGGCCATGAGCATACTCACGGCTTCGCTCAGCAACTCCCTGACGCTCTTCAAGCACATCCATGCCGACCATCGCGTCCTCTTCCAGTTGTCTTCAAACCAGGAGGTCGTCCCTCTGCCCATGATTTCCGGCAACGGCAGGTACTACGTCCAATTCCCCGTGGGCCCCGTAGGAGCCATGCAGATGCAGATAGGCGCCGATGTCTGGTACTTCACCGAGTGGAATCTCCCTGCGTGGAATCCTGCCATCGGAGTGTTCTACAACCAGACCGGAAACAGCTACGGCAACGCGCCCTACATAGACGCATTCGTCAACATGCAGTGGCAGCGCACCTGCATATTCGTAAAGTGGGAGAACGTCAATATGGGATGGCCTCTTGAGACTCACGACTACTTCAGTGCCGACCGCTACATCCGCACCACGCGAGTCTTCAAGTTCGGAATCTACTGGCCCTTCTACACCCAGCCCGCAAAAGACAAGCCGGGAGCCCAGAAAAAGCCTGAAAGCTAGCAGCTATTTGGTCGCTACGGTGACCGCAGGATCCACCTTGGAAATAAAGAGACAAGGAATCTGCAGCAGAAGCATGATTCCCACGTAGGCCACAGCATCCGCTATCAGGATGAGGGGGATATCGACAGCCACGGGCACGAAAGAGACGAAGTAATTCTCCGGATTCAGCTTCAGCAGATGAGTCTTTCCCTGAAGGAAGCAGAAAAGCAGCGCCACGGCATTGCCTATCGCCATACCTTTCAGTACCAGCGTTGAGGAGAGCCTCTGGAAAACGCTCGCTATACCTTTGTCGGTCATACCCATGGCCTTCAATGTGCCTATGGTCGAAACATTGCGGAAAAGGAGTATGAGCAGGCCCGAAATCATGTTGAATCCGGCGACCACGGTCATCAGGATGAGTATTACCACGACATTAAGGTCAATCAGGTCGAGCCAGTCGAAAAGGCGGTAGTATCTCTGGGGAGCCGAGCGGGCCAGGAGTGGCTCTTCGTCAGCTGAAGACATGGAAATGGACAGGAAGCCTATCTCTGAGGCTACCTCTTCCATCTGTTTTCTTCCACGGAACTTGTCGCCAAGCATCACTTCATAGGCTGACACCTCTCCTTCGTTCCAGTCGTTAAGGCGCCTGAGCACTTCCAGGGGAACGTTGACGACCATTTTGTCGTCTGTCCTTACTGCTTCGTTATAGACTGAGGTGACTTCAAAGCGCCTGAGTTTCACTTTATCGCCGACAAAATATGCAGTCATCTTGTCGCCGGGCCCGAGGGCGAGGATTTCGCCCAGGCGGCTGGGAATAGAGGCTACCATTTCCTCGGAAGACTCCTCTCCTCCGGGCACTCCCTTGAAGATAACACCCTGCACGTCACTACCCGTCTTGACTATGCCGGCACGATAGATAACCGGCACGACCTCAGTCACTTCCGGCATGGAATCCAAGACTGCGAGGAAAGCGTCGGGAGCGTGGACGGGGTCGTCGCCCGCCATGTAGTTCATGGATCTGGAAGTCAGCATCACGTCGCCCGAAATACCGGCAATCGAAGAGCGTATCTCGCTTCGGAATCCGGAAGAAACGGACACCGCGAGAATCATTATGAAAAACGAAACCGCGACGGCAACTGCCGACATGCGGCCTTCGAATCTCAGGCGGGACGCCATGAATCTTTCAGGAGCCATGATTATTTGAGGGCTTCGAGTCTCACATTGGCAGCATCACGCTCAAGCTGGTCGGGACTGCACTGGGCAAGGATCTTGAGGTACTTCTTTTCCAGCTTGGTGTTTCCCGTCTTACGGCAGACCATGATGGCGTTCTTTGCGGCTCCGTAATTGTTCTTGTCAATCTTCAGGGTCTTGTCATAGTATTTCAGGGCCGTCTTGTAGTCTTTCTTTGCGACCATGTAATAAGTCCCGAGATTGTTAAGCGCGACTTCATTCTTGGGATAATAAGCGAGTATCTTCTCCGATATGCTGCGGAAGGATTCGTAGGAGGCGGGAGAGCCTATCTTGAAAAACACATAGCAGAAGTCGGTCACTGCGCCCAGGAAATCCGCATCAGTGAAGGGTTCACTCCCCCAGGTCCACGAAGGATGGGAATTGCAGTTGTAGTCAAGGAGTGATTTAAGGGAGGCTGTCGCCATGTCGGGAGACTCTTTCTCGTATGCAATGAGGGCCTCAATCTTATTGAATCTCAAGCTTGCATCATTCTGAGAAAGCCTTATTGCCTTGTCTATGGCTGCCGTAGCTATACCATACATCTCATCCTCGAAGAAGACTTCGCGGAAATAGTTGACAGGACGGCCGGTGCTGTCCTTAAGAGACAGGACTGGCGCTTCACCCATGAACTTTTCCTGGTCTTTTGCCTCCACTTTCTCATACCTGGACTTGGTGAGATAGTAGTTGTATTTGGCAATGAGCATGTTGACATCATCGGGGAAGGCGGCTTCCCATTTGGTGATAAGGGTCTCTATGCCGAGGCCGTCATAGCCCAGCTTTCCTGCAAGCATGGCGTAGCGGGAGGCGAACTCCTCCTTTGTCGTCTGCGCGGAAACGCCCTCAGCGGAAACCATAAGCAGCATCGCAGCCGCTACTATTACAAATATCTTTTTCATTATCATGCTTTTATATCCATTAAAATCCTTCTATCCATAGGATGGAGATTGTTCGTTCTGCGCCCCAGGTTCTTCACGAAGCCCAGCGGAAGACCGGAGTATGTGAGCACTACGTATCCTATAGCTGCGTCTTCGGGAAGAATCACCGAATCGCGGTGGAGAAAGTGCAAGGCTGTGGATTCATCCACTTCAAACTCAGGGTAGGTTCCCCGCTCATAGCCAAGGCTTAGAGGAAGATCGGGGTCGGGGATTATATCTTTCCCCTTTATAGTCGGAGCGGGGATGCCGCTTCTTAGCACGGGCAGGATTTCCTCGAGCTTCTTTTTGGGAGGCCTGCTCCGCTGGGGGGAAGTCTTGACTGCGGCCGAGACCCACTGGCCCGAGCCCCTGACAAATCCGGGCAGGAGCAGGGAGCCGCAGTCCGTGGGCTGGATCTCGGGGAAATCAGGTTTGCCTTCCGGGCAGAGTTCAGCCCCTAGGGAAGAAAGTATCCATTTGAAATTCAGATCGTTCTCGGACGGCTCGAAAGTGCAGGTGGCATACACGAGGTATCCGCCTTCGCGAAGGGCCGGCCAGACGTCTTTCAAAATGTTCCTCTGCCTCGACGAACACTCTTCCACGAGGGCCTCGGACCATTGCTCCACGGCAAAGGGGTCTTTGCCGAACATGCCCTCTCCCGAGCAAGGGACGTCAGTGACAATTATATCAAAAAAGCCTTCCAGGGCCGAGAAAGCCGAAGGGTCGGCGCAGGTCACCGTAACGCAGGGATCCCCCCAAAGCGCAACGTTTTCCGAAAGTATTTTTGCCCGCTTGCGGACGGGGTCGTTCGCAACTAGCAGGAAATCATCACCGAAACGGAGTCTCAGCGACGCTGCGAGGTCGGTGGTCTTGCCTCCGGGCGCAGCACAAAGGTCAAGGACCCTGATTCCCGATACGTCTCCCACGCGGTCGAGTATCTTACGGAACACATAACCTGCGTACATGGCGGAACTGTCCTGCACATAATATGCCCCGGCATGGAAAAGGGGCTGCAAGGTGAAGACAGGCCTGGAGGAAAGGACGCGGCCATAAGGGCTCCATGGCACTTCGCGAGCCCCGTCGAATATGGGATCGGGGGCTGAAGGGTTCTTGAAAGGGTTCAGCCTCACCGACACCTCCGGGGGCACGGAAACGGCCTCGGCAAAACTGCGCGCCGCCTCGTTGCCTGCAAACGATGAAAGCCTGTCGATGAACCCTTCAGGAAGCATATCAGGAAGGCATGTTACCAAAACCCTGGAACTGCGAGGGATCGACACCCTCAGGCATGCGGCCCTCAGAGACATCCACAAGGCCGTCTACCATCTTGTCGAGGGCGCCCTTTATCTTGCCTCCCAGGGCCATCTTGAGCATAAGATTGAGCTCGGCCGACAGGCTGATATGGAAGTCTGTCTTGAAAGGCTCGGAAGGATTGGCGTCGAAATGCAGGGTCAGCATGAAACGGAAAGGAGCCCCGTCATCTTCGAATTCAAGGCGGGAATAAGGCACCCTGTTTTTCACTTTTACGCCCATGTTTATTCCCTGAACGGTGCCGTGGATGGAATCAAAATCGGCGGTAATTCCCTGCTTCTTGTCTTCGGGGAGCATGGCGAGCAGATTCCTCATATCGGCGAAGGCCATATAGAGCTCAAAAGGCTGCTTCGACACTGTTCCGGTCTTGCTTGTATATTCTGAATTCATGCCTGAAATATTGAAAAAACAATGCTATATTTGCCTGAATGTATTTTGCAAATATACAAATATAATGCACAAAATATACTTCGAGAAGCGCTGCATCATCATCTGCGACCCCGGCGAAGAAGCTCTTTCAGACCCCAATGCCGTAGAATTCCACCTGAGCGACCGCCTCGACATCCACAGCCTGGTCTCCCTTTTCGAAACCTCCGCCACTCTTCGCCGCGTCTATATCCCCGACGCCGACAGCGAGGGTGCATACAAGCGCCTGTGCTCCGAATTCAAGGAGGTCAACGCCGCCGGAGGCCTCGTGTCCAACAGGAGGGGCGACTATCTGCTGATCAGCCGCAACGGTCTCTGGGACCTCCCTAAGGGCCATCAGGAGCCGGGTGAAGACATCAGCGTCACGGCCCTCAGGGAAGTGTGCGAAGAGACCGGAGTGGACGAACTCAGCCTGGGGGAACTTATCTGCATAACCGACCACTGCTACATACGCGACGGAGTCTGGCATCTCAAACACACCTGGTGGTACTCCATGCTCTATACCCGCCCCGTGGACCTCATACCCCAAAGGGAAGAAGATATCTCGAAGGCAGCCTGGGTGGCAAAGTCCAGCCTCCCGCCTTTCCTGAAAAATACTTACCCCTCGATACTTGAAGTGTTCAGGGAAGCCAAGGTGTGAAACTTTTTTCACACGATGGCCGTATAAGAAATGATATGAAACTGTCTCAATTCCAATTCAACCTCCCCAAGGAGCGCATAGCCCAGGATCCCCCCAGATGGAGGGACGAGTGCCGCCTGATGGTGCTCAACCGCAAAACTGGTGAAATAGAGCACAAGCTCTTCAAAGACATAATCGACTATTTCGGCAAGGGAGACACCTTCGTCTTCAACGACACTAAGGTCATTCCCGCCCGCCTGTACGGCAAAAAAGAAAAGACCGGCGCCGACATCATGGTCTTCCTTCTCAGGGAGCTCGGCCGCGAGCAGCGCCTCTGGGACGTCATAGTCGATCCCGCCAGGAAGATTCGCATAGGCAACAAGCTCTATTTCGGCGAGGACGATTCTCTCGTTGCCGAAGTCATAGACAACACCACTTCCCGCGGCAGGACCCTGCGTTTCCTCTTCGACGGCAGCTACGACGAGTTCAAGAAGACCCTTTTCAGCCTCGGCGAGACTCCCGTCCCCCTGTTCATCAAGCCCAAAGTCAACGCCGCCGACAAGGAGAACTACCAGACCATCTTCGCCCGCAACGAAGGTGCTGTGGCCCTTCCAGCCGCCGGAGCCCACTTCTCCCGCGAGCTCTTCAACCGCATGATACTCAAGGACATCAACAAGGCCTTCATCACCGTCCACATGGGCATAGGCCAGTTCCGCAAAGTAGATGTGGAAGACCTCTCGAAGCACCGCATGGACGCCGAGCGCATGATTATCTCCGAGGAAGCGGCCGACTTGATAAACTCCACCAAATCATCGGGCGGCAAGATACTCGCAGTAGGCACCACGACCCTCCGCGCCCTTGAGACCTACGTCACCACCGAGAAGGAAGTCAAGCCCAAGGACATCTGGACCAACAAGTTCATCTTCCCTCCCTACGAGTTCTCCGTCCCCGACGCGTTCGTCAGCGGCTTCCACATGCCCGAGTCCACCATGCTCATGTCCCAGGCCGCATTCGGCGGTTTCGACCACGTGATGCACGCCTATCAGGTCGCACTCGAAATGGAGTACAACTTCGGCTGCTACGGCGACGCCCTCCTCATCGTATAAAAAAGCGATAATCTCTTTAAGAATCATAAAAATCTTCGCCCCGGCTTTCCTGGAGCGAAGTTTTTCTTATCCCCTTTTCATAAGTTTGGGACCATGACAAAAAAGAAGGGAAAGATGGTTTCAGACTATGAGAGGGCGGCATGGTGCGCGCTTAGCAAGGTATTCGGGTACGAGCCAGCCACGGGATCGGCAATAACTGCAGAGCTGGGCTCGGCGGCCGCGGTATTCGAAATGAGCGAAAAGGAAAGGGACTCGCTCTTCGGACCGTTTTCGAAATTCAAGGGACAGATAACCCCCTCGCTTCTTGAAAAAAGCTATTCGGAGCTGGAGAAACTCTCAAAGGACGGATGCAGATTCATTTGCCGGGCGGACGAAGGATACCCGGAGATTCTGAAAGAGTGCGAAGACGCTCCCCTGGGCCTTTATTACAAGGGCGTTTCCGAGCCCGGGGATGTTTTCGGCGTGAAAAGGAAAGTGGCCATAGTAGGCACGAGGGACATTTCGCCCTACGGGAGCGACAGCTGCCGCAGCATAGTGCGGGCCCTATCCGAAACAAGGCACAAGCCCTTGATCGTGAGCGGGTTTGCGCTCGGGACGGACATAATTGCCCACTCCACCGCCCTCGAATGTTCCCTCCCCACGGTTGCCGTGCTTCCTACGGGCATAGATGAGGTTTACCCCCGGCGTCACTGGGGCTGGGCGAAGAAGCTTGCATCCACCCCGCATTGTGCCATCGTGACGGACTATCCGCCGGGCACGGGCGCAGTCGCCGTCAATTTCCTGCGCCGCAACCGAATCATCGCAGGTCTTGCCGAGGCCACCATAGTAATTGAGTCCAAGGCCAGGGGCGGCGGCCTTATTACCGCCGAATTCGCCTTCAACTATGACAGGGAGGTATATGCCGTGCCGGGAAGGGTGGAAGATGTTCGTTCTGTTGGCTGCAACAATTTGATTAAAAAGCGTATAGCCGACCCTGTTACCAGCATTCCCGCCCTCGTTGCGGATCTGGGCCTCGGACGCAGGGGCCGCTTCGGCACCGCAACACCTACTGCCGACCTACGCTCGCTATACTCTTCCCTACCCGAGGACGAACTCGAGCGCCTGATGGCAGTCGCGCGGTGCATAAAAGAATGCCGGGGCATTACGGCAGAAGACATCGCCCTGAAACTAGGCAATTGCAACGTGGGCGAGGCCGGCCGAATAGTCTCGATGCTGGAAGCCGACGGGATAGTCGCAACCGATCTTCTCCAAAGATGCAGCCTGAGGGCCAGGATAGTCTGAATTATGCTCTTTTTTAGCTACATTTGTACTCCGTATGGAGTTCATCGACACTCACTGCCACATTTGCGACCCTGCATTCAGGGACGACGAGCAGGGCTATATCGACCGCGCGCTCGAAGCGGGCGTGTCGATTATGCTCCAGGCCGACGTGGATTCCACCGAGAGGGCGGCGATGTATGCGCTTACTGAGCGCCAAAGCTCTCATCTTCGTCCCATGCTCGGGCTCTACCCTGGCTCCGTGGACAAAAACTGGGAGCAGGAGATGCTGGAAGTGGAGAAATGGATAGGGAAAGGCGCCGTGGCAATTGGCGAAATAGGCCTGGACTACCATTATGGTGCCGAATTCTCCGATGAGCAGAAGCAGGCCCTCCGCGTCCAGCTGGAGTTGGCCTCCCGCCTCGACCTTCCCGTCAACATACATCTCAGGGAAGCGACAGCCGATTTCCTCGAAATCGTACGCGAGTGCCGCCACCTGGGCCTCAGGGGCAATTTGCACGCCTACTCGGGCAGCTACGAGACCTTCCTCGAGCTCCAGAGGCTGGGCGACTGGCGCATAGGCGTAGGCGGGGTGGTCACTTTCAAGAAAGCCTCGCTCGCGGAAGTGGTACGCCGCGTACCCCTGGAGCGCATAGTCCTCGAAACGGACGCTCCCTACCTTTCGCCCGTCCCCTACCGCGGCACGCGCAACGAAAGCTCCTACATTCCCCTCATCGCAGCCAAGATTGCCGAGATCAAAGAAACAGATATAGAGGAAGTCGCATTTGTCACGACGTCCAACGCCAAAGCACTTTTCGCCCTATGACACCATTATCTTCTCCCAAATCATCGGTGCTCCTTATCTATACCGGCGGCACCATAGGCATGCGGGCGGACTCCCCCGACGGGGCGCTCAGGCCCTTCGACTTTTCCGGCGTGCTGCAGGAAGTGCCCGAGCTGTCGAAATACGCCATGAAGATAGATTCGCTGACTTTCGACCCCTTGATAGACTCCTCCGACGTGGAGCCTTCCACCTGGCTGGACATAGCCAAGGCTATACGCGACAACTACGACGCCTACGACGGCTTTGTCGTACTCCACGGCACCGACACCATGTCCTACTCCGCTTCGGTGCTGAGTTTCATGCTCGAAGGCCTTGGGAAGCCCGTCATTTTCACGGGAAGCCAGCTTCCCGTCGGCGCCCCGCGCACAGACGGCAGGGAGAATCTCGTCTCATCGGTGGAAATAGCCTCGGCTAAGCTCCCCGACGGTAGCGCGGCGGTGAGCGAAGTCTGTATCTTTTTCGACTCCAAGCTCCTCAGGGGCAACAGAACGACCAAAATAAGCGCCGAGAGGTTCGACGCCTTCCATTCGCCCAATATCCCGCCCCTTGCAGAGGCCGGCATCAGCATCCAATACAACAACGCCCTGATACGCAGGCCTTCGAGCGACGAGCGCTTCAGCATAAGCACTTCTCTTGACACCCGCGTCTCCATACTTAAGATTCATCCGGGCATCACGCCGCAGGTCGTAAGGAACATCCTGCTCGGTCCCGAAACCAGGGCGGTCATAATGGAGACATACGGTTCGGGCAACGCCCCCACCGCCCCCTGGTTCATGTCCATAGTAAAGGAAGCCGTGGCCATGGGGAAGATAATTGTCAACGTCACGCAGTGCGGAAGCGGCCGCGTGGACATGAGCCGCTACGCCACGGGAAAGACCCTTCTCGAAGCCGGAGTCCTGTCCGGATACGACTCCACGACCGAAAGCGCCCTTGCCAAACTGTTCTACCTGATGGGTCGCTACGAAAACGACGAGCGCGTCAAAGAGCTTTTCACGCAGGACCTCAGGGGTGAAATAAGCAAATAAATCTTTGCTTTTTGGAATTCTTTTGCTAAATTGCACAGGTTTTATAGGCTCTTCCGTAGACAGAGCCGGACAAACAGGACATATAACTACTTAATACATTACTAATTTAACTTCAAAACACGTTATGAAAAAATTTTTCATGGTTTTGGCTGCAATGGCCGTAATGGTCTTCTCTGCCAACATCGCTTCCGCCCAGGACGAGCAGGCTGCTCCCGCTCCCGAAGCTACCGAGCAGGTGGCCGCTCCCGCCACTGAGGTCAATCCCTTCGACGTCAAGTCCGAGGTTCCCCTCCACCAGGCTCTCAAGACCAAGTTCATCGAGGGTGGTGCAGGCTTCATGTCTCTGATCATCATCTGCCTTATCATCGGTCTTGCCCTCTCCATTGAAAGGATCCTCTATCTCTCCTTCTCCAAGATCAACACCAAGGCTCTCGTTGAGAAGGTCGAGAAGGCTCTCGCCGAAGGCGGTATCGAAGCTGCCAAGGACGTCTGCCGCGAAACCCGCGGTCCCGTCGCCAGCATCTTCTACCAGGGTCTCCTCCGCTACGACCAGGGTCTCGACGTCGTCGAAAAGACTGTCGTCTCCTACGGCTCCGTCCAGATGAGCAACATGGAGAACGGTCTCAGCTGGATCTCCCTCTTCATCGCCATCGCCCCTTCACTCGGATTCCTCGGTACCGTTATCGGTATGATCCAGGCATTCGACGCCATCCAGGCTGCCGGTGACATCTCCCCTAACGTCGTCGCAGGCGGTATGAAGGTCGCTCTGATCACCACCGTCGGCGGTCTGATCGTCGCCATGATCCTCCAGGTGTTCTACAACTACATTCTCGCCAAGATCGACTCCATCACCATCGATATGGAGGATTCCTCCATCGCTCTCGTGGACGCTCTGACCAAGTTCGCTGAGAAAAAGTAAGTTACACCCCTTGAAAAAGACTTCATAATGAAGAATTACAATAAACTTTTCAAACTCGCAATGTGGGTGCTGGTGGCGATCAGCGTCGTCCTGCTTGTCTGGGGCTTCGTCGCAGGCTTCGAGGTCAGGGACGGCCAGGCCGTGGAGGTTCTCCTCTACTGGACCTATGCCATGCTCGCCATCGCCCTCCTCGCTGTGATCGTGGTTGGCGCCATCATCGCAGCGAAGAACAACCCGAAGGGTCTGCTGAAGACCTGCCTCGTGGTTGTCGCAGTTGCCGTGGTATCCTGCTTAGTATACCTCATCTCCCCCGGCAACATGCCGATGCAGTGGAATTCCGCCACCCCTCCCACTGGGGGCACACTCAAGCTTACTGACACCATGCTCAACCTCACCTACATCACCGGTGTTGCTGCAATCCTCAGCATCATCGTTGGCGAGGTGGTAATGTCCGTCCGCAATAAAAAGTAATTAAGCTATGGCTAAAAAGAAAACTCCCGCCATCAATTCAAGCTCAACGGCCGACATTGCGTTCCTGCTTCTGTGCTACTTCCTGATGACCACCACCATGGGTTCACAGACCGGTCTTTCCCGCCGTCTTCCCCCTATGCCTGACGAAAAGACAAAGGTGGACGACCAGAAAGTCAACCGCAGGAACATCATCATCGTCAAGATCAACTCGGCCGACAAGCTTCTTGCAGGCAGTGACCCCATCGACGTTAGCCAGCTTAAGGACAAGATCAAGGAATTCCTCACCAATCCCGCCGACGACCCCAACCTTCCCGAAAAGGAAGTTAAGGATATCGAAGGCTACGGCGAATACCCGGTCTCCAAGGGTGTTATCTCCCTCCAGAACGACCGTGGCACAAGCTATCACGCATACATCGCAGTCCAGAACGAACTCGTCAAGGCAGTCAACGAGCTGCGCGACGAATTCGCCTACAAGGCTTATAACAAACCCTTCATCCTTCTCACCGAGGAGCAGCAGGACATCTGCAAGGCAGCTGTACCCCAGAACATCTCCGAGGCCGAACCTAAGGATGTTGGCAGGAAGAGATAAAAACAGGAGGTAATAATTATGTCAAAATTTGGTGGAAACGACAAAAGGGAAGTCCCGGGCATCAGCTCCGGTTCCCTGTCCGATATCGTCTTCATGCTCCTGTTCTTCTTCATGGTTACAACCCAGATGCGTGAGACCGAGAACAAAGTCATCGTGAAAGTCCCCGAGGCTTCCGAAGTCGTAAAGCTCGAAAGGAAGGACCTTTCTTCCTACATCAACATCGGCACCCCCACCAGGACCTATCAGGCCCAGTACGGTACCGACGCCCGTATCCAGCTCAACGACTCCTTCAAGACCATCGACGACATCCGTGACTTCATCGCCGCAGAGCGTGAGAGCATGAGCGAGGGTGACCGCGCTTTCATGACCACCGTGATCCGCGCTGACGAAGACGTCCGCATGGGTATCATTACCGACGTGAAGCAGGAGCTGCGCCGCTGCTCAGCCCTGAAGATCATGTACTCAGCGAGGAAACCCGCCGACTAATCCCGGCTTTCCTTTCCTAATAAAAATCAGGCTCCCGGTTTTCGGGAGCCTGATTTTTTATAACATGTTGTCTACTGGGCGATGAACTGGTAGACTATGTTGCCGAACTGCTTGGCGGGGGCGGTGGAGGATGAGGAGAACTTTGAGAGGCGCGCGGCCCGGATGGCAAAGCTCCTCAGGCACTCGTCCTGCGACGAGAGGAGGTCGTCCACCTTGGCATTAATTACGTTGCCGTGGGGGTCGACGGTAATGAGGACCGTTACCATTCCCGCTCCCATGCACCTGTAGGCAGGGATTGAAAGGCGGCTGGCCTTGCGGCCGTCGAGCTCGTATGAAACGACGGAGGGGCCTTTGTAGGATGATTCTTCCTGACGGTTGTCGCCGGATTTGTCTTTTGCGGGGTCTTCGGTGAAGACGAAGCCATTATCTGCCGGCTTACCCTCGTCGAGCTCCTGCTGGAGACGCTCGGCGTCTTTGTAGAGTTCCTCGGCATTTGTGCCGCGGTCGTCTTTCAGGGCTCCGCGGTCCACTACGACGTTCCTTACGTCCACTCCCCCGGCTGCGGCGAGCATTTCCTCGATGCGTTGGGAGATATCCTCCTTGAAGTTTTCTTCGGCCTTCTGCTTTTCCACCTGCTCCTGGCGGGTGAAATCAAGGACAAATGAGTTTTCCCTTGCTATGGTAAAGCCCAGCTGGGTGGCGAGCAGGATGACGAGCACCGAGAGATGAAATATCACGGTGACGTACAATCCTGCCCTGTCCTCCTTGCTGAGTTTAGCCATGAGATAGCGCTATGATTTGAGATACTTTTCTATCGTGGCCGCGATGACGTCGACAGCCACTTTATTGTGACCGCCCTGGGGGACGATGATGTCGGCAAAGCGCTTGCTGGGCTCGATGAACTGGTTGTACATGGGCTTCACCGTCTTGGTGTAGCGCTCGATGACCCACCTGGTGTCCTTGCCCCTCTCGTTGATATCGCGAAGTATGACCCTCATGAGGCGGTCGTCGTCGTCTGCATCGACGAATATCTTGACATCCAGCTGGTCGACAAGCTCCTTGCAGGTGAAGATGAGTATGCCCTCAATGATGACGACATTGGCGGGAGCAACAGTAACGGTCTCGGTCTTGGACCTTGAGCAGGAGATATAGGAATACACGGGCTGCTCTATGGTCTTGCCGGCCTTCAATTCGGCAAGCTGACCGGTCAGGAGATCCCAGTCGATGGACTCGGGATGGTCGAAATTGTGGTTGCGCTTCTCTTCGTCGGAGGCATCGGAAAGGTCCTTGTAGTAGGAGTCCTGGGGGATGACGACGACGCTTTGGTTCTTGAGACGCTCCTGGATTGCGCGGACTACGGTGGTCTTGCCTGAGCCGGAGCCGCCTGCTATGCCTATTACCAACATTGAGAGTAGGGTTTAAATCAATATTCTGCGTTTTTGGGAGTGCGGGGGAAGGGGATGACGTCGCGGATGTTGGACATGCCGGTGACGAAGAGAAGGAGCCTTTCGAAACCAAGGCCGAAGCCGCTGTGAGGGCAGCTGCCGAAGCGCCTGGTGTCGATGTACCACTCGAGGTTGCGGCGGCTCATCTTGAGCTCGTCAATGCGCTGCTCGAGCTTTTCGAGCGAAGCTTCCCTCTCGGATCCGCCAATGATTTCGCCGATCTTGGGGAAGAGGACGTCCATGGCGCGGACGGTCTTGCCATCCTCGTTCTGCTTCATGTAGAAGGCCTTGATGTCCTTGGGATAGCCGGTGAGGATGACCGGCTTGCCGAAATGCTTCTCCACGAGGTAGCGCTCGTGCTCGCTCTGGAGATCGACACCCCAGCTGACGGGATATTCGAACTGGGTGCCGTCCTTTACGGCCTGCTCGAGTATCTTTATGCCTTCGGTGTATTCGAGGCGGACAAACTCGGTGCCGATGACGCCCTTGAGACGGTCTATCAGCTCGGGATCGTAGCGGTCGTTGAGGAACTTGATGTCGTCGGCGCAGTGCTCAAGGGCGTAGGCGACGAGGTGCTTGATGAAGTCCTCGGCGAGGTCCATATTGTCCTCGATGTCGTAGAAGGCCATTTCGGGCTCAATCATCCAGAATTCCGCGAGGTGGCGGGGAGTATTGGAATTCTCGGCGCGGAAGGTGGGGCCGAAGGTATAGATTTCGCCAAGGGCTGTGGCGCCGAGCTCGCCTTCGAGCTGGCCGCTCACGGTGAGGCTGGTCTGCTTGCCGAAGAAGTCGCGGGTGTAGTCTATGCCGCCCTTCTTGTTCTTGGGGACGTTCTCGAGATCGAGAGTGGTGACCTGGAACATCTGGCCGGCGCCTTCTGCGTCGGAAGCGGTGATAAGAGGGGTATGGAGATACACGAAACCCTTTGAGTGGAAATACTCGTGGATGGCGAAGGCCATCTGGTTGCGTATGCGAAGGATGGCTCCGAAGGTGTTGGTCCTGAGGCGCATGTGCGCGACGGTCCTGAGGTACTCAAACGACGTGTCCTTCTTCTGCAGGGGGAAGCGCATGGGGTCGCACTCTCCGTAAATCTCTATATCGGTGGCCTGGATTTCGACTGCCTGGCCGCTGCCCACAGACTCGACAAGATTGCCGCTGACGGCAATGCAGGCACCTGTGGTAATCCTCGGAAGGAGATCTTCGGGGAAGAGGGTCTTGTCCACCACTATCTGAATGTTATTGATGGTGGAGCCGTCGTTAAGGGCGATGAAAGCTATACCCTTGTTACCCCTTTTGGTCCTCACCCAACCTTTGGCAAGAACCTTTCGACCGGGCTCGCTTACGAGCAGGTCTTTGACTTTTGTCCTTTGAATCTTTTCCATTTCAATCCAAGCTGTGAGGCTTTAGCGCCTCCTGAATAGTTGTATCAATCTCTGAATAAATATAATAATATGCTTTTTCGCCAAGTTTGGAGTAGCGGCCCACAAGGGCCCTGACCTGAGTCAGCATATAGGAGCGGCTCTCTTCCCACTCGGAGCGGCTCGCCGGGACAAGGCCGTCGCGCTGCCTTGCAAAATCGAGGAAATTCTTCTCAATGGAAGAAGCATCGAGATAGCGGGTAAGGGATGCGAAGTCGTCGATTTTGCTGAGCTCGGCCTTATGGGAGTCGAACCAGAAGGAAGCAAAGCGCATGGGAGTTGCCTTCCTGGAGCATTTGAGATAGAAGTCGCTGGCGCGGGTGGTGTCCATGGGGACGAATATGTCGGGCACTATGCCTCCGCCGCCATAGACTGTCCTTCCGCCCACGGTGTGGTACTCTTCGCTCTTGTCCACCTTGATGCTGTCGGCATCGAGCATCTCGCCGCCGAGATAGCGGTTATAGAGGTCATCGGCGTAATCCTCTTCGCCGTTGTAGGGTTTCTGTATGCAGCGGCCTGAAGGAGTGTGGTAGCGTGAGACCGTGAGCCTCATGCCCGAGCCGTCGCTGAATTCGTAAAGCTTCTGGACTAGGCCCTTGCCGAAGGAGCGGCGGCCTATGATGACGCCGCGGTCGTTGTCCTGCACTGCTCCGGCCACGATTTCGCTGGCTGAAGCGGAGTTCTCGTTGATAAGCACAGTCAGCGCTATGTCCTTGAGAGAGCCGCGCCCGTCGGCGAGATAGTCGTGACGGGGGTCGTGGAGGCCTTCGGTGTAGACTATGGTCCTGCCCTTTTCAAGGAAGAGATTGGAAAGGAACAGGGACTGGTTGAGGTAGCCGCCACTGTTGTCACGAAGGTCAGTAATAAGGTGCGTCATGCCCTGGGACAGAAGCTCAGCCGATGCGCTGCGGAACTCGTCGGAAGTCGTGGCCGAGAATTTCGTCAGGCGTATGTAGCCGGTGGTGTCGTTGAGCATGAAGGAAGCGTCCACGCTGTGGAGAGGGATGCGGCCCCTGGTGATTTCGAAGGGGGTCTCCTCACCGTCGCGAAGGACCCTGATGGTGACCTTTGTGCCGGAGGGGCCCTTCATGCGCCTCACCATGCTGTCCTGAGGATATTTCACTCCCGCGATAACAGTCTGGTCCACCTTGATGAGGCGGTCGCCTGGCATGATGCCGACCTTCTCGGAAGGGCCGCCGGGTATGACTTCGAGGACTATAGCCGTGTCATTGGGGACATTGAACTGTATGCCTATGCCTTCGAAGCCGCCGGAGAGGTCTTCCTCGCTGGCCTGGCGCTGAACGGGGGGCATATACATGGAATGGGGGTCGAGGCGCGAGAGGGTCTCGCTGATTACGTCCTCGGACACGGCCTTGTGGTCGATTTCGTCGACGTAATCGGCGTCCACGGTGTTGAGCACGGCTATGACCTTGCTCCAGCCCGGGCCCTCCACCGATAGTTTCCTGCCTGCAGTGGCCTTCATTACCAGCACGGCAAGGAGGGCGCCTGCAATCACTCCCAGGAGCGCAGCGACAATGCTTATGGTTTCGTCCCTTTTCATCAGTCAATCTGTTCTACTTCGATGCCGGCCCTCCTGAGGAGGTCTATGCCATCGGTAATCCTGTATTCGTCCTTGTAGACTACCCGCTTGATCCCGGACTGTATGATGAGCTTGGCGCATTCCATGCAGGGGGATGCCGTCACATAGAGGGTGGCCCCGAGGGAGCTGTTGCCCGATTTGGCGACTTTCGTCAGGGCATTTGCCTCGGCGTGGAGGACATAAGGCTTGGTGACGCCGCTCTCGTCCTCGCAAATGTTCTCAAAGCCGGAAGGTGTGCCGTTGTAACCGTCGGAAATGATCATGTTGTCCTTGACGATGAGGGCGCCGACCTGCCTGCGCTTGCAGTAGGAATTCTTGGCCCAGATTGAAGCCATCTCGAGGTAGCGGGAGTCGAACTTACTTTTCATCGCTGGTAGAGATAACGTTTGATACTGCGCTTGGGAGTGCGCTCGAAATCCTCGGGCATGAACTCTATCTTCTTAATCCTTGCGTAGTTGGGCAGCTGGCTATTAATCTCGGGCAGAGCGGCGGTTAGGCGGGCTTCAAGCTCCTCGCGGGTCATGCCGTCAATACTTGCGAGCTGATAGTCAGGATAGACAAGGGCGGTGATGGCACCTTCATCCTCTATTGCCAGGGAGTCAACGACGTAGCTCGTGTTGTTGATTACCGCCTCGAGCTCCTCGGGGTAGATGTTCTGGCCGGAGGGACCGAGAATCATGCACTTCGAGCGGCCGCGAAGGAAGAGGAAGCCGTCGGAGTCGATTATACCCATATCGCCTGTGCGGAACCAGCCGTCATCTGTGAATGAGGCCTTGGTGGCCTCTTCGTTTTTGTAATATCCCAGGAACACATTCTCACCCTTGACCTGGATTTCGCCTTCAACGTGCTGGGGATCGGGAGAATCCACCCTTATCTCGCAGTTGGGGATGACCTTGCCGCAGGAGCCGAGCTTGGTCTTGTACCACTTGCAATAGGTAATAAGAGGAGCGCATTCGGTCATGCCGTAGCCGACGGTGAAGGGGAAGTTGATCTTTCGGAGCACCTTTTCCACCTCGGGGTTGAAAGCGGCTCCGCCAAGGATTACTTCCTCGAAACGGCCGCCGAAAGCATCTATGAGCCTCGTACGTATCTTTTTGTATATCACCTGATTGGCAATGGGAAGGCTGAGGAAGGTCTTATTCCTTTCAAGAACGGGCTTGAGCGAGCTCTTGTAGATTTTCTCGATAATCAGGGGGACGGTGATGATGATGTCGGGCCTGACGTTGGCAAAGGCGTTGAGAATCACCTTCGGGCTGGGGACGCGAGTGAGGAAATGCACGTGCGCGCCTATGGTCATCTCGAAGAGGAACTCGAACATAAGGCCGTACATGTGGGCCGAAGGGAGCATGGCCACTATCTCGGAGTCCGCGTTCATCTGGGGCTCAGCGTATTCGCCCGCCAGCAGTATATTGGCATAGAGAGCCCTGTAGGGTATCATCACGCCCTTTGAAAAGCCTGAGGTGCCGGAGGTGTAGTTGATTACGGCGAGCTCATCGGGCTTGTCCTCGTAGAAATCGAGGTCGCTCGGGGAAAGGCCTTCAGGATACGCCTTGGCAAAGGAGTCGGCGAGATTGTGCCTCACCGATGCGAACTTCTCTTCGCGGGAGTAGAGGTACTTCAGGGTATTCATCTGGACTATGACGTACAGGCCGGGCATTTCGGACTCGGAGAGACCTTCCCAGATGACGTCGTCGACAAAGAGGACCTTTGCGTCGCTGTGGTTCACCAGATAATGTATGTTTCCGGGCTTGAATTCGTGGAGTATGGGGACGGGTACTGCGCCGTAGGTGAGCGCAGCGAGGAAGCAGCACCCCCAGTTGACCTGGTTGCGGGAGCAGAGGGCCACCTTGTCGCCCTTCTGGAGGCCGCAGTCGCGGAAGTTCATGTGGAGCTGCTGGATACGCCTTGCAACATCCTTGTAAAGGAGGGTGGCACCCTGATAGTTGGAGAGGGCCTCCCTTTCCCAGTTTTTCTTGAAGCTCTCTTCGAGCAACTTGTTCACAGAACGGAATTCCATATTGTCGTTATTCTGCAGGATTATCAATTTGGTAAAGCTTGAAGCCGCTGCCCCTCACGACTGCGAAATAGCACCTGGGAGCATCTGGAGCGGACTTAAGGTATTTTGCAAACTCGCCGCTCAGGGCCTTGCGCTTCAGCGACAGGGCGTCAGAAGCGGAAAACCACACGAGCGAAGAGACTTTCTTGAAAGCGCTTGAGGCGAAGGGAAGATCTGCCGCGACTCCCTCTGAAAGAGCGTCCGTATATGCCTGAAGCGATTCGGCTGTCCCAATTACGAGCCACTCCCCTTCCCTTGAGCGCTGCAACTGCCCTTTCATGGCAAAATCCTCGCCGAAAAGGAGGGAGAGGAACTCGGATGAAGTGCTGTAATTGTCGGCATAGTTGCGCTTGGGCGGGAGTCTGAGCAGCGCGACTGTCCACAGGTTGTCTAATGAGGGGAAGCGGCCGCTGACAGTTGCCGCCTCCACGATGCCGGACTCCCTAAGTATGGTCACGGGATCAGCGATGACCGAGTCGCGGCGCGCAATAGTGTCGCAGCGGGCTTCAAAGCGCTTCAGCGCATGGTTGGCATCGAGATATGAGCGCTTCGAAGACAAATACTCTTCGTAAGGCGCCACTCCCACCGACCTTGCATAAAAGCTGCTGACAGGCAGAACCTTTGGCAGCTGAGGGTCGAAAGCGGTGGCGGACTTAAGGAAATTGACAAGATAACGGGGATCGTCCTGGCAGGCAAACGCCCCTTCGCGAACGCCGTCCACGGCCTTGAGCGAAAGCGCAGTCCAGTCGGAGGCCTTGCGTATGGCCGAAATCCTATTCTTATCGGGCCTGGAGAAGACCGCGCCCGCGAACCTGCCGGCGTACTTGTGGTTAAGGAAAAGCGCATCGCCCTGCCCGAATGACGAAGCAAGAGCGGCAAAGGAATCGTCCGACAGCACCGAGTAACCGTACTCAAGGTTCCTTTCCGCAGACATAAGCAAAGTCCGGGAAGGCGAAACCAAAAGAACGTTGCGCCCGCCTGAGGGCACCGATGAATAGCAAAGGCCCAGCGACTTGGCGAAAGGCTCAAGCGAGCGCTCGAGCGCACCGGTGTCCCGCTCATGCGAGCCCTGAAGCAGGAGCACGGGAGTGAAGGAGCCGGAATAATGGACAGAAAGGGCCATGGGCGCATTCTTGAGCGGCAGGGAATCGGCGGCGCAGGAAATCAGGCGCCTGAAAGCCGCATTCGGCCCGCTGAGGGCACGGAGCGGCTGCCCGTTGTCGCAAAGATAATCGAAACCCTTGCGCATGTCGTGCCACGAGAAAACCGCGGCTGCATCCGGAGGAACGACCCCCATGAGCATAGGAGGCCTGGACACTGAGCCCTTCGCTCCTTGCCTGCCGGAGCAGGAAACAAAACCGCTGACCGACGCCAGGATGAGCATCAGGGCGATGAGCAAACTATGTATCCTATTCTCCTTCATTGCAAAATACAAATATAGAAATAATGGCCGATTCTGCAATTAGAAGGGCCGTTCTAAGTTTGCTCAAACGCAAAAAAGTGAGTACCTTTGACAGCCCGATGAAAAAGACAATCATCATACTTCTCTGCATGCTTGCAGCCCCGTCGCTGCACTTAGCGGCGCGCGAGCCCATGCTTAGCATCTTCAGGGAAAACTACGCCGTAACGGGCATCCCCCTGAACGCCAAGCCCGACTGGAACACCAACGACGTCGCCTACCAGATAAGCGTCCGCTTCAACCTCCTCCAGGACATGCGCGGCAAGGAATGGGACGCCTTCATCGGCTACACCCAGCTCTCCGTCTGGGACGTTTATCGCCCTTCCAACCCCTTCAGGAGCCATATCTACAATCCCGGCGTTTACGTCCATCATCCTTTCACCAAGGATAAGTACGGCGTCAAGTCAGACATACTTTTCGGCTGGGAGCACCGCAGCAACGGCCTAGACTCCAAGGAATCGCGCAGTGTGAACTATATTTTCGGCACCTATACCCACCGCTTCGGCGCCAACTTCACCGCCCAGGCAACCGTCCGTTTCGGCGTGGGCTCCATAGGCAACTACACCTCTTTCGAGATGTACCGCTACCTGGGTTATGTCAATTTCGGCCTGTGCTACCACAGCTCTGACCGCCGTTTCCAGGCATCAGCCTCGGTCACTCCCCTGATTGGCTGCGATATTCCCCTTAATTGCAACGCCGAGTTAGCCTGGAACCCTTCACGCCGGGCCGAATGGCTTTATCTTGTAGCCCGCTACCACTACGGCTACGACGAAAACCAGCTCGACTGCGCCAGCGAGGACGTCTTCCTCAAGCACATGCTCCGCTTCGGCATCGCCGTCCAGCCCCGCCTCCTCTCCCAAAAACTCTATTTGTAATAATGGAATAACGAAAAAGAGCTTGCCAGGTAGTAGCAAGCTCTTTTTCGTAGCTCCCAGTGGAATCGAACCACTATCTAAGGTTTAGGAAACCTCCATTCTATCCGTTGAACTAGGGAGCCATCAAAACGAAGAAGAACCGACGATTACTCGGCGCTCTTCTCGATGATCTGACGGCCACGATAGTAACCGCACTCGGGGCATACCCTGTGGTAAATGACGGTAGCACCACAGTTGGGGCAGGTCGCGAGGGTGGGAACGGGGGCGAAATCGTGGGTGCGCCTCTTGTCCCTTCTCTGCTTGGAGAGTTTGTGTTTAGGATGTGCCATTTTGTTCTATTTTAATATTATCATTTTTTATCAAGCAAAGTCTTGAGAGATTTGAAAGGACTCTCCGGAGAACTTTCGGGAGTGTCCTCTCCGGTCTGTGAAAGGTACTTTACCACTTCCGGATCGCACTCGCCCTCAGGATGGGTCCGCACGATGGGTAGCGAAGTCATCACATAGTCATAGACTACCTGGGCAAAATCGAGGGTATCCTCGCCCTCACCCAGCTCGATGAGCTCCCGGCCTTCCACCGAAGGAACTTTCGCTCCCCCGAAGGCCACATCCAGGGCGATACCGACCGAAACTGGAATCTCGAGAGGGCCGAGGCAACGGTCGCACAGCGTCACTACCTTACCCTTTATAGCGCCGTCTATCTTGAGCAGCGCTCCCGATTTCAGCACTTCGGCGCGGATATCGAGCCCGGCGTCCGGGATGCCGGAATTTTCAAAATCTCTAAAGAACTTTTTGTCAGCGTGCCACTCAAACGACTGGACGCCGCTCTTCAATCCTCCCGGGACTATCGCAAAATCTTCATTCATCTCAGCTCCGAAACAGATTCAAGGGGTGCAAAGATAAAAATTGTTTTATCAAAAAACAAATAATTATTCATCCTCGCTGTTATCGCCCGCACGCTTGCGCGCCAGAGGGTCGAGAAGGATTTTGCGAAGGCGCATTGCGTGGGGGGTCACCTCCACGAGTTCATCCTCGCGTATGTACTCCAGGGCCTCCTCTAGGGAGAATTTTATGGCCGGAGGAAGTATCACCTTCTCGTCAGAGCCGGAAGCGCGGACGTTGGTGAGCTTCTTGGTCTTGCAAATGTTGATATTGAGGTCGCGCTCGCGGGTGTGCTCGCCGACCACCTGGCCGCCGTATATGGGCTCACCGGGCTCGACGAAGAAGCGTCCGCGGTCGAGGAGCTTGTTCATGGAATAGGCAATTGCCTCGCCGGTCTCGAGGGAAACGAGGGAACCGTTGTTGCGGCGCTCGATTTCGCCCTTAAAAGGCTGATACTCCTTGAAGCGGTGGGCAACGACTGCCTCGCCCTGGGTGGCGGTAAGGAGGTTGCTCCTCAGGCCCATGAGACCCCTGGTGGGGATTTCAAACTCGAGAAGGGTGCGGTCGCCTCTGGGCTCCATCCTCACGAGGGCGCCCTTGCGGCGGGTGGCTATCTCTATGGCAGCACCGACGAACTCCTCGGGCACCTCGATGGAGAGGTCCTCAATAGGTTCGCACCTCTGGCCGCCTATGGTCTTGTCGAGAACCTTGGGCTGGCCGACCTGGAGCTCGAAGCCCTCGCGGCGCATGGTCTCGATAAGGACTGACAGGTGCAGCACTCCCCTTCCGTACACGACGAAGGAATCTGCGGTCTGGCCGGGCTTGACCCTCAGGGCGAGATTCTTCTCGAGCTCCTTTTCGAGCCTTTCCTTGAGGTGCCTGGAAGTCACATACTTACCGTCCTTGCCGAAGAAAGGGGAATTGTTGATCGTAAAGAGCATGCTCATCGTGGGCTCATCGACCGCGATGGGAGGGAGAGCCTCGGGATTCTCAAAATCAGCGATGGTGTCGCCAATTTCGAAACCGTCCACACCGACGACTGCGCATATATCGCCGCATTCGGCCACATCGACATTCTTCTTGCCCAGGCCTTCGAATACCATGAGCTGCTTGACCTTGGACTTCTGGATAACGTCGTAGCGCTTGCAGAGCGAAACATTCATGCCGGAACGAAGAGAACCCCTGGTGATGCGTCCCACTGCGATACGGCCCACGTAGGGAGAATATTCCAGGGAGGAAATCAGCATCTGGGGCGTGCCCTCCACCTGCTCGGGAGCGGGTATTTCCTCGAGTATGGCGTCGAGCAGAGGGGTAATGTCGTGGGTGGGAGCCTGCCAGTCCGTGGACATCCAGCCCTGCTTGGCGCTGCCGTAGATGGTCTTGAAATCGAGCTGGTCCTCGTTGGCGTCGAGATTGAACATCAGGTCGAAGACCTCCTCCTGCACTTCGTCGGGACGGCAATTCAGCTTATCGACCTTGTTGATGACCACTATGGGCTTTTTGCCCATCTGGATGGCCTTCTGGAGGACGAAGCGGGTCTGGGGCATGCAGCCTTCGAAAGCATCGACGAGCAGCAGGACGCCGTCCGCCATGTTGAGCACGCGCTCCACCTCGCCGCCGAAATCACTATGGCCGGGAGTATCGATAATATTGATTTTAACGCCCTTATACGTCACCGAGACGTTCTTGGCAAGGATGGTGATGCCCCTCTCGCGCTCGAGGTCGTTGTTGTCGAGGATGAGCTCGCCCAGATTTTCGGGCTGGCGGACGAGATTGGCCTGATAGATCATGCGGTCCACGAGGGTGGTCTTACCGTGGTCGACGTGGGCGATGATGGCGATATTTCTGATTTCCTGCATCGTTGTGCAATAAATAATTTTCCAAAAAAGAGGAGGCGACTCTTCGCCTCCTCTTGTGCGCGGGATGAGACTCGAACTCACACGCCTTTTACAGCACTAGCTCCTGAAACTAGCGCGTCTACCATTCCGCCACCCGCGCTTCAGGGACTGCAAAGATAGTAAAGTTTTTTAATACGGCAACATCCTAATACACAAAATTGAAAAGGAATATGCGACCCCACTGCTCCATGTTGAAACTTATCGCTCCTTCAAGGAACTCCACCTTCAGCACAATGTCCTCCAGATCGGTAGCATCCCAGTCGTAACCCGCATCGGCAAGATGCCTTCCCAGGGGGAAAGACCCCAGCAACTCCGACCCCTTGAAGACAAGGAGCCTTAACGAACTGTCTCCCTGCGGGGGCAGGACTGAGCGGCAGATTCCATCCTCCGAAGGGCTTAGACTCACTCTGAAATCTCCTTCAAGGGGCTGGAAGAGGTCGTCAAGACCGGCCCACGGGCTTTCCAAGACCGCCTCGCATTCCTGCAGATTAACCCCTGAGAACTTTATTTCCAGCACGGCATGGCGCTTATGGAGCGACACCTCCGCTTCTACCTCCTCACAAGCGGTCGCATCAATGCTTTCACTTTGCACCATCAGGGGAGGAAAATCACTTCCCTCAGGCAGCATTATACCCTCTCCGGGGACAAAAAGGCCATTGCCGTTGGCGACAAGTTGCAAAGTGAAAGGCCCCCTCGGAGCCTCAATCTCCACCTCTGCGCTCTCTTCCCCGGCTGTAATGCGTCCGTGCGACAGCTCCTCTGCTGACGATATTACCCATAGCAACTCAGTTTCTTCTCCCATATCCAGCACCAGGATGCAGGGACAACCTCTCCTGTCCTCCCTTACGGAGCAGGAGGACGCAAGGAAAAAAAGCGCCGCCATAGCTGCAAGAAGCCGACAAGGGCGGCGCAAAAAACCTAAATCAAAAACTATGGTAAACAAACACACCATTCAAAAAATGTAGCTCAGCGACAGAAGCACTTCGTTCAGCATGACGAAAGTCGCATTCCCCCTGTCGAGGATACGCCCGCAGGTGGGGCAGGAGTAAAGCACGTAATTATCCATGCCTCCCCAGAGGCCGGCACCTATCTCCACATTGAAATGGGTACCAAGCATGTGGCTGTAACCAAGGGACAGGCCTGCGCCGTAGCGATCACCCTCCCTCGTCTCGGGGGAATAAAAGCCGCCGGTATTGTATTCCTGATACTGTGCCTTGGCGGCAGCCCACCAACCGGAGTAGATGTGCCAGGGCCAGTATCTCGCTCCTGCGTTTACGCTCCGCTGCCGGTACTGCCTGCCTCCGTTGCCGTCTTCTCCTCCGCCGAAGGAGAATGGATTGTAACGCACTCCGGCATTGACGGTCCAGTGCCGCGCAACCGACATCGAGGCCTCGAGATTCATGGTCCCGAAGTTTGCAAGACCGGCAAGATTGGTGGACAGTGCCACGTTCTGCGCCATCCCATCAATGGGCATGGCCGTTTTGAGCGCAAGACAGAGCGCAAGCGCAAGGAGTAATTTAGTTCTCATATCTTTCAAAAGCTTGGTTGATCAGGCTGAGGTGCTCGGGATAGAGATTGCAAAGGCGGGTGCGGAATTCCTCTATACTCTTGACGTCGCTTCCCAGGGCGCTGAATATCTTGTTGGGACCGAGGCCCCTTTCTTCGAGATAGAGCAGTATCTGGGGCGAGAACCAATGGGTAGTCCCTTCAACGGGTGCGTCAGCCCCGTACCTTTCCCTGTAGATGACGTTTTCAAAGAAATAGCTCCACATCTCGGCCACTTCGCAGTAGCCGGCATATTGCTCCGTGCCGGCCCCGTAGGTAATCCCGAAATCGGCGACTACACTCTTGAGGACAAAGGTCAGATAGTTCTCCCACCAGGCCCTTCCTACTTTGAGGAAATGGCTGGAATGCGCGAGAGCGTGGAGCGTGGCGGCATAGATGGACGCATAATCGTATTTATCCCTTAGACCGAGGAAAACGTCAGGCATGAACAGCTTAATCAGCTCCGTGTATTCCTCGAGGTAGTTTTTCACGAGAGGGCTGTCAACCACGGCGCCCTGATGCAGCATCGGGCTCAGGCCGCTCGGAAGGAATTGCAGTATCCACATCCTCAGATTGGCGGGCGGTGCGCTCACGTTGGAGCCCTCCGCCTTGCAGCGGGTGTAGTAGTCCCATGCCGCATTGTTCACTACGCAGCGGCTGAAGAGCTTGCGCTCCGAATCGCTGTCAATCACGACTTCCAGGCCTTCGGGAGAATGCTCTCCGAGGGTCGAAACCGACGCGGGCACAAGGAACATGTTCACTCCTATACCAAATCCTTTCTTATTCTTGAATATCAAGCGATAACGCACGTCGGTCGAATAGGACCTCGTCATCTTGAAACTGCCATCCTCTTCGGTATAGGCGAAAGCGAATTTCACGAAAGAGTTGACGCTAACTGCGACTCCCTTCACTCCTTCCGGCTGCCCATCCTTGCTGTCTGGGTCGGAAATGCATATCTTTCCTGAAGGAGCGAAAGACTGTGCCTGCTCGCCGTCCCTTGTCGCGGGAAGCAGCATGTCCAGATTGCCGGTCAGACGGTAAGCCTCCCTTTCCACGGCTTCCCAATCTACGTCGGAAGCCCTTGTGGCAGCGTTTTCCGCTATATAGCACTCGTCAAGGATTTCGTAGTGGATTCCGTCGGGGAAAACAAAACCCGTCTGGACGACGGCATACTGCCATGTGATGGAATTTGTAGGCAGCGAAGGGTCGTGGTAATAATCCCCTTCCTTGAGTATTCTCCTGTCCAGAGGATGGTCTATAAGGACCAGTCCCAAGCCCTCGAGAACGGCAAGTTCATCCTCATCCTTGGGAAGGAAGCGGACATACATATCCGTCGGACGCACGTCAGTCCTGGACGCGCGGGTGGGATAGAGAGATTGAAGGGCCTCGTTGATGACTTCCACTGAGTAAGGGTCCCGGAGCTGCTCTCCGAGTTCGATCATGTCGTGAGAGATTCCTTTTATATCAACCCTCCGGGAATCCGGTACGGAGGGCCCCGAAGTCTCGCACGAAAAGGCGAGAACCACCAGGGACAAAAGCATAAAAGTTTTTTTCATAGCGCATCAGTATTAAGTCTGTGGCAAAGGTATGGCGAAAGAGCCGTGTAAAAAAAATTAACACGGCTAAGTGACAAAAATGGCCCCTCACAACTGTGAGGGGCCATTTTCAAAAGTCTAAAAACCTAAATAAATCAGAAAAATGAGATGGTTTTCTGCTCAATTCCGCTCATCAGGCTGTTGCCTAGACGGGAAACGCCGAAACGGAAGAGGTTTTTATTGAGCCACTCTTCGCCGAGAACATTCTCCACGATGGAGTAGTAGCAAATGGCATCCTTGGCGTTGGAAATGCCGCCGGCGGCCTTGAAGCCCACCTTGCGGCCGGTCTTGGCATAGTATGCCGCGATGGCCTGGCACATGACGAGGGCGGCTGCGGGAGTTGCATTGACCTCCACCTTGCCCGTCGAAGTCTTGATGAAGTCGGCACCAGCCTCCATTGCGAGGAGGGAAGCAGTTGCGACATTCTCTCCCGTGGAAAGAAGACCGGTCTCAAGGATGACCTTGAGGATGACCTTGCGGCCCACCTTGGCGCCTGCCTCGTCGATTGCCTTACGCATCTCTACTATTTCAGCCTCGGCAGCGTCGAAGTCTCCGGCGAGGAAGTAGTTGAGTGCGAGCACGATGTCGACTTCGTCAGCACCGGCCTCGACCGCCATGGCGCATTCCTTGGCCTTGACTGAAATGAAGCTCTGGGAAGAGGGGAAGCAGCCGGCGACCGTAGTCACGTGGAGATTGGCATCCTCCCTGGCGTCCCTTACGACTGATGCGAAATTAGGATAAACGCACACCGAAGCGGGCAGAGGATAGTCAGGGAATGCAGTCTTGAGGGAATTCACCTTCTCAACGAGCGCACGCACGGATGCGGCGGTGTCGTTGGCGCGAAGGGTGGTGAGATCCATCAGGGAGAAACATGTCCTGAGCTTGGCCGGGGTCATGAGGGATTCCAGACCTGAGGAAAGGATTTCAAGGCTCCTGCCGTTCTTCTCGACGTCGAGAGAGAAATTGTACTTTTCAAAAAACTTATTCATATATCTTAATGTTATATCCGTCAATAATAAGGGGTTCAAGCGCAGCGCGCATTTCTGAGGCCGTCACCTTCTCCAGACCTTCCTGGGGAGAGGGGCGGGCGATGGTGTAGGCCATTATCTCCCTGGGGCGGAGCCTGCGCACCAGGCCCATCCAGGGCAGCAGAACCTCGGGCGAAAGCGAGTCGAACGAAGGAGAGCGGAGGAACATGGTCTGGAGAGTAAAGTCCGAACAGAAACGCTCCATTCCCGCCACCACCTCCTCAACGTCATATCTTCCCTGAGGGCGGTTGATGATATTTGCCAGCTCCGTGGTGGGAGCATCGAGTTTCAAAATGGGCGCATCTACCTTGCGAAGGGCCGCAAACACCCTGTCGTCATGGAGCCTCGTAGCATTGGTGAGCACCGAAACCACAGATGAGGGGTAATACTTGTCGCGCAGCTCGAGCGTAACGTCAATAATCTCGGGGAAGCATGGATTGAGCGTGGGCTCTCCGTCCCCCGAAAAAGTGATGGAATCTATCCTCTGCCCCGAAGCGGCACAAGCGGAGAGCTTGGCTTCAAGCGCAGAGCGAAGGGCCTGAGTGTCGGGCAGTTGCTCGTCGGTGCGGCCATCCTTGTTCCACCCGCATTCGCAGTAAATGCAATCGAAGTTGCACAGCTTGCCCCGCTCAGGCAGCAGATTGATGCCGAGCGAGCTTCCAAGCCTGCGGCTGAAGATAGGTCCGAATACGAGCGTCTCCCTAAGCATGGCTAAAACTCCAGATGCGCGTTAGCGGGGCGCGGATGAATGCGACCCTCAAAGAATGTGGCCTTCTCAGCTTCCTCTTCTTCCGCAACAGGCAGGACTTCCTGCAAGTCAATCTTCTTCACCCCGGGAACGGGAGCCGCAGCGGGGGTGGAAAGAGCGGGAGCCGAATAATCGGGGACATACGCACCCCTCGAATCCTGAACGATTTTGATGGGATTGGAGAAAGCGTAGTCGAAAAAGAGCGTGTCGTAGAGTATGATGACGCTCGGCGCGTAGCTCTTGAGATTCAGTATTTCAGACTCTATAGCCTCGCGGGAGCGCATGGACTCCATGAGATCGTGGTGCCTTGACTCTATCTTGGATGCGGCTTTCTGAAGTATGCGCGCAAAGCGCTCAGGGTCACGCATATAGTGCGAGGCGCTTGCGCGGAATGCGTCAGTATTGTATCCGTATTTTTCGAATATTGGCTCGTAAACCTGCATGGTGTCGGCCCTGCGGAATTCTTCGTGATGGTTCCTCAGCCACTCGTCGCTGATGAGCATATCGGCATATATGCTGGCCATGGTGCTGCGAGGAATGATCTTCTCCCTGCGGGAGCAGGAAGAGAGCAGCAGAAGGGCGGCCGCAGCTGCAATTAGCGCGATATGACGGGAGTGAAGCATCACTTAGCGGAGGACGGCGCCGAAACGGTTCTGGAAAGTGATCAGCAGCGAATCCATCACGCGGGCGACAGTCTCGTCGGTGAGGGTCTTTTCGTTATCCTGGAGGACGAAGCTGAGGGCGTACTGCTTCTTGCTCTCGCCTATGCGGGGATCGCGGTACACGTCGAAGAGCGTGACCTGCTTGAGGAGTTTCTTTGCGGTCTTGAACGCTGCGTCGCGCAGATCGGCGTAGGACACCTGCTCGTCGAGAAGGAGGGCAAGGTCGCGGCGCACCTCAGGGAAGCGGGGCAGCTCGGTAAAAGCGACCTTATCGCGCTTTACTATGCTGAACAGGGCGCTCCAATCTATCTCAGCGGCATAGACGGGCTGCTTGATGCCGAACTTGCGCGCAAGGGCGGGATTGACTGTGCCCATGACTGCGAGCTGCTTTTTGCCGCCGGGCATGGAGTAGCTCACGCCTTCGGCGAAAATGTCGGAGGGTGCGGGAGCGGTCCACATCTGGTAGAGGTCGGCCCCGTAGCGCCTCAGGAGCAGCTCGAGGTAGCCCTTGAGGGCGAAGTAGTTGCTCTCGGAGACAGAGCCGCCGCGCCACGATTTCTCGGGCGTGCCGGTCATGAAGAGGGCGAAGCACTGGTGCTCCTCGTAGCCTTCGAGCTTGGTGCCGTCCTTATCGGTGAGGCGGCGGTACACTGAACCGTATTCGAAGGTCTTGAGCGAAGGGATCTGGCGGTTGATATTGTATGAAACGACTTCCAGGCCGCTCAGCAGGAGGGTCTGGCGCATCACGTTGAGGTCGGAGCTCAAGGGGTTGACTATCCTTACGCAGGCTTCGGCGGGGAAGGTCTTGAGGTCTGAATAGTAGTCGCCCTTGGTCAGGGAATTGTTCATCGTCTCCACGAAACCGTTGGAAGCGAGGAAGTTGGAGATGGAGTTGCGCACGGCCTCGGGGTCGGGTGAAGGGGAAGGCTGGACGGACATGCGCATGCTCGAAGGGATGGGGATGTTGTCGTAGCCGTAGATGCGAAGGATTTCCTCCACGACGTCGCACTCGCGCTCGACGTCTACCATATAGGTGGGGACGGCGACGGTCGAGCCGCCGTCGTGCTGCTCTACGAACTCGTAGCCAAGGAAAGTGAGTATTTCCTCGATGACTCCGTGGCCTATCTTGTATCCTATGAAGGACTCAATGCGGGCGTAGTCAAGCTCGATATGCTTGCGCTCGACGGGAGCGGCGAGCACGTCCTTGACGGGGCCGCAAATGGTGCCGCCTGCCACTTCCTGAATCAGGAGGGCGGCGCGCTTGAGAGCGTAGACGCATATTGCGGGATCGGCGCCGCGCTCAAAGCGGAACGACGCGTCAGTCTGGAGGGTGTGGCGCTTGGAGGTCTTGCGCACGGAGCCGGGATCGAAGTAAGCGCTCTCGATGAATACTGTGCTCGTGCCGTCGCTCACGCCGGAATCCTCGCCGCCGAACACGCCTGCGATGCACATAGGCCCATTGGCGTTGGCGATAACGATGTCGGTGGGGTCGAGCTTGCGCTCAACACCGTCGAGCGTGACTATCTTCTCGTCTGCCTTTGCCCTGCGCACTATAACGGTGCCGCCGCTGACCTTGCCGGCGTCGAAGGTGTGGAGGGGCTGTCCGAGCTCGAAGAGCACGAAGTTGGACACGTCCACGATGTTATCTATGGGCCTGAGGCCTATTGCGGTGAGTTTCGAAGCGAGCCATTCGGGGGAAGGACCCACCTTTACGCCCTTGACGGTGACTCCGCCGTAGCGAGGAGCAGCCGTGGGGTCCTCGACTTGGATGTCGAGTCCGCCGAAAGAGCCTTCGCTGAATGCGGAGACGTCGGGGCGCTTCAGGGTGCAGGGCACGCCTTTGAGTTTGAGGCGGGCGTAGAGGTCGCGGGCCACTCCGTAGTGGGAAGCGGCGTCCACGCGGTTGGCGGTGATTTCATACTCGATGACGGCCTCGGTCTTGAGATGGAGGTATTCCTTTGCGGGAGTGCCGGGCACGGCGTCGGGGCTCAGGACCATTATGCCCTCGTGACTGCTGCCTATGCCGAGCTCATCCTCGGCGCAAATCATGCCGAAGGACTCCACTCCCCTGATCTTGGACTTCTTGATCTTGAAGTCGCCGGGAAGGACGGTACCCAGCCTCGCGAACAGGACTTTCTGCCCTGCGGCGACGTTGGGAGCGCCACACACTACAGTGAGGGGCTCTTCGGAACCGTCATTGACCTTCGTTATGTGCAGATGGTCGGAATCGGGATGGGGCTCGCACTCGAGCACCTCGGCCACGACTACGCCGGCAAGGCCGCCGGGAATCTGCTCAGTCTCTTCAACACCGTCGACTTCAATACCTATGGAAGTCATTTCTTCCGCCACCTGGGCGGGAGTCAGATCGCACTCAAGATAATCTTTGAGCCAGGAGTAAGAAAGCTTCATATATCAGTAACTATTTTTCCAAATCTTCTTTTGAGAATAGTGAACGCACGAATTCGCGCTTGTCGAAGGGCTTGAGGTCTTCAATCCCCTCGCCCACTCCTATAAATTTCACGGGAATCTGCAGCTGGTCGGAAACGCCTATGACCACGCCTCCCTTCGCGCTGCCGTCGAGCTTGGTCACGGCCATCGCCGTGATGTCGGTGGCCTTGGAGAACTCCCGGGCCTGGCGGAAGGCATTCTGCCCCGTAGAAGCATCGATTACGAGAAGCACCTCGTGCGGGGCGTCGGGGATGACCTTGCGCATGACGTTGCGTATCTTAGTGAGCTCGTTCATCAGATCAACCCTGTTGTGGAGACGGCCGGCGGTGTCGATAAGGACGACATCGGCTCCACGGGCCGCTGCAGCGCTGACCGAATCGAAAGCGACCGATGCAGGGTCGGAGCCCATCTTCTGCTTTACTATCTGCGCGCCGGCCCTTTCAGCCCATATGTCGAGCTGATCCACAGCGGCGGCGCGGAAGGTATCCGCCGCACCGATAACGACCTTTTTGCCCTCATTAGTAAGGGCGGCGGCAATTTTGCCTATGGTGGTGGTCTTGCCGACGCCGTTGACGCCGACAACCATCATTACATAAGGCTTCTTTGAGAAATCGAACTGGGCGTCGAAAGAGACTTCGCTTCCCTGCTCTTCTCCTGGGGCCACAGCCAAAAGAGAGGCTATTTCATCGCGGAGCATCTCCACGAGCTCGTCGAAAGACATGAACTTGTCTTCCTGCACCCTCTCCTCGAGGGCGTCGATGATCTTGAGGGTGGTCTCAACACCTATGTCGGAGGCGATGAGAGCGTCTTCGATGGCGTCCAATGTGTCGTCATCTACCCTCGACTTGCCGGCAACAGCCCGCGAAAGCCTTTCGAAAAAGCTTCGCTTGGTCTTCTGTATGCCCTGGTCATATTGTCCCATCGCTCCGGTGTTTTTATATTCCTACAAATATAACCAACTTTTTCTAAAAAGCTTTCAACTTGACACTATAGAATACTGAAAGCTCTCTGAAAGGCGGAGGAGTTTTGTCAGGCTGCAACTGTGTTGCAGCAGACTTATACTCCGGAGCCTCCAGAGAGCTTTCTAACTTACAAATAGAATGTTAGAGGGTGGTGAGGGAGAAGTTGCGCCAGAGGACGGTGATGTCGTTGCCGTCGTGAATCTGGAGCATGATGCGGCCGGTGACCGCACCAATCAACTCGTCCTCGATATCCGCCATAGGCTCGCCATTGAGCCAGGTCTGGACATGGGGGCCTTCAACCCTGAGACGAAGGGTGTTCCAATCGCCTTCCTTCAGGATTTCCTCCTTCTCGTCGGGGATCTGGATGAGCCAGCCGCGGCCGTAGGACTCGTAAATGCCGCCGGTATCGCTGCCCTTGGGAGCCACTTCGCACTGCCAGCCGTTGACCTTGTTGTAGCCCTCGATGAAAGAATGGAAGAAGAGGCCGGAATTGCCGTTGGAAACCTGCTTGAACTCGACTGTGAGATCGAAATCCTTGTAGTACTCCCTGGTGCCGAGATAGCCGTACTCGCGCTCGTCACCGTTCTGAATGCGAAGGTTGCCCTCGGCGTCCACGGACCACTTGCCGCAGCCGAAAGGCTCCCAGCCGGTGAGATCCTCGCCGTTGAAGAGACTCACCTGTTGACCTGCCTTGCGGGGCAGCTCAAGGATCTTAATATTGCGGAAGGATGCGGGATCACCGTGGTCCTGGAGGCAGATTACGCCTTCGTGGGCGAGGCCGTACTCGGGGGCACCTGCCCATTTGCCGGAATTCTTGAGGGCGAACCACTCGGGAGTCCAGGCCTCGAATTCGAGAATCAGCTCACCATTGAGCCAGTGCTCCACGTGACCGTTGTCGAAAACTATCTTGGAAGTGTTCCACTCGCCGACGGGATTGACATTCATCTTGGAGTAGTCGGGGAGGTGCATGGCGTAGTCTACGCCGAGCTTCTGCCACTCTTCGAGCTTGGAAGGGGCATTGACTTCCTCCCAGCCTTCGTTGTCTATGAGCTGGTACTCGGGGCCGGTGACATAGGGGACCTTGAAAGCGGGGCTTTCGACGACATGGTAGAGCATGCCGCTGTTGCCGCCGTGGGTGAGTTTCCAATCCCAGACGAGCTCGAAATTCTCGAACTTCCTGTCGGTCACGATGTAGCCTGAGCCGTCGGAACCGTCGCCGGGAGCCTGGATGCAACCGTCCACTACGGCCCAGCCGTTGGTGAGGGCGTCGCCGTTGTAGTCGCGCCAGCCGGTCATATCCTTGCCGTTGAAGAGGAGCTGCCAGCCTTCGGCTTTTTCAGCACGGGTGAGGGTGTTGTTCTTGTCGCCGGAGCAGGACAGGAGAAGGGCTGCTGCTGCGCAGAGAGTCGCAATGATAATAAGTGTCTTTTTCATCATTATTGGTATTAGTCTTTTTCAAACAAAAGAGGAGAAGCCTTCTTGAAAAGCGGCTCCTCCTCTTTCAATCAGTATCAGGCTGATTATTTCTTTGCGAAATAGTCCTTGGCCTTGGCTTCCTCGACAAGCTGCTCGGTGAAGACGTAAGCGCCGGTCTTGGGAGATTTTTCCATGCGGATGCACTTGACCATGCTCTTGGAGCCGGCCTTTGCGGCGAATGTTGCAACTGCTTTCTTTGCCATAGTTTATCCTTGTTACTTTATTTCACGGTGAAGGGTGACCTTTTTGAGGAAGGGATTGTATTTGCGGCGCTCGAGACGCTCGGGGTTGTTCTTCCTGTTCTTGGTCGTGATGTAGCGGGACATGCCGGGCACGCCGCTCTCTTTCTGCTCGGTGCACTCGAGGATGACCTGCACCCTGTTGCCTTTTGCTTTCTTTGCCATAATGCTTATCCTTTAAACAACCTTAACCAAACCCTTCTCCATGGATTTGCGCAGAGTGGCCTCGAGGCCGTTCTTCTCGATGATGCGCATACCCTTGCAGGAGACTTTCAATGTGATGAACCTCTGCTCTTCCTCAGACCAGAACTTCTTGGTCCTGAGATTGAGAGAGAAATCGCGCTTGGTGCGCAACTTTGAATGGGCCACGTTGTTGCCCTTCATTCTCTTTCGTCCTGTTACTTGACAAACCTTTGCCATAATTCTATTCTTTTTAATTTTAATTACCAACTATGGTGAAGAACCTTCTCCACCTGATGTTTTTGGGGAACTTCTTTGAATGGTCCATAGAGA
>CAMYVB010000010.1 GCA_947302175.1 uncultured Bacteroidales bacterium | reverse complement strand
CTATTACAATTTTTCGGTACTTGCTTGTACTTTCCTTCAGTCTTTTCAATGAGCTCTCGCCTGGTTTATTTCCAAGCGGGCTGCAAAGGTAGACACTTTTTTTTAATCTGCAAATTTTTTCAAAACTTTTTTTAAATATTTTTTCGAGGCCCGGAACAGACAAAAAAAGGCGCCCTAGTGGCGCCTGATGTATTCTACGACCGGAGTCGGGTCTTCCAAACTGTGGGGATGGTGGTCGCAATCTTCCTTGACGAAAAGTTGAACGTCTTCACCCATAGATTGATACGCCTGATAGAAGGGTCCGAAGTTCTCTTCGAAGGGGACAGTCTTGTCCATAAGACCGCACACGGCGACTATCGGGACGTGCGCTTCGGCGATGGCCGGAAGGTGACTCAGAGCATTTCCTTCAAAAGAAGAATCCACCGCTTCATCTAACACGCCCCACTCCGAAAGGAAGTCCTGCCAGAGCTCGCTTTCGCGCCCAGGCCAGGAGGTAATATCGCAAACGGGAGCGTCCACATAGAGGCAACGGAGAGTCTCAGGATATCGGGCAGCCCAGGCGAAAGCAAAATAACCTCCGCGGCTGAACCCCTCCATCACTACTTTCTTGGAGAGCGGGAAAGACTTGAGCGCATAATCATAGAACCCCTTCATGAGCTCCACGGCCCTGGGGCTGCCATACAGATGCGTAACATCATAATAGGCGACCGCCCATCCCTCCTTGAGCAAAGCCTTGTCCACCTGGGCGAAGGCGTCGAAGAAAGCGGGGCGCAGGATCCAGGGCTTGCCCGGAGCAGCCTTGGCGGGAAGCACGACAATCGCATCCCTGCCATCTACCTGAAAGTCATACCTGGGGCATCCCTCCCATTCTGAAAGCTCGCCGGGATAGTTGCGGGCGCAGGAGAAAAGCAGCACGACTGCTGAAAGCAAAAGCGCAAAACGGGGCATACTATATATATTAATAGTTATTCAGAGGATAACCTGCCGTCATATTGTGCACGCTCTTCTGCACTTCGGCAAGAACGGCTGCGTGGGCCTCCAGCGCTGCTGTCTGGGCGGGAGAAGGAACTTCGTCCTTCTTCAGCGACAAAGCGTCTGCGCAGGAAGAGGCGGAAGCAAGCACCTTGTCCACCAGATCCACGATCGTTACCATTTCTTTCTCCTTGAAGCCGCGGGAAGTGACAGCAGGAGTGCCTATACGAACGCCAGAAGTCTGGAAAGGCGAACGGCTGTCGAAAGGCACCATGTTCTTATTCAAAGTTATATCCGCCTTTACGAGCTCAGTCTCGGCAATCTTGCCGGTGAGCTGGGGGAAGCGGGTGCGAAGGTCGATAAGGAGCAGATGGTTGTCCGTGCCGCCTGACACGACCTTATAACCTTTGTCGATGAAACACTTGCACATGGTCTGTGCATTTGCGACCACCTGGCGCTGATACTCGACGAACTCGGGCTGCATGGCCTCATAGAAAGCGACTGCCTTGGCGGCGATCACATGCTCGAGCGGACCGCCCTGAACGCCGGGGAAAACGCTGGAATCCAGCACCTGGCTCATCTTCTTCACCACACCCTTGGGCGTCGTTAGCCCCATGGGATTGTCGAAATCCTCACCCATCAGGATGATGCCGCCGCGGGGACCGCGAAGCGTCTTATGGGTGGTGGAAGTGACGATATGGGCGTAGCGGACGGGGTTCTTCAAAAGACCAGCGGCAATCAGGCCGGCGGTATGAGCCATGTCTATCCACAGCAACGCGCCCACCTTATCAGCAATTGCGCGCATACGCTCATAGTCCCATTCGCGGGAATAGGCGGAAGCGCCGCCGATGATGAGCTTGGGGCGGCATTCGAGGGCCGTGCGCTCCATCTGGTCGTAGTCCACAAGGCCGGTCTCTTCATTGAGCCCGTAGGCAACTGCGTTGTACAGGAGGCCTGATGCATTGACCGGAGACCCGTGCGTCAAGTGACCGCCCTGGGAGAGGTCGAGGCCCATGAATGTGTCGCCAGGGCGCAGGCAGGCCATCATGACCGCCATATTGGCCTGGGCGCCGGAATGAGGCTGCACATTGGCCCATGCGGCTCCGTATATCTGCTTGAGACGGTCTATGGCGAGCTGCTCTATCTTGTCGACGACCTGGCAGCCGCCGTAATAGCGCTTGCCGGGATAGCCTTCGGCGTATTTATTGGTGCAGACCGACCCCATAGCTTCGCGCACGAAGTCACTTACATAGTTCTCGGAGGCTATGAGCTCAAGGCCCGACGCCTGCCTGTCACGCTCATCGCGTATCAGTTTGAATATTTCGATGTCCTGTTTCATAAACAAAAATTGCAGTAAGCAAATATACAATTTTTTCTACCTTTGCAAGCAGATGGACAATCGAAAACTATTGGGAATAGAGATGGACCGCATCTCGGCGGCAGAGTACCACGAGCTGGAGCCCAGGGGCCTCGTGGTGGTGCTGGACAACGTCCGGAGCGCCCACAACGTCGGCTCCGCCTTCCGCAGCTGCGACGCGTTCCGCGCCGACGAATTGATACTCTGCGGTATATGCGCCACTCCCCCGTCGCCGGAGATCCACAAAACAGCCCTCGGCGCCGAAGACAGCGTCCCTTCACGGTATTTCAGCAACACTCTGGACGCAGTCCGCAGCCTGAAGTCTCAGGGCTACACCGTCCTTGCCGTGGAGCAGACTGTTTCGTCGGTCGCGTTGGATGCTTTCATCCCTCAGCCCGATAAGAAATACGCCCTCGTGATGGGTAACGAAGTCGAAGGCGTGGGCCAGGACGTAGTCGACGAGTGCGACGGCGCCCTCGAAATCCCCCAGTGGGGCACGAAGCATTCGCTGAACGTGTCCGTCGCCCTCGGCATCATCCTGTGGCATTTCCGCCCTGGGAACTCCAAATAGCAAAAAAGCGCCCCGAAGGACGCTTTGGAAGGAGTGGAAGATACTGGATTCGAACCAGTGACCCCCTGCTTGTAAGGCAGGTGCTCTAAACCAGCTGAGCTAATCTTCCTTCAAGGGAGTGCAAAGATAAGGCAAGTTTTGCAATTTGCAAATCTTTTTGTTTATTGCAGTATGAATATCCTTAGTCTTTTTATTGTCCTGCAGTCTTTGCTGCCCCGTGCAGCGCAGATTCCGGCCGGTTCATTCGTGATGGGTTCGCCCGCCCCGGCCGCAATCGAGAAAGAAGAAGATTGGTTCGAGATAGACGAGTGTCCCCAAAAGGAAGTAAGCATCCCGTACAGCTTTTATATAGGCATAACGGAGGTCACAAATGCCCAGTATGAGCAGTATGACCCAGCGCACAAGGCACTGAGGGGCAAGCAAGGTTTCTCCTCGGGCGATGACGAGGCCGTGGTATTCGTCTCCTGGCATGACGCCATGGGCTATTGCCGCTGGCTTTCCGGCATCACGGGACAGACCTGGCGCCTTCCCACAGAAGCGGAATGGGAGTACTCCTGCCGCGCAGGCACAACAACCCCTTTCAGCTACGGAGACACCCTCCCCGAAGGGCTTCTAAAGTTAAATTACCCCGGCTTTCACAACGACCACATCTTCCGTCCCGTGCCGCTCAGAGTCGCGCAGGGAGCCGCTCCCAATGCCTTCGGCCTATACGACATGCACGGCAACGTAGAGGAATGGTGCCTCGACTGGTACGACGACAAGGAGTATTACAAAGTGACGCGCGGGGGCTCGCACTCCACTGAACCGCGCTTCCTGCGCTCCGCCGCCCGCAGCGCCGCCATCCCCGAGGACTGCAGCTACCTCATAGGTTTCAGGGTCGTTTGCGCGCCATACCCCGATGAAACGGGCACGCCTGAGGCGCTTTCCGTGCCCGGAGCGGGCAAAAATGACAGTCCGGGCACAAATAAGGGGATTCCCGTGCCCGGGAAAAAGCAAAACGAGCCTGCGCGCAGAATCAAGAGGGCAAAATGGAATAAAGTGAAGGGCCCCGTTTTCGAGACTCCCATACCATATATATTACCCGCTCCCGAAGGAGTGGTGATGTATCACCATAATCACGAGCCCTCTGTCACTTGGTGTCCCAACGGCGACCTTCTGGCAATATGGTTCAGCTGCCGGAGCGAAAACGACCGCGAAATGACCGTGCTCTGCTCCCGCTTCCCCAAGGGCGGAAAGCAGTGGACGGCCCCCCAGCCGTTTTTCGACGTGCCCGACCGCAACATGACGGGCTGCTCCCTGATTCAAAATGAAGCGACGGGCGAAATCATCCACCTCGGAGGCGTGGAAGCTTCAGGCTGGTGGCGCAACCTCGCCATCGCAATGCGCCGCTCCTCCGACAACGGCAAAACGTGGACCCGCCCCGTCCTTGTAAACAAGGAGCACGATGTAGGCAATCAGCTTGTCGCAGGCATGATAAAGACTCGCGAAGGAGTTCTCGTGCAGGTTTGCGATGCACACCCCGGCGGAGTAGCCGGCAGCGTCGTGCACATAAGCCGCGACTCAGGATATAGCTGGGAGCGCCGCGGCGACCCTTCCAACCTGACATTCACCGAAGGTGGCAGCGGTCCTGACATCGCAGGCATACACGCGGGTGTAGTCGAGCTCGCTGACGGCCGCCTCATGGCATTCGGAAGGGGCGTAAAGCTTAAAGACGAGTCCGGAGTCATGCGCATGCCCGTCTCCTATTCGTCAGACCTTGGAAACACCTGGACGTGGAAAGCGTCCCCCTTCCCGCCCATAGGCACGGGGCAGCGCCTAGTTCTGATGCGCCTTCGCGAAGGGCCCATAATGATAGTCTCCTTCGCCCCGGAAAGCGGCATGTTCGCTTCGCTCTCATACGATGAAGGTGAGTCATGGACCGAACCCAAAACGCTCACTGACGGCCGCGTCATGCAGCTCGAGGGCGGCGCCTGGACCGGCAGCTTCACCCTAGACGCCTCGCACTCCGAGCCCAAGGGCTACCTTGCCGCCACCCAGACTCCCGACGGCATCATCCACCTGCTCTCCAGTCTCAACCACTACCGCTTCAACCTCGAGTGGCTCCAGGAATAAAATAAAATCACCCGCGGCAGCGAGCGGCGGGTGATTCTTTTGTATGCTTAAGATGGATGATTACATCATGCCGCCGGCGGGCATTGCGGGAGCTGCGGGTGCAGGCTCGGGGATGTCGACTATGCCGCATTCAGTCGTAAGGAACATTCCGGCGACGGAAGCTGCATTCTCGAGAGCGACGCGGGCCACCTTGGTGGGGTCGATGACGCCTGCCTCGAACATGTTGACATACTCATCGGTGCGGGCGTTGTAACCGAAATCGCCCTTGCCTTCCTTGATCTTCTGGACGATGACGCTGCCGTCGACGCCGGCATTGGCGGCGATGGTGCGAAGGGGCTCCTCGATGGCCTTGGCCACGATGTGGATGCCGGTGGTCTCGTCTTCGTTGTCACCCTTGAGGCCTTCGAGAGCCTTGGCTGCGCGGATGTAGGCCACGCCGCCGCCGGGCAGATAACCTTCCTCGACTGCCGCACGGGTGGCGTTGAGGGCGTCCTCTACGCGGTCTTTCTTTTCCTTCATCTCGACCTCGGTGGTAGCACCGACGTAGATGACTGCCACGCCGCCGCAGAGCTTGCCTATGCGCTCGAGCAGGCGCTCTTTCTCATAGTCGGAAGTGGAGGTCTCGTACTGCTTGCGAAGCAGGGCTGCACGGTCTTCGATTTCTTCCTTGCTGCCTGCGCCGCCGACGATGACGCTGTTGTCCTTGGAGATGGTGGCCTTCTCGGCGTGTCCGAGCATATCGGGAGTGGCGGTCTCGAGGGAGAAGCCGCGGTCGTCGGAGATGACGGTGCCGCCGGTCATGATGGCGATATCCTGGAGCATTTCCTTACGACGGTCGCCGAAGCCGGGAGCCTTGATGGCAGCGACCTTGAGGGTGCCGCGGAGCTTGTTGATAACGAGGGTGGAGAGGGCCTCGCCTTCCACGTCGTCAGCGATGATGAGGAGTTCCCTGCCTTCCCTTGCGATGGGCTCGAGTATGGGAAGAAGGTCGCTCATGGAGGCTATCTTCTTGTCGGTAATGAGGATGGAGGGATTGCTCAGGACGGCTTCCATCTTCTCGCCGTTGGTCATGAAGTAGGGGGAGATGTAGCCGCGGTCGAACTGCATGCCTTCCACGACCTTGACCTCGGTCTCTATGCCCTTGGCTTCCTCGACAGTGATGACGCCGTCGGTCTTGACCTTGGACATGGCCTCGGCGATGAGCTTGCCGATGTAGTTGTCGTTGTTGGCGGAGACGGTGCCGACCTGCTCGATCTTGGAGTAGTCGTCGCCGACGGGCTGGCTCTGGGTGCGGAGGTCTGCGACAACGGCAGCGACTGCCTTGTCTATGCCCCTCTTCAGGTCCATGGGGTTGGCACCGGCGGTCACGTTCTTCACGCCGACGTTGATGATACCCTGGGCGAGGACGGTGGCGGTGGTGGTACCGTCGCCGGCCTGCTCGTTGGTCTTGGAAGCGACTTCCTTGACCATCTGGGCGCCCATGTTCTCGAAGCGGTCTTCGAGTTCGACTTCCTTTGCGACGGTCACGCCGTCCTTGGTCACCTGGGGTGCGCCGAACTTCTTGTCAATGACCACGTTCCTGCCCTTGGGGCCGAGGGTCACCTTAACTGCGTTTGCGAGGGCGTCTGCGCCGTCCTTCATCTTGGCGCGGACTTCGGTATTGAATTTAATCTCTTTTGCCATGGTGATGAATTATTAAAGAATTGCCAGAATGTCGCTCTGACGCACGATCAGGAGCTTCTTGTCGTCGACCGTGACTTCAGTGCCTGAGTATTTGCCGTAAAGGACGCAGTCGCCCACCTTCACTTCCATGGGCTCATCCTTTTTGCCGGGGCCGGCGGCTACTACTGTGCCCTGCTGGGGCTTTTCCTGGGCTTTGTCGGGGATGTAGATTCCCGCAGCGGTCTGGGTCTCGGCCGACTTGGGCTCAATAACGACTCTGTCTGCAAGTGGTTTAATCATGATTCTATAGTTTTAAATGTTGTTTGCTTTTAAAAAGCGATTAAGGACAGAATCAAAGTATGTGCCAGTGCCAACGTCTGCCAATTTGTCACCATAAGGGGTCAATCTTCGCTGTGCAGGACTACACCAGTGCCATTGGCGCGGTAGTGAGGGGCATAGAGGCTTTCTATGCTGACAGCGGGGGCGTGGAAAACACCCTTTTGGGTGACATAGAATTCCTCCCTCACCGTGGTATTCTCCTCAGGGTAAGAGTCATACCAGTACTCGGTGCGGTCCTTCAGGACATTGCGGTAGCCGGAAGTCCACGACCACCATCCGCTGTAGCCCGAAAGCTGATTGACCGGGCGAAGCGACGAGGGACGGGGTGCGTAAAGCCTTACAAACGAGCGGTTCTCGCCGTTCCAAATGCGGTACTCGGCAATGATGCGGTCGCCCACGTGAAGGACTTCGCCATCGCGCAGGGCCTTGCCGTCACGAAGGTATACCCTTGAGACCTTGAAGCCGTTGCCGGCGGCCTTGACCTTGTCGAAAGGCTTGGTAAAGGACTTGGAAAGAGCTATGACCTCGGTCGCGAGAGTCTCCTGCGTACCTGCCAGCACGGCGTCTATCGCCTCGATGTAGGCAGGCTCGCTCCCCCACTTCTGCGTCTCCTTCTGAATCATCATCCAGAAACGTATGCCCTCAGCAATCCCGGCAGCCTTCGCCGACTCAGAGGCAGAGGCTGACAGGCGGAGAATCGCTTCGCCGGCAGGCTCACCACTTCGCGATTCGGAGCCTGCAGACTCTGCCGTTGCAGAATCGGCCACGCGGTCGAGCAGGCGGCAAAGCGTCACGTGGGCGGAAAGCTCGCTCTCCATAAGCCCCCTCCAGGGCATCACGGCATTGGGATAATACATGCCGCCATGGGGATGCGCGACCGCATACTCGAGCAGCGAACGTATATCAGCAAGGCACGAAGCGCGAAGAGCTTCCGTCTTTCCAAGGCTGATACCCCATGACCCGAGCAGACCGGCGGAGTCAGACTCAGACAGGTTCATAAGCGCAAGGCACCTCCTGGACTTGGAAAGCACGGCGCCGCGAAGGCCGCGCGCCTTTTTGGGCATAAGATACTCTACCGACGCCTTGCGGAACTCCTTCCACTTCGCAGCGCTCACATTCGACGCGCCGAAAGATACGCCTGCGAAAAGCGAACGGGTGTAGATGTACTGCTCAAGGCTCATGCCTGAGCGCCAGAAGGGCAGATTAGCATTGAAATAGCTCTCATCCAAATACTTGACGGCATCGGGAATGAACGCCTCGATTACGGGAACCTGCGAAAGCAGGCCCTTCTGCTCCAGGGCGTAAAGCCTCTGGAGTATGACCGCTGTGACGGCAGGCGAAGAGGCCATGCTCTCAAACCATGCGAAACCGCCGTCGTCCTTGCGGCAGGCTGCAAGGGCGCTTTCCATCTGCCCCACATTGACTTCTACACTCTCATCCAGGCTCTTTGCAAACAGGCCCGCGTGCAGCGCGGCGGAAAGGGAAAGCGCATCCTTGGACTCGGTGCGTATCACCTCGGGCAGAGCCTCACGCACCATATCGACTATGCTGATGCGCCTGACATCGGCGTCAGCGCCCGTAGTATTGACAAACTCCTTGCGCAGGCGTGCAATCATGGCATCGGCGTCGTCCCCGCCGCGAAGGATGGCAGAATGAGCTTCAAAGAGCGTCTGCGAGGGCTCGAAGACTGGAATGGGAACGAACACTGCGTCAGAACCGAGAGCCGCCTCGTCAGGGACGAAACTCATCTTGACACCCATAACGTCCACTTCCGGCACATCTATTTCGCACTCGAACGCCTTCTGCGCGCCCGAAGGAGCGGTTATTTCGAGGCTGCGGACCATGAGCTTAGGAGCCTCGCGCCAATTGTTGCCGTCATATATTTCGACGAACACCTTGCCGGGAACGTCACTTTCCGAGATGCTCGAAAGCGAGCCTTTCAGGAACCACTTGTCGCCACGATACAGCAGCTGAGGCTCCACCATCGCCACCCTGACAGGCACGCTCACCACCATCTCCTTGCGCAGAACCGCATTGGAGAAAGCCTTATCGTGAGCGAACAGCTGCACGACAAAGGTCGAAAGCTTGTCGGAAGTGGTGAAATCCAGGAGCATTTTGCCGAACCTGTCGGAACGGAGGAAAGGCTGGAACGCGAGCGTAGTAGCAAAATTCTCCCTCACGGTAACCTCTTCAGGGGCTTCGGCGCCTGAATCAATGCTCATAAAAGGAATGGACTCAGTCTCAACGAGCTCGACGGTAGCGTCATCTTCGACTCTCTTATTCATCCTCATAGGAGCTGCGGCCATCATCTTGTCTCCCCTGACGCCCTGGCTTTCATACACCGGGGCAGCCTCATCGTAAAGAGCAAACTGTATAGTGTTATCATTGCCGCATACCCTCGAATAATACACCCTTGCGCTACGGGAGGAGCCTATTCTCACTCCTCTCCATACATTCGGGCGTATGCGCTCCGTGCTCTTGTCGAAAATGGCGGCGGCGCACTCGACCTCGGTTTTGGACTCAATCAGGAAGGAATACGACTCCGAGGGTATGGCCTTGTCCTCAAAGCGAGTGAAGCGCAGAGGCAGTTCAGTCTTCTCCACCGGCCTGCGATAGTCGCGCTTGAATTCATAGCTCCTGCCGTTGCGGAAATAAAACACCTGCAGAGCCACGTAATCGCCGTACGAATCCTTGTAAGGGAAGCTGAGGGTCTCGAGAGAGCCGTCGTCTTCAGGCACTCCGGAAAGCACGAACGACCTGCTTTCCAGCAGAGTGCGGTCGGAATTGAAGAGCTCAGCCACCGCCCAAACCTTACCGGCCGTAGCGGCAACTTTGACATTGATTCCGTCGCCGGGTACAGCAACGAACACATTCTCCAGCGTATCCGCAAGATTCTTGACTTTGCCCTCGGCAGACTCGCCGGGAGCCGCTCCCCAACCCTCGAGCTTAAGGATATCGAGGGAAGCGCTGTCCTCGAAAGCATTGCCATCGTCGTTCTTTACGCTCGCCTTCACGACGACGCTGTAGAGGCCCGAAGGGCCGCTTAAGACCACGGGTGCATAATCGGAGGCGCTTGCCTCGCAGCCGCCTATCTTCTGCCCCTGGCGGAAGACTTCGTATTCGAGCTTCATGCCGGCCTTATCGGCGACTATGGTCTTGAGAAGAACGGTGTCGGACAAGGCTATCCTGCCCCTGCCGGTGGAATTTTTGACATTAGTGAATTTGCCAATGTCCTCCCCGCGGAATGAAATGACGGGATTGATGTTGCGTGAGAGGGAATAATTGGTCCTCTTCTCTGCCGTTTCGCCCGTGGCGTCTGTCAGCTTCACTTCGGCGATCACGTAGCGGTAATAGCGGCTGTTGTCTGGATCGGTCTTGAATTCGAAGGAGAAGCTGCCGTCGGGAGCCATTTCGATAGGCTCATAAGGGGGCCAATTCCCATCGTAGGACTCCCTGGCACGGCCGGAAAGAGTCGCTGCGGTGAGGGGATGACCGCTGTATGAGGCCACCTTGCCGCTGATGCGGACAATGTCGCCCGGCAGGTGAAGGGCCTTGTCCTCGTCGAATATGATTTCAAAATTGGGAAGGACGAATTCGTCCACGGTGATGCTTTCGCTGCAAAGGAACTTGCGGTCCTTATAGACGGTAAGGGACCATGAACCGTTCTTTTCGGCTCCGACCAGAGGGAACGAGCCTGAGATGGAGCCGAACTCATTGGTGAGAGCGTCCAATTCGCTCCTGGTTTCACCTGAAGGGTCGTTGAGGACGACGTGGAGTTTTACTCCGGCGGGGCAGGGAGCCATTATTTCGACCTGGTCTGAAGTGTAGGCTATAGCCTTGAACTGCAGCGTTTCGCCAGGGTGAAAAGCGGCGCGGTCGGTTAGGAGCACGGCGCTCTCAATCTCGGAAGGCGCGCTCTCGTCCCAAGGGCTGAATCTTTCGGTGCCGCTCATGTGGAGTACGCCTTTTGAATCCCGGTAACTTACGCTGATTCCGTAAGAGGAGCCCTTGTCAAGGACGGACTGCAAGCGGGCGGAGAGAGGGGTGAAACCTTTGAAAACGAAGTTTTTATCGCTTGCTATGACTTTGTCATTGCGTTTTATTTCAACTTTGGCGCGGGTGACGGGCTCACCTGTGCGGTAGTCGGCAGCATAGATGCCGGTGCCGGCTTTATCGTCGCGACGCGCAAGGGAGATCGTGTACTTGCTGTAGAAAGCCCTGTATTCCACATTGCCCCATTTTGCCTCGACCACATAATTGCCGTCATCGATGGCTGGGAGGTCGAGACTCACTGTGTCGGGGAGATAGTAGCTGCGGTAGGGGTTCGCAATCGTCTTGCGGTATGCGGCCTTTTTGCCATCCTGGGCAATACTGACCGTCACACGGGGGACGTTGGTGAAAACCAGGGTGAGACGCGAGTCTTTGATTGATGCGCTCACTTCGCTCGCATCGAGCCTCTCGGCAAGATCCTTTACTTGCGTGCAGCACTTGGCTATTTCAGCCTCCTCGCCGGTGAAGGCGGCCTGGTCCTTTTTGAATTCGTCGCATTTTTGCCTCAGGGCGCGGTAATCGTCGGGGACGGGATGCTCAGCACCGTTATTGCAGCGCTGCTCAAGGGTATTGAATTCGCTCAACAGAATGTCCTGCCTTGCAAGGAGCGCGACGGCCTTGCCTTCGTACTTTTTGGCATACTCAGCCCTCTTTGCTCCAGGGAGAGGATAATATTCGAGCAGGGCGCTCGAAGGGTAGCTGAGATAGGGGGCGAGGATCTTCCGCGCCTCTGAGGCCGAAGAGTCATAGCGGTTGAACGAAATGACCCACAGGGCAAACTGATAGTCGCTGCTGACATTTTTGCGAACCACCTGCCACCACGACGGGGAAGAATAGACATGGCCGGCATAGAAGGCCTTGTTGGCCCCGGCTCTCAGACGCGCCTCGTTTTCCTTAACAAAGCTGAGGCGTGACTTTGTGGATTCGCCGGAGAAGCCCATATAGACGAAGCTTACGATAGGTTCGTCGAATTCCTGAACTTCCTTTGCAAGAGCGCGGGAAGCCGAATCGCGCATCTTCCAGTTGCGGCGTGCTACGACGTCCGGAATGCGGCTAGCGGCGTCCCAGAAGTCCCAGGGAAGGTGCCGCTCCACTGCTTCAGCCTTGATTTCCTGAAGCAACTTTTCCTCGGTCTGAGGGAGGTCGTTATCCGACGCTTTCCGGTACTCGGCCCATTTGGCGGCGAGGACGTGGCCGGTCTCGGTCGCATTGTCCGTGGCGGCGGAGTCAGGGCCCGCCCCCTTCCTGACAAACGACATACATACCAATGCGCCTGCGGCTAGCAGGACAAGAGCCAAAATCGTGTACAGCATACGTCTCATGATTCATAATATTTTAAAGCCTGGCAGACCACGTAGGTGCTGCCGCCTATGTAAACAATTGATTTTTCGGGCAAAAACCGTTCCACGGCCATTATACCGTCCTCTACGCTCCCGCAGACGGTGACTTGGGAGGGGGCTCCGGGAGTTTCGCTTAGCTTTTTGGCAATGTCCGCGGCGGAAAGGGCCCTGGGGGTGTCGGGAGTGACGAAAAAGTATTGCGCCCTTCGGGGCATCAGGGGGATGATGTCGCCAAGGGCCTTGTCAGACATTATGCCGAAGACTATGAAAAGATGGTCGAAACGGCCGCTTTCCATCATGGAGTCCAGCTGGGCGAAGTTGAGCTTGAGCGCCGGCGGATTGTGGGCTATGTCGCAGATGGTAAGAGGCTCATCCCTAAGCACTTCCCAGCGGCCCCTGAGGCCGGTGCGCTTGGCTGCATTTGCTATCGCCTTCTTTATTATTTCGGAGTCAGGGTCTATTCCCAGCAGTTTCAGGGCCGCCAAGACAGTCTTTAGGTTACGCGCCTGATACTCCCCTTTTAGGTCAAGGGTGTAGGAGTCATTCTGTGTGGAGCCAAGGTCTTCGTCAGCGAAGCTCAAGGGGCAAGGAAGGGCGGAAGCGTGTTCTTCGAAAACAGGGTCAGTCTCGGGATCGCGGCCACAGACGAGGGCCGGAACGCCCTTTTTGAAGATGCCGGCCTTTTCGGCCGCTATTTCCGCCCTGGTGGAGCCCAGGAGGGCGCAATGGTCAAGGCCTATGGAGGTGATTACGGAAAGAATGGGCGTTACTATGTTGGTGCTGTCCAGACGGCCGCCAAGGCCTGTTTCGAGCACGGCTACGTCGACTTTCTTGCTGGCGAACCAGTCCAGGGCCATGCCCGTCGTGATTTCGAAAAACGATAGGCCCAGCCTGTCGCATTCCTCTCCGTACTTTTTCCAAAACTCCAGGACTTCCTGCTCGGAAATCATTTCGTAGCCGCTGTCGGACACTATCTTTATCCTTTCCCTGAAATCCAGCAGATGCGGCGAAGTATACAGCCCTACCCTCATTGGCCCGGGCACAAAAGAGCCACTATCCGTGCCCGACAAGCCTTCATAACCCCGTTCGGGCACAAAAACGCCACTTGCTGTGCCCGCCAATGCGTCAGAGGTGGCTGAAGGCTCCGAAACGCAAGAGAGGGAGCCTGTCGGCGAAGCGTTTCTACGCCTTTCAGCCCCCTCTGCAGCAGGGAAAGGACGAAGCGAAGAGAGGGCGGAGGCGAGCATGGAGCAGACGGACCCTTTGCCGTTGGTGCCGGCAACGTGGATGAAGCGAAGGCGGCGGGACGGGTACCCCATCAGGGCATCGAGGCTAAGCATGCCCTGAAGGCCCGGCTTGTAGGCCCCCGACGAGAAGCCCGCGCTCGAGACGGACGGATGGCGCTCAAAGAGGGCCGCGATAAAGTCTTTGTATTCTTCCATCAATTTTGGTAGTGAATCCAAAAATAGTTAATTTTACGATTCGAAACAGTAGTGAATGGAAAAGATTTCTGCCCTTTACTCCCGTTACGTCATCGACGGCATCCCCCAGGACCTCACTCCCGGCCAGATGCTCGACGACTGCCTTGTCCGCCCCGTGAAGGCTAAGGCTCCCGAAGCCTCCGCCCTGATTACGGACGAGACTTCCGACCCCACGCCCCATCTTATAACCCTGGACAGCTGGAAAATCCGCGACTACCTCGCCGGTATACTTGAGGTAGCCCCTGCAGGGCAAAAAACTCGCGGGATAGGCCCGGTCTTTGCGCCCCAATACACCAAAATCGCCATACTTGAAGCCCTTGAGGAAATGCTTTGGAGGAAAGGAAGCTTCAAACTGGGCGACCTGCTTCTCTCAATGGACTGGAAGTGGAACATGGAGTCCATAGGAAGCGCCGCTGCATTCTTTGCCTCCGCCCAAAGCGCTGCAGAGTACCTTTCAGGCCTGTCCCTTAGGCTCGACAGCTACGACTTCAAGGAATCCGCAGAGGATTCCGTCACTATCGAAGCCCTCATAGAGCCCCGGGACGAAGGCGACGACGACTTCCCCGTTGAAATGCCTTTCACCAGCCAGGATCCGAAACTAGAAGAGGGCCGCGCCGTTCCCGAGGGCCTGGTCCCCGACCCTGAGTCCTGGATAGTCTACATACCCACCGAGAGCTGCGAATACAGGCTCGGGGGCTCTCTTCTGGCATCCCTGACCAGCCATAAAGGCGGCATCGCGCCCGATCCCTGCGACCCCGACTACTTCATCGACTGCTTCGAAGTCGTACGCGAAATGGTGGAAGACGGCGTGATCATTGCCGGAGCGAGCGTGGGACGCGGAGGCCTTATGACCGCCCTCAAGCGCATGTCCCTCGCCTCCGAAGCCAAAACCGGCGCGTCGGTGAGCCTGACGGAGCTCATGGCGGCAGCCGGCGAAAACGATGCGGTCCGCGTCCTTTTTGCCGAAGCGCCCGGCATCATCATGCAGATAAAGGACGAGGATTTCGACTACATCGACGCTGAACTAACGCTCCAGGACGTCGCTTTCTATCCCCTCGGGCACCCTGTCCCCGGGTCAGAGAGCATCAAGACAGACTCCAGCGACAAGCCCCACCTCCAGACCATACTCGAGTCCCTCATCCAGAGCCGCTCTTCCGAGGGCGAGGATTAAAACCAACCACATAGCTAAAACGAACGATGGCAGACTCCAAAACCAAGACTCCGAAAATCTTCGTTCTCGACACCAACGTCATCCTCCACGACTACAAGGCCATACGCAAGTTCCAGGACAATGACCTCGTCATCCCCATTGCCGTAATCGAGGAGCTTGACAAATTCAAAAAGGGCACCGACGCCCTGGCATTCAACGCCCGCGGCTTTTTAAGAACCCTTGACAAGCTCACCGAAGGTCGCCTTTTCGGCCCGAGAGGCGTGAGCCTTGGAAAAGGCATGGGCATGATTAAAATCGAGCCCAACCATCCCTTCCCCGAGGAGATGCGCTCCCTCTTCATCGACGACATCCAGGACCACAGGATACTCTCCACCGCCATCTGGGTACGCGACAACAACCCGGGGCGCTTTGTCTCCCTCGTCACCAAGGACATCAACCTCAGGATGAAATCCAAAGCCGCCGGCATGATGGTCCAGGACTACCTGACTGACAAGCTGGACGACGACAAGGTGGAAGGAACGCAGCGCGAGGTCCTGGAGCAGAAAATCACCCCCGAAGCCCTGCAGGAGCTGGTCTATGGCCCCGAAAACGCCATCGCGTGGCAGAAAGTTTCCAAGGAAAAACCCCGTCCCAACACCCTCTACAAATTCGAAAGGGAGGGAGAAGAGGGCCGCCTATGCGCCCGCTACGACGAGCGCGCCGACCGCATCATTCTCGTAAAGACCCGCAGCGCCTACGGCATCAAGCCCCGCAACGACGAGCAGAAATTCGCCCTCGACGCCTGCCTGAATAAAAACATCCCCCTCGTTTCGCTGACCGGCGGCGCCGGCACGGGAAAGACCCTTCTAGCCCTCGCCTCGGCTCTCGAGCAGGAAAAAGATTACGATCAAATCATACTCTCCCGCCCTGCGGTAGTACTTGGCAATCAGGATATTGGCTTCCTCCCCGGCGACCAGAAGTCCAAGATGGCGCCCTATCTCCTGCCCCTGATGGACAATCTCAATGTCATCAAGGCGCAGTTCCGCCCCGGCAGCAAGGAAGCCCTCAAGATAGACTCACTCGTGACGAGCGAAAAGCTCCTCATCACTCCCCTCGCCTACATACGCGGCAGGAGCCTCGGCAAAGCTTTCTTTATAATCGATGAGGCCCAGAACCTCACGCCCCACGAAATCAAAACCATCATCACCCGCGCCGGCGAAGGGACCAAGATGGTTTTCACCGGAGACATCTTCCAAATCGACCAGCCCTATCTGGACCAGTGGTCCAACGGCCTTACGCACCTCGGCGAGAAGATGACGGGGCAGAAGCTCTTCGAGCACGTGTTCCTGCGCAAGGGCGAGAGAAGCGCCCTGAGCGAACTGGCAGCCAAGCTGCTGTAATACTATTGATTACTTAGTTTTTCAAGCATGGCCTTGCACCTCAGGGCCATGTTTTCTTTGAGACTCTCCCTGTAGAACCATATTTCACGGGAGTGGTAGTTGCCGTCCTTCCCTATGAGGGGCACCTGATAGCCCGTTCCCGTGAAGCCTTTGACTATCAAGAGATTGGAAACGGGGTCGAGAGTGACCTTGAGACTGTCCTCTTCCTGCTCGTCCAGGGGAAGTTTGGGGGAAGGTACCGTCACCACTGTCCCGGGCTCGGAATCGGTGCGCCAATTGAGGGGATTGATTGCAAAAGCGCTCCTTGAAGGCCACATATCGGCTTCAACTTCCCTGACGGAATTGTAGCAAATGGTAACTCCCGTGTCGTCAGCACCCTTGGCTGCGACCACATGGCCACCCTCCTCGGGGACGGTAGCTCCTATTACGTAGGCCGCAATCAAGCGATTATAAGTCTCGTCATCCAACTGACCAAGAAGGCTCAGGACGTGCATTGCGCCCTGGCTGAAACCTGCAAGGATGAAAGGCCTGCCGCCATTCTCGTTCTCCAGATACCAGGCGAAGGCTTTGCGCACATCCTCAAAGGGCAGCTTAAGTCTCTGATTCCAAAGTGCTTCCTCGGTAAAAGACTCCAGGGAGCACTGCCTGTAGAAGGGTGAATAATAATTGAATCCTTCCGCGAGCAGGGCTTCCACTCCCTCGATTTCGGGGAGCATAGGAGTGCGGAGGCTGTCGACATAGGTATCAGCGTAGTGGCAGATGCTGCCGTCGGGCGTATAGTAATCGATGGTCTCGGTGGAAACGATGTAGAAAATGTCGGCCTGGGCTCCGCGGCTGCTGACGTACCACTCCGAGGGTTGGGAATAGTCAGGCTCGGCAGGGATATATTCCTTGATTTCACTTCCCTTGCAGCTAAGCACAAGCAGCGCTACTGCAACGAGGCTCATTATCGGTCTTCTTTTCATAAAACTGATGCCTAAAGAGTTAATTGAATTGCCATCATGGTGAGATCGTCGCTCTGGTCGGCCTCCCCGACGAATTGGTGAACGGCCTCGGTCATGCTTGCGATTATCTTACGGGGCTCCTGCTCACGGTTCGCCAGAGCTTTTTCGGCCTCCTTTAGCACCCTTCCCATACCGAATAGTTCGTGATTGATATTCTCGGCCTCGGTGAGACCGTCGGTGAATAGGAAGATGGTAGTGCCGGAGTAGATTTCTGTTTCCTGAAGGGTATAAACCCATTCAGGCATAAAGCCTACCGGGATGTTGGGGTCGCAGGGAAGCTCGCCCACGCCGGCGCCTACCAGCACAGGGGCATCGTGACCGGCGTTGCAGTAAAGCATACGGCCTGTTGCAAGATCCAGGGCGCCGATGAACAAGGTTACGAACATATTGGTCTCGTTCATATCGGCCATAGTCTTGTTGATGCTGTCCATGATGCGGTTGGGCACGTCTTCCCAGGACGACACGGTGCGGAAGACAGACCTCGTGACTGCCATGAAGAGCGAAGCGGGAACGCCCTTGCCGGACACGTCGCCTATGCAGAAGAAAAGTTTGCCGTCACGGAAGTGGAAGTCGAAGAGGTCTCCGCCCACGTCCTTTGCCGGGGTCAGCGTGGCGTAGATGCCCTCGGGGAAGTCCTTGGGCAGCATACCCATCTGTATCTGGCTTGCGATGTGTAGGTCGCGTTCAATCGATGCCTTTTGCGCGGTGGTGTCCTTAAGCTTGTCGACATACCTTAGGAGTGACTGCTGCATGTTGCCGAACGAGTGGCTCAACTGGCCTATTTCGTCTATGCGCCCCAGCTCCGGCAGTTCGGCGTCCAGTTTGCCTGAGGCTATGGTTTCGGCCTCGTCGGCCAGCTGACGCAAGGGGCTGAGTTCCTTGGTGATGACGCGGATGAAGATGAATAGCATGAGCAGCAAGCCAAAGATAACCATCATCATCACGGCGCTGCGCAGACGGTCAAAGCCGCTGAAGACGTCGCTCTCCGGGCATATTATGGCCATGCTGCAGCCTGTCTTGCCCAGTGGTTTGTAGAAGATGTAGCAGTCCTCGCCGCCCACTTTCGCATGCATCATGCCTTCCTCGCCGCGCTGCATGGCGTGGCCGAGCTCGGATGCCGCCTTGTCCTGACTTTCAAGGGTGCGGGTGAAGATGGATTCGCGGGAAATCTTGGAGGGGTCGGGGTGGACGAAGTAGGTGCCTCCGCGGCCCACCATTATGCTGTAGGAGTGCGGATAAGGCTTCAGGGCCGATATGGTTTCAGAGAGCCAGCTCAGCGACAGGCTGGTGTTGATGACGCCAATGAGGTTGCCGTCTTCGTCCTTGATGGGTTTACAGTAGCTGGTGACCATCTCGCTGGTGTTGGTGGGGACGTCGAGGTCCATATAGGGCTCGGTCCAGCAGGGGCGGTCGAGGAGTTTGGCCATAAGGTACCAGTCCATGTAGAAGTACTGGTAGCTGTCGCTGCCGCCCTGGATGGTGCGTATATTCCCTGACTTGTCGTGCTTGGAGTATGCCGAGAAGTACAGGCCGTATTTCTCGAAATAATAGGGCTCGAAGGCGATGGAGCAGTTGTAGAAGTCGGGATTGTTGAGCAGCATGCCGCGACTGTATACGAACATTGAGTCCGCCACGTTGGGATGCCTTTGGACAAGCCACTCGGTCATCTTGGTCGCGACCTCCACCCTGTTGAGGATGCCCTCAACTTCCAAAGAAGTCTTGTCAAGGATCTGCGTGGCGCGGTTGACGGCCTCTTCGCGCACGGCCTCGCGAGACCTTAGGAACAGGAAGCTCAGGGCGGCGATGAAAACGAGGGCGGCGAAAAGAACCACGGAAAGGCTCACCCTGATGGAAAGCTGCCGCCTGATATAATTGATTATTCTTTTCATGGCAACAGCTCCTCATAGCTGACCTCGCGGTCCAGCATTACGTTTTCCACCATCAGGCGGCTTGCCTGCTGCACCATGTCCTCACGCAGGCGGAACTCCCTCTGCCCGGACTCCCTGTCCACCTGGAGGCGGAGGATTTCTTCGAGCATCAGGCGCTGCATCACGCGGTTAGTGGCGATGTTGTTCCTTTCCACGTAGTCCATCACGATGTCGAGAGTCTCATCATGGTGCTCTGCGGCCCATTCCCAGCCCTTCCGTCAGGCGTTTGCGAAACGGCCGGCCTGCTCCTTATGCTTGTTATAATACTCGCGGGTCATATAGACGCCGTCTTCCTGCACGTTGTAACCGTGGTCGCAGAAGCGGTACACATTGTCTTCGCTGATCTCAAGACCAGCCTGGAGCAGCTGGTAATACTCGTTGTAACTCATTGCCAGCGTGGCGTCCAGGGCGCCGGCGATGAAGAGGTTCATATTCTGCGCGAAGCGCACCCAATCGTAATTCAGATTCTCTTTTATGCTCATGCAAATGGCCAGCTGGCCGAAACCCACGCTCCAGATTCCCACCTTGGCGCCTTTCTGCGTTAGGGGGTCCTTGCCGCGGGCGGACACGATGACCATTCCGTTGTTCATGGAAGTCTGGAGTATGTTCACCATGGGAAATCCGGCGTCCACCATCTCCAAGGCCTGACAGAGCTGCAGGGAGATGGCCTGGCTCTCATTACTGCGGAGCCGGTTCACTGCCGATTGCGTCGGAGAGGGGTGCACTATCTTCACGTTCACGCCTTCCTCCTGGAAAAAGCCTTTGACTTCGGCCACATAATAGCCGGCGAACTGAGCCTGCGCCATCCACTGGGGCGTGAACACCAGGGTATCCCCTTTCGGCTGCCGGGCCGCCGCCGTCTGCACCGCCACCGCGGCAAACAGCACGGCCAATAATCCTATTCTTTTCATTTGCATACGCAAAGATAGTTATTTCTTTGGAACGAAGTTCACGAGGCCGACGCCCGTGAAAACCAGCACCGTGGCCAGCACCTTCAGCAAGGTCAGATGATCCAGCCCCATCGCCATGGCAATCACCATTGCGATGACCGGCTGAACGTAGGTGTACATACATACCACTACCGGGCGCAGGTGCTTCTGGCCTATGGGAATAAGGAAATATGCAATAAACGTGGCGCCTACAACGACATAAATCACATGCCAGATTATGCTGACCGGCACGGCCGAAAGGTTCGACGCTCCGAAGGCTGCAAAAGAGAAGGGCAATGCCATCAACGATGAAAAGAGGAACATCCACTTCATGAACGTCACCACCGAATACTTCTGAATGAGCGGTTTGAAGATGCCCAGATAGGAAGCGAAGCAGAGCGCATTGCAGACCATTCCCAGGACGCCCCAGATGGACGTAGAGTCTGCTCCTGAGCGCAAGGAGACGCCATTGAGTATCAAGACAAAAACTCCCGCCAGGCTTAGCGCAATGCCCAAAATGCCGCTCCAGGTTATTCTTTCCTTAATGACTATTGCAGATATGATAAACGTCATAATGGGGCTCATCGTGTTCATTATAGACGCATCGATGGCTGTGGTCTGGGTGATTGCAAAAAGGAACGAGAGCTGTGTCATGAACAGACCCAGGAACGAGGCGATAATCACCTTCCAGATGTCTTTCCTCTCAATATGTTCGCGTGGCGCAGTAAAGAGCGACCAAATCCAGAACAGCGCCGTTGCACCAAATGAGCGGAAGCAGAACAACGCCATCGGCGTAATATTCCCGTCGATGGCAATACTCTTGCAACTGATGAGGTTGAAACCGAAAATGGCGTATGCCGTAAAGCACGCAAGGTTTCCGATAAGGGTGCTGTTCTTTTCCTGCATTATTTCACTTTTTGCCGAAGATGTGTGCGTCGAAGAAGTCGGAATACTTTTTCTTGTGAAGGTCGGTGCCTAGCCATTCGTACATTCCTTTGGCATCAAGGGCCTCTGCCCTTACGCGGACGGCCTCGCCGTACATCCCTTCAAGGGTGCCAAGATTACGCTGAAACTGGACTCCTGCATCCTTGAAGGCCTGATACTCTTCCATCTGGAGGTAAAGATAACGCTCGGGATGTGCCAGGACAGGCTGAAATCCTCGCTCAATGAGCCAGCGCATCTCGGCTACAGGCATGATACCGCCTATCTTCTCAGGATCATGAATAGGCAGTTCCACAAGAATATGATTGCCTTCCCACGGTAAAAGCCAGTTGTTTTCTTTGACTAAAGGCCAGGTCTCAGGGATGAGCCGGTACTCCATCGAGGGGACGAGATCGAGTTCTATTCCCCTGCGCTCCAGTTCAGCGCGGAGTCTCTCACAGGCGGCAGTAACGGTTGCAGGCGTATTCCTGTAAAGAATAGAGCTGTGGGAAGTGCAGATTGCCCGCTGGTAGCCCCATTCCACCAGTTTCCCGGCCAGGAACACCGAATCTTCCAGCGTTTGCGCCCCGTCATCAAGACCGGGGAGGATATGGCAATGGCAATCTACTTTCATAGTGATGCAAATTTACTCATTCCTTTATAAATCGACATGTTTGATGCATTATTTCGCCATTTAAGATAGAATTTGCTTGCGGGTTCGTCTTTATGGAGTATCTTTGCGGACAGCAAGCGCGTCTTATGCACACTTAACGATTTTTCAGCCATAACATTTTTTGAACGAAGAGCCGGACGAAGGTCCACTCCCGGGGCGTATTGCGCCCTGATGCGAAGGGCCCGGTGGCCGGCTGAGTTCATTGAAAAACGTTATTTGTTATGGCAAATTCTTATCAGCTTGTGGCCTGGACCGAGAGGGGCCGTGTCAAAATGATCCCCAGTGAATTAAGCTCTTACCTCCAAACCGAGCTGGACTCCATCAACCATCTCGAAAGCCGAATCCGCTACCGCAGCGACTATGAGCGCGGCGATATATTCAGGCTAAGCCAGGCCTATGAAAGGCTGGCCTTGAGGCTCCTGGATTTGGGACGGACAGAGTATGCTTTCTTGCAATACGCCCGGGCGGCTAAGTGCTGCCTTAGCAGCAGCGAATGGGACGATACTGAATGGGGAGAAATACTCTGCAGGCCGCTCCAGGGACGCTTCTTTGCATTGTTTTGCGAGTGCAAGGACCTTGTCAAGAGATATCCTAAGCTCCGGTTGTATTGGAGCGAAAGCGGAGTGCAGCAGGCCTGCGACAGAGTCACCAGCGCTCTCCGCTTATTTTCGGCCGAGATGGAAGACGGTGCGAAAACTGAGTTCTGATGGTCGCCACCATCAGAACTCATTAGTTATGAGCGTCAACTATGATTTCTAAAAATGAATTATTATTTTTGTAAAGGTATGAAGAGACTGGCGACTTTTTTCATAGACCTCTACCGCGACGGATTCCGCAACATGACCTGGGGAAAGCCTCTGGTTTGGCTTATTCTGCTCAAACTGGTGATTCTTTTCGGCATCCTCAGGGTGTTCTTTTTCAAGCCGGCAATGCAGGGTATGACAGACGAGGAGAAGAGTGGGCAGGTCGGAGACATCATCACTAAAACACACAATAACCAAGATACTTATAACCTTTCAACCCAATAAGCAATGGACGTAGTGATTTGGTCGCGAATCCAATTCGCAATGACTGCAGCCTATCACTGGCTGTTCGTGCCGCTCACGCTGGGCCTTGCCCTCGTGATGGCGGTTATGGAAACCCTCTACGTGGTGAAGAAGGACGAATTCTGGAAAAAAGCAGCACAGTTCTGGATAAAGCTCTTCGCCATCAACTTTGCCGTGGGCATCGCCACGGGTATCATCCTTGAATTCGAGTTCGGAACGAACTGGAGCAATTACTCCTGGTTCGTGGGAGACATGTTCGGCGCGCCGCTCGCCATCGAGGGCATCCTCGCCTTCTTCATGGAAGCCACTTTCTTCGCCGTGATGTTCTTCGGCTGGAACAAAGTGTCCAAAAAGTTCCACCTTGCATCCACGTGGCTTACCGGCATTGGCGCCACTATATCGGCCTACTGGATACTGGTGGCCAACGGCTGGATGCAGAATCCCGTAGGAACAACCTTCAACCCCGACACCGTGCGCAGTGAAATGGCGTCGGCTGCCGCTTTCTGGGAAGTGATTACCAACCCTGTGGCAGTCTCCAAATTCTGCCACGCCGTAACGAGCGGCTGGGTCACCGGCGGCATCTTTGTCACGGGCGTGAGCGCGTGGTATCTCCTTAAGGGCCGCGAAAAAGAATTCGCCAAAAAGAGCATGCTGATCGGCGCTCTCGTAGGTCTTCTCGGCAGTGCGTGCGTTATGCTTACGGGCGACTCCTCCGGCGTTCACGCGGCAGAATTCCAGCCCATGAAACTTGCTGCCGCTGAGGGACTTGAAGATGGCGGAAGAGGCGCTGCCTTTACCATTGTCCCCGGCATAAAGGTGCCCAAGATGCTTTCCATCCTTGCCACGCACGACCCCAACGGTTTTGTGCCCGGCATCAACGATATCATCAACGGTTATACCGACAACGAAGGAAACGTGATTCCTTCCGTTGCCGATAAGATGGCAATGGGACGCGAGGCGCTCGCCGCCCTGGCGGTGTACAGGGGGACCGAGGACCCGGAGGCTAAAGCCGAGGCGCTCGCAGTTCTTAACGACAACGTCCAGTATATGGGATATGGCCATCTGGAGAAGCCTGAGGACGTCATCCCTCCTGTCGGCGTCGTATTCTGGGCATTCCGCCTTATGATAGGTATAGGTATGCTGGTGGCGCTGGTGCTTCTTCTTTGCGCTTACTGCGTATGGAAAGACAAACTGGGTAAGTGCAACTGGCTGCTTCGGGCCGCAATTATTTGCATACCGCTTGCTTATATATGCGGCCAGTGCGGATGGATAGTTGCCGAGGTGGGCCGTCAGCCCTGGACCATACAGGGACTGCTGCCCGTCAACGTGGCGATTTCCAGCCTTGGTGCGGGTGCCGTGAAGACGACGTTCTTCGTGTTCCTTGCCGTCTTCGCCCTTTTCCTCGCAATCGAGATAAGGATTATGATCCGCGCCATTAAGAAAGGTCCTGAAGTTGAATCAATAGAAGCATAGGCCATGAGCTACGAATTTCTACAAAACTATTGGTGGTGCCTTGTCGCCCTGCTGGGCGGCCTTCTCGTGGCGCTTATGTTTGTTCAGGGCGCAAACCTGCACCTTGGTAACAAGTCCCTCAGCGACGTGCAGAAACGCATGATACTCAATTCGACCGGCCGCAAGTGGGAGCTCACCTTTACAACGCTGGTCACTTTCGGCGGCGCTTTCTTCGCCTCCTTCCCTCTCTTCTACAGCACCAGCTTCGGCGGCGCCTACTGGGTGTGGGTACTGCTTCTTGTCACATTCGTCTTTCAGGCTGTGGCATACGAGTTCCAGAACAAGAAAGGCAATCTACTGGGAGTCAAGGGATTCCGTATTGCTCTTATGTGCAATGGCGTCCTTGCCCCCTTCCTTGTCGGAACTGCGGTTGGAACATTCTTCACCGGGTCAGACTTCAGCGTTAACAAACTGGCGCTGCTGGACAAGTCGGCTCCCGTAATCAGCGTTTGGGGCAACAACTGGCACGGGCTCGAGGCCCTTTGCCAGTGCCACGCAGTGCTGCTGGGCGTCACTCTGGTATTCCTCACCGTCATCCTCGGCGCCCTGTATGTAATGAACAATGTGGACGACAAGGAAATCGTTGCAAAGATGCACCGCACGGTGAAAATATGCTGCGTTCCCTTCCTGGTGTGCTTCTTGTCCTGGGCCGTACTCCTTTTGCTGCGCCAGGGCTATGCAGTCGCAGAAGATGGCAGCCTTTTCATGGAACCTAACAAATACTGGCACAACCTCATTCAGATGCCCGCAGTGGCGGTGATGCTGCTCGCGGGCGTGGTGCTGGTGCTGGTATCAATCTGGAAGGGCGCTTTCACCGGTTCGCGCAAGGGCATATGGTTCGCAATGCCCGGAACGGTGCTGGTCGTGATGTCCGTGTTCTTCCTTGCGGGCTTCAACGGGACCGCATACTACCCTTCATGCACCGACCTCCAAAGCTCGCTCACCATTCGCAACAGCTCCTCAAGTTATTTCACATTGATGGTGATGTCCTGCGTATCCCTCCTTATCCCCTTTGTCCTGGCCTACATCGCCTATGCCTGGCATGCCATGGACAAAAAGAAGATTACCCGGGAAGAGATCGAAGGCGAACAGCACAAGTACTAATCACTGCAAACTAGTTGAACGGCAGGACCCTAAAGTCCTGCCGTTTTCGTTTTGCATTTGGAAATTATCGAGATTTTGAGTAAATTGCGTTATGAGTGAATTTGACGAATATATTAGAGGCGGTGAGCCAGGGCGTAGCGAAAAGGCAGCTGCTTGGCAGACAGCGATAGGCCTTCAGGACGTAGATGGCCTAAAACCCTCTAAGTACCTCATAGAAACCGCAAAAAAGCACATCGAAGGCGACATCACCATCGACGATGTCAAAGACCTTATCGATGAGTACTACAAGTCCAAGAAGGCTCGGACTGAAGCCGATAATGAGAGGACAGAAGAGGCAGACAAGGTATCGGCCCGCATTGAAGAGCTTCTGACTGAGAAATCGTTCTCCTTCACTCCTGAATACCTTGCACGTATTCATCGTCACCTCTTCCATGGAGTATTCTCCCACGCCGGGGAGTTTCGTGACTATGATATCACCAAGAGAGAATGGGTTCTGGGGGGTGACACAGTGCTTTACGCAAGTGCTCCAATGATTACAGAAACTCTGAAATATGATTTTTCAGAGGAGAAAAAGGTGAATTATGCCTCTATGAGTACAGATGACGCCATCAGGCGGATTGCCGCGTTCATTTCCGGAATTTGGCAGATACATCCCTTTGGCGAAGGCAATACGCGTACGACGGCCGTATTTACCATGAAATACCTCCAGTCATTTGGCTTTGGCGTCAAAAATGATATGTTCAAAGAGCATTCCTGGTATTTCAGAAATGCACTTGTCCGCGCAAACTATAACAACTACCCCAAGGCTATCTCTGCAAACGGGATATATTTGGAGCTATTCTTCCGGAATCTCCTACTTGGTGAGAACAATGAACTCAGAAACCGAAGTTTGCTTGTAACTCCTGGCAAAAGTGACAAAGAGGATAATTCAAAGGGCCAAATTGGCACTTTGAGTGTCACTTTGGAAGAACAAGCTATACTTAGGTGCATTGATGGAAACAAGAAGGCTACCCAGAAAGAAATTGCAGAAAAGATTGGCAAATCAGAAAGGACCGTCAAGCGACTCACGTCATCCCTTCAGGAAAAGGGCATCTTGGCTCGCAGAAACGGCAAACGTGATGGATATTGGGAGATAATTCTCAATCCGAAACGTTGAAGAGATTATTGCTTGATTCCGGTCCTTCGCCGGTCAGGCCGTAGTAGACCAGGCCGAACAGTGCGGCATTCCAGCCCTGCAGCTGGAAGCCCAGATTCTCGCCTGTCTGGCTGTTGAGATGCTCGTTGGCAGACCAGTCGCCCATAAAGTTCAGCCAGGGCCAAGACCCGCCGGCGAGAGTCGAACCTTAATCTGAGAAGAGTACTGCAGCTTCTTGAAAAGAGCCGTCCTCATCAAAATAGATTTCCAGGGTATACATAGCCAGCCCAATGAAGAGAAAAGGAGGAGTACCTAAAAAGTATGTTACCCACTTATCACCGACCTGAATAAGGTGGCCTCCCATCATTTCATCACCTAACAGTTCTGCCACCTGTTCAATATTCGGTTTTTCAGCATTTAGCTTTTGGACAAGATCATCCGACATATAGTACCGGATACTCTGAACGGGATAATGCTTCCATGCCCATTCGTTGAATGGAATCTGCATGCCGAGTGTGGGCATTTCCGATATGGTGACACAAAAGTAACTATTCTTTTACAGCCTGACAAGTCGTGCGGGCGAGAACCATTCATCGCAGATTATTGCCTATATTTACAGTGCAATAATATTCAACTGCGATGAAACGAATGAGGCAAGCCCTGACTAGGGCGCTGGTTGCAATTATTTGCCTGACAGCCGCGACTGCACTGCACGCCGGCCCCTGGCAGGGGAATGCGGATGGTTATCCGCTATCAAATTTCGCCGTCACGGCAAATGTCGGTGCGGACGGGTCCCTATTCGGCGACATACTGCAAAACAGGGGCAAGTTAGGTCCCTGGCTCACCGACCTTGGAGCCTTGAGCCTCGGTGTGCGCAAATACGGAAGGGAGTATGCAATGGGGGAATTCGCCGACAGGCGGGTGCGCAGGGCGTGTCCTTTCGTTCAGGCGGAGCTGAAAGGGCACGAGAGCATTTGCTGCGACATCAGTTATACCGCCTGGGCGCCTGCCGGACTGGACGACCTTGACGCCACTTCCCTGCCCGTGCTGCAGCTGGAAATGAGTTTCAGCAACCACGGCGAGCGGCGGGAAAGTCTCGAACTGGTAATGAGGGCCGATTCGCTGCTGGGACCGGGAGCTCAAAAAGCGCTGAAGGGCAAGGCAGTGCTCTATGGCAACTATCTGATTTATTGCGATAAAGGCATAAAATGGAGCGATAACGGGCAATGCGCCACCGTTCGTTTGGGCAACATGGCCCCCGGCGCCACCAAGGCCGTCAGGATTGCAGTCATACTTTACGACCCTCTTGGGAGGGCGGCCATACGATTCGACTCCCCCCTGGCGCTCTCAAGCTATGTCACAGAGAACTGGGAGGCGCTTAAAGGCTCTACACAGGCCTTCGACGCTGCAATCCCCTCAAGCGGCGATCCTGAAGTCGACGAATACCTGCGCTGGTATATGGTGCCTGCCCTGGCGCTGACCAGAACCACGGCCAAAGGCAAGGTCCTAACGCTAGGCTACTGCGAACTCAACCAACGTGACAGTTACTGGGCATCATGGATGCACCTGGCGCTGATGCCGTCGGCCGAAAGAATAATGATTGAGGAAAGTGTCGCCGGTATGCGTCCCAGCGGCAAGATACCGACCTGCCTGATGCCCAAGATAGACCGCAAGTACGACATTGACATAAACGCATTCTTCCTGCTGCGCTGCTACAGATATATCACTCATTATCAAGACCTTGAAATGCTGCACCAGTATTGGGAGCCCCTTAAGCGCGCAGCAGCGTGGCTTATGGAACTAGATACGGAAGGTATTGGCCTGCCGCGCCAGAAGAGCACCTGGGCGGACTGGAAAGACGTCGCAGGGGTGCGCGGGCGAAGCTATTCTCCTTTCGCATGCATGGTATATCTTGCAGCGATGAACAGGATGGCCCTGCTTGCCGAAATGGAGGGTGACGATACGGCCCGCGAGCAGTATGCCGCCGCTTTCGACAAAGGTTGTCGCCAGCTGAACCGCCCCGTCTCGGAAGGCGGACTCTGGAACGGGGAATACTACTGCCAGCGCTGGGACGACGGACGGGAAGACAGCCACATTTTGCAAGACCAGACCATAGGCATATTCTATGGCGTAGTGCCCAAAGACCGCGCGCTCTCCGTCATAGGCAGCCTCAACCGCCACAATATGACGCCGTATGGCATATGCGAGACCTATCCGTACTGGCCGGCAGAATTCGGCTACGAGCCCGCCACCTATCATAATGGTGGCGTCTGGCCCTGGCTCAGCTTTATGGATGACTGGGGCCGCATCAAACTGGGGCGGCGAGAGGAGGCTGTGGACCTTGTCAAAAAAGTCGCCCGCGCGGATCTCGTTGCTTCCGGCGACTGGTCTGCCAACGAGCACCTGAACAGCCTGAACGGACAGAATCTGGGCTTCCGGTTGCAAGGCTGGGATGCCGCGCTTTTCGGCCTGGTCTACTACGGTCTAAGTCCGGATTTGAAATGACTTATTGTACGTATTGCACGTGTAAAGGAACAAGATTTAAATCTCACCGGCGGGCGTTGAATTCTTTTTCAATGTCGTACATAGCCTGGATTTGGGACGGGGACAGGATGAAGAATCGGAAGAAAATCTTTGAATGAAAATGAAATAAATACTTACCTTTGCTAGTGTTGTAGCGTTGTTACAAAAAATGCTGCACTCTATCTTACCGATAATGCTGCATTCGCAGTTACCGTTAACATTTGGAAGAATACTTATAGTCTTATGCAGAAAGAATACAAAACCAACGACATCACTATCATCTGGAAGCCGGAGCTTTGCCAGCATGCCGGCGAGTGTGTGAAGCGCTTGCCTAAAGTGTACAACCCCAAGGGCCGCCCTTGGTGCAAACCGGAGAATGCGACGACAGAAGAGTTGATAGCACAAATTGAGGCGTGTCCGTCCAAAGCCCTGTCTTACAAACTGAACAAGTAATGGAAATCACACACAAGAACAGCGAAGAAACCGGATTTTTCGTGGCAGAAGAGGCGGGTAAACGTATGGGATATCTGTCCTACGAATGGGCCAAACCCACCAAGTTCGCCATTCTTCATACCGTGGTTGAAGATGATTTCCAGGGCCGGGGCGTAGCAAAAGCGCTGGTGAATGCAGCCGTTGCCTTCGCCCGCGAGAACGGTTACAAGATTATGCCGCTATGCCCTTACGCAGAAAAACTGTTCCTGCGGGATTCTTCATACGATGACGTTAAAGTTCCGGCCTTATGACTTTCCTCTTTGAATCCTTAATCGCCTGCGCGCTGTTCACGCTTTTCGTGTTCCTGATGTCCAGGGACCCCATTAAAACCATCTTCAACTATCCTCCGGCAATCATTGAGCGCTGCGATAAGTTGGGGTTAGTTGATGGCAGCAACAAGCCTGGCGGAGTCGGCTTTTACGTGAAGAAGCTGACAGCCATGGCCATCTTTGGCATCCTGCTGGGCCTGCTGGTGCGCTATGTCAATGGCTGCACCACGTTCTGGTGTGGGTGTCTTACTGCATACGCCCTGTGGGTGGTTGTGAACTGGTTCGACGCCATAGTCCTGGACTGTATCTGGTTCTGCCACGACAAACACTTCGTGATTCCAGGGACGGAAGATATGGTGAAAGACTACCACGACTACTGCTTCCACATCAAGGGATCTCTAATTGGTATGCTGCTGGGAATTCCTGCAGCACTAGTTGCTGGATTGATCGTGGTGTTACTGTAATCAGTGCCCCGCATAATCTTTCATATCGATGTGAATTCAGCGTTCCTTTCCTGGAGCGCAGTGAAGCTCGTGATGGAGGGGAAAGCGGACATCCGGCTGGTGCCGTCCGTGGTGTCCGGTGACCCGAATGACCGTCGAAGCATTATCACCGCCGCGTCCATCCCCGCGAAGAAACTGGGCATCAAAACGGCACAGCCGGTGTCGATGGCACTACGAACCTGCCCGTCGCTGGTGCTTGTCCGGGGGGATTGGGAATGGTACAAACGCTGCTCAGAAGGTTTCATCGCCATCTGCAGGAGTTATTCGCCAGTGCTGCAGCAGTTTTCCATCGATGAGTGTTTCATCGATATGACGCTTCGCTGCGGCGGGCGCGACCCGGTGGCCGTGGCAAATCAACTGAAGGACGAGATTAAATCAAAGCTAGGCTTTACGGTGAACGTGGGCATCGGTTCCAATAAGCTGCTCGCGAAGATGGCGTCCGATTTCGAGAAGCCGGATAAGGTGCATACACTGTTGGAGAATGAGGTGCAGGAGAAGATGTGGCCGCTGGGCGTGCGGGACTTGCTCTGGGTCGGGAAGAAGACTGAAGAGCGCCTGACCGCATACGGCATCCACACCATCGGAGACCTTGCGAAACTGGGGATGGGCTCTCTTACGCGCCTGGTGGGACAGAAGTTTGCCATCCAGCTGCATGAGAACGCCAACGGGCGTGACGATTCTCCGGTTGAAACCGAAATGGCCGAGGCCAAGAGCTACAGCGCAGAGCGTACTTTCCCGCGTGACTATACCGACCCTAAGGACATCGACAGGGCCTTGTTCAGTGTGGCTTGCATCGTAGCACACCGCATCCGTCGGGATGACTTCCGGGCGTCAACCGTATCAATGTTTATTAAGCATAAGGATTTCACCGTAATGCAGAAGCAGACCTCTCTTTCCCAGCCTACGGATATCACGGCCGTTATCCTGAACGAGGCCCGCCGAATGCTTGGCGAAATCTGGGACGGCGTCACGCCCATCCGCCAGGTGGGGCTCGGCGTATCGAAGCTGACGCACGAGAGCTATGAGCAGATGTCCCTGTTTGAGGACCCGAAGATGGAATACTACCGCGATTGGGACCGTCAGTACGATGAACAGCTTGCCCAGGCTGAGGATGCACGGATGCTTGCTTATGAAAGAAGAACAACAGTTGTTGAAACGCCTCCGCCGCCAACGACACCGCCACCCGCATATACTCAGAAAAGGAATTCCGGAGCAAGTTCGGTCAGGCAAGCTTCGCCGAAGGATGATGCATTAGTCTTTACCTATGACTCGGGAGAAAAAGCTTTGGCCGCTGCCAAGAAAGCCATAAAGGGTCATCCGACATACCGTTTTCACCGGGCGACTCTACCCGACGGAACGGACTGCTTTGAGGTGGTCGATGAACAGAAAGTCCTCGAGCGTCACACTGTAACCAAAAAGAAATGAATGAGGTTTTCCGTCTGTAGAAATGAATTGATGTCCGTTTTTGCGTTCACTTTTGTTTCCGTACCTGGCCCTCAGTGTCCTTAAAAGGCCATCGGGCGTGACTCAAAGAACCACACCCGATGCGCTTAAATTACTGTATTTCGGAGAGTTAACTACCTAATATTCTTCCTCGTTCCAAAAGAAATCTTCTTTGGTCGGGTAGTCGGGCCAGATGTCTTCTATGGATTCGTAGATTTCAGTGTCGTCTTCGAGCTCCTGGAGGTTTTCGATGACTTCCTCAGGGGCGCCGGAGCGGTTGGCGTAGTCTATGAGTTCGTCCTTGGTGGCGGGGAACGGTGCGTCATCAAGGCAGCTTGCGAGTTCTAAAGTCCAGTACATAGTGATAAGTTTTCTAATTTGCCGCAAATATATACAAATCCGTAAATAAAAAAACAATTTTACTTACATTTGCTCCACCAAACTCCGACACCATGTCCTACCAAAGGAAAGACTTATACGAACAAAGTGCCACTCAGGCTATTGAGGGCCATGTTAAGGCCATTTTGGAGCTGCTGGGAGAGGATCCCGCGCGCGAAGGCCTGCTTAAGACTCCTCAGAGAGTGGCCAAGGCCCTTCAGTACCTCACCAAGGGCTACGAAGAGGACGGAAAGCAGATACTGCAGTCCGCCATTTTCGAAGAGCAATACAGCGAAATGGTGCTGATGCGCGACATCGAGCTCTATTCCACCTGCGAGCACCATATGCTGCCCTTCACCGGCAAGGCGCACGTGGCCTACATCCCCGACGGGAGGATCACCGGTCTTAGCAAAATCGCCCGCGTGGTCGAGACCTACGCCCGCAGGCTCCAGGTGCAGGAAAGGCTGACCGTCCAGATACGCGACTGCATCCAGGAAGCCCTGAGCCCCCTGGGAGTCGCCGTTGTCATCGAGGCCCACCACAGCTGCATGCAGCTGCGCGGCGTGGAGAAGGCGAACGCCCTGACCACCACCTCGGCTTTTTCAGGTATTTTCCTTAAGGATCCCCGCACCCGCAACGAGTTCCTCAGCCTCATCCGCTGAGTCTAAATGCCGGAAGCTAGTCTCTGCAGCTCGTAATCAGCCTTAATCTTTTCGACTATAGCGCACACGACCTTGTATGCGCGGCCGTTAAGGCTATAGTCGGCGGCGGTGATGAAGTTGACCCTCTTTTGGCGTTTGAGTTTCAGGGCGGCCGACTTGGCGGCGGGGTTCGAAGGGTTGTACACCGCTATAGCATTGCCGCCGAACATATTGACTATCTTCATGCAGGGCACGTCGGTCTGCCCGTCGCCGAAATATATCATATGGGGGAAGGGGATGCGCTTGCGGTCCTCGGCGACGCTCTCGTTGACTTGCTTGGAGTCGCGCGAAGAGAAGATGCCCTTGCTTATCTTGAACAGGAACTGGGTCTTGGCGGTGTAGTCAACGGCCGTTCCCGGCCACTGCGCTTCGCCGTTTTCGTCGTAAATGAAGGTGCCGGCGTAGATGTGCTTGAATTCGCTCGCTATGGGGCTGCCCTCGATGATTTCCTTGAGACCTGACGAGTTGATATAATGCTCGATTATCACTCCCCTGCTTTTGCCGTACTCGTTGATTAGGGAGAACCACTCGCGCACGCCGTCGTAGAGCTCGATATGCTTTCCGAATTTGTGGAACTCGCGCCGGGAGAGTTTGATGCCTGCTGCGCGGGCCTCGTCAAACATGAGCTTCATATAGGCGAGGACGTTGCTCGCATCGCCGGCAATGGCGATTTCGTCGCTCAGGCGCCAGAATTCGGCGGGCGTCTTGCCCACGGTCTGGATGAATCCGAACTCCTGCATGTTGCCGGGAGAGAGGGTCCCGTCGAAGTCGTATATCAAAGCAATGACAGGTTTTTTAGCCATAATTTCGCCACTCATAATTTTTGTTCGCCACAAAAGTATTAAATATTCGCCACATACACGCACGGGAACTTGGAAAAAAACGGGGCTCATTTTACTTTTGCCGCAACGATAATCTAAAACCACACGATAATGCAGCAGTATCCCCACTACCTGGAGAGACTCCAGAATGCAACCAAGAAGTACTGGGACAAGGTCGCGCTGAACACCATCGGCGGCGACTCCTATTCCTTCGGCCAGATGGCCACCCAGATAGAAAAATTCCACCTCGCCTTCGAAGCCCTCGGCTTCAAGAAAGGCGATAAAATAGCGCTCTACGCCGGCAATGGAGCCCGCTGGGGCATGGTCTACATGGCGGTCAATACCTACGAGACCGTCATCGTTCCCCTCCTCGCGGACTTCACGCCCGACAACGCTTCAGCCCTAGTGAACCATTCCGAGAGCGTCGCCCTTTTCACCAATGAGGCAAAATTCAAGCACATGGACCTGGCTGCTATGCCGAATGTGCAGATCATCATCAACGTAGATGACTGGAAATGCCTCTGGGCCAAGGACGAAAAGACCAAGGCTACTTACCTTACTATGGAAAACCTCTTCGCCGAAAAGTGGCCCGGAGGTTTCGGCCCCGAAAATGTCGATTATCCCACAGACAACTGGGACGACCTTTCAACCATCAGCTACACCTCCGGGTCGACCGGCGACCCCAAGGGCGTCATGCTCACCTACCGCAACTTCAGCGCAAACGTCGACTATAGCCAGAGGCACGTTCCCGCAGGAGAAAGGATGGTCTCCATGCTCCCCATGGCCCACATGTACGGCCTCGTAATCGAGTTCATCTATCCCATGTGCAACGGCACCTCCATCTACTGGATGGCCAAGGCCCCCACTCCGGCAGCCCTTATGAGCGCCTTCGCCCAGGTCAAGCCCTACCTTCTCATCACCGTCCCTCTCGTGATGGAAAAAATCTACAAGAGCAAGGTTAAGCCCACCCTCGACAAGCCCCTCATCAAGGTCCTCACCAAGATCCCCGGCATCAATTACATCATCTACAAGAAGGTCAAGGATGGCCTCATCGCAGCATTCGGCGGCGAAGTCCTGGAGTTCATCATGGGCGGCGCAGCTCTCAACCCCGAGGTCGAGAAGCTCTTCAAGCGCATCAAGTTCCCCTATCTCGTCGGATACGGCATGACCGAGGCCTGCCCCCTGCTCGCATACGAGCACTGGACGAAGTACGTCCCCGGTTCCTGCGGCAAGGCCGTCGACGTGGCCCAGGTGCGCATCGACTCCGAAGACCCCCAGCATATCGCAGGTGAAATCCAGGCCAAGGGCGAAAACATCACCATCGGCTACTTCAAGAACCCCGAGGCTTCCGCCGTCGCATTCACCGAAGACGGCTGGCTCCGCACCGGCGACCTCGGCACCATGGACAAGGACGGCAACATCTTCATCCGCGGCCGCTCTAAGGCCATGATCCTCACCTCCAACGGCCAGAACGTCTATCCCGAGGAGCTCGAGGCCATAGTGAACAACCAGCCCTACGTCAGCGAAAGCGTCGTCCTGGACCGCGCAGGCAAGATTGTCGCCCTAGTCTATCTCGACAAGGAGGCCATCAAGCGCGACTCCCTCGACGAGGAGGCCGTCTCCGACATCCCCGAGAAGATCAGGGTCAACGCCAACCGCAAGCTCCCCGTCTACAGCCAGATTTCAAAGGTTGAGACCGTGCTCGCCCCCTTCGAGAAGACCCCTAAGATGTCCATCAAGCGTTTCCTCTATAAATAGGACTGACAAAATGGCGGAACTGCGCCATTGGAACGCAAATTGAATTGAAGCAGGAGCGCCCCGAAAGGGAGCGCCCCTGTTTTGTAATTAAAAAGATCCCATATGGAAAACAAAGGTAAAATCGGAGTAACCACCGAGAACATCTTCCCGGTAATCAAGCAGTTCCTTTATTCAGACCACGAAATATTCCTTCGCGAACTCGTAGCCAACGCAGTCGATGCTCAGCAGAAACTAAAGGCCCTCGCCTCAAGCGGCGCCTTCAGCGGCACTCTGGGCGACCTCAAGGTCGAAGTCATACTCGACGAAAAGAAAAAGACCCTCAAAATCAAGGACAACGGCATTGGCATGACCGCCGAAGAGGTGGACAAATACATCAACCAGATCGCCTTCTCCTCCGCCGGCGAGTTCCTCGAGAAATATAAGGACCAGACCAACATAATAGGCCATTTCGGCCTGGGATTCTATTCCGCCTTCATGGTCTCGAAGAAAGTCGCCATCGAGACCCTCTCCTACAAGGAAGGCGCTGAAGGCGTGAAATGGAGCTGCGACGGCTCCCCCGAGTACGTGATGGAGCCCTGCGACAAAAAGGACCGCGGCACCGTAATCACCCTCGAGCTCGATGACGACGCCGAGGAGTTCGCCGCCAAGGGACGTATCTCCCAGCTCCTCGACAAATACTGCAAGTTCATGCCCGTCCCCGTGGTATTCGGCAAGAAACAGGAGTGGAAGGACGACAAATACGTCGAGACCGACGAGGACAACGTAATCAACACCATCGAGCCCCTCTGGACCAAATCCCCTTCCGAGCTCAAGGACGAAGACTACGACGCCTTCTACAAGGCCCTGTATCCCATGCAAGAAGAGCCCATGTTCCACATTCACCTGAATGTGGACTACCCCTTCAACCTCACCGGCATACTCTACTTCCCCAAGATTAAGGAGCGCATGGCAATAGACCGCAACAAGATTCAGCTCTATTGCAACCAGATGTTCGTGACCGACCACGTGGACAACATCGTGCCCGACTTCCTGACCCTCCTGCACGGCGTCATCGACTCCCCCGACATCCCCCTGAACGTCAGCCGCAGCTACCTCCAGAGCGACGCCAACGTCAAGAAAATCAGCACCTACATCACCAAGAAGGTCGCCGACCGCCTCGAAGAGATATTCAAGGAGCAGCGTCCCAAGCTCGAGGAGAAATGGGACAACATCAAGCTCTTCATCGAGTACGGCATGCTCAGCGATGAAAAATTCTGCGAGCGCGCCCTCAAGTTCGCCCTCCTCAAGAACACCGACGGCAAATTTTTCAGCCTCGACGAGTACAAGACCGCAGTTGAGCCCGCCCAGACCGACAAGGACAAAAAGACCGTATTCCTTTATGCCAACGACACCGAGAAGCAGTACAGCTTCATAGAGCAGGCCAAGAACATGGGCTATGACGTCCTCCTTCTCGACTGCGAGCTCGACGCACATTTCGTCAACCTCCTTGAGCAAAAACTCGAGAACGTGAGGATGGCCCGCGTGGACTCCGACAGCATAGCCAACCTCATCCCCAAGGAGGACGAAGCCAAGCCCGAAATGAGCGAAGACGACAGCAAGTCCCTTAGCGAAATGTTCAAGGCCATCCTTCCCGAAGGCAACGACTACTATGTCGAGCCCAGGAACCTCGGCGAAACCCAGGGCCCTGTCCTTATCACCCAGAGCGAGTTCCTGCGCCGCTACCGCGAAATGAGCGCCATAGGCGGCGGTATGAACTTCTACGGCAATATGCCCGAGGCCTACAACATAATAGTCAATATGGAGAATCCCCTCATCCACAGGATTTGGGACGAGCTGAAAGCCTCTGAAGGCACGGATGCGGCTGAGTTCGCCCGCTCCAGCGACCTCCTCAAGCAGGTGACCGACCTCGCGCTGCTCTCCAACGGCCTTCTCAAGGGCAAGGCCCTGTCCGATTTCATAACCCGCAGCCAGACCCTCCTCAATGAGAAGGCTTAGACTCATAACTGCGCTTCTTTCAGCCATCTGCATCCTGAGCCCCGCAAAGGCCCAGGATGCAGAGCGCTATATAGGCGAAGACATCAGCCGCTGCGCAGGCCAGCTCCACAGCTACGAAGCCCCCGCCAGGGGCACTAAGTACTCCCGCCCTCCGAGGGGTTATAAACCCTTCTATGTCAGCCATTTCAGCCGCCACGGCAGCCGCTACCACACTTCCGACAAATTCTCCCCCACCCTAGAAGCCTTCGCGCGAATGGATAGCCTGGGTCTCCTCACCGACTCCGGGAGAATGGTGCGCCACCTTGTGGACTCCATAGCCCTTATCCACGAAGACAAGTATGGTGAGCTCACGGAAAAAGGCAGGCAGGAGCATCGCGGCATTGCCCAAAGGATGATGCGACGCGAAAGGCGCCTTCTTCGAAGCCGGAAGCGCAATCAGGTGCTTGCTGTATCGAGCACGGTCCACCGCTGCCAGGAAAGCATGTACTCTTTTTGCGAACCCATCAGGAAGCGCTCCAGTTTCCTTGAATTCGAGTTCGTCTCCAACGAGCACACAGACTCCACCCTCACCCGCATCGAGCACGGAGGCCGCAACCCTGCGCTGAGCTCCGAAGACCGCGGCCTCGAAATGGTCGATTCCGTAAAGAGGGCAAGGCTAGTGCCCCTTGAGGCCGGAAAGCGCTTCTTTACCGACCCCGCAGCCGCAAAGGAGTGCATGGACGGGGGTGACTGGCACCTTTTCATGTATAATCTCATCAGCCACGGCGTAATAGAGCAGTGCCTCGACAGGGACACGCCTCAGTATTACAGTCTCTTCACCTTCGACGAGTTGCTTAATTACTGCGCTGCCAGAAGCGCCGCCTGCATGAACGCGCACGGCTATACCCTGGAGAACGGCGAAGTCCTTCGCCGCGTTGGCGCCCTGATGGTTCGCGACCTTTTGGAAAAGGCGGACGAGGCGCTTTCGAAAGGCAGCCGCAAAGCCGCCGACCTTCGTTTCAGCCACGACGGAGGCATTCTGCCCCTTATGCTCCAGCTCGACCTGGAAGGCTGCCCCGGCACAAGCCATGTCGGAGAGGAATGGGAGAAAGGCTGGATAGCCTCGCAGCAGATTCCCATGGCCACCAACCTCCAATTCGTCTTCTACCGCAACCGCAAGGGCGAGGTCATAGTCAAAATCCTTCACAATGAGCGGGAAACCTTCCTTCGCTCACTCTCTCCCGACCGGGGCGCTTTCTATTCTTGGCCGAGGCTTCGTGAGGAGCTTGAAAAACTATCGGTTCTTTACTACTGACTTAAGCAAATAAAACCGAAAAAATTGCTACTTTTGCCAAAACAAAGCAAGCAATGTCCTTTATCGAAGAAAGAGTCGCGCTCGAAGGCCTCACATTCGACGACGTACTCCTCATTCCCTCGTACTCGGAAGTCCTCCCAAGGGAGACTGTCTTGAGCGCCCGGTTCACAAGAAACATCACCCTCAACATACCCATAGTGTCCGCTGCAATGGACACTGTCACTGAAGCGCCGATGGCCACAGCCCTTGCAAGGGAAGGAGGCATCGGCGTTATTCATAAAAATATGTCAATAGACGCCCAGGCAGCCCAGGTGCGCAAAGTCAAAAGCGTGCTGGCAGACTCCCCCAACGCCTGCAAGGACGCTTCGGGGCGCCTCAGGGTCGCGGCCGGCGTAGGCATCACCGCCGACGCCCTGCAGAGGGTGGAAGCCCTCGTGGAAGCCGGTGTTGACGCGATTGTACTCGACAGCGCCCACGGCCACAGCAAGGGCGTGCTGGGCAAGCTGAGGGAAATCAAGGCCGCCTTCCCCGCACTCGATGTTGTGGTAGGCAATATTGCCACTCCCGAAGCAGCCCGCGACCTTGCCGAAGCCGGGGCTGACGGCATCAAGGTGGGCATAGGCCCCGGCTCGATATGCACGACGCGCATAGTCGCGGGCGTGGGCGTTCCCCAGCTCAGCGCCATTTTCGATTGCGCCAAAGCAATAAGGGGCAGCGGCATCCCCGTCATCGCCGACGGTGGACTGCGCTACTCCGGCGACATAGTCAAGGCCCTCGCGGCCGGCGGCGACTGCGTTATGTGCGGATCGATGTTCGCCGGCACTGACGAAGCCCCCGGCGAAGTGGCCGAAGACGGCGGCCGCCTCTTCAAGACCTACCGCGGCATGGGCTCTCTCGACGCCATGGAGGCCGGCTCCAAGGACCGTTATTTCCAGGGCGGCGAGACCCGGACCAAGAAACTCGTCCCCGAAGGCATAGTGGGCAGGGTGGCATACAAGGGCGCCGTTGCCGACAATATCTACCAGCTGCTCGGCGGCCTGCGCTCAGGCATGGGCTACTGCGGCGCACGCACTCTGGAAGAGCTCAAGGGCGCCCGCTTTGTCCGCGTTACAGCCAGCGGCATGGCCGAAAGCCATCCCCACGATATCACCATAACCAAAGAATCCCCCAACTACAAAAGCAGATGAAAGTAGCAATAGTTGGCGCCAGCGGCGCAGTCGGCCACGAATTTCTTAAAGTCCTCGAGCAGCGGGACTTCCCCGTAGATGAACTTCTGCTCTTCGGGTCACCGCGCAGCGCAGGCAGCACCCTCCCCTTCCGCGGCCGCGAAGTAGAAATCAAGCTCCTCGAGCATAACGACGCATTCAAGGGCGTTGACGTGGCGTTCACTTCGGCCGGCGCAGGCACTTCCCGCGAATTCGCCGAAACCATAACCAGGCACGGCGCTGTCATGATAGACAATTCCAGCGCCTTCAGGATGGATGCCGACGTGCCCCTTGTCGTCCCCGAATGCAATGCCGAGGACGCCCTGACGCGTCCCCGCGGCATAATCGCCAACCCCAACTGCACCACCATAATGATGGTCACGGCCCTAATGCCCATAGAGAAGCTTTCGCACATTGAGCGCATACACGTGGCCTCCTACCAGAGCGCCTCGGGCGCCGGAGCGCAGGCCATGGCCGAGCTCGAGACCCAGCACCGCCAGATTGCCGAGGGGAAGGAAGTCACTGTGGAGAAATTCCCCTACCAGCTGGCTTTCAACGCCATCCCCCAGATCGACGTCTTCATGCCCAACGGCTACACAAAGGAGGAGATGAAGATGTTCGACGAGACGAGAAAAATACTCCACAGCGATGTGCGCTGCAGTGCTATGTGCGTTCGCATACCCGCTCTCCGCTCACACAGCGAGGCTGTCTGGATAGAGACCAGGCGTCCTCTGGAAGTAGCTGAAGTGCAGGAAGCCCTCTCGAAAGCCCCCGGCGTCGACCTGCAGGACAATCCTGCGGCCAAAGATTATCCCATGCCCCTTTTCACCGCCGGCAAAGACGCAGTGTACGTAGGCCGCGTGAGGCGCGACCTCGCCTGCGAAAATGGCATAACCCTCTGGCTCTCAGGCGACCAGATACGCAAAGGCGCAGCTCTTAACGCCGTCCAGATAGCTGAATACCTCATTACCCGGAACCATCTTCCCCTTCATTGACATGATACGCATCCATTGCCGTAACACAGGGACCTCGCTTGAATTTCCCGAAGGCACCACCCTTCTGGAAATGCTTCCCTCATTCGAATTCCACCACGAATTCCCCATCGTTTCAGCCAAGGTCAACAACGTCTCCCAGGGCCTTAAGTTCAGAGCCTACAACAGCCGCGACATCGAGTATCTCGATGCCCGTGAGGCCAGCGGCATGCGCGTCTACTGCCGCTCGCTCTTCTTCCTGCTCTGCAAGGCCACCCGCGACGTCCTTCCCGGTGCAAGGATATATATCGAGCACCCCCTTGGCGGCGGATATTACTGCAATCTAAATAAGGAAGACGGTACAAATCCCAACCTCGAGGATGTGGCGATCATTCGCGCCCGCATGCAGGAAATCGTGGAGCAGAAGCTCTCTTTCCACCGCCACGAGCTCCAGACCGAGGAGGCCGTCAAGATGTTCCGTGAAAACGGCTATGCCGACAAAGTCCGCCTCTTCGAAACTTCAGGCACCGTATATACCGACTACTACACTCTCGGAGACACCCCCGACTACTACTACGGCCGCCTCGTCCCCGACGCCGGCTACCTCAAGGTATGGGGCCTGGAGCAGTACAGGGACGGTATACTCCTTCGCATCCCCGACCATCACTCACCCGACCGCCTGGCGCCTTTCATAGACCAGCCCAAGACCTACGACATGTTCTCGGAGAACCTGCGCTGGAACATCATCACCCACCTGAACACCGTGGGCGACGTGAACCACGCCTGCCTCAAGGGCCGCGGCAGCGAGCTCATCCAGGTCTCCGAAGCACTACAGGAAAAGAAGATAGTCCAGATAGCCGAAGAAATCGAGAGGCGCTACAACCGCGAGACCGATCCCCTGAGACTCGTGCTCATAACCGGCCCCAGCAGCAGCGGCAAAACCACCGTCACGAAGCGTCTTAGCATACAGCTCAAGGCCTGCGGCCTGAGACCCGTATCCTTCTCCACCGACGACTATTTCGTCAACCGCGAGGACACGCCCAAGTTCCCCGACGGCAGCTACGACTTCGATAATTTCGAGAGCGTGGACCACGAATCCCTCCAGAAGGACCTCGTAGCCCTTCTCGGCGGCGAAACCATAGACGTTCCCGAATTCAACTTCGTCACCGGCAAGCGCGAATACAACGGCAAGCGCCTCAAGCTCGGCGCCGGGACAGTCGTCATAGTCGAGGGCATACACGCAATGAACCCCCGCCTCACCGACCTCATCCCTGAGAGCACGAAGTTCCGCATCTTCATTTCCACTCTGACCGGCATACCTCTCGACCACCACAACTGCATACCCACTAGCGACAACCGACTCCTGAGGAGAATAGTGCGTGACTATCTCAAGGGCGCATTCACTCCCAGGCAGACCATAGCCCAGTGGCCCAAGGTGTGCGAAGCCGAGGAAAAGTGGATTTACCCCTACCAGGAGAATGCCGACGTGATGTTCAATTCCGCCTATCTCGTGGAGTTCGCGGTGCTGCGCAACCACGCCGAGCCCATACTTGCCAGCATACCCAAGAATTGCCCCGAATACTCCGAGGCCCACAGGCTTCTCAAGTTCATTCACTATTTCGTGCCCGTGCCGGACAATGAGATTCCGCCCACTTCGCTGCTTAGGGAGTTCCTCGGAGGCTCATCATTCATTTATTGATTTTCAATGGATTACATAGCACTTAAAGACGCCTGCGTCGCCTGGATACGCGATTGGTTCGCCCCCTTCGGTCCTTCCTCGGCCGCCGTTCTCGGAATGAGCGGAGGCAAGGACAGCACCATTGCCGCCGCCCTCTGCGCCGAGGCTTTAGGCCCCGGCCGTGTCATAGGAGTAGCCATGCCCCAGGGCGGGCAAAGTCTCAACGGTGCGGACAAGATTTGCGCCCATCTTGGCATAAGATATATTGAGCTTCCCATAGGAAAGATCACCGACGAGTGCGAGGCCGCCTCGGCCTGCGTTCCCGGAGGGGTGTTTTCCGTCCAGAGCGTGCAGAACATTCCGCCGCGCATACGCATGACCATGCTCTACGCCGTGGCCCAGACTTTCAATGGTTTCGTTGCCAATACCTGCAACCTGAGCGAGGATTACATAGGTTACGCGACGCTCTTCGGCGATGCCGCCGGCTCTTTTTCGCCGCTTGGTAAACTCGTGGTGCGCGAAGTGCTCGGCATCGGGCATGCGCTGGGACTGCCCTCAGAGTGGGTGGAAAAGACTCCAGACGACGGTCTGCCGCACTCCCGCCCCGACGAGGAGAAGTTCGGATTCAGCTACGCCACCCTGGACGCTTTCATACGCGAGGGCGTCTGCGAGGACGAGTCCGTACGCGCAAAGATAGCGTCCATGCACAGGGCCAACCGCTTCAAGACAGAGATACTCCACATCCCTTCGTTCGACCCCAAATTCCCAATATTCGAATAACCTATGCTATCAAGACAAGTCGCCGAAAAACTCAGGGCGTTCGAGACGCCGTTCTACCTCTACGATCTGGACCTTCTGGAACAGACGCTCTCCAGCGCCACTTCCGTCGCCCAGCGCTACGGTTACGTGCTGCACTATGCCATCAAGGCCAATTCCGACCCGCGCCTGCTGGAGATAATACGCTCCCACGGACTTGGCATAGACTGCGCCAGCGGCAATGAGCTGCGCTGCGCTCTCGAGGCGGGTTTCGACCCGTCGATGATCGTTTACGCCGGCGTGGGCAAAAGGGACAAGGAGATACGCTACGCCATCGCGCAGGGCATATTTGCCATCAACTGCGAGTCGATGGAGGAGCTCGAGATAGTGAACGCCTTCGCAAAAGAAGCGGGCAAGGTGGTCACCGTCGCCCTTCGCATCAATCCCGACATAGACCCCAAGACCAACCACTGCATAGACACCGGCCAGGCGGACAGCAAGTTCGGTATTTCCTGGGAAGAAGTCCTCGAAAAGGCTGATTTCATAAAGGGCCTCTCCAACCTGAGGGTGAAGGGTATGCATCTGCATATCGGCTCGCAGATCCGCGAGCTGCATGTGTTCGAATACCTCTGCCACAAGGTCAACGCCATAGTCGACAATCTCAGTTCGCTCGGCTTCGAGCTGGATTTCGTGGATGTGGGCGGCGGCCTCGGCATCAATTACGACTTCCCTGAGAATGAGCCGGTTCCGAATTTCGCCTCTGTCTTTTCAATCATCAATTCCCACCTGAAGGTGGGCGGCCGGGAGGTGCATTTCGAGTTCGGCAGGGCCATTGTCGCCCAGTGCGGCGAGCTCATCACCAGCGTCCTTTTCAATAAGACTACGGCCACAGGGCGCAAGCTGGTCATTGTGGACGCCAGCATGACCGAGCTTATACGTCCCGCCCTCTATGGAGCATACCATAGTATTGAGAACATCACGTCGACTTCCACAAAGAACGAGCGCTATACCATAGTGGGCACTGCCTGCGAGTCGACGGATGTTTTCGATGAAAGCGTCGGCCTGCCGATGACGCGCCGCGGCGACCTTATCACCATCAAGTCCGCCGGCGCATACGGAGCTTCCATGGCCTCGCGCTACAACCTCCACGACCTGCCGCCGTCGGTTTACTCCGATCAGCTCTGAGCATAAAAAGAGGCCGACCCCAAAAGGGCGGCCTCTGAACGTTCTGACTAGATCGGGAAGTATTACTCGCCGCTGATGGAACCGGTGGGGCATGCGTCGGCGCAGGCGCCGCAGTCTATGCAGACATTGGGGTCGATGGAGTAGACGTCTCCTTCGCTGATGGCCCCGGTGGGGCATTCTCCCTGGCATGCGCCACAAGCGATGCAAGTTTCGGGATTGATTTTGTGTGCCATAATGTGTATGAAATTAAAATTAGTGTGCTTTTAATTCGGCGACTCGCGCCGGAGTGCAAATATAAGATTCTGTTCTGAACAAAACAAAAATTTGTAAATTTGCAGTTGTTGTAAGTATATGAAAAGGACAGGACTAATATCGGGTATTCTTTCCCTCGCGCTGATCGTCACGGCCGCTTTCGCCCCCGTTGCCTCAGCCAAATCCCCCGTCGAAGCTGACCGCACGGTCTATGACTTCGGTGACATCATGACGAGCCAGGGGCCCGTCAGCTGCTCCTTCCATCTCAAGAACGTCTCATCCAAGAGCGTAACGATACTCAACGTCATCTCCTCCTGTGGATGCACCGAGGCCTCCTGGACCAAGGAAGCCCTCGCCCCCGGCGAAGTCGCCACGGTCTCGGCCACCTTCAAGAACGACTCCGGGCCCTATCCCTTCGACAAGACCCTCTCAGTCTATCTTTCCGGCGAAAAGCAGCCCTTAGTTCTCCACCTTCGAGGCACTGCGCACGACAAGGCCCGTCCCTTGAGCGAGCTCTACCCCGTCCACCTCGCCGGCAGCCTGGGTCTTAAAGACACGCTCATTACGGGCGGCACGATGTCGCAGGGACAGATTAAGAGCGGAGAAGTCAAGGTGGCCAACCTCGGCAAATCCCCCATCAAACTCTCTTTCAAAGACTTGGATTCGGGCCTTAGCCTGAAGGTCATACCCGACGCCGCCCCTGCCGGCAGTGAAGCCATCCCCGCTGGAGGCACCGCCACCCTGAGTTTCAGCATAAAGGCAGACCGCAGCCGCTGGGGCAGCAGCATTTTCCGCGCACGCCCCGTCGTGGACGGCAGGGCCGCGGGGCAGGTGATAGGCATAAAAGTCGTCATTAAGGATGACTTCAGCGCCCTCAGCCGCGAGCAGAAGGCACAGGGGCCTAATCCCATCTTCGAGAACGGCACCTTCGCATTCGGCCGCGTAAAAGCGGGCGAAAAGATCAAAGTGACATTCAACGGCCGCAACGCCGGCAAGCAGAAGCTGGTATTCTACAAGGCAGACAGCGACAATCCCGCCGCCACATTCGCCCCTCTCCCCGAGATCGAGCCGGGCAAAACCGCAGTCTTTGAGGCCACGCTGGACACTTCGCTCCTTCCCAAGGGCGAGACCCTCGTCATCGTGAGCCTGGTGACCAATTCTCCGCTGCGCCCCATAGTCAACCTTTTCATTTCAGGAGTCATAGAGTAGATGGATTGGACTGATGTGCTCTCTATTTTCAAGGAGGCGGGAGTAATAACGCTAATAGTGACGGCGCTAATGCTGTGCGCCGAAGCGCTCGATTACGCCCTCAAGGGGCGTCTCACCCGCACGCTGAAGGGAGGCTCGGGCTCTGTCGCGCTGTCTTCGCTTCTTGGCGCGGTTCCCGGTTGCGCAGGAGGATATTTCAGCGTTTCGCTTTACTCCCGAGGCATGTTCTCGTTCGGGGCACTGCTCGCAATGATGATTTCCACCACGGGCGACGAGGCTTTCCTCATGCTCGCGCTTTTTCCCAAAAAGGCGCTTGTCATTTTCGCCGCCCTTGCGCTACTCGGCATCGTTGTAGGCCTCATTTACGATGCCACCGGCAAGCATTTTATCGCCTCGGCCCGCTCCGACACTTTCCCCGAAACCGCTTCAAACCTGAGGGGAAGGCTGCTCCACGTGCTCCCGCACGCGCTCAGGGTTTTCGAATGGACCTTCTTCATAATGCTCGTCGTCGGGTTTGCGTCCCGGCGCTGGGACGTCGCAGCCTGGATCGCCTCGCACCCTGCGATTGGCATAATCGCCGCCATTGTGGTTGGCATGATTCCCCAGTCGGGGCCGCACATGGCCTTCGTATCGCTCTACGCTCAAGGCGTGCTCCCGCTCCCCGTGCTCATCGCCAGCTGCATCATGCAGGAAGGCCACGCAGGGCTGCCTCTGCTCTCCGCCGACCGCGCGGCGTTTTTCCGCGGAAAGGCCATAAAGGCCGCGCTGGCGCTGCTCATATCCGTTTCCATGACCGTTCTCGGATTGTAAGTCTGCGCTTTTTTTGCTATTTTTGTAGCTCTGAAGAAAACTATCAGGCACATGGCAGAAAACACCACTGTCCAATACAACGACGACAACATTCGCACCCTCGAAGGCGTTGAGCATATCAGGATGCGCCCCGGCATGTACATCGGGCGCCTTGGCAACGGCAACAATCCCGGAGACGGCATATACGTGCTCCTGAAGGAGATAGTCGACAACTCCGTCGATGAGTACGCCATGGGCTTCGGCAAGCAGATACAGATCTCCATCGCCGAAGACGGGACCGTGACCGTGCGCGACTTCGGCCGCGGCATACCGCTCGACGCAGTCGTGCGCGCCACCTCCATCCTCAACACCGGCGGCAAGTTCGACACCAAGGGCTACAAGAAGTCTGTGGGCCTTAACGGCGTGGGCACAAAGGCCGTCAACGCCCTCTCCGAGAGCTTCTACGTATGCTCCTACCGCGACGGGGAATCCTCCTGGGCAAAGTACGAGCGCGGAGAGCTCAAAGGCAGCGGCAAAGAGCCTTCGAAGGAAAAAAACGGGCTTCTGGTTGTTTTCAAGCCCGACGTCCTGATGTTCCCCGAGTTCCGCTTCAATCCCGACTTTGTCGAGACGATGGTCAAAAACTACTCCTACCTCAAGAAGGGCCTCACCCTTGTCCTGAACGGAGTATCCTATAAGTCTGAAAACGGCCTTCTCGACCTCGTGAACGAGAACCTCTCCGAAGAGCCTCTCTACGCCCCCATACATCTCGAAGGCGAAGACATAGAGATAGTCATCTCCCACGGCAACGCCTACGGCGAGAACATTTCCTCCTTCGTCAACGGCCAGAACACCCGCGACGGAGGCACCCACCTCGCAGCTTTTCGCGAAGCGGTGGCAAAGACCCTCAAGGAGTTCTTCAAAAAGAATTATGAGCCCGCTGACTGCCGCCAGGGCATAGTCGGCGCCATCAGCATACAGATCCAGGAGCCCAACTTCGAAGGCCAGACCAAGACCAAGCTCGGCTCCAACTACATGTGGGAAAAGCAGGAGAAGGACGAGAACGGCGCCATCAAGACCGACATTGGCCCTACCATACGCTCCTTCGTCAACGATTTCATTTCCAAGAATCTCGACAACTATCTCCGCATGCACATGGATATAGTCCCCGTAATCGAGGAAAAGATTAAAAACTCCCAGAAAGAGCGCGAGGAAATCCAGGGCATACAGAAAAAGACGCGCGAAAAGAACAAGAAGGCCAACGTCTACAACAAGAAACTGCGCGACTGCCGCTTCCACTACAACGACAAGGTAACGGAAAAGAACCAGGACAGCGTCGAAGCATCCTCCATCTTCATCACCGAGGGCGACTCCGCAAGCGGAACCATCACCAAGGTGCGCGACGCCAACAGCCAGGCCGTCTTCTCCCTCAGGGGAAAGCCCATCAACTGCTACAAGGAGAGCCGCAAGAAAGTCGCCGAGAACGAAGAGCTGAACCTTCTGATTTCCGCCCTGGGCGTGGAAGAGGACCTCAAGGACCTGCGCTACAACAACATCATCGTCGCAACCGATGCCGATGACGACGGCATGCACATCAGGATGCTCGTCCTGACCTTCTTCATGAAGTATTACCCCGACCTTATTCGCCGCGGGCACGTCCACATACTTCAGACTCCCCTGTTCCGCGTGCGCAACCGCAAAACCACGCGCTACTGCTATTCCATAGATGAAAAGGAGAAGGCTGTAAAGGAACTCAAGACAGGCGTGGAAATCACCCGATTCAAAGGTCTGGGCGAAATCTCCTCCGACGAGTTCGTGGATTTCATCGGCGAGAACATGAGGCTCGACCTCGTGAAGCTTTCCGATGAAGAGTCAATTGCCAGCATCATGGAGTTCTATATGGGCGACAACACCACCGACCGCCAGAATTTCATTCGCGAGAACCTCCGCAGCGAGGCTGAGCTCGAAGACATCGATTTCTAGCATCGGTATATGGCAGAGTCGAATACAAATGGCAAACGTCTCGAGGACAGCCGCCTGAAGGTTTTCATTGCGGTCTTTGAGGAGAGGTCGTTTACCATCGCCGCAAGGAAGATGGGGATTACCCAGGGAGCCGTGAGCCAGTGTATAAGCGACCTGGAGGACAAGGTTGGCGCCAGGCTTTTCGAGCGCGACCGCAGCGGCGTTTCTCCCACTGCCGAGGGAGAGACCTTCCGTCTCTTTGCCAAGAGAATCATTTCAGACTACGAAAAGCTCAACGTCGTCTTTTCCGACTATCCCCGCTATTCTACTGCCATAGAATCCCTCGCCCACCTCAAAGATTCCCCCGTCTTCCCGGTCCTGGAAGACCTCCTCTAATATTTGACATTTACGTTTCGGCCGGCAGCTTTCCTTCACTGTCTTATTCCCTATTCTGCCAGGCGGAGGGCGATGGTGGCGATTTGGTCGCCGAGACCTATGGTGTAGCCTTCAGAGCAGAAATAGACGTTGTTGAAAGTGTCACCAATTATTACCAAAGGGAGCCTGCCGCTCTTTGAAAGGGCGGTGCTGATACCCTGGGCTATACCTTCAGAGTCGATGCCAAAAACGACTGTCGAAGGGAGGGTGCCGTAGCGGCCCTCGGAAGTTTCCTTCTTCAGGCGCTCCAAGGCCGCTTCGTCCTTGCAAAGAAGGATGAACGGGCGTCCCCAGGCCTCCAGCTTCTCTTTTGCTGCAGCGATGTCCCTCATGGCATGGTTGGTGGGCTCTTTGCCGGGCTCGAGGACGGCAAGGGCATAGTGGCCGCGACCGGCTGCTGAAACTATCGACTGAGTCTGCTCCGAAAGCTCAGGAGCGAATTTCGACTCGGTATCGAAAGAGCCAATGACTGCAACGGCACCATCGACCTGAGGAATCACGAGATTGATGGAAGTGGTGAGACCCTCTTCAACGCTGAAAAAGCGCATGGACACGGGTATGGAACCGTCGCCAAGACGGTTGCCGGACACAAGCATATAGGTGCCGGTGTCGAGCTTTACACCCTTGCTGAACGCGTGGGCCCAGTCCATACCGCCGCCCATATCGACTTCGCCCTCATCAAAAGCCATGAGACGGGGCCTGCCGTCGACAATCTTGGAAATAGTAAAATGCCTGTAATACTCAGGGTTGGCAATTATTTCAGAAGCCGTGTAGGCCAGGGCGAGAGTTCCCTTGGCGGACACTTTAGCTTCAGAGGCATCACCGTCGAAATCGACATCGAGCCACTCTCCGTCCTGCTTGTACTGAACTTTACCGGTGACGAAGTCCTTCCTGGCTTCAAAGCCGGATGCACGGCACAGGGAGACAAAGAAGATGTCGCGGGAGCGGGGATATGCCATTCCGCACTCGAAAACGCCCTTTGGCGACATTGGAATGTTCCAAGCCTTGGGATCCCTGAGCACGGTGATATTGTCTTTCACCCACTGAAGTATCCGGGCGGGAGAAGAGAAGGCGGAAGGGAACAACTCCTTGAATTCCCCGTAGAAAGGAGTTAGGAATTCGTTCTCGACCCTGGCGCCAAGGAAAGGAGATGCTGCATAGTAATCCTCGAGTATTTCGGGAGTTACATCGTGGAAGTCCTTGGTGCTCAGAGACTGCAGCACACGCCAGACCTGGGCCTTGTCAGGTTTTTCGCGGAAAGCCTGAATGGTCTTCCAGTTGCCACGCGCCTTTTCTCCATCGGGGAAAGTGGCTTCATAAGCGCCACGTATGGCATCCTCCTCTGCAAAGCGCTTGTCATTCTCCGCCCTCTGCTCGGGAGTGACCTCAGGGTTATGTACATCCTCGGGCGGAGGAACTAGCATGAATGATTCACTGACTCCTACGGGAGAGGAGCCATTCACTGCAGGACCGTAACTGAGGATGATATCCGCCGTCTTGTCCTTGCCGAAGCTGACGCGCGTGTAACCGAAATTGCCGTCTTTAGAGGCCCAGACGAGCATATCGCCAAGACCGGCGCCCGAGAAGGTGCGGCCCTTGGAATCGGTGTACTTCGAAACGGCTGTATAGAATTCAGCGTAGTTGTATATGCAGAAGTCAACCCTCGCGCCCTCGACGGGCTTGCCTGCGAGTTCAGCAGGAGCGTCTTCAGACCAAAGGACCCTGAAGTCTATCCTTGCGGTACTGGCATAGTTGTCGATGAGATTGACTTCCGTATAGTTGGGACTCAGCATCACGACTTCCTCAGGACCGTCGTATTTGCCGAAAACCTTGGTGTGCGTAAGCATGGCGCGGGAGGCAGGGGCGTTGAACCAGCCCAGGTCAAGCACAGGCTCGGGCTCACAGGCTCCGATGAAATGCCACTCGCCATCTGCCCAGGCCTCGACCCAGGCATGATTGTCGTCGGTATGGGCCCAGCGGGGAGTATATACCTGACGGGCGGGGATGCCGACGGAGCGCAGAGCTGCGACACAGAAGGTCGACTCTTCTCCGCAGCGCCCGAGAGCGTTCTTTACGAGATTGAGAGGAGAAGAAGTGCGACCGTCAGAAGGTTGATAAGTCACCTTCTCGTGGCACCAGTGATTCACTTCAAGTATCGCTTCTGCCATACTCATGTCCTCGATGCGGGGCTTGAGCTCGCGATAGAATACCACACGCGCCGAGTCAAGACTTTCGTTATTCACCCTGAGGGGCAGCACGAAATGGCGGAATTCCCTTTCAGGCACTTTCCAACCCATTTCCTGCCTGGCTGCGAATGAAGCCCTCACGTTTTCCAGGTAGAAAGAAGGCTCATAATCTGCGATGTCGGCGAGAGGCATGTAGGCATAGAGGAACTCCATGGCCTCCCTCTCTTCGACGCTTATGGCTTCTCCGCACACTGCATCACCGGTCTTGTCAAAAGGCACTTTCGACCAGTTCATCTCATCCATGCGGGAGACAAAATCTTCGTGTACGGTCCGACGAAAACTTCTGTCGGAAATAAAATGGTTTTCGCCGCATCCGGAGAGCACGGCCGCGGCAAGAATGATAATGGCAAATGTCTTCTTCATGGTTATTTAGCAGTGTGTTATTAATTATCTACTCAAAAGAGCGTGGGTTCTTCAATTACGAACTCCTCGTTGCCGGAGCCCTGCAGTGAAGCGAATTTTTCGTCTGGAATGTTGCCCTCAGGGATCTCGATGTCGATTATCTCCTCAGAAGAATCTATTTCGTCTGCGAGATTTTCGGGCTCTGCCGCCGCTTCTTCCTCCTCGGGAACTTCATCTTCCGGATGAGGCAGAGGCTCTATGAAACTGACGGAACCGACTTCGAGCGAATGGACCCTCTTGCCCTTTGCTGCGACGCCCTTCTTGGCGATGAATTCCTCGGCCTCGTAGTCCTCGGGATTGCGTCCCTCGTTGCGTCCGCCGAAGACCACCCTGAAACGGGGATGGCGCTCGTCACTCAGGTCCACAAGATAGGAGTTGCGGCCCTGGGCGATGAAAAGAACGGGCGTATTGTCGCTTAAAGCAAAGGAGAAGCGCTTGACATAGAAGGATTTGACCTTGGGGTCTGCATCGTAGTACAGGGCCGTGAAGGTCTTGCCGGGGTCGAACTTTTCTATGCGCAGTATCTCGCCCTGATAGCGGTTTGACAGGTCGAAGGAGGTGGTATAATAGGTGCCGTTCTTGAATATGGCGAGCACCTTGTCGTCGGTATTGAAGGCGCCGAGATACATGCCGCGACCTTCGTCGTTAAGCTTCTGGATGTCTTCGTCGTACCATATATCCTTGCCGGAAATGGTGGAAACGCCCTTGCTCTTGAGCTGTATGCGGGCGATGGGCGTCTTGGCGACGACGTTGCCCCTCGAAGTGCGGCCCTTGATGGCAAGAGTCGAGAAGTCGTACTCGCCCGTCATCTTCTTGAGCTTGGGACGGGGACGGAAGAAAAGCTTTACGGACTCGGCTTCGCCGTTGTGATTGGCGGTGAACCAAAGAATCTTGGAGCCGGGTTTGCCCTGCGTTATGTCGTACTCCTTGTCACGGGTGACGGAGGTAATATTGAAGCGCTTGGCATAGGTCAGGGATGTGTTGCCGTCGCGATAGATGACGTTGTAGGTGGTGCGGGTGTCGCCGCGGTTGAAAACGGCAGCATAGAGGAGGTTCTTCCAGAAGAAGGCCTTGTCCGCTACCTTGGTGATCTTGTAGTGGCCGTCCTTGTCGATTACGATGATTTCCGACATATCGGAGCACTCGCCTATCAGCTCCACGCCGTCCTCGCGCTTGAGATTGATGCCGACGAAACCCTCGGCCATGTTGGCATAGAGCTTGGCGTTGTTGGATACGACCTTCGTGACCGCAATGCTCTCGAAGGAGGTAATCTCCGTCTGGCGGGGGAAATCCTTGCCGTATTTTTTCTTCAGGGCTTTGAACCAGTCCACGGTGTAACGGGTCAGATGGGCAAGCTTGTCCTGAATCTGGGCCATTTCCGCCTCCAGGGAGAGTATCTTCTCGTCCATGGCCTTGGTGTCGAATTTGGAAATCTTGCGCACCGGCTTTTCAACGAGCTTGAGGATGTCGTCCATCACGATTTCGCGGCGAAGGAGACTCCGGAAGCCCTTCATGCGCTCGAAAATCTCGGCAAGCTGCATGTCCCAGTCGCGCTGATCACCTTCGAGGAGTTTGTAGACCTTGTTCTCGAAGAAGATGCGCTCCAGAGAACTGTAGTGCCAGTCGGACTCGAGCTCAGAAAGACGTATGCGCAGCTGCTCGCCAAGGATTTCCATCGTGTGGAAAGTGTTGTAGCGGAGGATTTCCTCCACGTCCATGAACTGGGGCTTACCGTCCTTGATGACGCAGGCGTTGGGAGAAATGCTTATTTCGCACTCCGTGAAGGCATAGAGGGCGTCGATGGTCTTGTCGGGCGAGACGTCGTTGGGAAGATGGATGATGATTTCAACCTTGGAGGTGGTCATATCATCGATTTTCCTAATCTTTATCTTGCCTTTGTCGCGGGCTTTGAGGATGGAGTCGATGATCATCGAAGAAGTCTTGCCGTAGGGTACTTCGGTGATGGCGACAGTGTTCTTGTCCCTCTTTTCAATCTTTGCCCTCACTTTGACCACTCCGCCGCGGCGTCCCTTCTGGTAGCGCGAACAATCTATGGAGCCTCCCGTCGGAAAGTCGGGAAAAAGATCGATTTCGCGGCCCTCCAGTATATCTACGGAGGCGTCGAGGAGCTCATTGAAGTTGTGGGGAAGAATCTTGGAGGCCATACCCACCGCGATGCCCTCGGTGCCCTGCGCAAGAAGCAGGGGGAAACGGACGGGGAGCTCGACAGGCTCCTGGTTGCGGCCGTCGTAGGAGGTCATGGTGTGCGTGACCTTGGGGTCGAAAATGACTTCTTTGGCAAACTTGCTCAGGCGGGCCTCGATGTACCTGGGGGCGGCATTGCTGTCGCCGGTGAGTATGTTACCCCAGTTTCCCTGGCAGTCGACGGCATAGCCTTTCTGTCCCAGCTGCACGAGGGCGCCGAGTATGGAGGCGTCGCCGTGAGGGTGATACTGCATGGCCTGGCCGACTATGTTCGCGACCTTGGTGTAGTTGCCGTCGTCCATCTTGTACATGGCGTGGAGGACGCGCCTCTGCACGGGCTTCAGGCCGTCCACTATGTGGGGAACGGCCCTGTAGAGGATGACGTAGGAGGCATAGTCGAGGAACCAGTCCTTGAACATGCCGGAGAGCTTGAAACGCCCTGCATCATCCCTTAGAAGCTTGTCGTACTTGCCTGTAGACTCTCCTTCCAATACTTCCTCTTCTTCCTCTACGACCTCTTCCACGGTCATTTTCTCATCTTCTTCCATACAAGTTCTTCAAAAACGCTGTTTATTCTTCATAGCCGAAACGGCGGAGCTCCCCGCGGGACTCACGCCAGTCGGGATCCACCTTCACGTAAAGGCCCAGATAGACCTTCTTCTGGAAGAAATCTTCCATTTCTATGCGGGACGCCGTGCCCAGTTTCTTAAGAGCCGAGCCTCCCTTTCCTATGATGATGCCCTTCTGGGAGTCGCGCATCACATAGATGACGGCCTGGATGTCGTACTTTTCCTCTCCTTCCTTGAAACTCTCAACCTCAACCTGGCAGCTGTAGGGAATCTCTTCCTTGTAGTTGAGCAGGATGTTCTCGCGTATAATTTCGGAGGCGAAGAAACGGAGGTTGCGGTCGGTGAAGGTGTCCTTGTCGTACCACGCGGGACCTTCTGGAAGAAGGGCGCGTATCGTGTCAAGGATTTTCTCGAGGTTGAACTTCTCGATAGCGGATGCGGGTATCACCGTGGCGTCGGGAAGCTGACCCTTCCAGTATTCCATAAGGGAAACTACCTTCTCCTGGTCGCTGATGTCTATCTTATTGACTACCAAAACGACAGGGCAGGCCACATGGCGGAGCTTCTCTATATACTCTGCATTCTTGTCCGGCTTCTCGACCGTGTCGGTGACATAAAGGATGACGTCGGCGTCGCCAATGGCGTCGTCGACGAAATTCATCATGTTGCGCTGGAGTCGATACCCCGGCTTGAGTATGCCGGGAGTATCGGAATAAACTATCTGGAAATCTTCGCCGCTGACTATGCCCATTATGCGGTGGCGCGTCGTCTGGGCCTTGGATGTCACTATGGACAGTTTTTCGCCCACGAGGGCGTTCATCAGGGTGGATTTCCCGACGTTGGGGTTGCCTATTATGTTGACGAATCCGGACCTGTGTTTAGACATAGGCCCCCATCTTCAATATGTTGACTTCTCCTTCGGAGAGGTACCTCCACTCGCCTTTCTTGAGGCCCTTCTTCGTGAGGCCTGCAAAGTAGACGCGGTCGAGGGCGCGGACGTCATAGCCGCAGGCTTCGAATATGCGGCGGACGATGCGGTTCTTTCCGGAGTGTATCTCTATGCCTATCTTGCGGTGGTCGCCCTCTTCAATAAATTCTATCTCGTCAGCCTTGATGGGGCCGTCGGAGAGCTCGATGCCCTCCTTGATGCGGGCGAAGTCCTCTTGGGAGAGGGGACGGTCGAGAAGCACCTGATAGATCTTTTTCTTGTCGTAGGAAGGATGAGTGAGCCTCTCGGCTATCTCACCGTCGTTGGTGAACATCAGGACGCCGGTAGTATTCTTGTCGAGGCGGCCTACGGGGAACACGCGGCCGTTGCAGCCCTTCAGGAGCTCCATCACGGTCTTCTCAGCGTGAGGGTCGCTGGCGGTGGTCACATAGCCTTTGGGCTTGTTCATGACGACATAGACCTTTTCCTCGCCCCTGAGACGCTCGCCGTTGAAGCGGACGTCGTCGGTGTGGATGTTGACCTTGGTGCCAAGTTCGGTGACGACTTCGCCGTTCACTGTGACGACGCCGGCCTGAATCATAGTGTCGGCTTCGCGGCGGGAGCATACGCCTGAATTAGCGATGAATTTATTGAGACGTATCTCGTCCTTGACGGGAGTAGATACTGCATCGAAATCGGAATACTGGAGGCGGTCCACCTGGGGCTTGCCTTCAAGCATGCCCTCGATCAGGCGGTCGTCGCCGAAACTCTCAGCCTTGCGGTAAGGCTTGCGGGCGGGAGCGCCGCTCTTTTTGCCGTAGGGCTTACCTTCGCCGTAAGGCTTCCTTTCGCCTGTGGGACGGCCCTCGCCGAAAGATTTGCGCCCAGCGTAGGGCTTGCCTTCGCCGAAGGAACGGCTCTTGAAGGGCTTGTGCTCGCCATAAGGGCGGCCTTCGCCGGAAGATTTGTGCTCGCCGTAAGGCTTGTGCTCGCCGTAAGGGCGGTCTTCGCCTGCGGGCTTGTGATCGCCGTAAGGCTTGTGATCGCCGTAAGGCTTGTGATCGCCGTAGCTCTTGCGGGGGGAATAGGGCTTGCGATCGCCGTAGGGGCGGCCTTCGCCTCTTGAAGAAGAATAATCCACACGCTCGGAACGGGGCGCGAACGAATCATCCTTGCGTGCTGAGCCGGCGTTTTTCCTCGGCCTGAGGACTCGGCCTGCCGAGGAATACTGTTTTTCGCTTCCGTGACCGTAATCCCTACGATCCTCGGAATCTTTTTTGAAATCTGACATTATTTTAATTTGAAAACATAGGTAATAGTACCTTCCTGAAGGGCGGGCGCGTCCGCGTCAGGATTGAATTTGGCGCCAAGGGCGGCACTGCGCGCCTCCGCCCATAGCGTTTTATCTGTGACAGTCGTGCCCTGCGCTCCGGCCTGGGCCTTGACAACATTGCCGTAATTGTCCACCCATATGCTCACGACGACTACGCCGCTCTCCTGGACGTTGTAGCGGGGACGGGGAAGCGAGCCTTTGGCGCTGCGGCCCTTGAGGTGGGCGTTGGGAGAGCCGTCGGTGCGGCCGGTGTCGGTATTGCCGCCGGGCTGTCCTGCCTTGAAGGTCGCGGAAGACTCTCGCGCGCCGTGGGGGGCGGTGATGGAAGTGTCCTTTTTTGACATTCCAGGGAAGGAGGCCCTGGGGTCAAGAACCTCTTCCTTAGGCTCTGGCGTGGGAGTCTCGATATCGCCGAAATCGTCGGGCCTGGTGGCGGGGGTGGGATTGGTCTTTGCCGTGGTCTGATAGGGGGACTCGCTGCGCTGGACCAGCTCTACGGGCTTGGTGCGGTCGGGCTCCTCGGAGCGGGGAGCTACGCCGCGGAAATGGGTCTTCACCGGCTCCTGCTCCTCGGAGAAATCGAGCAGGAAAGTCGTCTCCGGAGGGGGCGGATAGATGTATTTGATGCCCGTGAAGACGAGAAGCGTCGCTGCAAGGACGTGCGCGAGGCCTGCAAGGGCGAGACCGATCACTCTGGCCGTCCTTTCAGTTTGCTGCCTTTCCTTAAGATACCGCTTCATAGTCCGGAGGATTGATTACTCGGGCTGGGTCGCCAGGATGACCTTGTAGTGGTTGCGCTTGGCGATGTTCATTATCGAAACGACCTCCTTGATGGGGACCGATTCGTCGGAATAGATTGAGAAAGTGGGATCTTCCTCCATCTGGAGAAGCTCCACGAGGCCGTCCTCGACCTGCTCGTAGGACATGGGAGTCTCGGAGCCGTTGATATGGTAGGTGAAACTGTCGTTGCCCCAGTCCTTGATCGAGACGCTCACCGTGGCCTTGGCGTTCACCTGGCCCGTGCTCTTGGGAAGGAGGAGCTTAAGGGCGTTGGGATTGACAAGGGTGGAGGTGACGAGGAAGAAGATAAGCAGCAGGAACACGATGTCCGTCATGGACGACATCGAGAATTCCGCCGACACCTTAGTCTGTCTTTTGATTGCCATGGCAGGAGTTTTATTCTTCGGCGTCTGCAGGCTCGTGCAACAGATCCATGAAATCGATGGTTATCCTTTCCATCTGGAACACGAGGTCGGAGATGCGGGCGGAGAGGTAGTTGTAGCCGAAATAGGCGAGGATACCGACGATAAGACCGCCGACGGTTGTCACCATTGCGGTGTATATGCCGCTGGAAAGGAGGGTGATGTCGATATTGTTGCCGGCCTGGGACATGTTGAAGAAGGCCTGGATCATGCCCATCACCGTGCCGAGGAATCCTATCATGGGGGCGCCGCCGGAAATGGTGGCGAGGATGGGAAGGCCCTTCTCGAGGCGGGCGATCTCGACGTTGCCGGTGTTCTCGACTGCGGTCTGGATATCGCTCAGGGGACGGCCTATCCTTTCAACACCTTTGCCGACAAGGCGGGACACAGGGGTGTCGTACCTGTCGCAGAGGGTAAGGGCGGACTTGATCTTGCCTTCGTGGATATAATCACGAATGTCGGACATGAAATTCCTGTCCACCTTGGAGGCACGGCTGATCATCCACCACTTCTTGCCAAAGATGTAGATGGCTATGATGGAAAGGATGAGGAGCACTATCATGAGCCAGCCGCCCTTGGTAGCCATTTCGATGAGTGAGAAAGTCTGCTCTGTGGCGACGGGAGCAGCTGCTGCGGCTGCTGCAGCCTGGGGGACGGCCTCCAGGGCGCCATCTGCGGCCTGGGCGGCTTCCTGAGCGGCAAAACCTGCTTGTAGGAGAATTGAAAGCATATCGTTAGATTTAAAATTTCATACTTTTTTCCAAACTGCAAAGGTAGTAAAAAACATCAAATATTTTTTAGCCTGCACCTGGATGAGCTTCAAAAAAAATGCCTATCTTCGCCGTACATAAAATTTTGAACCATGTTGAATAAAGTAATGCTGATCGGTAACGTGGGGAGAGACCCTGAAATACGTTACATTGATGGAAACAACCCCTCCGGGGGCAACGCTAAGGTCGCATCCTTCACCCTTGCGACTTCCGAGCGCTACAGGGATCGCAACGGCGAGCAGAAGGAGAGCACCGAATGGCACAATATCGTAGCCTGGAGGAACCTTGCGGACCTTGCGGAAAAGTTTATTCGCAAAGGCACCCAGATCTATGTCGAAGGCCGCATCCGCACCCGTGAGTTCACGGACCAGACCGGAGCCAAGCGCTACAGGACGGAGATCTATGCCGACGTCATCCAGCTTCTTGGACGCCGCAGCGACAATCCTGCCGCAGGAAGCGACGCCGCGCCCCGTCAGGGCGGATTCCAGCCCCGCCAGGGCGGATATACCGCTCCCGCAGGAGGCTACGCCCCCACCGCTCCTCAAGGCGGATTTGCGCCCCAGGGCGGCTACCCTGCCCCCCAGAGCGCTCCCGTTCCCGAGCCCATCGACATTTCCGCCGACTCCCCCGACGACGACCTCCCGTTCTAAGGAGAGACTTAAAACTCAAAAAGACTGGCCACGTTTCTGTGGCCAGTCTTTTTTATCTCTTGGGCAGACTCAGCTGCCGGATGCTATTCCTTAATATTGGGAAGCTCGAGGCCGTAACCCTTGGAGCGGTCCTCCTTCTTCAGGAAAATACTGAAAATGAAGGCCAGGACGCCGAAGCTCGAGAAAACCAGCATGGGGACAAAGTACGAACCGGTGGACTGACGGAGCGAGCCGATGAGCATGGGGACGAGGCAGAGGCCTATGTTCTGCACCCAGAAAATCAGGCAGTAAGCGCTGCCGAGTATCTTCTCGTCAATAATCTTGGGGACGCTGGGCCAAAGAGCTGCAGGCACCAGCGAGAAGCTGACGCCGAGGATAACGATAAGCGTAACTGCAAGCCACTTGTAAGGGAAGAGCGGGAGCAGGAAAGCAAAGCTCAGGTGGCAGGCAATCATGATGATGGAACCGGCCATCAGCATGGTGGCGCCTTTACCGACCCTGTCGAGGAAGATGCCCAGAAGCGGAGTCAGGCACATGGCGAGGATGGGGAAGCAGCTGAAGAGGCGGGAAGCCACTGCCGCATCGACTTTGAGAGTCTCCTCCAGGAAATTGGGTGCATACCTTTGGAAGGGGAAAATGGCGCTGTAGTAAAGGACGCACAGAAGCGCGACGATCCAGAACATCTTGCTCTTGAAAATGGCGCCGAGGTCGCTCACATGGAACTCATCCTCAGGCGACTTCTCATCAGTAGCAAGGCCGGCTTCGACGAGCTGGGAATCGAACTTGCGGTCCATCACGCCGAAAATAATAAAGTTAATCAGGCCAATGCAGAGCAGGGCACCGCAAAAGCCGAGAGGAGCGACGACTGAACCGCCGGCGGCCTGGGAGATGAGCGGAGCAATCCACATGACCGCGAAAACGCCGAGACGCGCAATAGCCATCTCAAGACCCATGGCGAGAGCCATCTCCTTACCCTTGAACCACTTGGCGAGAATCTTGGACACGTTGGTGCCCTCCATTTCGCAGCCGCAGCCAAATATCATGAAGCCGAACGAAGCCATCTTGGCGCTCGCGGGCATTTCCACCCACCAGGTGCCGAGCCACTGGGCGAATGCCGTGGTCTGGAACCAGTCGGACACGCCGACGAACTTGATGGCCGCGCCTACGACCATTATCGCCGCCGACAGCACACCGGAGAAGCGCACCCCTAGCTTGTCGAGAATAACACCCGCAATGATGAGGAAGCCGCAGACATTGAGTATGTATTCCGAGGCTGCATATTTGCCGAAGACGCCGCTGTTCCAGCCCAGATTGGCCTCGACAAGGCTCTTCAGCGGGCTCATCACGTCCACGAACATGTATGCGAAGAACATCATGAGCGCCACGAGCGCAAGAACGGTCCACCTTGCGACGGCGGAATCGTTCATCAGTTTTACAATCTTTTCTGCCATATCTTTCTTTTTTTAGCTGCGAAATATACGCACTTTTGAGAGAACTTGCATTCCTTTTGAACATATTTTCGCTACCTTTGCCGTCTCCGATGGATACTGACAAGGAAAAATATCCCCTTCTGCAGGGGGTTAACAGCCCCTCTGACATCAAGGATTTCGACCTTGACTCGCTGAAGCAGCTCTGCGAGGAAATACGTCTGTACATGATTGACTGCTGCTCGCGCAATCCCGGGCACCTGGCTTCCAGCCTCGGCGCAGTCGAGCTCATCACTGGCCTTCACTACGTATTCGACACCCCCGCGGACAAGATAGTGTTCGACGTCGGTCACCAGGCATACGCCCACAAGATCCTCACCGGCCGCCGCGAAGCTTTCGCCACCATGCGCACTGCTGGCGGCATCAGCGGCTTCCCCCGCATGGCTGAAAGTCCCTATGACGCCTTTGGCGCAGGACACTCATCCACCTCAGTTTCAGCCGCTTTCGGTCTTGCCGAAGCCGCGAGGCTCAGCGGCAGCCACGACAAGGTCGTAGCCCTCATAGGGGACGGCGCGTTAACGGGAGGTCTCGCCCTCGAAGCCTTGAACAACTCCGGCGCATCCGGCGACGACCTGCTCATTATCCTCAACGACAACAACCAGTCCATAGACGGCAACCTCGGAGCCCTGCACAACCACCTCCTCCGCCTGACCGCCGGAAAGGCATACAACAAGGTGAAAGACAGCGTGTGGCACCGCCTGGGCGAGAGCAAGCTGCGAAGGCGCATACAGCGCTGGATGCGTTCATTTAAGTCATGGCTGGTGCGTCCGACGGGCGGCGACTTCTTTGAGAGCCTTGGCATACGCTATTTCGGTCCCATAGACGGCAACGACATGGAAGCAGTGGTCCAGGCGCTCACCCGGATGCGCACGCTCAAAGGCCCGCGCGTCCTGCATTGCTACACGAAAAAAGGCAAGGGCTATGCTCCCGCCGAAGCTGATCCCACCGTCTGGCACGCTCCGGGCAAATTCAACCCCGAGACCGGGGAGCGCATCAAGACTCCCGCAAAGGCCTCCAAATATCAGGAAGTTTTCGGGCAGACGCTCATTGACCTGGCAGAAAAAGAGCCGCACATCGTCGGCATCACCCCCGCGATGGCTTCAGGCTGCGGCATGACTGCTTTCGCTGCCCGCTTCCCAGAGCGCTTTTTCGACGTCGGCATAGAGGAGGAACATGCTGTCACGTTCTCGGCGGGTCTCGCCGCCGGCGGCATGATTCCTTTCTGCAACATCTATTCTTCGTTCTCGCAGCGCGCGTATGACCAAATCATACACGACGTTGCGCTCCAGGGGCTCCACGTGGTGCTCTGCTTCGACAGGGCGGGTCTCGTCGGCGAAGACGGAGCCACCCATCACGGCATCTTCGACCTCTCGGCATACCGCAGCATTCCCGGCACTACCATAGTCGCTCCCAGGAACGAAAGGGAGCTGCGCAACGCCATGTACTCCGCCACCCTCGCCGCCAATGGCCCTTATATAATAAGGTATCCCCGAGGCGAAGGAGAGGGTACACCGTGGAAGGGCGAGGCCTTTGAAGAGCTGGAGTGCGGCAAGGCAGAGAAACTGCGCGACGGTTCCCGCTACGCCATTCTCAGCCTCGGCACCTGCGCGAGCGCAGCCCTGGAGGCCGCTTCTCGCTTTGAAAAGGAAGGTCACGGCTCTCCCGCAGTCTGGGACGTGCGCTTCCTCAAGCCTCTGGACCAAAACATGATTCGCCTTATCGCAAAAGACTTCAAGGCAGTCATAACCGTCGAAGACGGGTGCCTGAAAGGAGGACTGTACGGCGCAGTCTGCGAGGAGCTCTCCGGTATGGACGAAAAGCCGCTCGTCATGGGTCTTGGCATCCCCGACCGCTTCATCGGGTCCGGATCGAGAAAAGAACAGGAGGCCGAATGCGGTATCGATTCCTACGGCATCTTTGAAACATTGTGCAAAGTGGAGAAAAATTTTTGAAAAGTTTTTGGATTTTTCAGAATAATGTCTACCTTTGCAATCCCTTAAAGAAAAAGGGTATTTGACATACTGCCGATATAGCTCAGTTGGCCAGAGCACGTGATTTGTAATCTCGGGGTCGTGGGTTCGAATCCCTCTATCGGCTCGGCTAAGCTAAGGCAAGACTTGGGAGGATCGCATAGTGGCAATTGCGGCGGACTGTAAATCCGCTCCCTCAGGGTTCGGTGGT
>CAMYVB010000009.1 GCA_947302175.1 uncultured Bacteroidales bacterium | reverse complement strand
GCCCTGACTTTGTTCTCTTCTTACTGACGCTCATCGCGAATGTGTTGCAAGGCGCAACGCATGTGCTTTCCTTCTTTATTTATACAGGCTCTTAGCTCAGTTGGTTAGAGCGCCACACTGATAATGTGGAGGTCGGCAGTTCAACTCTGCCAGGGCCTACGGAAAGCCGGGAGAGTTCCGGCTTTTTCTCTTTCGGGGGTATAGCTCAGTTGGTAGAGCGTCTGATTTGCATTCAGAAGGTCGCCGGTTCGAATCCGACTACCTCCACAGGATACATTGATTATCAATGTGTTACAAGTTTTACGCACCAAATTACGCACTATTTCGCGTGTTGGTGCGTATTTCTTTTGCCCCTGTCGGCTGTGCTCCCTATGTAGATTTCCTGTGTATTTCCCCTCAAAAGAAATAGGCCAGCAAACGAAAAATAGAATACTTTTGTTTAGGGCTGCATTTTCTACATTTTTTACACAGGCGGCCCCGGCCAGCTGTCCAGCTGGGCAGCATCTACAGGGGCGGGGAATTGGCCTAAATGGACATTCAGCGGGCGCGGCGCAGGCGGGCGCGCGCGTAGGAAGGGCAGGCCCTGCCCGGCTGGGCTCCCTGTGCCCGGCTTCCCCTTCCTGTATTGAGGTGGCAGCGCCAGCTGGGCCTGTGTGTTTGGCCCTGCCCCACATTTCCGACTTACTGCGCGCGCGTAGGCGCGAAGGCCCCGGCCAGCTGGGCGGCTGGGCTCAATTCGCCCAATTCGCCCAATTGCGCGCGCGTGAAGGATTCCGGCCAGCTGTCGGCCGTTGAGGTCGGCCCCTGTCGGCTGGGCTCCCTGTGGGATAGAACAAAGGCGGGCCGCCAGCTAGCGCCAGCGCCCGGCCTGTTGGGGTGTTGAGGTGTCCAGCTGGGCGGCTATCCCTTCCCGGCCGGGTGGGATTCCTCAACTAGTTTAGTGGCGTAGCGTTCTATACGGCGGGCGTGGTCGGCCGTAAATGCCCGGATTTTGGCCGCTATTGCTTCCCGGGTGGGTCCGGGTGGAAGGCGGTCTAGGTCCCGGCGCAGGCCCTTATACTGCGCTATTTCGCTGTGCTGTCGCTTCAACAGCCTTTCAAAGCGCTTTGCCAATAGTTCCCCTGTCCGGCCGTCATAGGCTGATTGCTCCAGCTGGGCAATTTCTTTGATTTCGTAGTATTCGCTATTCATTGTTGAGGTGGTTTGATGCTTCCCTATATGATGCTATCCCCGGCCGTTTCCGGGCCCCTGTCGGCCTTTATTAGATAGTCGGCTATGTCCAGCCCGGCGGCGCGTTCCTGCGCTGTTGCTGTGCGTTCCAAAATGTCGGAAACCTCAACGGCAAAACCTACGCGGCGGGCTATGTCGGCCAGCGTGTGCTGCCACAGGGCGAAGGCTTGCAAATCGGGGTAGGCTACTACGCGGCGGCCCCTCAACGCTGCGCAGGTGTCGGCGTTTAGCCATTGTTTGCCCCCTACAGCTAGCCATACAGGGCCCGGGCACAGGGCGGCCCCAATTAGGGCCGTTTTTTCGCTTTCCACTAGCGCCACAGGGGCGGCTGGGCTGCCCTGTAGTAGATGCTCCCCAAATAGACAGCGGCGCAGGGTCCAGCCTTCGGGAAGGTAGGGCTTTATATTTTCGTGGGTGTGTAGTAGTGTCGGCTGGGTGTCTTTGTCCCGGTGTCCATTCTCTTTGTAGTAGATTCGTTTCATAGTCCTATAGCGGCCTTCCCGGTCGCAGTAGACAAAGACAGCTGCGCCCCTGTATCTTTTGAGGTGGTAGGCTTTGCGCACAGCCCTATAGCGGTCCGGCCCCAATACTTTGCACAGGTATAAATCTAGGTTTGTGGGCCCTGCCCGGCGCTGGGTGCGCAGGCGCTTTTGGTCGGCTTCCTTTTCAAAGCGAAAAAAGGCGTTGAGGACAGCGCCCGGGATTGTGTAGGATTCCGGCGGCGGGGCGGGCTTCCATTCCCGCACTATCGGCCGGGTTTTGGTCCGTTTTACAGGCGTAAAGGGCTGCCCTTTGTCGGGATTATCTTTGAAAAATTGCCCCGGTTTGTAGTGGTAGCCGCAACTATCTTCGCGGTTGCATCGGCCCACATTGTCGGCCAGCGCTTCCCCGGTGGTGCTGTCTATGTAGCGGGCGAAGGCCCCGGCCTTCCCACATTGGGGGCAGGCGTGGCGGCTGTCCGGCCCTGTGTAGGGCTCCAATATGTAGCGGTGCGTTGCTTTCAATTTGTAAGATTTTGAGCTGTACCGGCATTAAAAAGCGTAAGTTTTTGGCCGAAAAATGTAATAAATTGTAACTATTTGGCGAAAAGTTCCGCAAATCCAAAAAATTGCATAGCGGCGGGCGGGGCTGTGGTCGAGGTTTAGGGGACCCCTACCCCTTTAAAAAAATACCCCCGGGGGGTAGGCTTCAAATCCTGTCGGCATCGGCAAAGCCCTTACAGGCTAGATACATTCCTTTGCTGTCCCGGCCCCCGCTAAAGCCCTGTGCCTGCATTTGCTTATTGAAGGTGCTTTTGCCCATAGGGTAGTAGCCACTACTTTTGCAATAGAAATTGTAAGCGTTGTATAGGTCTTTGAGGGCTTCCCGGTCGGCTGGGCTCCCCGGCTCTAGGCCGTATTCCTCAATGAACATTAAAACGCTGTTAGATTCCTTCCTGTAGGCTTCCAGCGCTTCCCGGGCTGTGTCGCAGGGCGTGAAGGCCTTTGCCTGTAGTAGCCTGCGCAGCCCCTGCAATACCCAATTGAATACGGCGGGCAGTTCCTGCGCTATGATTTTGGCCGCTAATTCGGGGTCCTTTTCGGATTCCTCAATTTTGGTAGTGAAGGGGATTATAAGGAAGCGCCTAAAAAAGCCTTCGCTTTGCTCTATGTCCCGGGGCAGTAGGTTACAATTGAACATTAGTTTTGCGTAGCCTTCAATTTGGTAGGATTCCCCATACAAGCGGCGTACCTCTATAGGCTCCCCACAAACTAGCGTTTTGAAGGCCTCAACATTCATTTTGATAGAGTTTTCGCTAGAGTAGTTAAGTAGCTTGTTTTCCAGCTGGGCGCAGCTGCGGCTGTCCGACTTTGTTAGGCTTTCCATTGTGTAGCTACTTACATTTTCCCGGCCCAATACGGCCGTTATAATGTCGCAAAATACGCTTTTTCCGTTGCTGCCCGGGCCGTTCAAAACTAGGGCTTTTTGTAGCTTCAATTCGGGCGCTAGGGCGTTCCCTACGAATTCGGCCAGCACAGCCTGCGCTGCCCTGTCGGGCTGTACTTTGTTGAGGTAGGCCGTAAATAGCGGGCAGGTGGTGGCGGTAGCATCATAGCTGTAGGGCAATTCATATTTGATAAAGTCGGCCCGGCGGTGTTCCCTCAAATGCCAGCGCCCGGCCTGTGTTATCTCTAGTGTCCCATTGGGGAAATTGATAAGGATTTTGCCCCGGTCCCGGCGCTGCGCCCGTAGTCGGGCAGTCTTTAGGAATTGCTTGTATAGCTTTTCTTGATTTTCAAAGTATTCGGCCGTTAGTTCATCTATGCCCATTTTGATAGCTGCGGCTGTCAAAAAGGCTTCAATTTCTCCCGGGCTAGTTTCCTGCCAATATCGGCCGTTATAGACAAAGGGCAGGCCGTTTTGGGCTGTTAATCCAGCCCCGGCGGTTTCTACTATTTTGAGCAATTCCCGCACAGCCAATACTAGCGTTTCGCTGTGCTTTAGCTTTTCATTGGCCTTCGCCCCGGCTAGTTCCCGGAAATTCAAAGGCTCTAGGCTGTCAATGATGCCCTGCAGTTCCGGCGCGAAGGGTCCGGGCTGGGTTTCCAGCGCTTCCCCCCGGGCCGCTATATCCTGCGCCAGCTGGGCCGCAAATTCTTTGTTAGGTGTCATTTCTCAATACGGCTAAAGATTACGCCAGCGGCGGCCCATAAGTCGCAAAAAAGCGCTATATTTGTCCGTCTACTAGCGGGGCGGCCGTTGCTACAGCTATTGCTGTGCGCGGCTGCCTTCATTATTCCCCTTTGCTATCCTTCCATTCTTTGAATAGCTGTAGGGCTTTGTCGGCATCTACTACTATGATTTTGCCCTGTTGGGAAACGGCATCTTTTATGATGCCCCTTTTGTAGCGCTGGGCGGTAACATTGGAAACATTGAATAGCTGCATAATGCCCCGCAATCCATAGACAAAGCGGCGGGGCTGGGCGGCCCCGGCGGCCTGTGTTCCTGTGCCCGGCTGGGCTCCCTGCGCCCGGCTGTTGAGGTATTCGGCCAGCTGCCCGGCGGTCATTTGCACTAAAGGCGTTTCGGGTGTGATTTCCTGTGTATACATATCAAATCTATTTGAGGTTTTGGCGTTGTAAAAAGCCGCCGGGCGTGTGCCTGCGCTTCGGGTTTCTCTAGCTTTTTTCCTTCGCGGTCATTGGCTCCCGGCGGCCTGTGTTCCTGTCTTTGTTCTAGGGCCGTTTCCGGCCGTTTCTAGGGCGTTTTGGCTGGGCGTTGAGGGTTTCCCCGGTCCGTTGCTTTTCGGCCTTCCTGCGCCCCTTTTCGCTGTTGAGGTCTAGCGGTGGGCTGTCCGTTATGTCCAGCGGCTGCCAGCGGTCCGGGGGCTCTATTCCCGGCCAGCTGTGGGACAGGTCCAGCGCGGGCCAGCTGTCGGCGTTGAGGTCTAGCGGCGGGCTGTCCGTTATGTCTAGCGGCGGGCTGTCCGTTATGTCCAGCGGCGGGGCTGTGTCTAGGTCCGGCCAGCGGTCCGGCTGTGGTGTCCCTGTGCGTTCCATATCGCAAAGGTATTTCAAAGTATCGGGGCAGGCTGTATACAGGCTGTTAGATATAGTATACAAAGCCCAATACAGGCCGCTACAGGGCGGCAAAATAAGTATCTTGAAAGCAAAATAAAGCCCTGCATACCTCAACGGCTGTAGGGCTTTAGCTATACAAGCGAAACATTCACAGGCGCAGGCGCGGGCGCGAAGGCTAGGCCCCGGCGGTCCTTCCCTCTAGTATCGTTATTAGGCGGTCTATGGTCCTTTGCTGGGCGGCTATGGTGGCGGCCTGTGCCCGGATTGTTTCGGCCTGCCATTGGGACAGGTCGGCCGGGCCGTAGGCGTTATGTCCAATTTGGGTGTTATGATTCCCTACTATTTGATTCCGGCCGTTATTGATATTGCAGCCTGTCAAATAGATATTGACTACAGGCGCGGCGGCCAGCTGGGCGGCTGGGCTCCCTGTGTGCTGCGCTGGGCAGGCGGTGCTGTGGCGGGTGTCTTTCATTGTAGTAGTATTGATGCCCGGCCCTTTGCTCCCCTCAACGCTATACAGGGCGAAGGCGGGGAAGGCGGCCCCGGCGCTGGGCTGTGTTCCGGCGGCCTGTGTCTTTTGAGGTGGCAGCGCCAGCTGGGCCTGCCCGGGGGATTCCGGCGGCGTTCCGGCTGGGCTCCCTGCGCCCTGCCCTGTAGTAGATGCCCCGGCCAGCTGTCGGCGTTGAGGTCGGCCAGCATCGGCGGCCCGGTGTCCCGGGGCCAGCTGGGCAGCACAGGGGAAGGCGGGAAGGGCTTTAGCTATTTCCGTTTTCATATCGTGTGAAAAAGTCATCTATACGGCTGCGCAGCGCTTCCTGCCCGGCGCTTTCCTCTAGGTTATGCAGGGACAGGCGCAGCGGCGCGGCTGGGCGCAGTTCCGGCTGGGCCTGCCCTGTGGTGTCGGATTCCGGCCAGCACAGGCTGCCCCGGTTAAACATTCTTTCAAAGGGCTTCCAATTGGTGTGGGCCCCTTTGTTGAGGTGTAGGCATCTACTAGCCTTTTGGCAAAAATACGCTAGCGCCCCTTTGGGGATATTGGGGCCAGCGGTCCAGCTGTCGCTGTAGGTGCTATCAAAATCTATTAGCCCTTCCTGCCGGGCGGCTTCAAACAGGGCGAAGGCTTCCCGGGTCCAAAAATCGGCCGGGGTGTCGCTTATGTACCAATCGGGCAGGCCTTCAATATAGATTGCTTCCTGTAGTGTCGGCGTGTGCTTCATAGTCCTTCCCCCTGTGCTAGTCATTCATTAACTGCATAGCGGCGGCGGCATCGGCCCCGGCTATATCTATGTAGGGCTTCATAGCTTTGTAGTCGCTGTGCCCTGTGAATTTCATAACAATTTGCGGCGGGATTCCTTTTGTAAGGGCGTAGCAAATGAAGGTGCGGCGGGCGGCGTGGGTGCTGATTAGTTCCCATTTTTCGTGGGTTTCCTCAACGCGGGCCCCGCCTTTGTAGAATACCTTTGTTACAGGGTCCCTAAAGTCGCAGAGTTCGCAAAGGTCCTTTAGGTAGTCATTCATTTTTTGGTTGGATATGACAGGAAGGGCCAGCCCCCGGGGGTCCTGCAAATCGGCGTATTTGTCTAGTATTGCCCGGCTGTAGTCATTGAGGGGGATTTCTAGGCGGTCATTGGTCTTTTGGGTGGTTACTATGATTTTGTCCCCTACTATGTCGCTGCGCTTTAGTGCTGCCATATCGGAATAGCGAAGGCTAGTGAAGGCGCAGAAACAAAACAGGTCCCGGGCCTTTTCCAGCGCCCCGGCGTATTGCACAGGCTTTGTGTATTGCTCCCCTGTGCTGTATGTCAAAGTCATTTCGCAGGGCGTAGCCGGGATTTCATAGTGATAGAGTTTGAGCAATTCCGGGCGTGTCAAAAAGATTACAGGCTTTGCCAATACTTTGAATTTGGGGCGGTAGGTATCTATAGCGGTTTCTGCGCAGTAGCCTTTGCGTATAGCCCAATCTATAAACCACTTTAGATTGCTATAGCGCTTTTGTATGCTAGTTTCTTCGTGGTCCTTTTTGCTGCGCAGGAATTCAATATATCGTGCTAGGCCCTTTTCGTTGAGGTCGGAAAATGCCAAATCGGGCTTGAATTCCTCTAGGGAATTTCTAAAGGACTGCATTTTGGCTGTAGTGCTAGCGGCCCATTGGTTTTGGGTGCTTTCCTCTTTTACCCACAAATCAAAGTAGGTTAGCACAATTGATTGAATAGGCCGGGCGGCGGCCTTCCTGTCGGCCTTCCCTGTAATAGCATCTAGCGCAGCCTGTAGGGCTTCAATAGTGCAGGCCCCGGGGGTTGCTTCCAGCTGGGCGAAGGCGGCCGAAATAGCCGCAATTCGGGCGTTAATAGTGGCGGCCGGGATTCCCCGGGCGTTGGTGGTAGGGGCCTTTTTGGTCCCCGGCTTTACTTGCTGGGCTTCGCTGTCCCAATTATCGGGATTGATGCTATAGCCTATTGAGGTAAGCAAACGGCCGCCAGCGGCCCGGGCAGAAACTCTAATAGGGCAGTCCCCTTTTTTGTCGGCCCTTTTCTCTAGATAAAAACCTGTCATTTGTCTACTAGCGTTTGCGGGCTTTGTGTAGAAAATGCAAAAAATGCAGGCCCCAAAAATAGCTGCGGTTTTTTGCTTTCCTTCCCTTCGCCCAAAATTTACGCACCAAATTTACGCACTATTTTTTGTATTACCAAATATTCCGTACTATTGGCAAAAAGATACTTTAGCGCTGATTTACAGGCGGTTATATCGTAAAGTATTACGCACTATTTCCCGGGTTTTGGTCCGACTATCTCCACAAAAAACCGCCTCAGGATTTCCTGGGGCGGTTTTCTTTTTTGTTGGTCAGATTTGTGCCCTATTTGCTCAGCTGAGCGCTGATTTCGTCGGCGTAGGCTTTGACAAGGTCCTTGTGGGCCTCAAATGTCTGGTAACTGACGTTCGATGACATTCCGCCATTGGCTTTGGAAGCAATCTGCTGATAGACTGCGGGCACGTCTTCGGCATTGATATACACAATCTTGGGAACGTAGCGCAGACGGTACATCTTGGTCGTTTCCTCCTCCTGTCCGGGAGAAACGCTCCTTACGCTCAATTGGACGGTAACCACAAGGTCAGGGATGTCCGGATCGGTAATGACGCGCTTGGACTCGTTGAAGGGCACGAAAATCTGGGGATCCGACACGTATTGGACAATGTCCGTTACGGAGGAGGATGCATCCGGATTCATGTAGAAAAGAGAGGTCCCGTAGTAGCGGCGCTCGTAGTTATTGTTAACGCCCTGGGCGCTGAGCCGGGTCCCGACCAGATCGCCAAACGTTTCCTTATCCCGCTCATCAATGGGAATCTGGAAGAAATCGTTGGTATAGCGGTCTTTGAATATCTTGAGAGGAAGATTGGTGGTGCCTGACACCTCACCCGTAGATGCTCGCCCGTCCTTATTGGCCGTAGCAAGGCTCATGGGCTCATAATCCAGCCCGACTGCGCTGCGGAAAGTATCGGTATTGCCGGCGCTGCCGCCGGGATAAACACCGTAACTGGCAGCCACTTTAATGTCGGAAATGTTGCCGAAGACTTCCTCATTGAGAATTACGTCTCCCAGGGACGAAGGGTCGAAGAAAGAGATGATGCGCAGCCCCAGTGAAGAGGGGGAAGAGGATATATCATATTCAGCGACCTCATTCCCCTGGCGGTACCAACTCTGCTGATTGCGGCTGTAGTAGGTAAGTACGGGTTTGTTGGCCCAAAGGGCGTCCTTCACCACGTAAACGACGGGGTCGTTTTCAATATTCCATATGCCCTTACCCATCTGGAAGGTCTTGTTGTCACGGATTCTGGTGAGGTATCCTATGGGAAGACTCAGGGAAGGAACGCTGTGGGAGCGCTGCGACTCGATGGTGCCTTCGGTCGAAATGATGCCGTTCATCTGCAGGTTAAGCTTAGCGTTCATCGCCCCAAGTTGCTTCATGGTCTCTTCCGGATGATCAGGGTCGCCGTTAATTAAACCATCCGTAATATTTCCGGCTATGCCGCAGACCGCACCCGCGATGGCGGGAATAAGGACATAGGGGTTAAATGCTTTTGCTTCATTAACAAACTGCAGCAGGTAGGTGTTGGTAAAGAGACTGGAAAATGTCCCCAAGATGCCCGGAGTAATAATTCCCGCCGCTGTGGCGGACTGGGGCACCAGACCTTTCAGATTCATGCTTCCTGTCAGATCTCCACCAATAGAGACTCCATCCATTAAGGATTTCATGAATACGCTCTGGACATCGAAGATGTCAACCCCAATGGTAATCTTGCTGAATTCGTCGTAGTCGTCGAAGAAGGATTGCGCCCGCTTGGTCGACATATCCATATCGAAGGCCCACCAGCCGGGAGCGGGGACCACGATGCCCGGATTCTTCAGTCCTATCTCATCCGTCAGCGGGGAAGTGAAAAATATGTTGGCATATCCCTGGAACCTGGTGGCATCGGCCCCTTCGAAGCGATGGTTGTACGGGACTGCAAAAGCGGTGGGATTGTACTCGGACGGCTTTCCCGAGAACTTGACGTGCCACGCGTAGTCGTTGGCTCCGGAGGCGGGAATCAGCTCTTCCGGCCAATAGTAGAAGACGCGAAGGACATGAGAATAGCGGTTGAAAAGGCCGAAATAATTCAGATTGGCGCCGGCGGCAGTTTCAATGCCGGTGGTATTGAAGGCCAGCGCCCAGTCATCCTGGTGTAGCATCATCTTTCGCAGCTCGTCGTCGGGAAGATGATGCTGCACGCCGACTTCTTCAAAGGCCCAGGGGAGATACACGTTCTTGGCCCTGATCTCAAGCTGGTCATTAACCTTCATGACGGAACTGACCACTTCTATCTCGGTCTGCGAAGACCAGTCTTCCTCGAAGGCCTTGTTGACCGAGGGGGTCGTGGCGCCGAAGACACCTGAGAAATACGGCAGACCGGGGCGCTGGTTGACGGTCAGATTAACCGTTGTGCCGCTTATCATCGTGAGCACTATCTTGGCCGAGCGGTCCCAGTTCATTTTACTGTCGGCTGTCACAGTCACATCCAATGCAAGATTACCTTCGCACAGCTCCTCCTGGCGGCAGATGGAGCTGACCCAATCAGGCTGGCCGGTGATGGAGGTAATCTGAGTGTCGCCAATACCGTCCAGGACGGTGGACTGGGTATAATCCTCATTGGCAACTTCCAGAGTAAAATCTAAAACCCGGGTGTCCTTCTCTCCAATATCGACAATGTCGCACGCGAAAAGGAGCGGCAGCAGGGCCGCGATAATTAATATAATCTTTTTCATCATTTAACTCCTGAAGTTCTACTGTCTATAATGACTTTAAGAGCGCCATCCTCTTTCGCCGGCTCCACATAGAATTTATACAACCACGCCTCACGATAATACCAGGCGTTAACCATGGCAAGGGCGTTTGTCTCTCCGGTTTTGAAGTTTATGCGAACCTCCGGACTGGCAAAAAATACGTCTTTTCCCGCATTCATTGCGTCAAACATGAATCCGTTATCCCAGGATGCCATACCCATAGACGTCATCGTAGTTACAAACGAGGTGTTGTCGTGGAGAATCTTTTTTACGAGCAGGGCTTCAGCATACTTCATGGCGCGATCAATTTGCTCTTGTAATCTGTTGTTAAATTCCCATTTGATCGTTACATAGTTGTTCTCCGTATTGTTAAGCCTCAGAAGGAGCCCGTCATGGACGCCGGCTTCGTATTCCTGGATAACCAGGAACATTCCCTGGCCGTGACCGAAATTGCTGGCCGCTCCTTCCGGAAGCTTACCAAGACTGACATCAATCGGTGCGCCAAGATAAAAGTTATCCAGGGCATCACACGTGTTGTACTCGTCCATCCAGCTGTCGGTAAGCAGGGGCTTTTTGAATACGACCTGTGTGAGCGGACGTGAGCACTGAGGAATTTCCACCACGGCAAACTGCCCGGGGGCCGTAGAACGCTTGAACACCATCTGTCCCTCAGACTTTCCATCCACGTCTTTCAGGTTCCAAATCAGCTGATCTTCAGTTTCAGTTACCTCAGCTTCATCCGGAACAATCATCTTTATAACTTCAAGCGCACGAGCATAGTTTTTCACCGTAATGGATACCACGCCGGGCGTGGCCGGATCATATTTTCCAAAGTAGCAGTCCACGACATTTCCGTCCTGGTCCAGCTCCAGGAAACTGCTGCGTAAAGTATAGGAATCGGGAACTTTGCAAACCTCAGGATTGGGGTTCTCCCTTTTTCCTTCCCAGTCGTCCTCTTTACAGGAAGTAAGCAGGCAGGCGCCTGCGGCGAGGCTCAGTAAAACAACGCGAACAAGTCTATTCATAACGATAAAAATAATTATCTGATAGAGTCAAAATTATCATAAAGACAAAGTGGCCCGATAAAAACCACCATTTTTCAAATTCATTGATGCGTTCTTTGTGAGGGGAATCCCCATCACTACCACATTAAAAGATAAGGTTAACGCTTCGCTCTCCGTATTGTAATAACAAGGAATGGCAACGTACAACTCATCGTATTGTCTTTGGGGATGCACAGAAATCGTTTTGCTGGACGGCCCACCGGAAACATAGCCGGAAACCGTAATCGTCATTTCATCCGCGGGGACATCAATGTCGTTGAGTTTTATCTTGAATCTCACGATTGCCTGCCTGTTGCTGAAATGTGCCTCATCCGTGGTTACGGTGTCGCCTTCAATGCTCTTGACTTTGACTGAAGCCGTGGCATAATCACATACCTTGTCGATACTGGTGGTATTCCCGGTGAGCGTGCCGTCCTGGTTCTCATAGGCGGGACTTAGGAAATCCAGCACGAGCTTTCTATTAACATACATGTCTCCGGTGATGGTCCCTGTGAGCGTGGTGCTCGTGCCGGAAGACTGTGCCGTAAGCGTGCCCAGGTAATCTCCTGAGCCATTGCGCACCGTTACCTCCTCGCCCTCGGCCCACGCGGCCTTTATGGTATCGGATTCAAGGTTCAGCGCCCTGGTCCTTTCATTTCCGACCTCCACGGTCAGGGTATAGGTCGGTGCCACACCTAATTCCTTGTTGCAGGACAGAAGGAACAGTGCTGCGGCCAGATATATGAATATCTTTCTCATGTCCTACAAGTATAATTCATTATCAGAAGTGTCGTAATCGTCGCGGCTCCCGTCAATGCCGTGGGGGCTTGCGCATATCAGAGCCCCCGAAACGGCCATTGTCGTAAGGGCCTCCGGAGCTAAATAATCATCTTTCTTTTTCATGCAAAGTGTCTTTTTGAGCCTCCTAAAGGCTCGTTAAACTTCCACTAAATGGCCAATATAATAAAAAAAGCTCGTCATTGGAGCTTTTTGAGGGCAGAAATGAAGGTTTTGAGGCCATTTGTGGCTTTTTCGCGTATGTGGACGACCCTTTGGGGGACGGAGACGTCGGCCGGGTCGACGATGAAAACAGGGGCGTCGTACCGGGCATAATGATAGAGCGATGCGGCAGGATAGACCTGGAGGGAAGTGCCCACTATCAGAAGGACGTCAGCCTCTTCAACGGCCTTTATAGCTTCGTCCATCTTGGGGACTGCTTCGCCGAAAAAGACTATGTGAGGGCGGTATTGCACGCCGCGGCCGTCCTTATCGCCAATTTTCACTTCCGAGTAGCCTATGTCCTTCACTTTCTTTTCGCTGAAGCGGTCGTAGTCGTTGAAACAGTCTTCGGGGCGTATCTTGGTGGCTTCGCCGTGGAGGTGGATAATGTGGCTGCTCCCGGCCCTTTCGTGGAGGTCGTCGACATTCTGGGTGATGACGACCACCTCGTGCTCTTTCTCAAGGGCAGCAATGTCGAGATGGGCGCTGTTGGGTTTGCACGCAGCCATGCGCTTTCGCAGACCATTGTAGAAACTCAGCACCGTCTCAGGGTCGGAATGCCAGCCCTGGATGGATGCGACCACCATGGGGTCGTAGTTATCCCATGTGCCGCCGCTGTCGCGGTAGGTGGAAAGTCCGCTTTCGGCGCTCACACCGGCGCCGGTGAGTACGCAAATCTTCATGTGGTAAAGTATTTAGCGGGGACGCAGCCAGACCTCGGGGTCGCGGGGAGAGGTGTTGTCGTCCCATATTTCGAAGTGGAGGACTGTCTCGCCTGAGATGGTGTCCACGGTGCCGATTGCCTGGCCCGTGGTCACTTTGTCGCCGGCCTTCACCTTGACGTCCTTCATCTTGGAGTAGAGGGTGAAGTAGTCGCCGTGCTGGATGAGGATGCACTGGTGGTATCCGGGAAGGACGGAAATCTGGGCTACGGTGCCGTCGAAAACGGCTTTGACGGGGGCGTCGGGAGAAACGGCTATGTTGATGCCGTTGTTCTCCGGAAGGCGGAGGCGGGTGAAAACCGGGTGGTACTGCTTGCCGAAGCGGCCGGTAAGGGCGCCTTCCGCCGGCCAGGGGAGTTTGCCCTTGTTGGCGACGAACTGCTTTGCCAGGGTGTAGTCCACCTGGGCCTTGGGCTTGTTCTTGCCGCTGCCGGATTTGCCGCCGGACTTGGCGGATTTGATGGCGTTGCGTATTTCCCTTTCGAGGGCGTCGGCCTGCTTGCGTTTTGCGGCGAGTTCTTTCTGGTATTTTGTCTTCTGCCGCTTGAGGTTGGCGCTGAGGTTCTTGGCTTCCTTTTCCTCTTTTTTCAAGCTGTTGAGCTCGCGGACGCGGTAGTCCCTGAGGGTGCGCGCTTCGGCGGCAAGGGCGTCCAGGGCGGCTTTTTCCTTCTCGAGCTCGGCTTTTTCGGCTTTTATCTTCGCGGCCTGGGCAGCCATAGTGGAGGAGAGGTTCTTGAAGAATGCGGCCCTCCTGAGGCCCTGCGAGACGCTCTCGCTGGCGAGGATATATATGTACCAGACGCGGGTGTCGCGGTTTTTGTAGGCGCTGCGTATCAGGCGGCCGGAATAGGCGGTCATGGTGTCGAGCCGGGCCTGGCGCAGGTCTATTTCCTTTTGCTTGGCTGCAATCCTGCCGTTGATGGCGTCGAGCTCCCTGTTGCTTTCGTCCACGAGGCTCTGGCGGGCCTTGATCTTGCTCTGGAGGAGCGAGAGGCGGGCGAGGGCGTCGGCGTTTTTGGAGCTGTTGATGCGGATTTGCTTGTCCAGGATGGCGATTTCCTTCTCGAGGCGGTCCTTGCGGGCCTGCTTGTCGCTGACGTTTTGGGCGCAGAGGGTCTGCGCAGTCAGCAGCACTGCACTTGCCAGGAAGAGTATGGAAATCAGTCTCCGGGGTGTCATTTGTCTATGGCTTTGAGCTTTTTGTCCACCCTTGCGTCGAGGTCGGGGATTTCGCCGTTCTCATTCTTGGCTTTGGCCATGTTCCAGTAGACGCGGGCGAGGTCGTACTCCTTGAGGGCGTAGAGGACTTCGGCGTAGTGGTCGAGGATGGCGATGGAGTCCTTGCCACCGTAGAGCATTGCGTGCTTGAAGAAGGGCTTGGCTTCCAGGGCTTTCCCCTGGAGGAAGAGTATCCACCCGAAGGTGTCGAGGTAGGTGGCGTTGTCGGGCTCCTTCTCTATGGTTATCTTGCTCATGGCGTAGGCCTTCTTGAGCTTGCGGCCTTCGAGGGAGAGATAGTATGCGTAGTTGTTGAGGATGGGGCAGTTGCCGGGATCGATCTTGAGGGCCTTTTCGTAGGTGGAGAAAGCGCGGCGCGAGTCGCCCTTCATGTAATAGGTGTCGCCTATGGTAGAGAGGGCCCGTACGATGACAGCGGTGTCCCTGGGCGCTGCGGCGATGAGACGCTCGCAGTCGGCTATGAGGGTGTCGTAGTCCTTCTTGTGGTAGTCGGCGTAGGTCTTCATCTCGAGGAAGCCGGGCTCTTCGGGGAAGTCCGCCCATGCCTTTTCGCAGGCCGAGTCGAGAGCGTCCCAGTCTTCCATTAGGGAAAGGAGCTGGATTTGAAGGGCGCGGGAGCTGATGTGGGTGGGGTTGGTCTCGACCGTGTAGCTGATGGTTTCGAGGGCTTTGGCGGAGTTGCCGGTGTTGTAGTAATACGAACTGGCGGTGGCGCCGACCAGGGTGTCGGCGGGAGCCTGGGCCACGTAGTTTTCGACGAGGAGGTCGAGGTTGGCCTTGAAATTCCTGAAAAATGCGCCGTCGGTGTGCCTGAAAAGGGACTCCATGTAGCGCGATTTCGCATCGAGCGGCACCTGCTCTCCCGTGATGAAGGAGTTGACGGAGGCGAAGTAGTTGGGATAGTCGCTGCGATAGCGGTAGACTTCGGAGATGCCGAGCAGGGCCTGGGGATTGCCGGCCTCGTACGACAGGGCTTCGGTGTAGTTGTCGAGGGCGAGGGTGTCGCGGAAGCGGGCTATGTTGTAGTCTCCCATAGCGCAGAGTATCCTCGCTGACGAGAATTCGTCGTTGTACTGCTCGAGCACAGAGTAGGCTTCGTCCTGCCTGCCCAGACGCATGAGGGCGTCGTAGCGGGTGAGGACTGTCATTTCGTCACGGCCTGACACTGTTTCTATCTCTTCTACCGTGGAAATGAGCTTGTCGCTGTTGCCCAGCTGGAGGTATATCCTTACGAGGGTATAGTAGATTTCATTGTTTTTGGGGAAGTCTTTGGCGAGCGACTCATATATGTCGGCTGCGGCTTCCAGCTGCCCCGTGCCTGCGTAGAGGCGGGCCAGGCGGTCGCGGTACCAGTAGTTGGACGGGTCGAGGCGGGAGGCTTCTCGGACGTGGGCTATGGCGTTGTCGCTATCCCCGAGATATGCTTCGCAAAGGCCGCGGTAGTACCAGGCCGCGTCATTTGAGGGGGAGACGGTGCATATGGCTTCCAGCATGGGAAGCGCTTTGGAGTATTGGGCGTCGTCAAAGAGAGTCACCGCATCGACGAGGGCGCCTTCGGTGGCTTTGAGGGTGCTTTTCTTTTGCGCGTCGCAGGTCAGGCTGATACTTATGAGCAGCACAAGGACCCCTGCCGCGGCAGTCAATCTTTTCATCATGCTTTTCATCAATTGCAAAAATAGTACAAAATCCAACGATTTTAGTTATTTTCGCAGAGTCCCGCCGAAGGATTTTCGCGTCTTTGATGCAACGTTCTAGGCGGGAAAGGCATCTAAAGAAACGATCACCCGAGGCACTATGCCCGAAAGAAATGTACTGGAACCTGGAGAGCAAGACCTGCTCCGCCTGGCGAAAAACGGCAACCCACGCGCCCAGAAAGCGATATTTGACCGTTTGGCGCCCAAAATGTCCGCCGTATGCTTGCGCTATATGGGGGACTCGATGGCGGCAGAGGATGTTCTTCAAGACGGCTTTGTGACCTTATTCTCAAAGCTTGACAGTTTTTCAGGTGTCGGTTCTTTTGAAGGGTGGGCAAGAAAGATCTTTGTCAACACGGCGCTCATGAGCCTGCGCAAGTCCGACGTGCTGAAAGGCAGCGCGGAGGTGGAAGTCGCGGGCGGGATGGAAAGCCAGGGAGTGACGGCCTTGCAGACTATCGGATACAAGGAGATAATGCGCATGGTCGCCGAGCTCCCTCCGGGCTTCAGGACGGTGTTCAATATGTATGTCGTTGAAGGGTATTCCCACAAGGACATAGCCGATATCCTGGGCATTTCGGAGAATACTTCCCGATCCCAGCTCCAAAGGGCCAGGGTGCTGTTGCAGGCAAAGATTAAGAAAATGAATGATGAAAGGTAATAACGACATAGAGTTCTATCGCGAGATACGGTCGCTTCTGGAAGAGGCCTCCGCCGATGTCCCGTCGGGGGCATGGGAGGCGGTCCACGGCCGTATGGTGCGCAGACGCCGGGCAGTCTTGTTCGGACGTCTGGGCGTCGTTGGCGCGGCAATCGCCGCCTCCCTCGCGCTGGTCCTTACCTTGCGCCCTTCGGATGCAACGCTCCCTATGGCGGAGAGCGGGAATGTCGTGGCCCAGGTTTCCGACCTTTCCGTTGATGAAGCGATTGAAGTCCCCGTTACCGATCCTGTATTAGAAGAAGTTGTTAAGAGCGCAGCCCCCGTTGCTGCTTCGCGCAGCCGCGTTTCCGCAAAGAAGGCTGCTACTTCGCAGGAAGTGGTTTCTACGGAGCCGGTCGCGGCTGTTACCCAGGTCGCGGATGAGACTCCCGCACAGGCCGGGGAAAGCACTGTTGCGGCCGAAAAAGCAGGTAGCGTGACGGTAAGTGAAACTCCCTCTAAGGCGGTGAATGACAAGAGGACGGTCGCAGATCCCTTCGCTCTCATGGACTATGAGGATGCCCTTAAGAGCCGCGCGAAAGCGCGTCCTTCGCTGAGCATCAACGGACTCGTGGGCACCAACGACGCCTCGTCCCGCGTTTCCCGCGGCGCGGCGTTCATGGGTGCTGCCTCAGCCGCCACAGCTTCCGTTCCTTCCGGCGTGAGGGAAGACAGCGAGTCGGTATACGACATCCCCTTCACCGTAGGCGTTTCCGCAAGGTTCCCCATAGCAGGCCGCTGGTCCGTGGGTGCCGGAGTCAATTATTCGCTCCTCAGCAGGACTTTCACCGGCAGCTACGCAGAAGGCGACGTGTTTTTCGAGAAGGGGCAGATGCGCCACAGCGTCCACTACATCGGCATCCCCGTCAACGTATATTTCGACGTCCTTTCAGGAGGCAAGGTCGGGATGTACACTTTCGCCGGCGCTTCGATCGAGAAGGGTATACTCCAGCAGGTCACCTATCCCGCGAACGGCAGTTTTTCCACATTGTCCCGGAGCGTTCCCGGCGTTCAGGGCTCGGCCGCTCTCGGTCTCGGCGTGAGCTTCAACCTCAGCGACCATATCAGCCTGTATCTCGACCCCAGCGCCCGCTACTACTTCGGCGAGGGACAGCCCAAGACCATACGCACCCAGCAGCCCTTCATGTTCAACCTGGAGCTTGGTCTGCGATTCCAACTTTAGAAGTTTTTTCTATAAAAAACATAAAAATCTGCAAGAGCCGCGTTCACAACACGGCTCTTTTCTTTTTCTTGTGCAAAACTGTTTGCACTATGAAAAGGACTTCGCTTTCAGCCTGCCTTCTGGCGGCACTAATTATCTGCACCGCAATTTCTTGCGAAAAGTTTTACATCAACGGCAAGAGCACCCGCTCGCAGACTTCTTCCCGAAGCGGCTCCCTCAGGGACAGTATCGCCGCCCTTAAGGGTAAGATCGTGTATTCAGCAGTTGAGTTCCCCGAGGGTTACGACTGGCGCAGGGACACGAGCTACGGCGCGGTTAACGGAAAAATCAAGCTGCTTTGCTCTGGAAAGGAGCTGCTAAGCCTAGATGCCGGCCCGGGGACGGGCATAGTCTTGTCTGCCGATAAGCACCACGTTGTTGGGGGACATCTCTACACCGAGGGGCCTTCAGAGGCCGGTACGGTTTATAAAAAAGATGGCATTACGGAATTCGTTTCCACTGAGAGAGAGTTGTTGAAGGGAATATGCCTCTACGAGGGGGCGCTGTACACTCTTTCCCAGAACGCCTCGGGCGAAGGGTTTGTGTTGCGCAAAGACTGGGAAGATGTGTTTTCCCGTAAGAGCGGATGCGTCCATGGAGATCTATCCGACCCGGCGTTCGGGGATACGGGAGCTTTCATGACGGACGGCTCGGAACCATATTTTGTGTTTTTTACCGGCGGAGGCCTGCCGCATCAGGGTGGGGCGTGGTACAGGTTGTCTGCGGGGTCTGAAATAGAAATAGATATCCCCAACGTGCTGGGGACGGTCTATGATGTCAGGCTGGACGATGGGTCAGAGACGGTGGTCGTCGGAAGGAGTACGGCGGGCCGTGGACCGGTGCTCTGCACGGGGGACAAGGTGAAGGATTACAACTGGACCATTGTAGGCGCGCGTAAGGAGCAGGACTACAGGCTGTTTTTCGAAGATGGGCAGTACAAATTCTATGGAACATTCAGGAATTTTTCCGACACGCCGCTTAACACGGCCCATTGGTCGCAGAGCGGACTTGAAGGATATACTCCGTGGGACTGCAGTATTTTTCGCGGGCAGGATTATGTTTCGCGCCGGGATGGCCTGGTGGAGGCGGTTGAATGCGCCGGGAAGTCCTACGGCGCAAGGGGAAGATGGTTTCTTCCCTCCCACCGCTGTGTGCTCTGGACGGGGAAGGGGGCGGTAATCGCAATGAGCGATCTCGACACAGGGAAGCCTCTCATATGGGATACCGGTACCGTCAAAACGGGGAGTTTCAACGGATTTTATTCGTCTGTGTCGATGATGAAATAGGATCAGTCGTCCCAGGAAATGAGCCTGGAGTCTTTGCCAGTCACGCTGATACGCACGAACTGAGTCTCTTCCGGCAGGAGGGACTCTATGTTTTCGGGCCACTCCATAAGGCACAGGGAACCGCTGTCAAGGTAATCATAGAGGCCTATGTCCAGGGCTTCCTCATTGCGTTCAATGCGGTAAAAGTCGAAGTGGTAGATGCTGTCGCCTTTGGCGCCGCGGTATTCGTTGACTATTGCGAAGGTGGGGGAGCTGACAGCGTCTTCCTCCACACCGAGCTCTTTGCACAGGGCGGTGATGAAGGTGGTCTTCCCGGCGCCCATTGGGGCCTGGAATGCGATAAGGGTGTGCCCCTTCGTTTCGGAGAGGAACTGCGCCGCGGCTTTCGGCAGGCCTTCCAGGCCGGCTATGATGATTTCATGATGCACGGCGCAAAGATAAGCATCAAACGTAAAAAATGTTCTTTTTGTCGAGGAAACGGTAACCGACGGCCTCGGAAATGTGTCTGAGGTCGATTGGGCCCGGGGAGGGGGAGCCGGAGACGGCTGCCTCGAGGTCCGCTATGGTGCGGGCGAGCTTGATGATGCGGGTGCAGGCACGGGCGCTCATGCCCATGCGCGTCATTACTTTTTCAAGGAAGTCCTTGCATGGCTCGTCTAAGGGGCAGTATTTCCTTATCATGCGGCCATCCATTTCGGCGTTGGTGGAGATTGCTTCGTCCCGGAAGCGCTCTTTCTGGATGTCGCGCGCTTTCTCCACCCTTTGTCTTACTGTCGCGCTCGATTCCGACGGGGTGCCGCGAACTATCTTGCCAGGCTCGACGCTTTTTAGCCAGAGTTGAATGTCAATGCGGTCAAGGATGGGGCCTGAGAGCTTCTCGAGGTAGGCCTCGCGGCGTCCTGGAGTGCAGGTGCAGCGCTCGCCTTCGCCCCACCAGCCGCAGGGGCAGGGGTTGGTGGCGGCAACGAGCATGAATGACGAGGGGTATTCGACCTTGCTCTTCAGGCGCGAAATCACCACCTTGCGGTCCTCCATAGGGGCGCGGAGTGCTTCAATCATCTTCTTCGGAGCTTCACAGAACTCGTCGCAAAAGAGGACGCCGTTGTGGGCCAGAGACATTTCTCCGGGCATTATGTTGTCCGACCCGCCGCCTATGATGGCGGGGAGCGAGGCGCTGTAGTGGGGAGCGCGGAAGGGGCGCTGGCGTATCAGGCCGGCCCCGTGCGGACTGCGGCCGGCGACGGAATATATTTTCGATGTTTGCAGGGACTCTTCCATTGTCATCGGCGGGAGTATGCCGGCCATTGCTTTCGCAAGCGAGCTTTTGCCCGAGCCGGGGCTGCCGACCAGGAGCGTGTTGTGTCCTCCCGCCGCGGCGATTTCGATGCCGCGTTTGGCGCCTTCCTGGCCCATAATTTCGGAGAAGTCCATATATTGGGACGCGCCCTCGGGCGTCTTCGAGTCGCGGAGGGAAAGGTATTCGGTCCTGTTCCAAATGAGCATGTCGGAGCAGTCTTCCGCGTCGGAAAGGATACGGATCGCGTCCATCATAGTGCTTATCCCATAGACGCTTATGCCCTTGAATTCGACCGCTTCGAGAGCGGACTTGAGAGGCAGGATGCAGCCTCTCAGGCCCAGGGAAGCCGCCATCTCGGCGTAGGCGAGGGCGCCGTTGATTTCGCGCACCTCGCCGTTCAGGCCAAGTTCCCCCATTATGATATAATTGCCCAGGGCGGGGAGGCTACGCTGCCCCGACGAGGCGATGATGCCCAGGGCTATGGGAAGGTCGTAGCCGCTGCCGTTCTTCCTCAGGTCGGCGGGAGCCAGGTTGATTACGATTTTCTTCCCCGGGATGGAGAACGCCATGGACTGGAGGGCGTTCACGGTCCTTAGCAGGCTCTCTTTGACCGCCATGTCGCCCAGGCCGACGAGATGGATGCCTATTCCGTTCCTTATATCAACCTCTACCGTGACGGGTACCGCTTCGATGCCGATACACTTTGCGCAAAAAATTTTTTCAAGCATTTTCGTAACTTTTTTAGGCGCAATATGCGAAAAATCAGGAGGGCTAACCGTGTGTAAACGAGTAAGTTGCGAAATTAATAATAAAGGGGTGAAAAGAGGTGGGTATGGTATATTAAATTTTTTAATAAATATTTTTACCTTGTTAAATTGTCGGAGCGAGGGCGCGCCAGCTTTCAATTTGTAACTTGTGGCCCCCGATTAATAGAAAAATAACAACAAAAAAGCCCCTATATCCTCAATAAACGGCATATTTGGCCCTGTATCAGATATTTGCAAATGTGAAATTTGTTTGCAATCTTTGCGGCGATTATTTCCTTTTAATAAAGGGGATGAGTTTTACAGCGGACGTGTGCTGAAGCCAAACCTAACTAACACTTTATAAGCATGGTCCGACTGGAAAACAGCGAATCAACGATTATTGTTATATATGTTTAACCCAAAAATTAGCTTATGAAAAGAACTAAGCTTTTGCTTGCGGCCCTCGCCGTCCTCCTTTCAGCAGCAGTCTCTTTCGGTCAGAACATCACCGTCAAAGGTAGTGTTTCCGACCAGCAGAGCTACCCTGTCATCGGAGCAGCGGTCATGGTGCCCGGCACTACCAACGGCGTCGTGACCGATGCCAACGGCGAGTACACCATCAAGGTTCCCGCCAACGGCAAGCTCCAGGTCAGCGTCATCGGCTACAAGACCCAGACCGTCGACGTAGCCGGCAGAGTGTCGATCAATTTCGTTCTGGAAGAAGATTCCGAAGCCCTCGAAGGTACCATCGTCGTGGGTTACGGTTCCGCCCAGAAGATCGGAAACATCGTGGGTTCCATAACCACCGTTTCCGCCGACGAGATCACGAACAGGCCTTCCGCCAACATCGGCGATGCCCTCCAGGGTAAAGTGGCCGGTCTGCAGATCTTCAACACCTCCGGTGAGCCTCAGAGCTCCGTGAGCGTCAAGCTCCGCGGTAACTCCTCCCTCAACCTGAGCACCGCTCCCCTCTACATCCTCGACGGTGTGCCGGTGAGCTCCTCCGTTTTCAACGACATCAACCCTCAGGATATCGAGAACATCTCCGTCCTGAAAGATGCATCTTCCACCGCTATCTACGGTTCCCGCGCTGCTAACGGCGTTATCTACATCTCCACCAAGAAGGGCCGCAAGGGCGAGTCCCCGACCGTGTCCGTCAGGGCACAGCACGGTATCTCCCTGCTGACCAACTATCCTCTGGAGATGATGAACTCCGCCGAGCTGATTCAGTTCGAGGAAATGGCCCGTCCGAGCCTCAAGCTCGACCCCGCCTACCAGGCCCAGAAAGCCTTCATCCTCGGCAACAACATCGACTTTGACTGGACGAGCTACCTCTATGACAAGTCAGCTCCCCTGACCCAGGCCGACGTCTCGATCCGCGGTGCTTCCGACAAGTCCACCTACTACATTTCCGCCGGTTACTACTCTGAAAAGGGTACCTCCAAGGCAAACTCCAGCGTGGACCGTTTCAACTTCCGCACCAACGTCGACACCCAGGTGCGCAAGTGGCTCAAGGTGGGTGCAAACCTCTCCCTGAACTACTCCAAGTACCACACCATCGTTACCGGTTGGTACACCCAGTCCCCGATCCTGCAGGCCGTTACCGGCCTTCCTTACCACACTCCTTACAGCCTCGTCGACAACGGTGACGGCACCTGGAGCTACGGCGACGTCCAGTGGATATATCCCTGGGACGGCATGATCGACCTCAACGAGTACTACAAGTACAACACCAACGACCGCGAAAGCGCTTCCCTGATGGGTCAGACCTATGTCCAGGTCCAGCCTTTCAAGGGCTTCACCATCCGCGCCGCACAGGCTATCGATGCATTCGACTACACCAACGAATCCATCAACATGCCTTCCTACACTCCTTACACCTACCGCGGACGCAACGGCCAGGCTTTCCAGCGCTACTATCAGCTCTCCTCCACCAACACGATGGAGTACAAGTTCGACATTGCTGATGCCCATCACTTCACCGCCCTCCTCGGTCACGAGTCCATCATCAAGAAGGAGAAGACCTTCAGCGCCACCGGTACCGGCCTTACCGACGACCGTCTGACCACTTTCGGCACGACGACCGCCATCTCCACCTGGGCAGGCACCACCATCGAGCAGGCCATGAACTCCTTCTTCTTCAACTTCAACTACAACATGAACGCCAAGTACTTCCTCGACGCCTCCGTGCGTACTGACGGAAGCTCCGTTTTCGGAAAGAACCACCGCTATGCAACGTTCTATTCCGTCGGCGCCATGTGGAAGATCAAGCAGGAGCCCTTCATGGAGGATGTCAACTGGGTCACCGACCTGAACACCAACCTCAGCTACGGTACCACCGGTAACTCCGGCCTCAGCGACTGGTATGCTTCCCTCGGTCTCGTGGGCGCAGGCAGCAAGTACGACGGCCACTCCGCATGGGGTCTGAGCCAGGTTCCCAACGACGACCTCACATGGGAAACCGTCGCCACTCTCAACTGGACCCTGAACGGCCGCCTCTGGGATCGCCTCAGCTTCGACGTCCAGCTCTATGACAGGCAGTCAAGCAACCTGCTCATGGAACTCCCGTTCTCCGGCACCACCGGTCACTCCTCCGGTAACGGTAACATCGCAGCCATGAACAACCGCGGTGTCGATCTCGAGCTCGGTCTCGACCTCGTCCACACCAAGAACGTTTACTGGGGCGTCCGTGCCAACGTGAACTACAACCGCAACAAGATCACCAAGCTCTACCAGGGTCTCGACGAGCTCGCCTTCCCCGACGAGGGTCTCAAGTACCAGGTTGGCTATTCTTCATCCCTTGTATATGTAGTTGAAAGGGCTTATGTCGACCCTGCAGACGGTATGCCCGTCTACTACGACCTCAACCGCAACTACACCAAGACCTACTCCGACGACCTCATGCAGTTCTGGGAGGGTCACGACAGCGTATCTCCCTGGTCCGGCGGTTTCAGCACCAACTTCTCCTGGGGCGGTCTCGGCATCAACGCCGACTTCTCCTGGATCGGTGACCGCTATATCTGGCTCAACGAGCGCTACTACACCCGTAACCCTAATTCCAACCTGCTGACCAGCAACTTCGAAAAGGTCATGCTTAACATGTGGACCACTCCCGGCCAGGTGACCGATATCCCCAAGGCCGACACCGTGTTCCGCTTCGATACCGGCGCTTACTCCAACGCAGCTTTCCTCCGCATGAAGAACGTCTCCATCTCCTACACCTTCCCCAAGAAGCTCATGGAAAAGACCAAGGTCCTCAGCGGCGCAAAGATCTATGCCATCGGACGTAACCTTCTCACCTTCACCAACTACGAAGGATATGACCCCGAAGTCGGCTACTCCAACGGTACCCAGGGTCTCTACCCCAACTCCCGTCAGATCGTAGGCGGCGTCGAACTCTCATTCTAATCAAGGAGGCACATTTATGAAAAAGATAAGTCTTTATATAGTCGCCCTCGCCGCTCTCTTCGTTAGCTCCTGCAACCTCGAGAAATACCCTTACGATGCAATCAACAAGGACGAGGCTATGGAAAGCGTAGCTGACTGCCAGCAGTTCCGCTACGGTCTCTATGCCAACACCAAGGGTGTTTTCACCGGCGCATTCATCTATGCACAGGATCTCCAGGCCGACCTCTATCACGCAGTTGACAAGTTCGGTAACTGGCAGGGCCCCTTCTACTCCTATCAGCTTACCACTTCCGAGAGCACTCCCAACAGCGCATGGTTCGGTCTCTACTCCGCCATCGCCAATGCAAACTTCCTCATCGAAGGCACTCAGAAGCTCCTCGAGAAGGGTACTCTCTCCGAGGCTGACACCAAGTCTGTCCAGCTCTACTACGGCGAAGCCTGCTACCTCAGGGCTCATTTCTATTTCGTTCTCTCCCAGTATTTCTGCGAAGACTACGATCCAGAGACCGCAGACAGCAAGATGGGTGTTCCCGTCGTGACCGTCTACGCTCCTACCGGCGAAGCCGACAAGTATCCCGATCGCGGCACCCTCGCAAAGACCTACAAGCAGATTACCGACGACCTCGCCGAGGCTGCTAAGTATGTCACCACCGAAGGCGAAGTCAATTCCAGCTACGTCACCAAGGATGTCGTCACAGCCCTCCAGGCCCGCGTAGCCCTCACCATGCATGACTACGAGACCGCCTACAACAAGGCCGTGTCCCTCATCACTCCCGGCACCTACAAGTTCGTCACCACCAAGGCCGGCCTTGCAGAAGCCTGGACCAAGGACAACCTCTCCGAGTGCCTCTGGCAGGCCAAGATGGTCGATGCTTCCGACCGTGGCAACTCCTACAGCTACTTCATCTACAACACCACCGGTGTCGACGGTGAAGACGATCCCCAGTACATTCCCGAAGACTGGTGTCTGAATCTCTATGTAGACGACGATATCCGCTGGGCCTGGTTCGACAAGAGGAACATACACCTCAGGGTCACCGGCAACGTTTACCTCCTCGTGAAGTATCCCGGCAACCCCGCTCTCCAGTCCAACGACGTGTCCAACTACTGCAACATGCCCAAGATCTTCCACATCGGTGAAATGTATCTTATCGCCGCAGAAGCTGCATACAGCAACAACGACTACGTCAACGCCAACAAGTACCTCAACGATCTGCGTTCCGCCCGTATCCCCAGCTGGACCAAGACCGACTATGCAGGCCTCGACCTCTTCCGCGAAATCCGCGAGGAAAGGGTCCGCGAGCTCTATGGCGAAGGCTTCCGTCTCAACGACCTCAAGCGCTGGCACATGGGCTTCACCCGTTCAAAGGGCCAGGATCCTTCGATCCTCTTCCCCGGCAAGAACTATGTGGATTGCACCCGTGAGGCTGACGATCCTTTCTTCCTGTGGCCTATCCCCAAGGATGAGTGCCAGGCCAACCCTCAGATGGTCCAGAATCCCGCCTACACTCGTTAACATTTAACTGACTTTGCGTTATGAAAATTTTTAAGAACATCATACTTGCAGCCGGTTTGGTAGTAGCCAGTTTCGGCGTCTCTTCCTGCGACCTCGGTCTTTTCGGTCCTGAGGTAAAGCACGGAGAAGGCGACGCCGTGGTGGGATTCGCTTCCCCTACCTACACCTTCAAGGAGAGCGCAGGTATCGTTAGGGTTCCGGTCGCAATTACCGGCACTCCCGACACCTACCCTTCCACCTTCGATGTCACGGCTGAAGCCATCGACCTGGTGAATCTGAATTACCTGGGCGACCTCGTCCTCTTCACGCAGACCACCAATTTCAAAGACAACGGCAACGGCACGATCTACGTCGAGTTCAAGATTAAGGACGACACGGAGATCAACGACGACCGTTCCTTCAAGCTCAAACTCACCAATGTCCAGGGTGCGAAACTCAGCGAAGTCGCCGAGACTGTCATCGTAATCAAGGACAATGACAACAACCCTTACGAGAAGCTCTGGGGCGACTGGGTATTCCACGCCACCAAGTCTTCAGGTGCTGCAGTTGAATTCAACGTCAACATCTCCGGTGGTTTTACCGAAGAAGAGGTTGAAGCCAACGCCGACAAGGTGCTCGTTTGCTGGGGCCTCGAAGGCTATCAGTGGGACGGCGGTGTCCCCGTGTGGTACATGAGCTACGATGCCGATGCCGGAAGGCTCGCCATCCAGGCCGGCAAGAAGATCTGCGAACCCGGTGACATAGACTGGGGTCTCGGTGGCAACCAGTACGCCGTCAGCGCATATTGGGATATGGCAGCCAGTACTGTCAGCGAGACTGTCGACATCCCCGGCTCCTGGAGCAAGGATCTCAACACCATTACCTTCGATCCCACGGCAGGTCTTACCTTCAAGATCTACAACGATTCCGGTTATACAGGCTATGTCTGGGTACGTTACTATGCAATGAGCATGACCCGTAAATAATTAGAGCGTATGAAAGCATTGAAATATTTGGCAGTAATCTGCCTCACAAGTATCTTCGCTCTCTCATGCGAGCAGGAGCAGGGTCCCAGCGATCAGAACAAAGGTAAGGCCAAGCCCGTAGTGACCCTCACCCAGGGCACTGCTACAGACGGCGTCCTCACTTTCACCATCGCGGCAGACAACACCACCTCACAGTACGGCTTTGTCCTCGTAGAGGGCAAGGACAACGAGGCTCCCGTCGCCTACGACATCGTCGTTAACGAAGTCAGCGATGTCGCAGAAAGCGGAGTGTTCAACTATGCCGACGCTGCCTCCCAGGAAGTCAGCATAGAGTGCGACTCCAATACTGATTATCAGATTTTTGCAGCCGCAATCAGCACCACAGGTCTCGTGGGTGAAGTCGTGTCCATGAACGTGTTCGTGACCGACACCGTCGCTCCCGAAATCGAGTATGACGAAGAAGAAGAAAGCTATGTCTTCGAATACGATGAGTCTGTCCTGTACCTCCAGTACACAGAGGCTGTCAAGTATGTCGCAGGCAAGAACATCGTCGCCACCCTCTTTGCAGGCTACAGCTATGAGAGCACCGACATCATCGAGGGCTATACCATCACCGTGGTCCCCTACACCGTTGGCACTCCCGTCGGCACCCGCACCGCAAAGGTCGCGACCAACGCTTCCGGCGTAGTCCAGCTCAACTTCGGTGACATGACCCCCGGCACCTACTACACCATCTCCATACCCGACGGAGCATTCGTCGACGGAGCAGGCAACGAGGCCCCTGGTCTGACCAGTAAGTTCAACAATCCTTACTTCTACAACGGCTATCCCGCTTTCGTCAGCACCGTTGAGAACGATGTCTGGGGCTGCACCTCCAACGCTCCCCTTACCGTTGTCATGCCCGAGGCCACCTCGGTCGAGGATCTCAGCGAGTGGATCGAAATCGGCGTTCCTTCGATGGTCCAGAGGGTTGACAACAAGCTTGAGTGGACCACCACCATCAAGCATGTCGAGGAGGTCGGCGGTGTCAAGAGCGAGACCGTCACCACCTATCCCATGTCTCCCATCACCCACTACGGCGGCGACCTCTATAAGATCATGGTCAGGCCCGCAGGCAATCCCAAGCCGAAGGATCAGATTACCATTAATGTCCCTGCCGGCGCATGCACCGACATCTATGGCAACAAGAGCGCTGCCATCACCGTCGGCCCGCTTTCCTACGCCTACACGCCCGTCTATCCCGAGCAGGGTGACTACACCGTCAACAATGGTGAGTATCCCTTCGACGCACGCCTCGTTGCTCTTACCGATAATCCTGAGGGCCCTTACCTCTTCTATGCCAACTGGTTTGACAGTTTCAGTTCCGTAAATGCAAACCCGACGCTCTATCTGACGCTCGACGAGCCCTCCAGGACTCTTACCTGCAACAACCAGTTCTACTACAGCGGCAGCGTGGAGGAAGACCTCTTTGGAACCATATTCTACTATTATGACAACGCTCACACCATGGGTATGGCGTTCTACGGCGGCGGTGACACTGGCACCGAGCCTATCACCATTACCTATGGCGAAGATGGCAAGCTTGCAAGCATCAGCTACTGTGAATATGGTGTGGTGCGTCTCAGCGACGGCCGATATCTTGGAGTATATGACAGTTGCGACGAAACCACTACTTTCACCAAGAAGGAGTCCAGTGCCGCCCCTGTCGCCAACAATAAGCGTGTTGCAAATTTCTTCGCCCTTCCTAAGCCCCAGCCTGGCTTCGCAGTCCTGAAGAAATAAGCTTACTCACTCTCTCTCATATTTATGGCATCCCGCGCAGGGATGCCATTTTTTTTAGCTATATTTGTAGATTCAAAGGATATGAAAAGATTTCTCACACCATTAGTCCTTGCGCTTGCAGCAGTCATGTCCTGCACCCCCGAGGAGCCGGCGAGTATCAGCATCGACGGCAAAACCACCTACAACATCGACGGTGACGCCCGCCAGATAGTGATAGGCGTCAAGTGCAACCGCGCCAATTGGACCTACGACCTTGGCGCAGCGGCCTCATGGCTCTGCGCTAACGCCACGGCTTCCGGCCTTGTCGTAGATGTCTCCGAGAACAACAGCAGCGCGGGCCGCAAGGCCGTCATAAGCTTCAGGGCCGAGGAATCTACAGCGAACGTGGTCATCAACCAGTCCGAAAAGGAAGCCGTGATGACCCTTAGTTGCGACCGCATCATCGAAGTGGAGGCTGCAGCAGGCAGCAGGGAAGTGACGGTCGAAACCAATCTCTCCTCATGGGGCTATGAGACCGATGCCGACTGGATAAGCCTTTCCGCCTCTGCCAATAAGCTGACAGTCAGATTCTCGGCGAATCCCGTGGAGGAAATACGCAGCGCTTCTGTCAGGGTCTTCGCCCCCGGCGAAGGCACCCGCCGCGTCATCAGGGACTTCACTGTCCGACAGGCCGAAATGGAAGTGGATTACGGCACGGAGGTCCTCAGTGAAGGCGGCAGCTCGAACTGCTACATTATTTCCCATCGCGGCACATATAAGATAGATGCTACGGTCCGTGGCAACGGCAAGACCGTAAGCGGACTTGCCGCTCCCGCCGCCCTCGAGCCTGCCGGCGCAAAACTCGTCTGGCAGAGCGCCAAGGGCATGATTAAGAAAGTCAGCTTCGATTCCGAAGCAAAGCAGATAGTGTTCAACGCCGCCAAGGTCAACGGCAACGCCCTTATCGCCGCCCTGGACGGCAGCGGAAAGATTATTTGGAGCTGGCACATCTGGTTCCCCACTGACGAAGTGACTGAGTTCACGACGAGCCAGGGCGACACGATGATGAGCTTCAACCTCGGCGCCATGCACTCCCGCAGCGACGACATAGGCTCCTACGGCCTTCTCTACCAGTGGGGCCGCAAGGATCCCTTCCCCGGCTCGCCCCTGATGCACGGCGGTTCCATCACCACCGTCGGTGCTCCTGTCTACGACATTGACGGCAACACGGTTGCTATAGGCTCGACGAGCATGTACAGCACGGCCGACAACAATCTCGCTTTCTCAATAGCCAATCCCACGGTCTGCATAAGCAACAACCAGCAGTATGCTTCCTGCCGCGACTGGCTGAAACCCGCAGAGAGCAATACCGCCCTCTGGGGCAATCCCCGAGGCAGTATCCGCGAAAACGGCGACTATCACAATCTCGGTTCCAAGACCTACTACGACCCTTGCCCCAAGGGCTGGAGGGTCCCTTCTCCCAGGAGCCTGAGGATGCTCACCAAGTCCGGCGGCATGGCCTGGGCCACGGGAGAAGCCGAAGGCATACTCACGTGGGGCGACCTCGGCGGCACGACAACAGTCCAGATTGCCGATATCGATGCCGACGGCCTCGTGAATCTCAAAGACTACAAGGACGGCTGGTTCTTTATCCTGAGCCAGACCCCCGAAATCATATCCTATTTCCCCGCCACGACGCGCTACGACGGCATGTACGCAATGCTCATGGGCAGCATGGTGGGCCTTTGGGGCAACTATTGGTTCAATGCCCCGAACCTGGATTCGGACGGGGCCGACACCTACCTCGGTACCTGCATGTCTTTCGGCATCAAGGACTACGGCACCAACGGTCCCAAGGAGGACTACTCCGTGACCCTTTCCCCCATTGCCAACGGCTCCAGGGCCGACGCCTACGCAATCAGATGTATCAAAGAATAATCAGTTGATATGAAAAAGATAATCTTCACCCTTTCCATTATCGTCCCCCTGTTTGCAGCCTGCACGGTGCAGACTCCGGACGAACTGAATCCCGCAGCCGGGGAGACCGAGCTTTCCGGGGCCGTTTCCGATGAGCAGGTTTCCGTCATGGAAGTCTATCTGTCGGAAGAGCTCTGCGCTGTTGTAGAGCGCGAAATGGCTGACCAGAAGCTTCTTACCCGCAGCTCCGAGACCGGCGAACTATTCTCTTCAGCCAATGTTTTCTCCATGGAGCGAATTTTCCCCTATGCCGGCGAGTACGAAGAGCGCACACGCCGTGAGGGCCTCCACCGCTTCTATCGCGTCCGTCTCTCAGAGAGCGTCCCCGCCACCCGTGCGAGCTCCGAGCTCATTGAGATAGAAGGCATCGAGAAGGCTACTCCCGTGCGCAAGATCAAGCAGAATTCCTTCAACGATCCCGAGCTCAAGAGGCAGTGGCACTATTATAATGACGGTTCCCTCGGCTCCTCATTCAGCAAGGGATGCGACGTCAATGTCACTCCTGTCTGGGAGAGTTACACCACCGGCGACCCCAAGGTGATCGTTGCTGTCGTGGACGGCGGTATTGATCCCGACCACACCGATCTGGCATACAACTATGTGGGCGGCTACAATTTTGTCTCCAACTCCAAACGAATCACAGGTGACAACCACGGTACCCACGTCGCGGGTACCATCGCCGCTACCAACAACAACGGCGTAGGCGTTTGCGGCATTGCCGGTGGCGATTATGCTGCAGGCAAAAAGGGCGTAGGTCTTCTCTCCTGCCAGGTTTTTGAGGGCTCGAGTTCCGCCGAGAGCTTCGCTGCTGCAATCAAGTGGGGTGCCGACAACGGCGCCGTAATCTCCCAGAACAGCTGGGGCTTCGATTTCAAGACCGATCAGGAAGCCGCCGCCGCTGCGCGCGCCGGACTAGCTAATTACTCTCCCGGCCTCAAGGCCGCCATTGACTATTTCATCAAGTATGCAGGTTGCGACAATGCCGGCCGCCAGAAGGCGGACAGCCCCATGAAGGGCGGCGTCTATATCAGTTCTGCAGGAAACGACAACCGCAACCGCGATGTCATCGGCGAGTACGGTCCGGTCATCGCAGTAGGTGCAGTAGCTCCCAATTTCAACAAGGCCTACTATTCCAACTACGGCTCCTGGGTCGACATAGCTGCACCCGGCGGTGACGCCCAGTTGGGCACCACGACCCAGGTCTACAGCACCAAGGTCGGCACTTACGGCTATTTCCAGGGCACCTCTATGGCTTGCCCCCATGTCAGTGGCGTAGCAGCCCTCATAGTCTCCTACTACGGAGGCCAGGGCTTTACTGCTGACAAACTTACAGAAAGGCTCATCAACGGTGCGAATGTGGACGCGATGAAGAAGACCAATGAAAGGACCTACATCGGTCCCCTCGTCGACGCCTTCGGCTCCATGACCTATGGCGGCGCCAACCCTCCCGCAGACGTTGCAGCCTACACCGTGACTCCCAAGTCCAACAGCCTCGACTTTTCCTGGGTCGTGACTGCCGACAAGGACGGTCTCAAGGCATACGGATACGAGCTCTTTGCCAGCGAAGACGCCTCCCGCCTCAAGGGTCTCAATCCCGCAAAGGAGCTCCCCGAGGGGGTAATCAGCGTGAAAGTCTTCACCGAAGGCTACAAAGTGGGCCAGACCATGACGGGTAGGATTACCGACCTCGATTTCAGCAAGACCTACTATACCGCTATCGCCGGCTTCAATTCCAACAACTTCTACTCCAACGTGACCAACGCTTCCGGCCAGTCCACAACGTCTGCCGATCCCACTGAGACCGAGACCGGTGTCAACCATGCACCGGTAGTCACGGTCAAGGGCGAGAGCAGCATCACCCTCAAGGCCCACGAGACCGGCACGCTTAAGTTCTCCGTCGCCGATCCTGACGATCATGAGGTCACGGTCGAATTCGACGGCGGCTCCAAGGCTGCAACTTGCAAGAGCGAGGACAATGTGAATTACACCGTCAATATCAACGCTCCTCTCGCCGAAGCGGGTATCTATACCGTAAATGTCACAGCCAGCGATAAATACGGTCTTTCCGCCACCGGCACACTGACCTACACCGTACTCGAGAACCACGCTCCCGAAAAGAGCAAAGACGTGGACAACATCCTTATGTCGAGGGTAGGCGAGAAGGCCACCCTGAACATGGAGGACTACATCAAGGATCCCGACGGCGAGACCCTCACCTATTCGGCCGTCCTTTCCACGTCGACCAACCTCACCCTCTCCCAGGACGGCAACACCATCGAGCTCCGCTCCACCAATTTCGGCGAAACCACCGTCACCATGAGGGGTTCCGACATCAAGGGTAAGTATTGCACCCTCTCCTTCAAGGTCCTTGCCCGCGACCCTTCCATCCCCATCGACGTCTATCCCAACCCCGTCGTTGACGTGATGACAGTCCGTCCCTACAAGGCCACCTCTTCCGCCACTGTGAGCGTCGTCTCCGCAACGGGCGCCACCGTGTTTGAGCAGACAGGCGCCGGTTCTCCTTTCGACCCCGTCAAGGTAAACATGGGCGGCGTCGCTCCCGGCAAGTATGTGGTCAACGTCTCCTTCGACGGCGAGACCCACCAGAGAACCATCGTTAAACAGTAGAATCAAAGGGTTATGAAAAAGATATTAGTAAGCATCAGCCTTTTTGCAGCGCTAGGCGCTTCCCTTTCGGCCGGTGACGGCGCAGGCAGCGTTGCCATGCCTTTCGCTGAAATTCCCCGCAACGCAGCGGCTCTCGGCGAAGGTGGCGTGCACCTTGCAGGCTCTTCTTCCTCGCTCGCGTACGGCGCTTTCGAAAACATCGCGGCCCTGCCTTTTACCACTTCAAAGGTGGATGTCGGCGGCGGATATGAGATGTGGGCTCCCAAGCAGTCGAATGAAAAGTTCATCAACTTCGGCGCCGGTGTGCACTTCGGCAAGTTCGCCGCTTCCGTGGCGGGCAGCCTCGGCAACAACGAGCCTTACACCGAGTACCGCGAGGGCGGATTCGAAGGCTCGAAGTTCACTCCCAAGGATATGCACATCGCTTTCGGCGCCGCTTATGGCATTACCAAGAACATCGGCCTGGGCGTGAGCGGCAAGTACCTCAGCAACACCCTTTCCTCCGCTGCTGCCTATAGCGCCTTCGGCGTGGATGTGATGGCATTCGGCAGCTTCGGCCCCGTCAACGTGGGCGCAGGCGTCCGCAACATCGGTTCCAAGGTAAAGTCTTACTCCGGCGACGAGTTCAGCATCCCCACGGCCGCCAGTGTAGGCGTGGCGTATGCTTCCGCTTTCGGTCTTGGCGCTGAGCTTGATGCCGACTACGTGTTCGCCGCCGGTCCCGACATCAGCGCAGGTGCTCATTATTGCTGGAATGACATGCTCACGGTGCGCGCAGGCTACCACGTCGGCGCAGTGCTGCCCTCGTTCCTCAGCCTCGGCCTCGGTGCCAAGTTCTTCGGCGTGTATGTAGACGCAGCATACCTCGTCTCTCCCGCAGTCCCTTCGGGCACCCTCTGCATAAGCGCAGGTTACAGATTCTAAGATATTATTGACATACAAAGTCTTAATTATTTAAAACCATGAAATTCCTTACTGACGAGAAACTCGTTATCGTAGGCGCCGCCGGTATGATCGGCTCCAACATGGCCCAGACTGCCATGATGCTGCGCCTCACTCCCAATCTCTGTCTTTATGACATCTATGAGCCCGGACTTCGCGGCGTAGTCGCCGAGATGGACCACTGCGCTTTCCCTGAGGCCGATATTACCTGGACCGTTGACCCCGCCGTCGCGTTCAAGGATGCCAAATACATCATTTCCTCCGGCGGCGCCCCCCGCAAGGAAGGCATGACCCGCGAGGATCTGCTCAAGGGCAACTGCCAGATTGCCGCCGACTTCGGTGACAACATCCGCAAATACTGCCCCGACGTCAAGCACGTGGTCGTTATCTTCAACCCCGCCGACGTCACCGCTCTCACCGCCCTCATCCACTCCGGTCTTCGTGCCGACCAGCTTACCAGCCTCGCAGCCCTCGACTCCACCCGCCTCCAGGAGGCCCTCGCAGCCGAATTCGGCGTCCAGCAGTGCAAGGTCACCGGCGCCCGCACCTACGGCGGTCACGGCGAAGCCATGGCAGTGTTCGCAAGCAAGGCCCTGATAGACGGCAAACCCGTCGCAGAGTGCGGCCTCAGCGAAGAGAAATGGGCTGAAATCAAGCACGCCACCATCCAGGGCGGCTCCAACATCATCAAGCTCCGTGGCCGCAGCTCCTTCCAGAGCCCTGCATACCAGGCCGTCAAGATGATCGAGGCCGCAATGGGCGGCGAGCCTTTCACCTGGCCCGCAGGCTGCTATGTCAACGCTCCCGAGCTTGGTTTCAAGAACGTTTTCATGGCTATGCCCACAGTCATTGACAAGACCGGCGTCCACTACACCACCCCCGAAGGCACCGCTACCGAACTCGCAGACCTCAAGGCTTCCTACGAGCACCTCTGCAAGATGCGCGACGAGATCGTCACCCTGGGCATAGTCCCCGCTGTCGAAGAGTGGACCAAGGTCAATGCGAACCTCTAGCTCTTTTTTGAAATAAAAAAATATCACTATATTTGTCCCGTTAAAGAAAGTTTGACGAAAAAATGGAGCCTCCCAGTTGCATATCTGATGATTGCGGCATAACAGCGGACCCTGCCTCTGAGGTCCCGTTGGAGACCATAGGACAATATGAACAACCCGTTTCCCGCCCGGGCCTGAAGGCCTGAGCGGGGAATTTATTGCATTAATATGCCACTTTACTTAAAAAAAGAACTAGAAGACAAGACCCGCATCGGAGTATGGCAGGTCACGGAAACTGAAGACGAACTCAAAGAACTCGGCGGAGTGCCTTCCGACGAGCTTGAAGAGATATCCTACTTCAAGAGCGAGTCGCTCAGGCGCCAGAAACTCGCCGTCAGGGCCCTCCTGAACGAGATGTTCGAGGACAAGGTCTATCTTTCCCACCACGACAACGGCAAGCCTTACATCGAAAACAGCGTCACCAATATCAGCATCACCCACACGGAGGAATACGTGGCCGTGATACTCAACGACAATGAAGATGTGGGAATAGATATCGAGTCTCTTTCCCGCGACTTCTCTCCCGTGGAGAAGAAGGCCCTCTCCGAGGACGAAATCGACGACCTCGAAGACGACGAGAAGCGCAACGGCCAGCTCGCCATCTATTGGTGCGCCAAGGAAGCCATCTACAAGATGCTCGGCCAGTACGACGTCAACTTCGCGGAGCAGATCGAGGTCGAGAAATTCCATCCCCGCAGGGACGGCGAGCTCGAGGCCACATTCGAAGACGAGGACGGCAACGAAGAGGAATTCGAGCTCGAATATATCGTTTTTGACGGCCATGTAATGGTCTGGGTGGTCGGTTCGTAAGTAATCCACAAGGCACCTAACTCTTTTGTTATAAAACCGCCGGCGAGGCGGTTTTTTCGTGCGTAAACCTCGGTGTAAGCCCTTGACAGACATGGTTTTAATTTTTATCAACGGGGTCTGTTGATAACTTTTCTTGAGGGATTCGGCTGAACTTGTGGATTTATATCTTACCTTTGTTTCAGCTTCCCCTTCGGGAAATAAACCAAACCAACACTGATATGATTAAGAGAGTCGTAAAACGCGACGGACGTGTCGTCGATTTCAATATCCAGAAGATTGTTGATGCCATCCTGAAAGCCATGGCGGCTTCCGAGCAGGGTGAGGACATCATACTTGCCGCCCAGATAGCAGACAAGATCTCCAAGGCCGAAAAAGAGGAGATGAGCGTGGAGGAAATCCAGGACTGCGTAGAAATGGAGCTCATGAATTCGCCCCGCAAGGAGACGGCAAAGAAATACATCGCCTACCGCAACCAGCGCAGCCTCGCCCGCAACGCAAAGAGCAACGAGATCTTCCAGGAGATTATCGACGCCCAGGCCACAGACGTCACCCGTGAGAACGCCAACATGAATACCGACACCCCTGCCGGCATGATGATGAAGTTCGCTTCCGAGAGCACCAAGGCCTATGTCGACGCCTGCCTGCTCTCCGAAGACGTCAAGGCCGCAGTTCAGGACGGCTACATCCATATCCACGACAAGGATTACTATCCCACCAAGTCCCTGACCTGTATCCAGCACCCTCTTGACAAGATACTCCAGAACGGCCTGAAGGCCGGTCACGGCGAGTCCCGTCCCGCCAAGAGGATAGAGACTGCCGCAGTCCTGGCCTGCATCTCCATGGAGACTGTCCAGAACGAGATGCACGGCGGCCAGGCCATCCCCGCCTTCGACTACTATCTCGCCCCTTACGTGCGCTACACCTTCAAGGAGGAGCTTCAGAAACTCGAGTCCTACGACAACCGTTCCTACTCCCACCTTTACGACGTTCCCGTACGCGATTACCTCCGCCGCGACCTCACGGGCCTTCTCGGCGACGAGCGCGCCGTCCAGCAGGCTGTCAACCAGACCGTCGGCCGCGTCCACCAGTCCATGGAGGCGTTTGTCCACAACATGAACACCATCCACTCCCGCGGTGGCAACCAGGTGGTCTTCAGCTCCATCAACTACGGCACGGACACCAGCGCCGAAGGCCGCTGCATAATCCGCGAGATCCTCAACACCACTTATGAAGGCGTCGGCAACGGCAGCACTGCCATCTTCCCCATCCAGATATGGAAAAAGAAGAGGGGAGTGAGCTATCTTCCCACCGACCCCAACTACGACCTCTATAAATTCGCCTGCAAGGTTTCGGCCCGTCGTTTCTTCCCCAACTTCCTCAATCTGGACGCAAGCTACAACCAGGATGACGCCTGGAAGGAGGACGATCCCCGTCGTTTCGAGCACGAGGTCGCCACTATGGGCTGCCGCACCAGGGTGTATGGCAACATGTTCGGCCCCAAGACCAGCATAGGCCGCGGCAACCTTAGTTTCACCACCGTGAACATAGTCCGCATCGCCATAGAGTGCCGCCACATCCAGAATAAGGAGGAGAGAATCGCCGCCTTCATGGAAAAGGTGGACTGGGCTCTCGACATTGCAGCCAAGCAGCTCAATGAGCGCTACAATTTCCAGCGCACCGCCCTCAAGAAGCAGTTCCCTCTGCTCATGAGCGGCTTGTGGCTGGGCAGCGACGAGCTCGAGGATTGCGACACCATAGACAAGGTGATGAACCAGGGCACCCTCGCAATAGGCTTCATAGGCCTAGCCGAGACCCTCATAGCCCTCATAGGCAAACATCACGGAGAGAGCGACGAAGCCCAGGAGCTCGGCCTGAGGATCATTGCCCACATGGCAGAGAGGGTCAACGGCTTCTCCGAGAGCTACCAGCACAATTTCAGCTTCTTCGCAACTCCTGCCGAAGGCCTTGCCGGCCGATTCACCAAGATGGACCGCAAGAAATACGGCATCATCCCCGGAGTCACCGACAAGGACTACTACACCAACTCCACCCACGTCCCCGTCTACTACAAGTGCACTCCCCAGCACAAGGCCGAGATCGAAGGCCCTTATCACAAGTACGAGAACGCCGGTCATATCTTCTATGTCGAAATCGACGGTGACGCAACGCACAATCCCGAAGCCATAATGTCCATAGTCGACCTCATGGACAAGTACGACATCGGCTACGGCAGCGTGAACCACAACCGCAACCGCTGCCTCGATTGCGGCTACGAAGATGCCACCGAAGGTCTCGAGGAGTGCCCTCACTGCCACGGTCACAACATCGACACCCTCCAGCGCATCACCGGCTACCTCGTCGGCACCACCAACCGCTGGAACAGCGGCAAGCTCGCCGAGCTGAAGGACCGCGTCATCCACAAATAGTCTCCATACCCCCTGCCTGCTCCGCTATGAGGGAGAAGGACAAGATATGTATAATGGAAGTGATTGAGCAGACCATGGCCGACGGCCCCGGTCTGCGCACTTCTATATACTGTGCGGGTTGCTACCACAAATGCCCCGGCTGTCATAATCCCCAGTCGTGGGACATGAAAAACGGCCACTGGGTGAGCGTGGACGATCTTCTTGATCTAATCAAGTCCGACGAGTTCAGCAATGTTTCATTTTCCGGCGGAGATCCTTTCTATCAGGTCGATGCCTTTACGGAGCTTGCCCGCAGGATTAAGGAGGAGACTAATAAGACTATTTGGTGCTGGACGGGGTTTACCTATGAGGAGATCCTTGCGGACGAGCATCTTGCCCAGATGCTGCCTTGGATCGACGTCCTGGTGGACGGTCCGTTCATCCTTGAGCAGCGCGATACGACCCTTCTTTTCCGCGGCTCTCCCAATCAGCGCATAATACACCTTACCCCCGAGGAGGAAGACATCATCCCCGGCACCGTCCCTCTCGTCCGCCCCCGATAACCACTTGGCTATGTTTTACGCTAAGGCAGGCAGTTTCCTGAGCGACCGTTCTGTTGGGAGCTTCGGTTCCTTCGACAGGCTCAGGAACCGAAGCTGCCTGCCTTAGCTTTTATTTATTTTAAGGAGATGATGCGGCGACCGAAGACGGGAGATTCGACCTGGAGCGCCATATCAGGCAGTTCCTGCACGGCAGGGGCTGTGGATTCAGGGCGCACCCAGTCGGTCTTGCCGGCAAGGGTGAGAGCCTGGCGGAGCATGCCCTCATAGGGGTCGCCTATGGCATGGCCGTTCTCAGGGATGTCTTCAGCCTCGTAGCGGGGAGTCAGACCGTTGGGGCGGCAGGGATTGTCGCCGTTGCAGTCGGAGTAGCTGCCTATCATGATGTACATTCCCCATCCTGAAGCAAGGGGGGCATTCTTGCGTATGGAAGACAGGATATAGTCACTCATCTCTTCGTACCAGTCGTCGGCCGAATATGTTATGCCGGAGCAGAACTTGCCGTGGGTACGGCCGCCGATAGTGACAACGTCCATATAGGGCATAAGGCCCACAAGGAGGCTTTCGGAAGCTGACGCCGAGCCGCTGTCCACGATGGCATAGAGCTTAGAAATGCCGAGATTGAGGCCTGCGGTGCTGTATGAATACTTCTGTCCGTCTTCTTCATAAGTGAAGCTGGTCGTGAAGTGGCTGTTCAGGGCGTCATCGCCATACTGCTTCATATACGCCTTCGTGAGAGTTTCGTTGTAGGTGGATATTTCAAAGATATCCCCGGCACTGACGTTCTTTGCGGGGGCAATCATGGAAGCGAGGACTTCCTCTGCCGTTACATAGCCGCCGCCGTTATACCTAAGGTCTATGATGAGCTCTTTTACGCCTTCGGCTTTGAAACCCCTGAAGACTTCGATGAGCTCGGGTATGGACCTCAAGGTGAAGCTGGAATAGAAGAGATAGCCGACCTTCTTTCCGTTGATGTCGAAAACGTCGTGATGCACCACCGGGTTTTCATACATGGTAACGGCAGTCATTGACACTTCGTTTACGATATCGGACCCTGTCCGGCTTACGCCTATCCTGCACGAAGGGCTGTAGAGGAAGTGCGAGGTGACAAGATCATAGTAGTTTGAAGTATTCATGGCCTTTCCGTCGACCGTGAAAACAATGTCACCCCTCTTGAGTCCGGCATTTGCTGCAGGGGAGCCGGGGTAGACAAGGGTAATTACGGCGACTACCTGATCCTGCGACCACATCTTGAGGACGATGCTGCAGCCGTAGGTGGTGCTGACTCCCTGGAAGGTGTCTTCGACGGATTCGATGTCATTGAACATCTCGGTCCAGCGGTCATAGTCCTTGCCGTTTTCCTTGTAGCGTATGTCAGCTACGGTCTCTATCGGATCCACGTAGCCGCGCCTGGACATCCACTCCTGGATGTCGGCGCCCACTTCTTCCTCCCAGAGGTAGTAGGTGTTCATCAAATTGGCTCCGAAGTAGCCGACTGACTTCCAAGTCTCGTAGTTGGGCCCCTTTTCATCATCGCCACCCTTGAACCACTCGCATGAAGTGAGGCAGAGTAGCAGCGAAAGAGCCGCGAGTATGCGGCTTATTCTGATATGTGTCATACTAAATTATGCCAAGTTTTTTAAGCAGGGCGTCGGGCTCGGGGTCACGGCCGCGGAAGCGGCGGTAGAGCACGGCCTCGTCTTCGGTGCTGCCTTTTGAAAGGATGTTTTCGCGGAAGCTGTCGGCAGCTTCGCCGCCAAGAAGACCTGTTTCCTGGAAATAGCTGAAAGCGTCGGCCTCGAGGGCTTCCGACCATTTGTAAGAGTAGTAACCGGCTCCGTAACCGCCGGAGAAGAGGTGTGTGATGGAGGTGGAGATGCATGTGCCGGGCACGGAAGGCATGACGCTGATGGGCGTAAGGACGCTCTTCTCGAAAGTCTCTACATCCTGCTGAGGCACTTCCTTGAGGGTGTGCCATGCTTGGTCAAGTATGCCGAAATGAAGCTGGCGTACCTGTAGGTATGCGGCAAGATAGTTCTTAGCAGCAGCGATGCGCTCTATGTATTCGGCGGGGATGGGCTCACCGGTCTGGTAATGAGCAGCGAAGGGCTCAAGGAATTCCTTTTCGTAGCCCCAGTTCTCCATGATCTGGGAAGGCAGCTCAACGAAGTCTGTGGCTACGTTGGTGCCGGTCTGGGAGCTGTAGCGTCCTTCTGCGAGCATGCCGTGCAGAGAATGGCCGAACTCGTGCAGGAAAGTGGTGAGCTCGTAGTGGGTGAGAAGCGAAGGAGACGTCGAGGTGGGTTTGGTGAAATTGGTCACTATGCTCACGAAGGGACGCTGCTCGACGCCGTCCACTATGCTCTGGCCGCGGAATTCGGTCATCCAGGCTCCGCCCCTCTTGCTCTCGCGGGGGAAGAAGTCTGCATAGAAGAGGGCCATGTGGCGGCCGGAAGCGTCGGTGACGTCATAGACTTTTACGTCCTTATGATAGACGGGGATGTCCTTGCGCTCGGTGAACTGCAGGCCGTAGAGATTGCCGGCGAGGCCGAGCACCGCGTCTATGCATTTATCAAGCGGGAAATAGGGCTTGAGGAGGCTGTCTGCGAGATTGTAGTGGGCGTCCTTGTACTGCTCGGACCAGTAGCTGAAGTCCCAGGGCTGCAGGACGGAGTCTTCAAAACCCTGGCTGCGGGCGTAGTCGAGAAGAGCTGCGACTTCTTCCTTTGCCTTTGGAAGGGAGGGCTTGAGCAGGCCGTCGAGGAAGCGTGCTATGGTCTCGGGAGTCTTTGCCATGCGGTCTTCGGCCACATATTCGGCGTAGGTGTCATAGCCGAGGAGATTGGCCATGCGGGCCCTGCCGACGACGATGTCGCGCACTATGCCCGTGTTGTCGAAGTCACCGCCTAGGGCCTTGCTGTTGTAGGCCATGTATATCTGCTTCTTGAGCTCGCGGTTGGAGCTGTACTGCATGAAGGCGGAGTAGCTGGGGTAGGACAGGTCGAAGGTCCAGCCTTCCTTGCCGCGGCTCTTGGCGTTCTCTGCGGCGGCTTCCTTGACGAAGCCGGGGAGTTCGGCTATGAGAGCCTCGTCTGTGATGTCGAGGGTGTAGGCGTTGGTGGCGGAAAGGACGTTCTTGCCGAATTGGAGAGTAAGCAGCGACAGCTCCTCGGAGAGCTTGCTGTATTCCTCCTTGGCTTCGGGGGAAAGGTTGGCGCCCGACCTTTCGAAACTCTTGAAGGTGTCGCAGAGGAGCTTGAGCTGGTCCTGTTCGAGACCGAGCGTTTCCCTTTGCTCATAGACGGCCTTGATCCTTTGGAAGAGGGGCTCGTTGAGAGAGACGTACATTGAGTACTCGGTCATCTTGGGCGAGATTTCCTCGGCGATGGCCTGCATTTCCTCGTTGGTGTCGGCTTCGAGGAGATTGTAGAATATGCCGCTCACGCGGTCGAGGGTCTTGCCGGAGCGCTCGAGGGCCTCGATGGTGTTTTCGAAAGTGGGGGGCTCGGGGTTGGATGCTATCGCATCGATTTCAGCCTTGGCCTCTTTGATGCCCTGCTCGAAGGCGGGCATATAGTGCTCGGTGCGTATTTTGTCGAACTGCGGGGCACCGTAAGGCAGGGGGGATTCAGTAAGAAGGGGATTTTCCATAGTGCAGGAAAGGGTAAAAAGCAGGGTCAGGGCCGCTGCCGGGGTCTTTTTCATAATGTTTCTTGCTTAAGTTTTTCTATGTAATTGTCTATGCGTGCGAGTTCGCCGGGTATGCGGATGCGCTGCGGGCAGTGGGAAATGCACTGGCGGCAGGAGATGCAATGGTCGGCCTGGCGGGCGGACTCGATGGCTTTGTCGTATGAGGTGAGGTATTTTCGCTTGAGGCGCTTAAAGTCTTTCTGGGCGCTGCTTTCGGGCAGGGCTCCGTCGTTGACTGCGGCGTTGTAGTGGTTGAATATACCGGGTATGTCTATGCCGTAGGGGCAGGGCATGCAGTAGTTGCAGCTTGTGCAGGGGATCAAGGGAAATTGCCTGATGGCGACGGCCAGTTCCTCGAGTGTGGCGAGCTCCTGCCCGGTGAGGGGCTTAAGGCCGCTCAGGTTCATAAGGTTGTCATGCAGGTGCTCGTAATAGACCATGCCGCTCAGGATGGTCATGACGCGGGGGAAAGTGCCGCAGAAGCGGAAGGCCCAGGATGCGACGCTTTTCGAGGGTTCCATTTCCTTGAGGCGCCTGGCCACGGGTGTGGGAAGGTTGCCGAGCTGGCCGCCGAGAAGGGGCTCCATTATGACTACGGGAATGCCGCGCTTGTCGAGCTCTGAGTAGAGGTAGCTGGCGTTGACGTTGCGGCCGGTAGCGTGGTTCCAGTCCACGTAGTTCATCTGTATCTGGACGAAGTCCCAGTGGTACTTGTCGTGGAGGGACACGAGGTAGTCGAAGCCTTCGACGGGGCCGTGGAACGACAGGCCAAGGTTGCGTATGCGGCCTTTGCGGCGCTCTTCGAGAAGGAAGTCCAGAATGCCGTTGTCGAAAAAACGCCTCTTGAAGTCCGCCTCTCCGCTCACCGAGTGGAGCAGGTAGTAGTCCATGTGGTCGGTCTGGAAGATTTCGAAAGAGCGGTGATACATCCTAAGGCTCGCTTCCTTGCCGGCGTTGGAGAAATTGGACATCTTGGTCGCGATGTAGTAGCTGTCGCGGGGGTGGCGCAGGAGGGCTGTTGCCGCCGCCTGCTCGCTCTGGCCCTGGAGGTACACGGGCGAAGTGTCGAAGTAGTTGACGCCGTGGGCGATGGCGTAGTCCACAAGTTCGTTGACATTGTCCTGGTCCACGACCTGGCTGCCGTCCTCGAGAGTCTTCATCTTCCATCTCATGCAGCCGTAGCCTAGAAGCGACACGCTGTCGCTGCCGTCGGTGTTGGGACGGTAGGTCATTTCGCCTTCAATTTCAGTCTGCTGCTTAACGGTGCCCTCTTTGTGGCCGTCTGTGCATGATGCAAGGCCTATTGCCGCCGCCGATGCTGCGGAAGCCTTAATAAAATCTCTCCTATCCATTGATGTGTATTTTCAAACCGTTGACGTGAATTGCGCTGAAGGGCCTCGAAGGGCAGAGATATTCGCATGCTCCGCAGCCTATGCACTTTTCTTCGAGCACGGCGGGCACAAGGGGTGATAGGTCATCCTCGGGATTGAGCCTGACCATAGTGATTGCGGCGGCGGGGCAGTGGCGGGCGCAGTTGCCGCACTGCACACCGTCGGTCACGGCAACGCAGAGTTCGGTATTGACCGAGGCGACGCCGACGTGGATCTGCGTGCGCTCCTCGGGGGTGACGGGCAGTATGGCGCCGGCGGGGCAGACCTGCGAGCAGGCTGAGCACTCGGGGCGGCAGTAGCCCTTTTCGAACGAAGCTTCAGGCTGCATGAAGTGGTCAAGGTCTGTGCTCGGGCGAAGGACACCGTTGGGGCAGCTGTCCACGCAGAGCTGGCAGGCCGTGCAGCGGGCATGGAAATCCTTGGCGCTCCCGGCTCCGGGGGGCACTATGCGCTCCGTGCGCTCAGGGGTGCGTTTCGGCACGATAGGGGCAAGGCCGCCGTCGAGCTTCTGCTCCTGCGCCTTCAGCGTCAGCGAGGTAAGCGCCAGCGCCGATCCTGCAAGGAACGCGCGGCGCCCCTTGGAATCAGCCTGAGGCTTGTCCTTTCCTGTCCCGAACGACATCGCTCCGAACTTGCAGTTATCCACGCAGTCGAAGCAATCCACGCAGCGGCTGTAATCTATAGTCTTATTCTTAATATCGATGCAGGAGCTCCTGCAGCCCTTCTCGCACATGCGGCAGCCGGTGCAAGCCTCGGCGTCAATCCTGGGACGGAAAATGGCAAAACGGGAGAAAAAGCTCAGCGTCGTGCCCACGGGGCAGAAAGTGTTGCAGTAAGTCCTGCCGCCAACCCAAGCGAGAACGCCCGTGACAAGTAAAGTCACGACAGCGACAATAATCAGCGCAGTGCCGGCTCCAAGGGGGTTGAGAGCGGTGCTCACTATCCTTCCCCAGGCGCTGTACGGTGCAAGCAGGGACACAACGACCTGGACGCCGAACACGAGGGCCGCGACATAGAAGGCCCAGAAAATATAGCGCAGCCACTTGTTTTCAGGCTTGAAACTGAAGCGGCGGCGATGCTTCTTCCTTCTGGCGCTAAGCCAGTTTACTATGTCCTGCCATACGCCCAGAGGGCAAATGACAGAGCAGTATATGCGCCCGAGAACCAAAGTGAGCAGCAGGATGCCTCCCAGTATGGCTATGTTGAGCAGGGTGGCGCTCCCGATGACCCTCATAAGGCTGGGCATGAACTGGACCTTGGCCATCCATCCCCACCATCCGGCGCCTATGCCGGCAAGCAGCAGTGTCGTCCCGATAAAGAACAGCGCTGCCAAAACGATTCTAAGTGTTCGTAACATTCGTAGTTGTCCTTTCAAAAACATCGCAAGTTAGCAAAAATCGGGCAATTACGCCAAACGCCGAGTGCCGTCCCTTCGACTGCGATTGTTGAGCCTGTCGAAACAACCGGCCCTTCGACTACGATTGTTGAGCCTGTCGAAACAACCGGCCCTTCGACAAGCCCTTCGACAAGCCCTTCGACAAGCTCAGGGACCATTCAGGGACCATTCAGGGGCCATTCAGGGACCGGGATTAGCCGAGGATGAGGAGGACGGGGGCGGAGTGGGAGAGGGTAAGGGTGAAGCTGTCGGCGACTGCGTGGTTAAGGCTTGCTTTCCACCAGTTGTCGAAAACGACATCGTCGGTGGGGTATTCAAGTCCGGAAGACTTTATCCTGAGCGAAGGGTCGGGAGTGAAAATAGAAACGCTGCGGCCCCCCCCGACAAAGAGTTCGCAACTGTCGCTTATGACGAAGGCGCTGGTGCGGTCGGAAACCATATCGACGGCTATGCCCTTTTTCTGGAGGCGGTACTTTTTCTCGAACTCCATGAGCTGCCCGTAATTGCCGAGGGTGTGGTCCTCGCGAAGGCCGGTGGCGGCAAGGATGTGGACTTCATCCGGCAGGGGAGAGGAAGACATCAGATAGGCGAAGGCCTTGGCAAGGTCGTTGTCGTCCTGCTCGGAGACCTTGATTATTTTTCCGGGGAAACGCCCCAGAGCCCTTGGGCAGACGGAATCCATGTCGCCGATTACTACGTCAGGCACGATGCCGCGTTTCTCAAGCGCGGAGAGAGCGCCGTCGCAGCAAATGACAGACCCGGCGCTGCGAAGAAGGTACAGGGGATATTCCTTCCTGGGGAATTCTCCGTTGCAAACTATTACTGCTGAAGCCATTGCAGGTCAGGCGTTTTCGAGGGCCCTTACGCGGGAGATTTCCTCCTTGGAAGTGCCGGGGGTGCAATGGAAGGAGGCGGGGTTTCGGAAACCTGCAAGGAAGGCTCTGGCTTCCATACGCTTCTTCCCGGCCATCTGGACGCTCTCGAGTTTGACGGCTCCGTCCAGGGTCCTTACGGCAAGCAGGCTCTTGCCGTCGGAGATGAGCTCTCCGGGCTTTTCGGGGCCGTCGTATTGCATGACGGAAGCCTCGAAAACCTTGAGCTGGACGGGGGCGGAAGCTCCGTCAGTGAGCTCCGTATAAGCACCGGGATAGGGGCTCAGACCGCGTATGAGATTGAAAATGTGGCGGGAAGTGTCGGCCCAGTCGATGTGGAAGAGCTCCTTGCGGAGCTTGGGTGCGGCATGGAGCACTTCGGAGCCCTGGATATAGCTCTTCTGGACGCGGATTTCGGCCGTGCCTTCAACTATGCCCTCAACGGTCCTCTCAACGAGGTCGGCACCCATGGACATCAGGGCGTCGTGGACGTTGCCGGCATTCTCAGCGGGACCGATGTGGTAGTCTTCGCGCAGGATAATGCCGCCCGTGTCGATGTCTTTATCTATCATGAAGGTGGTGACGCCGGTCAGGGCTTCGCCGTTGATGACGGCCCAGTTGATGGGAGCGGCGCCGCGGTACTGGGGCAGCAGAGCTGCGTGGAGGTTGAAAGTGCCCAGCCTTGGCATGGACCAGACCTCCTCGGGGAGCATCCTGAAGGCCACGACTGCGAAAATGTCGGCTTTCAGGGCTTTGAGCGAAGCGAGGAATTCGGGATCCTTGAGCTTCACGGGCTGGAGGACGGGAAGGCCCTTCGATACGGCGTATTTCTTGACGGCGCTCTCGCTCATGCCAAGGCCTCTGCCGCCCGGCTTGTCGGCCACGGTGACAACGCCGACCACCTTATATTTCTTGTTGGAAAGGAGTCTTTCGAGAGGGGCGACGGCGAACTCGGGCGTGCCCATATAGACGATGCGGGGTTTCCTAATCATGCCGATGAATTGTCTCCAAAGCCTGCGTATGCGCAGTTTGAGGCTCTCGGAGCTGGAAATGGAAGAGTCGTTGACGGCCTGCCTCGTGAGGAGGAAGCCTATAGGAATCAGTACTACAAAGGAGATGAAAGCGCCCACCGCTGCAGCCACGGCTCCGTCTTTGGCAAGTTTGCTGCCTGTGATGTCCACTATGTAGTAGAGGACGAAGAACAGGACGGAGATGATGGCAGGCACTCCGAGACCGCCCTTGCGCACACGGGCGCCTATGGGGGCCCCGATGAAGAACATGATGAAGCAGGCGAGCGCCACGGCGAATTTCCTGAGGAATTCGAGGTCGGCCCTCCTGAGGTAGAAGAGATATTCGTTGGAATCCCTGGAGAATGAAGTCACGAGGGAGACCATTTGGTTGGCGTTCTCGGAGGCGGTATGCAGGGATTCGATTTCGTCGGAAGGACTGTCCCACTTGAGGTAGTCGGGGTGGGAGTAGTTGCTGAACCCGCGCTTGGTGAAGGAGGTGTCCAGCTGGTTGTTTTTCGCGAGGATTCCGCTGTTCATCAGGCGGGTGAGCTGCATCTCATGCGTGTGCTCGCCGACCTTGCGCAGGGAGTCCTTTTCCACCCTGAGCTGCGCTATGTCCATGGCCATGATCTGGTCGGAGAAGCGGGCGGAGTCGGATTTCTCGAAGGCGTAATTCTGGAGGGAGATGATGAGCTCCTCGCGGGCGAATTTGACGCGCTGGAGCTGCAGGGAGGTGTCCCTGTATTTCATCGTGTTGTCCTCCTGGTAGTTGGTGCCGTTGTAGAGGGTGAAGGTGAGATAGTCCTTGTCCTTGGACATCGTCAGAGTGGCGGAGTCGGCGAGTATGGTGGCGGAGTTGCCGCGGCCGCGGGTGTGGTCGTAGACCATGATTCCGTGCATCATGCCGGTCTTTTCGTCGCTCTCGTCGACCCTCAGCACATAGCCTTCGATGCCGTCGTAGAAGGTTCCCGGGGGGATTTTTATCTCTTCCTTGGTCTTCAGGATGTCGTCCCTCAGGGTGTAGATCTTGTTGTAGGCGTGGGGGACGAGATTGTTGTTGGCAAAGAAGGCCAGGATAGTAATGACGGCTGATGCGTAGATGATGGGCTTCATGACGCGGAGCACTGAGATGCCCGCGGACTTGAGGGCTATGAGCTCGTTGTGCTCGGCCATCAGGCCCATAGTCATCATCGACGAAAGGAGGGTGGCAAGCGGCATGGCCATGGGGATGATGGTGCAGCCGCCCCACATCAGGAATTCGAGGATAACGCCCATGCTCAGTCCCTTGCCTATGAGCTCGTCAATGTAGAGCCACAGGAACTGCATCATCAGGACGAACATGACGACGAAAAGTATCGCCAGGAACGGCCCGATGAAGGAGGTGAGTATGAAACGGTCTATCCTTTTCATCCGGGATGAAGCTTACTTCGTGGCTACTTCCTTGAGAGCTTCGAGTGCGTCCTTCAGACCTGCAACATTCTTGCCGCCGGCAGTGGCGAGACCGCTCTGGCCGCCGCCGCCGCCCTGGATGAACTTGGCGCCTTCGCGTATGTCCTTGCCGGCGTTGCGGCCTGCCTCGACGAGGTCGTCGGAGTACATGAGCATAAGCTGAGGCTTGCCTTCGAATTCGTATGCTGCGATAAGGGCCGTGCCCTTGAGCTCTTTCTGGAGGGTGAGGGCTGCGTTGCGAAGCATTGCGGGATCGGCGCCGCTGAGGGCAGAGTCGCTTACGACGATTACCTTGACGCCGTTGATTTCCCGGGCCTTGTCGGCGAGGGTGCGGGCGAGCTGCGCGGCTTTCTGCTTTGCGAACTCCTCAGCCTGCTTCTTGTAGACGGCGTTCTCGTCTATCATCTTGCGTATTGCGCCGCCGAGGTCGGGGGCGTTGTTGAAGAAGGCGCGGGCGTCGCGCATCATTCCCTGGAGATTGAGCACGAACTCTTCCGCCTCTTCGCCGGTGATGGCTTCGATGCGGCGCACGCCAGCTGCTATGGCGCCTTCGCTAAGGATTTTGAAAAGACCTATGTTGCCGGTGGCGGAAGTGTGGCAGCCGCCGCAGAGCTCAACGCTGGGGCCGAAGCTGACGACGCGGACCTTGTCGCCGTACTTTTCGCCGAAGAGGGCCATGGCGCCCATTTCGCGGGCCTCGTCCATGGTGGCGTCCCTCTTTTCGCGAAGGGCGATGTTCTCGCGGATGAGGGTGTTGACGCGGCGCTCGACGGCTGCGATCTGCTCGTCGGAGAGCTTCTCGAAGTGGGAGAAATCGAAGCGCAGGGCCTTGTCGGTGACGTACGAACCTTTCTGCTCGACGTGGGTGCCGAGGATTTCGCGGAGGGCCTGGTGCATCAGGTGGGTGCAGCTGTGGTTATTGGCTATCTTCTGCCTGCGGGCGGCGTCGACGCTGAGGGTGAAAGTGCCTTCGGGGTCTGCGGGGAAGCGCTCGGCAACGTGTATGGTCAGGTCGTTCTCCTTGATGGTGTTGAGTATCCTGATGGTTTCGCCGGAGGCGGAGGTGATGGTGCCGGTGTCACCTATTTCGCCGCCCATTTCGCCGTAGAAGGGGGTGCGGTCGAAGACGAGCTGGAGCATTTCCTTATTCTTCTGCTTGACGGTGCGCTGCTTGAGGAGCAGGGCGCCCTCGACGGTGGTGGAGTCGTAGCCGGTGAATTCGCACTTGCCGGGGTGGAACTCGGCCCAGTCGCCGAACTCGTTGGCGGTGGCGCCGCGGGCGCGGTCCTTCTGCTTCTGGAGCTCCACGTTGAAGCCCTCGAGGTCGACGGTGAATCCGTGCTCGGAGGCGATGAGCTGCGTCAAGTCTATGGGGAATCCGTAGGTGTCGTAGAGCTTGAAGGCGTCGGGGCCTGCGATTACGCGTGTGTCTTTCGAACGCTTCATATACTCGTCCATCAGGCTGATGCCGCGGTCGAGGGTCTTGAGGAACGCAACTTCCTCTTCGCGTATGACGCTCTCGATAAGCTTGCTCTGGGCGACGAGCTCGGGATAGGCTTCGCCCATGTCGGACAGGAGCTGGGGCACGAGGCGGCAGAGGAAGGGCTCGGTGAAACCGAGGAAGGTGTAGCCGTAGCGAACGGCGCGGCGAAGGATCCTGCGGATGACGTAGCCGGCCTTGACGTTGCCGGGGAGCTGGCCGTCGGCGATGGAGAAGCCGATTGTGCGGATATGGTCGGCGATGACCCTCATGGCGACGTCTGTCTCGGCGCTTTCGCCGTACTTGTGACCGCTGAACTCTTCGATGCGGCCGAGCATGCCGGTGAAGACGTCGGAGTCGTAGTTGGAATTCTTGCCCTGGAGAACGGCGCAGAGGCGCTCGAAGCCCATGCCGGTGTCGATGTTCTTGGCGGGGAGGGGCTCAAGATGGCCGTCGGCGAAGCGCTGGAACTGCATGAAGACCAGGTTCCAGATTTCTATGACGTGGGGGTCGCTCTTGTTGACGAGCTCGCGGCCGGGGATGCCGCTAGCGGCTTTCTCCTCGGGGGTGCGGATGTCGATGTGGATTTCAGAGCAGGGACCGCAGGGGCCGGTGTCGCCCATTTCCCAGAAATTGTCGTGCTTGTTGCCGAGGAGTATGTGGTCCTCGGGGAGGTATTTGCGCCAGGCTTCCTGAGCCTCGGTGTCGAGGGTCGTGCCGTCTTCGGCGGCGCCTTCGAATACGGTGGCGTAGAGCAGGCTCTTGTCTATCTTGTAGACTTCGGTGAGGAGCTCCCAGGCCCAGTCAATAGCTTCGGCCTTGAAGTAGTCGCCGAAACTCCAGTTGCCCAGCATTTCGAACATCGTGTGGTGGTAGGTGTCGTGGCCCACTTCCTCGAGATCGTTGTGCTTGCCGCTGACGCGGAGGCACTTCTGGGAGTCGGTGGCGCGCTTGAAGGGGGGAGTGGCGTTGCCGAGGAAATAATCTTTGAACTGGTTCATCCCCGCGTTGGTGAACATGAGCGTGGGGTCGTTCTTGACCACCATGGGGGCTGAAGGGACGATAGTGTGGCCTTTGGAGGCGAAGAAGTCCAGGAACTTCCGGCGTATTTCTTTCGATGTCATAGTCGTTCTGATTTTCAAGCGAACCTGCAAAATTAGCATAAAAAATAAAAAAAGAGGTATATTTGCATCTTGAGCCAGGCTAAAGCCTTCAATTATGCCGGACAATCCGAATATGAGAATCAATCCGGAGACTCTCTTGTACGAGATCTCCACAGAACCGCCCAGGAGAAGACTGGTGCGGTACAGTTTGATTTTCCTCGCGAGCGTCGCCCTGGCGGTACTATATTTCTGGTTCCTTTTCATTTTCCTCGGTCTCGACACGCCCAAGGCAGCCCTGCTGAAAAAGACCAACGCGGCGTGGAACGCGAAGGTCGCCGTCCTCTCCAGGGATATGGACCGCTGCGAAGAGATCCTCGAGGACCTCGAGCTTAGGAATAGCGACGTCTACCGTTCCATTTTCGGTATGTCCGAGATTCCCCGGAGCGCCGTTACCGGAGCGGGGGAGTACGAGGGCGATTTTGACGTGCTTTCCGAGATAGGCCGCAACAGCCGCCTCAGGGAGAACTACATACGCCTCGAAGAGCTCAAAAAGAGGACCTATGTCCAGCTGAAGTCTTTCGACGAAGTGGAAGCCCTTTCGAAGAGGGCGGGGGACATGGCGTCCAGCATCCCCAATATCCCCCCCATAGATCCCAATACGCGTAACTATCGTATTTCCAGTACTTTCGGCGTGAGGACAGACCCCGTTTACGGCGGTCTGAGGCGCCACATGGGCGTGGATTTCGCCGCCAAGAAGGGCACTCCCATCTACGCGACCGGCGACGGTGTAATCGAGTCCGTGAAGTTCCAGTTCTTCGGCTATGGCAACATGGTCGTGATCGACCACGGTTTCGGCTACCAGACCATGTACGCGCATATGAGCGAGGTCTTCGTGACCGAGGGCATGCAAATCAAGCGCGGGCAGTGCATAGGAGCCATAGGGCGCACCGGCAAGTCCACGGGCGACCACCTGCATTACGAGGTCATCTACCGTGGCAACAAGGTCAACCCCGCCAACTACTATGACCTGTCGGTGAGTAAAGAAGAGTACGCCGCCATGGTGCAGAAACGGGAGGAGGAATCACCCGCGATGCTTAAATCCGGTTTTAAAGCGAGGACAAAGAGATGAGCAGGCAGGGAAACGTCATATCGGCAGTCAAGAAGGCGAACCGCACCTTCTGGGGCTTCGTGCTCGTCGTGGTGAAGTACTTCCTTCTTTCGGTGCTCGTCGCCGCCATCTACTATGCGATTGTGGCCCTCCTTGTCAGCACCGACAGCGAGAAGCAGATGAAGAGCGAGAACCGCCTCTACGAAAAGATTTTCCCCGGCATGCTAAGGGACGAAGCCCTTGTCGAAACCGTGCTGAGCGGCCTCCAGGTCAAGGATGCAAGGATATACAAAGACATCTTCTATGCCGAAGCTCCGGGCCTCGATCCCGTGGGCGAGACCGATTTCCTTTCGTCAGATACCATCCCCGACAGGAAAATAGTCAAATTCACCGCCGCCAAGGCGGACGCCCTGCTCGCCGCTTCAAGCAGAATTGACTCCCTGATGAAGGCGTCTCACGAGAAATACTGCGCTCCCGGGGCGTCCCTGCCTCCCCTCTACATGCCTGTTGCTGACTTGTCGTACGTGCAGGTTGGCGCCTCCATAGGCGAGAAGATGAATCCTTTCCTCAAGGTTACGGCCCGCCACGACGGGCTCGACATCATCGCCTCCCAGGGCGCCGCAGTCTATGCCTCGGCTGCGGGGCGGGTGAGCTTGGTGCGCAGGAGCTTCAAGGGTGAAGGAAACGTCGTGGAAATAACCCACGACGGGGGATACGTGACCCGTTACTGCCATCTCGGCGACATTTCGGTGCACCTCGGCCAGAGCGTCAAGGCCGGCACCAAGATAGCGGAAGTGGGCTCCAGCGGCAATTCGCTTGTCCCCCACCTCCATTACGAGGTGCTCCGCGACGGAGTCCTGCTCGATCCCGTCCACCATTTCTTCGCCTCCGTCACCCCCTACGAGTACACCAACATGCTCTACATGTCGGTCAACACGGGTCAATCGCTCGACTAATCCTTTTCGATATGGAAAAGCTCTACTATACAATTGGCGAAGCCGCCGAGATGCTCGGGGAAAGCACTTCCCTCGTGCGCTACTGGTCCAACACCTTCACCAAATACATCAAGCCTAACCGCAACGCCAAGGGCAACCGTCTCTACACGGCTGACGACATCGAAACGCTGAAAAAGGTGCATTACCTGGTTAAGACCAAGGGTCTCACCCTGGACGGTGCGGCCGCGCAGATGGCCACTGACCGCAGCGCCGTGGACCGCAAAGTGCGCGTCCTGGATTCCCTGAAGGAAATACGCCGCAAACTCGAAGACGTGAGGGCAGGACTATGAAGGTTTCACAGATAGCTGCAGCGATCGAAGAGTTCGCCCCGCTTTCAATACAGGAGCAGTGGGACAACAGCGGCCTGAGCGTAGGCTCTCCCTCTCAGGAAGTCTCCGGCGTCATGATAGGCTTTGATTGCACTCCCGAGCTCGTGGACGAGGCGGTAGCGAGCGGTTGCAACATGGTCGTGACCCATCACCCCCTCATTTTCGGCGGCATCAAGAGGATTACCCCCGAAGATCCTGTAGGCCTTACCATCATCAAGGCGGTCAGGGCGGGCGTTGCCGTTTATGCCGCCCACACCACGGCCGATAAGGTGCCAGGGGGAGTGAGCGGTGCAATGGCCTCGCGCCTCGGGCTGCAGAATATCAGCATCCTGGAGCCGGAAGGAGACGGGAATTACGGCCTCGGCATGGTAGGCGACCTTCCTTCTCCCCTTAGCTACGAGCAGGCCCTCGCGCTCGTCAAAAGCGCTTTCGGGCTCAAGATGATACGCGCTTCGCGCGACCCCGGCGTCCCCGTCAGCCGCATCGCAATGTGCGGCGGGTCGGGGCAGTCGCTCATGGACGCTGCCCGCGCTGCAGGCGCCCAGCTCTACCTTTGCGGCGACGTGTCGTACCACCATTTTTTCACCGCCCCCGGCTTCGCCGTCGCCGATATCGGTCATTTTGAGAGCGAAGTTGAGATTGTGGATGTTTTATTTTCCCACTTACGGAAAAAATTTCCTAACTTTGCCGTTCATGTCAGCAAGGCGCTGCAAGACAGTAACCCGATAAAATATATCTAGATACATATGGCCACCAGCAAAACCAAGAAAATCGAGACTCCCATCGACGAAAGGGAGACTTTCGTATCCCTGCAGAAATCCTTCGCGGAGGACGCCGAGGGCGTGCGCGAGAAAGTCAGGATACTCTACGAACTCCAGCGTTCCGACAACGAAATAGAGAAGATAGTCCAGCTCAGGGGCGAACTGCCCGCCGAGGTTGCCGCCCTTGAAGAAGAGGTCGCCGCCATGCAGGCCAAGATCGAAAAGTCCCAGACCATGATCGCCGGCTATCAGGAGTCCATCGAGCTCAATAAGAACAACATCGTCGAGTACGACGCCCAGATAGACGAGTACAAGGCCCGCCTCGACAATATCAGCAACAGCCGCGAGTACGACTCCCTCGAAAAGGAAATCGAGAATCTCGACCTCCTGCGCCAGATCGCAGTCAAGAACATCGGCGACACCCGCGTAGCCATCGAGGAGCGCCGCGCCAAGATCGAGGACATCACCCGCATGCTCGAAATCCGCTCCGAGGACCTCGCCGCCAAGAAGGAAGAGCTCGAAGGCATCGTTTCTTCCACCTCCGGCGAAGAGGAGAAGCTCCGCGCCCGCAGGGACAGCCTCGCCTCCAAGATCGACAAGCGCACCATGAGCGCCTACGAGCGCATTCGCGCCAGCGTCCACAACCACCTCGCAGTAGTCCCCATTTTCGACGGCGACTCCTGCGGCGGCTGCTTCAACACCATCACTCCTCAGCGTCTGATAGAGATTTCCAGCGGCAACAAGCTCGTTATCTGCGAGCACTGCGGCCGCATCATAGTGGATCCCACTGCTGAATAATACACTTCCGTTATGCCCCAGACCAAGGAAAGGCCGGCCGGCAGAAAGAAGGACCAGTCCCCCGACCTGGAGACCATAGGGCTTGAGATGGGTAACAAACCCCCTCAGGCTCTTGATGTTGAAGAGGCCGTACTGGGGGCGATGCTCATCGAGCCCGCCACGATAGACGAGGCGATGGACTCGCTGACGAGCGCGTGCTTTTACGACAAGCGCCACCAGATGATTTTCTCGGCTATGACGGCCCTTGTCAACGAGCACGCCCCTATAGACATCATCACCGTAAGCACCAAGCTCAGGGAAAGCGACAGCCTTGAAGCCGTGGGCGGCGCAGCCTACCTTGCCGGCCTCTCCCAGAAGGTCGGCGCGGCCGCGCACATGGAGTACTACATAAGGATACTCAAGCAGAAAACCATCCAGAGAGACCTTATAACCGCTTCCCACGACATCCTGAAAAGCTCCTACGACGACTCCGTTCAGGTGGACGACCTCATAGATATGGCCCAGACCAAGGTCTATGCCGCCATCCAGAACAACGTCAAGAAGGAAGTCCAGGATATTGGCTCCATCATCAATACCGCGATGGACGACATCCAGGAGATGCAGGGCCGCACCGGTCTGAACGGCGTCCCCTCCGGTTTCCCTTCCATCGACCGCATCACCCAGGGCTGGCAGAAGTCCGACCTCATTATCCTCGCCGCCCGTCCCTCGGTCGGTAAGACGGCATTCTCGCTCAACCTTGCGCGCAACGCTGCCGTAGATCACCACATGCCCGTGGCTTTCTTCTCCCTGGAAATGTCCGCCATCCAGCTCGCAAAGCGTCTGATGACCAGCGAGTCGGGTCTGAGCGCCGACAAGATTAAAGGCGGCGCCAAGCTCGAGAGCTACGAGTGGGAGCAGCTCGAGGTCAAGCTCAAGAACCTCATCAAGGCCCCCCTCTACATCGACGACACTCCCGGAATCCCCGTTATGGAGTTCCGCACCAAGGCCAAGACCCTGGTGAAGAATAAGGGCGTGCGCCTCATAGTCGTGGACTACCTGCAGCTAATGCAGGGTCCTTCGGAGCTTCGCGGCATGCGCGAGCAGGAAGTCGCCGCCATCTCCCGCACCCTGAAGGCCACGGCAAAGGAACTCGATGTCCCCATCATCGCCCTTTCCCAGCTTTCGCGAAATGCCGTGCAGCGCAGCGGCGGCAACGGAAAGCCCGTCCTCAGCGACCTTCGCGAGTCCGGCTCAATCGAGCAGGACGCCGATATGGTCCTCTTCATCCACCGTCCCGAACATGTGGGCCTGTCGGAGAATCCCGAGGACAAGGAAGTCACCCAGATCATCATAGCCAAGCATCGCAATGGCGAGACCGGCGAAATCCCCATGCTCTTCAAGAGCGAGCAGGTCAAGTTCGTCGAGCTCGACGAGGCCCTCGCCGCCCAGGCCCTCCGCATCCCTTCAGGCATGAACGAGGCGCCTCAGGATGCGGCCGGCTACGACCCCTTCAGCGGTTACGCCCCGTCATCATACGACAACCCTCCCGGATACTAGCATGTCAAAAGAAAAAATATCCCATAAAGGAATAGTCCTTGAGGCTGCCGCCGATTTCATAACCGTGCAGATAGTCTCCCAGGCGGCGTGCTCGAGTTGCCACGCAGCCGGTCTCTGCGGCGTTTCCGAGGCCGTGGAGAAGGAAGTCATAGTGCCCACTCCCGTTTCTGAGTTCTATGAGAAAGGCGAGGAGGTGGAAGTGTCCCTGAAGGCCTCCATGGGTCACAAGGCGGTGTGGATTGCCTATGCATTCCCCCTTGTCGTGCTCATGATCGCCATCGCAGCGGCGTCTGCTTCGGGCGCAAGCGAGCTTGTGACAGGCATAAGCGGCATAGCCGCAGTCGCGGTCTATTATTTCGCGATCTGGCTCATGCGCGACCGCCTGAAAAACGAATACATATTCGAAATCAATAAATTAAACGACAAATAAGATGACGACAACGCTCATTTGGACCATCGGCATCCTTGCCGGACTCGGCCTGCTCCTGTCGGTCATTCTCTTTTTCATCGCGAAGCAATTCAAGGTGGAGGAAGATCCCAGGATAGACGAGGTCGAAAAGGTCATGCCTGGTGCCAACTGCGGAGGTTGCGGATTCGCGGGATGCCGCGCATTCGCCGATTCCGCCGTCAAGGCTCCCAACCTCGACAACCATTACTGCCCCGTCGGCGGCGACCCCGTGATGAAGCAGGTCGCGGCCATTCTCGGCTATGAAGTGAAGGCAAAGGCTCCCATGGTCGCGGTCGTGCGCTGCAACGGCAGCTGCGCGAACCGTCCCCGCACCAACATCTACGACGGTGCGCAGACCTGCAAGATCAAGGCCGCCCTCTACGCCGGCGATACCGCCTGCCCCTTCGGTTGCCTCGGTTGCGGCGACTGCGTAGCCGCCTGCCAGTTCGGCGCCCTTTCGATGGATCCCAAGACCGGTCTTCCCGTAGTCGACGAGCAGAAGTGCACGGCCTGCGGCGCCTGCGTCAAGGCCTGCCCGAAGAGCATCATCGAGCTGCGCAACAAGGGTCCACGCGGCATGAGGGTATTTGTCTCCTGCGTCAACAAGGATAAGGGCGTCGTGGCCCGCAAGGCCTGCTCCGCCGCCTGCATAGGCTGCGGCAAGTGCGCCAAGGTATGCGCCCACGAGGCCATAACCGTGGAGAACAACCTCGCCTACATCGATTTCAACAAGTGCAAACTTTGCCGCAAGTGTGTCGCCGAATGCCCCACCGGAGCCATCCACGACATCAACTTCCCCAAGCCCCTAATGCCTAAAAAGGAGGAGAACAATGGCTAAGATAACATTCCAGATAGGCGGCGTCCATCCCGACGACAGCAAGATAGCCCGCAACCGCGCCATCGAGGTGCTTCCCCTGCCCCAGACGGTCTATGTGTCCATGGCCCAGCACCTTGGCGCTCCCGCCAAGCCCGTGGTGGCCGTAGGCGACCATGTCAAGGTGGGCACCGTTCTCGCTGAACCCGGCGGATTCATCTCCGCATTCGTCCATTCTCCCGTGTCCGGCACGGTCAAAAAGATAGAGCCCCGCAAGGACATCGCAGGCAACAACGTTCCCCATATCGAAATAGCCGTCGAAGGCGACGAATGGGAGGAGGGCATAGACCTTAGCGACACCCTCGTAAGGGAAATCCCCACCGACCGCGTAGCAGTCCTCGATAAGATCAAGGCTTGCGGCGTAGTGGGACTCGGCGGCGCCACTTTCCCCACCCACGTGAAGCTCAATCCCGCTCCCGGCTCCAAGGCCGAGTGCCTGCTCCTGAACGGCGCAGAGTGCGAGCCCTACCTCACGAGCGACTTCCGCATCATGCTCGAAAGGAGCAGCGAGATAGTGGTCGGCGCGGCCATCATGCAGATGGTTCTCGGCGGCTGCCCCTGCAAGATTTGCATAGAGGAGAATAAGCCCGAGGCCATCAAGGCCATGAGCGAAGCCGTCGCCGAGCTCGGCTACAAGGACATCGAGGTTGTCACCCTCAAGAAGAAATACCCCCAGGGCGGTGAAAAGCAGCTCATCGCAGCCGTGATGAAGCGTCAGGTCGGATCGGGTGCCCTCCCCATCAGCGTGGGTGCCGTCGTACAGAACGTCGCCACGGCCCTCGCCGTGTATGAGGCCGTCCAGAAGAACAAGCCCCTCATTACCAATACACTCACAATCACCGGCGACTGCATCCCCGAGGAGAAGCAGCACAACTATCTTTTCCGCATAGGCATGCCTCTGTCGTACATCGCGGAGCAGGCCGGCGGAGTGCCCGAGAATGCAGCCAAGCTCATTAGCGGCGGTCCCATGATGGGTAAGGCCATCGCGAATATTGATGCCGCCACCGTAAAGGGCTCCTCGTCAATCCTCTACCTTTCCGAAGCTGCTACCAAGCGCGGGGAGGAGAGCTTCTGCATACGCTGCGGCCGCTGCGCCCAGGCCTGCCCTATGGGCCTGGAGCCTTTCCTGCTGAGGCGTCTTTATGCCGCGGGCGACCTGGAAGGTCTCGAGAAGAATGCCGTGCAGGATTGCATCGAGTGCGGCTGCTGTCTCTACAGCTGCCCCGCCAACATCCCCCTGCTCGACAACATACGCATGGCCAAGGGTCAGGTGATGGGTGTCATCCGCGCCCGCGCCGCTGCAGCCAAGGTCGCCGCCGAAGCTGCGAAAGCCGCGGAATCAGCCGCCAAATAGTTGAACGAAAAACAGTTGCGATATATGGACAAACACATTGTTTCACCCAATCCGCATATCCACTCGGCGGTATCGACCGAGTCCCTGATGAGGGACGTCGTCATTGCCCTTGTGCCCGCCATAGTGGTTTCGGTCCTGTTCTACGGATGGGCCGAGCTGCTTATCCTCGCCGTCAGCGCCGTTTCCTGCGTGCTGATAGAGTGGGCGATAGTTAAGTTTTTGCTCAAGCGCCCCGGCATTTTCTCGCCCGGTGCCGCGCTTGTGACCGGCCTTTTGCTTGCGATGAACCTTCCCGTCTCCACCCCCTGGTGGATAGTGCTCATCGGTGCGGTTTTCGCCATAGGCGTGGTCAAGATGTCGTTCGGCGGCCTCGGCCAGAATGTTTTCAATCCCGCCATTGCCGCTCGCGTATTCCTCCTGGTCTCCTTCCCCCAGCAGATGACTAACTGGACTGCGCCCCAGGGCTTCGTCGCCCTGCCTGACGCATTCTCGGGAGCCACTCTCCTCGGCCAGGTGCATATCCTTGGAGCTGAGGGCGCTGACGCGCTCGCTTCGGTGCAGACCTTCCTTTATAATATTGGCGGTTCCGCAGGTGAAATTTCCGCTCTCGCGCTGCTCGCCGGCTGGGTCTACCTCGTCGTGCGCAAGGTCATCAGGCCTTGGATTACGCTCAGCATATTCGCCACGGTCGCCATTGTCGCCGCCATATTCCATGCCGTCGATCCCACTGCCTACACCGGCCCCCTGTTCAACCTCCTTTCCGGCGGTCTGATTCTCGGTGCCTGCTTCATGGCCACGGACTACGTCACTTCGCCCATGAGCAACTGGGGCGGGGTGGTGTTCGGATTCGGCATAGGCTTCCTCGTCATGATGATACGCTACTTCGGCTCCTATCCCGAGGGTGTTTCCTTCGCGATTCTGCTCATGAACATGACCGTGCCGCTCATCGACAGGGCGTTCCACGGCAAGAAATACGGGAGGGCATAGGATATGGCAGCAAAATCTTCACTTAAGAACATGGTGCTCTGCCTGACGCTCGTCTGCCTTTTCTGCGCAGCCGTGCTCGGCGGAGTGTACGCCCTGACCTACGAGCCCATACTCAGGGCCAACGAGAATGTCCTGAAGGCCTCAATCGCTGAAGTCCTGCCTGAGGGCGTAGAGATAGGCGAGTATGAGACTATCGAGACCGGCGGCAAGAACTTCGAGTTCTACGCAGCCACCAAGGACGGCGACGAAGTTGCATTTGCCGTCAAGTCCACGACCATCGGTTTCGGCGGTCCCCTGACCATCATGGTCGGCGTCCTGTCGGACGGCACCGTCTATAATACTTCCGTCGTTACATGCAACGAGACCCCCGGTCTCGGCGCCAAGTGCCAGGAGAAGGATTCCCACTTCCGCGAGCAGTTCAAGGGCTTCGGAAGCGATAAGAAACTCTGGGTCACCAAGGACGGCGGCGACGTCGATGCCATCACCGCTTCCACCATCACTTCGCGCGCTTACGCTCTTGCAGTGAGCAACGCCGTCGCGCTGGTCAACTACCTTACGGGCAACGCTCCTTCGGTGGATACATACACCGGTGCAAGCCTTAAAAAGGACGAATCAAACGTTCAAGAAGAAGAGGAGAAGTAGATTATGGGAAAGAAATTGTCACTGATTACTGACGGATTCATTAAGAACAATCCGACCTTCGTGCTGGTGCTGGGCATGTGCCCCACCCTTGCCACGACCACTTCCGCAATCAACGGCCTCGAGATGGGTTTAGCCACGCTCTTCGTGCTGGTGCTTTCCAATATGGCCATTTCCCTGCTTGCTCCCATAGTGCCCGACAAGGTGCACATCCCTGTCTACATAGTCGTGATTGCGACTTTCGTGACCGTGCTCCAGCTTGTCATGCAGGCCTTTACGCCCGGCGCTTATGCGACCCTCGGTCTCTTCATCCCCCTTATTGTCGTGAACTGCATAGTCCTCGGCCGCGCTGAGGCTTTTGCCAACAAGCACAATGTGTGGGAGAGCGCCCTGGACGGCATAGGAGTGGGTCTCGGCTTCACCCTGTCGCTCACCGTCATCGGCCTTGTGCGCGAGGTTCTCGGCAGCGGCGCCGCTTTCGGCTGGAAGTTCATGCCCGGCGACGGCGTCCTGGCTTTCGTGATGGCTCCCGGCGCCTTCCTCGTGCTCGGCTACCTCATGGTCATTTTCAACAAGTATCTCAAAAAATCCTAGCGCCTTATGGAGTATTTTGCAATCATTATTTCCGCGATATTCGTAAATAACATCCTGCTGGCGCAGTTCCTTGGCATCTGCCCCTTCCTCGGGGTGTCCAACAAGCTGAGCACCGCCACGGGTATGTCCGGAGCCGTCTGCTTCGTCATCACCCTTGCCACGCTGGTGACTTACCTGCTGAACGCTTATCTTCTCGTTCCCCTGAAGCTGGAGTTCCTGCAGACCATAGCTTTCATCCTCGTGATCGCTTCGCTGGTGCAGATAGTCGAGATCGTGCTGAAGAAGATCAGCCCTTCGCTCTATCAGGCCCTCGGCATCTTCCTTCCCCTGATTACCACTAACTGCGCCGTTCTCGGCGTGGCCATCACCGTGGTTACCAAGGAGTTCACCTTCGGCGCCGAGTCCCACATGCTCGATCTGCCCCAGGCTCTGGTCTATGCCCTGGCCACTTCCATCGGCTACGGCGTTGCGATGATTCTTTTCGCAGGTCTTCGCGAGCACCTGGCCGGCAATGAGGTCCCCAAGGCCTTCAAAGGTCTCCCCATCGCCCTCATCACCGTCAGCATCATGGCCATGGCCTTCCTCGGCTTCTCCGGCATGGTCTAGCCTTCGCTACTGAATAGATAGATAAAAAACCGAGCCACTCAGCCCGGTTTTTTGTGTGTTTAGAGGTGAGGGATTACTGCTTCTTGAGGTCGCCGAGGTTGAACATCATGCCGCTGCCGTTGCCGACGACGTCGGGCAGGTGGCCGTCCCATTTCTCAATCCAGTCTTCCTGGACGATCATGGGGCTAAGGGAAGCGGCAATGGTGCGGTTGTAGTAGGCTTCTGCGTCGGCCTTGACCTTGGTGGCTTCTGCTTCACCGCGGGCCTTGGCGATGGCGATTTGGGCGTTGGCTTCGGCCTGTTTGACGAGGTTCTCGGCCTTCAGAGCCTCCTGGATGGCCTGGTTCTTGGCCTCGATGGCAGCGGACAAGGACTGGGGAGGGGTGATCTGAGAGGTGAACTCACTCACTTTGAAGCCTTCATCGCCGAGGCTCTTTTCGAGCATCGTCCTCACTTCCTGCTCGAAACGGGCGCGGTTGCCCATGAGCTCGTCGGAAGTGTAGTTGTTGGCGCAGATGCGGTATGCATCGTAGATGCAGGTGCGCATGTAGCCCTGCTCGATTTCGGGGAGGGAACGACGGTATTTGTTGAAGACGTAGGAGGCCTTGGCCCTGTCGAGCTGATAGGCAAGAAGGGGATCCATGGAGAATACTGCGGCGTCCTTTGTCGTCACGGTGAAGGGCTTGTAGTCAACCCTCTGGATATAGACGGGATAGGTGAAGATCTTCGTGGTGATGGGGTTGTAGAAGGTGAGACCCGACACCTGGGTGGAGACGAGTTCGCCCTGCTCGGTCAGAGAGAATTTCTTGAACTTGATGCCGATCTCGGAGTTGTCCACCATCTTGGTGCAGCTGCCTATCATGACGGCAAGCAGGAAGATCAGACCAAGGGTGATGTACAGACCCTTGTGGTTGAGTTTTACGTAGGTTGCGCTTTTTGTCATAGTTTACAGTTCTTTGATTTTTATGTTGCGGAAGTAGACTTTGTCCTTGTGGTCCTGGAGGAGTATGTGGCCGGTCTCGAAGTTGCCGAAACCTTCGCAGGGGCGGAACTTGCTGTAGCGCACGAGGGCGTCGAACTCCTGGCAGTTGCGGGTGTATTCGACCACCTTGACGCCGTTGAGCCAGTGCTGCACCTTATCGCCGTTGACGACTACGACGGCCGTATTCCAGTCGTAAAGCTGGAAGCCGGCGTCCTGCTTGCAGGCGGGGATGAGGTCGTAGAGAGAGCCGGCGGTGCGGTTGCCGTTAACGCCGAGTTTGGCGTCGGGATGCAGGGTGTCGTCGAGCACCTGGAATTCGCAGCCTATCGAAGGGTCTTTGAAGGTGCCGGGGTTGATGAAGTACTTGATGCCGCTATTGGCCCTTTCGGTGAGCTTGAATTCGGCGCTCAGCATAAAGTTGCCGTATTCCTTAACGGTCATTATGTCGCCGCCGCGCTGGTCTTTTTCGGGGTTAACTACGATAACGCCGTCCTCAACTGCCCAGCCCTGGGTGGGGAAGCCCTCTTCCTTGACGCTGCGCCAGCCTTCGAAGTCCTTGCCGTTGAAAAGGGAAGTCCAGCTGTCGTCGGCGACGGGGGCTGTCTCGACGACGGGCTCTGCAGGCTCGGTGGCAGGCAGGACCTTTATCCTTACGTTGCGGTAGAAGACCTCGTTGCCGTGCTCCTGGAGGAGGATGTGGCCCTGGCGGTGGTTACCGAAGTTCTCCCAGTTCTTATACTTGCTGCACTGCACGAGAGCGTTAAACATCTGGCAGTTGCGCTCGTACTCGAGGATCTTGACGCCGTTGAGCCAGTGCTCCACGTGGTCGCCTTCGACCTTGACCCAGGCGGTGTTCCACTGGCCTGCATTGTACCACGCGCCGCTCTTGTCGGCGGTGATGAGGTCGTAGAGGGAGCCGAGAGTGCGGTTGCCGTCGACGCCGAGGGTGGCGTCAACGTGGTGCTTGTCGTCCAGGAGCTGGAATTCGCAGCCTATGGCGGAGGCCTCGACTACGTTGTAGAGGTCGGGACGGACGAAGTACTTGATGCCGCTGTTGGCGCCCTTGGTGAGCTTGAAGTCCACTGAGAGCCAGAAGTTCTCGTACTGGTCGACGGTGATGATGTCGCCGCCGTGGGTGGATTCGGCGCCGCCGTTCTCCCAGACCT
>CAMYVB010000008.1 GCA_947302175.1 uncultured Bacteroidales bacterium | reverse complement strand
TCCCTACTGGAATCCCTCGTCCGGTCCGGCTGCCCCTTCATCTTCAAAGGCGGTACGGCCCTGATGCTCCACCTGGACACATCCCGGCGACTCTCCATCGATGTTGATATCGTCTGCCCTCCGGGCACCGACATCACACAATACCTGGGCAAGTTCGGCCAGGAGTATGGCTTCACCGGCGCCGAGGAGATTGAGCGTATTTCCCGCACAGGCGTCCCTAAATCCCACGCCGAATACCACTACGCCGTCACGTACCCGTCGGGCCATCCTACCGACAAGATCCTGCTGGACGTCCTGTACGAAGACATACACTACAATCAGGTCGTAAATCTTCCCATCGCAAGTCCGATGCTCATCCAGGACGGCGACCCCGTTACGGTTCCGTGCCCCAGCCTGGCCGATATGCTGGGCGACAAACTTACCGCCTTCGCCCCTCACACCACCGGCATCCCGTTCTTCAAGCACGAAGACCCCTTCTTCATGGAAATCATGAAGCAGCTCTACGACATCAGTTCCATCCTGGACCGCATCGACGACCTCTCCGCCGTCCGGAAGACCTACGCCGAAATCGTCCCCATCGAGCTGGGCTACAGGAAGTTGGACCATCTTACCCAGGCCGATGTCCTGAATGACACCTATCAGTGCGCGATGAACATTTGCCTGCGCGGCGCCCTGGACCGCACCGAATTCAGCTACTATGCCGACGGTGCCCGACGCGTCAACTCCTTCATCATCCCCGAATCCTACAACGCCGACGTCGCCATCCGCGACGCCGCCAAAGTGGCCTACCTGGTCCGCCTCATCCAAACCGGCGCCAATGAGGTCAAGCACTATAGCCCCGAGATGGACACCGAGCTGGCCGCCGCCCTCATCGAAGACCAGAGCCTGAACAAGCTCAACCGCATCAAGAAAATCAGCCTCGAAGCTTTCTTCTACTGCCGAGAGCTGGAGAAGCTTCAATAGCCGATTACCGGTGAACCAACCCAATAGAACTGCCGCCACCCCAATAGGATGACGGCAGTTTTGACTTATTAACATCGCGCTTTACTGCGCCAATTGCGCGGAAATCTCGACGACGTAGAATCAATTGTTTATCGCGTTAATGATCGTTTCAATCCCCAGCTTGTCCAGCAGATACCCCAGGCGCTTGATTACCACCTGGCTGTCAAACTGCTTGGCATAAGAGAGCAGCTTCCCATAATCCAACTTCTCCCGGGCCGTCCAAAGCGCCTTTGCCACCTCAATGATGCCCCCGGCATACGCCGGCATATACAGGCAGTCAATCATCGTCTTCTCCAAATCAGAGCACGGCACCTTGTTGTACGAATCTATCCACACCTTCTTTACCCCGAAGAAATGCATCTCATTATGGTAGATGAACTGGAACTCCACGCCCTTCAGAACTCGAATCCTGCGAAGGATATAAAGCCGGGAAATAGAAAAAGCTCCGATTCACATCGGAGCTTCTCTTCCCAAATCTAACACTAATTAACCAAAAACTAATCTATTAACCTTAAAACTATTCTTATGAAAAAACTGTTCGACTCTCCCTATAGCAAGCCGCGTGCCAAACTCAAAAATCACACAAAAAATTTCAAAATTTTTTCTTTATCCCCCTTTTTCTTAGATTTGCGGAAGCATGTTGTCTGAGGTGGCGACTCTGCTCACTCGCAGTCGCAAAGCGACCCTACTGCGGGCAAATGCTCATTCGCAGAGCCCCACCTCAGACCAGCAAGTGAAAAGTTGATATGAAAGCTAAATACAAAAAGATAATTCTGGGAGCGGCGGCGGTGCTGATTGCGGCCGCGCTGATACGCCTGCTGTTCCTTGAATCCACCCTCAAGTACTTTATCATCCTGCTCCTCATCCTCATAATCGCGTACCTCGTCTGGGAAGCATTCATAAAAAACAGCAGGAAAGAACTCAAAGCAAGCGAGCAGGAGAAGCAGAAGCTCGAAAGCGAACTCGCCGCCCTCAAGGAAAAATACGACGAGCTGTCGCGCAGCCGCCTCAACGTCACCGGCATCTCCCCCATACTCCACCTCTCGGTGCTCGAAATCGACACCTCCTTCACCCGCAGCTACGAGCGCGACTCCAAAAACGGCATATTCAGCTTCGTCGGCGCCCTCAGGGCCGACATTTGCGCCGAATACGGCATCAGGCTCGAAGACGTGCGCTTCCGCTACGAAAAGGACTCCGACACCTTGCAGCTAGCCAACTTCCAGCCCGGCCTAATCTCATACTCCAAAAAGCAGATTACCTGGGACATAGCCCGCTCCTACCATAAGCGCAGCCTCCTTGGGATGGAGCTCGCTCCCGCCGACGACGAGGCGGCCAAGAAGTTCACCGCCAAAATGAAGGAGCACCTGAGGGCTGAACTGGAAAAAGAAATCGACGAGCGCAAGATCGAGGAATTCGACTGGCTCGCCCCCATCGTGAGGCGCCAGGTCTGCGACGCCATTAGGATTGCCCTTGGCCGTCCCGCGCTCAAAATTGAGATCCGGGAGTCGCAGGACGGAAGTGAGGGCGAATTGTTCTCCGACTTCGAGAGTCTTTCAAAGCGCCTCTCCGCCCCGAAAGAATAAACCAGCTACAATACGCTCAGGCAGGCAGTTGGCATCGCTCTCAAAAGAACGGTCGCTCAACCAATCTGCCTGCCTTCGCAGCTATATTGAAAGGAATACGCTAAATCAGAACGTCAGCATCTCGCTGTAGGACGGAAGGTGGTCAAGACCCTGCCAGCGGCCGTCGCGAAGGGCGTAGACGCGCGTGGATGAGCCGTTTGAGACTATAACGCAGCGGGCGCCAAGAGCGGCATTATATCGAACGGCCTGCTCCAAAACGACGGCGCTCAGCTCCACCCCCGGTCGCTTGCACTCAACGACACAGATGCATTCCCCTCCGCGTCCATAAACGACTATATCGGCCCTCCTGCCCTTGCCTCCGGGCCCGTCAGGCAGCTTCACCTCACTCATCATCTGATGAAGCAGCACGCCGCACTCAGAGCCAAGAAAGCCGATAAGGGCCTGCCGCACCTCCTCCTCGGGAGTCAGTGCGACTTCGATGCGCCTAAGTGGGTCCCATATTTTGCGAGTGGCATCCATACTGATACAAAGATAAGCGTAAAATTATTACTTTTGCATAAACCGAAAGCCAAATGACAGTAGTCGAAGGGCATCTCGACCGCCCGATTTTCAAGATAGTTTCCCAAACCGCCCGCGAGACTGGCGTGCGCGCATTCGTCATAGGCGGGTACGTGCGCGATTGCTTCCTGGGCCGCTCCTGCAACGACATAGACATAGTCGTGGAAGGCAGCGGTCTCGAATTCGCTAAAGCGGTTGCTGCCAAAACCGGTTCCAAGGTCTCCCTCTTCGAGAACTTCGGCACCGCGATGCTGCGATACAAAGGCGACGAAATCGAGTTTGTCGGCGCCCGCAAGGAATCCTACAGACGGGAATCGCGCAACCCCATAGTGGAAAACGGCACCCTCGAGGACGACCAGCAGCGCCGCGACTTCACTATCAACGCAATGGCTTTCAGCCTCCAGGAGGAGAACTTCGGGGAGCTGGTGGACCCTTTCGGCGGCATACGTGACCTCGCCGCCGGCATCATCCGCACCCCGCTCGACCCCGACACCACCTATAGCGACGACCCCCTGCGAATGCTCCGGGCCATCAGGTTCGCCACCAAACTTTCTACCCCTGAGCTGCACTTCACGATAGTTCCCGAGTCCCTGGAATCGATGCGCCGCAACGCCGAGAGGCTCAAAATCCTCTCCCAGGAGCGCATCACGGAGGAACTGAACAAAATGCTCATCACTCCCCGCCCCTCCGAAGCTTTCCGCCTGATGGACGAGGCCAATCTCCTGCAATACATTCTCCCTGAGCTGCTTGCGCTCAAAGGAGTGGAGACTGTTGAGGGTCGCGGGCACAAGGAGAATTTCTCGCACACCCTCTCAGTACTGGACAATACCGCAGCAGCGGAAATCGCCGCCATAGAGCGGGGAGAACTCCACGACTACGGCGTTACGCTCGACGGCAGCACCTTCACCGAAGAAGTGCGCACCGCCCCCTGTCTCTGGCTCAGGTGGGCCGCTCTCCTGCACGATATAGGCAAACCCGCCTCCAAGCGCTACGACCCCTCCACGGGCTGGACCTTCCACGGCCACGAAATGATAGGCGCAAAAATGGTCCCACGCATCTTCAAAAAGCTCTCGCTGCCCCTAAACGAGAAAATGAAATACGTCCAGAAGCTGGTAAAGCTCCACCTCAGGCCCATAGCCCTCGTTGACGACGAAGTGACCGACAGCGCAGTGCGAAGGCTCCTTTTCGAGGCCGGCAACGACATCGACGACCTTATGCTCCTCTGCAACGCCGACATCACCTCCAAAAACCCCGTGAAAGTCGCGCGCATAAGGTCCAACTTCGAGCTCGTGAAACAAAAGATGGTGGAAGTCGAGGCCAGGGACGAAATTCGCAACTTCAAGAACCCCATCACAGGCGAGCACATAATGGAAGTCTACGGCATAGGCCCGGGCAAAGTCATAGGCATCATCAAGGAAGAGGTCAAGGAAGCCATACTCGACGGCCGCATCGCCAACTCTTTCGAGGAGGCCGACGCCCTGATGCGCAGCCTCGCCGAAGGCCTGGGGCTCAATGAGGCCGCGAAATGATAGTTCAGGACTACATATCTTATATAAAGGATATCCGCCGCTACTCCCCCAGGACCTGCGAAATCTACTCCGCCGTCCTCAAGGAATACTTCGAGTTCAGCGTCGAAGGGGAACTGAGCGACGACAAGGCCCTCGCCGCCCTCTCGCCCGCCCACATACGCAATTACGAGCTTCACCTTCTTGACGACAAAAAGGAAGACCCGAGGACCGTGGGCCTGCACCTCTCTGTCCTTAGCAGCCTGTGCAAATACCTCGTGCGCGAGGATCTCCTGCAATCCAACCCCGTGCGCAGCATCCCCCGCCCGAAGACGCCAAAGCGCCTTCCCGTATTCTATCGCGACGAAGAAATGAAGGCCTACTTCTCCTCCACCGCCTTCTACTGCGACTCCACCTCCCTGGAGGAGCAGAAGGCCGCGAGCGGAAAAATGGCCATAGATATATATGAAAGGCGCCTCAGGCGCATGATTATCTCCCTTCTCTACGGCACGGGAATACGCCGCTCCGAGCTCGTAGCCCTAAGCTGCGGCGCGCTCGATTTCTCGAGAAAAACCATTCGCGTCCGCGGAAAAGGCGACAAAGTCAGAGAAATTCCTCTCACAGATTCGCTTTGCGAGGAAATTTTATTATATTTACAATCGGTTGAAGCGATGACCGGCTTGGGGCCGGATGCGCAAAGGGCCTTACTTCTAACGGCTTCGGGCCGTCCCCTCTACCCAGTCTATGTGGACAGGGCAGTCAAGAGGGAGCTTTCCGAAGCGCCTGGTTTCCAGGGGAGGAAATCCCCCCACGCCCTGCGCCACACCCTGGCGACCGGCCTGCTCGAAGACGGAGCCGACCTCAGTTCGATAAAGGAACTCCTGGGTCACTCCTCCCTCGCAGCAACGCAGGTCTATACCCACAGCAGCGTCGACCAACTGAAAAAAGTTTACAAATCCGCCCATCCAAGGGCAAAAAAGAGAGGTAACCATGGAGATTAGCATCAAATCCCTCAAGTTCGACGCCGACCAGAAGCTGGTCGCCTTCGTCGAGAAGAAAGTCTCGAAGCTCGAGAAATTCCATGACCACGTGACCGATGTACTCGTGACCATGACCCTCCTCCACGAGCCTGAGAACAAGAACGTCAAGATCCAGATCCACATCCCCGGCGACGAGCTCATCGTTGAGCGCAACGCCAAGACCTTCGAGGATGCCGTCACAGAATGCGCCGACGCCATGAAAGAGCGTCTCACCCGCGCCAAGGAAAAACGCAACGAAGCATAAACGAAAAGGGCTGGCCGCTTGGCCAGCCCTTTTTTTATGCCCCCGGCAAATCTTTGCCGTGGCAGTTCTTGAACTTCTTGCCGCTGCCGCAGGGGCAAGGATCGTTGCGGCCTACCCTCTTTTCGACCTTGACAGGAGCGTTGGACTTCTGCTCGCCGTTCGTCACGAGGTCGTTGCGGCGGGTCTGCATGTTGCTCATATCGGTCCTGCGGGGCTGTGCGGCCCTTGAAGGAGCCTCGTCGCGAAGAGGAATGAAAGCCCTGAGAAGGAACGAAAGGACATCCTTATAGAGGGTCTCGAGCATCTCGGCGAAGAGATTGTAGCTCTCGATCTTGTAGATGACGATAGGATCCTTCTGCTCGTAGGAGGCGTTCTGGACGCTCTGCTTGAGGTCGTCCATCTCGCGCAGGTGCTCCTTCCAGTGCTCGTCGATCTGGTAGAGGGTGATAACCTTGGAAACTGTCTTGGCCACTTCGCGGCCTTCGGTCTCGTAGGCTTTCTTGAGGTTGACCGAGAGGGTCATCTGCTTGCGGCCGTCGGACACGGGGATGGCAATGTTCTGATACATCGAGCCCTGCTTTTCATAGACCTGCTTGATGACGGGGAAGAGCTTGGTCGAAAGGGCTTCCATGCGGCGCAGGTATACTTCGTGCATATGCTCGCAGAGCTTATCGGCGACGGCGTCCTTCTTGGCTTTCTCATAGAATTCCTCGTCGAAACCGAGGTCGATGGAGAGTTGTGCCATCACGTATTCCTCGAAGTCTTTGTAGGACATGACGCCGGCCTTGTCGACGATGAGATTGGCCGTGTCTATCATCATGTTCATGATATCGATCTCGATCTTGTCGCCGGAGATTGCGTCGCGCCTTAAGGAATAGACCGAGGTGCGCTGGTCGTTCATGACGTCGTCGTACTCGAGGAGGCGCTTACGTATGCCGAAGTTGTTCTCTTCGACCTTCTTCTGGGCGTTCTCGATGGCGTTGGAGAGCATAGAGGCCTCGAGGACGTCGTCTTCGGCCATGCCGAGGCGGTCCACCATGCCGGCAATGCGCTCGCTGCCGAACAGGCGCATGAGCTTGTCTTCCAGTGAGATGTAGAAGGTGGAGCTGCCGGGGTCGCCCTGACGGCCGCTTCGGCCGCGCAGCTGGCGGTCAACGCGGCGGCTGTCGTGGCGCTCGGTGCCGAGGATGGCAAGTCCGCCGGCGTCCTTGACTTCCTGGGAGAGCTTGATATCGGTACCACGGCCTGCCATGTTAGTGGCGATAGTGATGCGGTGTCCCTGGCCTGCCTGGGCCACGATTTCGGCTTCGCGGGCGTGTTCCTTTGCGTTGAGGACGTTGGGATGGATGCCGCGGAGCTTGAACATCTTTTCGAGGAGCTCGGAAGTCTCGACGTCGGTCGTACCTATGAGGACGGGGCGTCCGGCTTCGGAGAGCTCTATTGCCCTGTTGATCACGGCTTTATATTTGGCCTTCTTGGTCTTGTAGATGAGGTCGTCCTGGTCGTCGCGGATGACGGGGCGGTTGGTCGGGATGACCACCACGTCGAGCTTGTAGATGGTCCAGAACTCGCCGGCCTCGGTCTCTGCGGTACCGGTCATGCCTGCGAGCTTGTGGTACATCCTGAAGTAGTTCTGGAGGGTGATGGTGGCGAAGGTCTGGGTGGCGGCTTCGACCTTGACGTCTTCCTTGGCCTCGACCGCCTGGTGGAGACCGTCGCTCCAGCGCCTGCCTTCCATGATACGGCCCGTGCTCTCGTCGACTATCTTGACCTTGTTGTCCACGATGACGTAGTCTACGTCTTTTTGGAACATGGCGTAGGCCTTGAGGAGCTGGATGACGGTGTGGACCCTTTCGCTCTTGATGGAGAATTCCTCCATCAGGGCGTCCTTTTTCTCCTGCTTTTCGGCAACGCTGAGGTCGGACTTGGTGATTTCAGCGATCTGGCTGCCCACGTCGGGGAGGACGAAGAAATTATCGTCGTGGATGCTGGAGGCGAGGACCTCGTGGCCCTTGTCGGTCATTTCCACCGAGTGCTGCTTTTCGTTGATGACGAAGTAGAGGGGATCGGTGACGACGGGCATTTCCTTCTCGTTGTCCTGCATGTAGTAGTTCTCGCTCTTCTGGAGTATGACCTTCATGCCGGGCTCGCTGAGGAACTTGATGAGGGGCTGGTATTTGGGCAGACCCTTGTGGCAGCGCAGGAGGAGCTTGCCGCCTTCGGCTTCGTCGCCGGCGGCGATGAGCTTCTTGGCCTCGTTGAGAGTCTGGGTGACGAAAGCGCGCTGGGCCTGGTAGAGGCGCTCCACGTGGGGGCGGAACTCCATGAACTGGGCGTCGTCTTCAGCCTTGGCCACGGGGCCGGAAATGATGAGGGGCGTACGGGCGTCGTCGATAAGGACGGAGTCCACCTCGTCGACTATGGCGTAGTGGTGCTTGCGCTGGACGGTGTCTTCGAGGTTGACTGCCATATTGTCGCGAAGGTAGTCGAAGCCGAACTCGTTGTTGGTACCGAAGGTGATGTCGCAACCGTAGGCTTTCTTGCGCTGCTCGCTGTTGGGCTGGTGCTTGTCTATGCAGTCTACGCTCAGGCCATGGAACTGGTAGAGGGGGCCCATCCACTCGGAGTCACGTTTCGACAGGTAGTCGTTGACGGTGACTACGTGGACGCCCTTGCCTGCGAGGGCGTTGAGGAATACGGGGAGGGTGGCGACGAGGGTCTTGCCTTCACCCGTTGCCATTTCGGCTATCTTTCCCTGGTGGAGGACTACGCCGCCGATGAGCTGGACGTCGTAGTGGACCATATCCCATTTGGTGTCGTTGCCGCCGGCGACCCAGTGGTTGCGCCAGATGGCGTAATCGACGCCGCCGTCTTCCTCGATGGAGACGAAGTCCTTGCCTTTGGCTGCGAGCTCACGGTCGAATTCGGTGGCAGTGACTTTGATAGTCTCGTTCTCCTTGAAGCGGCGGGCGGTGGACTTCATGATGGCGAAGGCCTCGGGGAGGATTTCGTCGAGAGCTTTCTCAATGGCTTCGTCCTCGTCTTTTACGAGCTTTTCGCTTTCGGAGGCAAGGGTCTCTTTTTCAGAGACGGGGATGTCTTTTTCCATTTCCTCGCTGATGGCGGCGGCGCGCGCTTCGAAGGGAGCTTCGACTTCGCGGAGTTTTGCCTTGAGGGCGGCGCTGTGGGCGCGAAGCTCGTCGTCGCTTAGGGCGTCTATTGTCGGATAGACTTCGAGAATCTTGTTGAGAATGGGCCTGATCTGCTTCATGTCGCGGTCGGACTTGCTTCCGAACACGGCTTTGAGCACTTTAGAGATTGCTGAGGGCATATTGTCTTTCTTTGTTTTTCTGTTTTGTTGGTTGGCCTTTTGTTCGCCGGCTGGGTATGCGTTTGCCAGTCATGCGCTGACCTGCAAAGCAAACACCTTGCTAAATAGCAGTTTTTGCCAATATGGCAGACTGTTTTGCGGCATTTGCGTGGCATACAGCGCGGCATAATGCCCGCCACCTGCCCGACCTTCCGGCCAAATCATGCAAATTTAATCAGTTTTTTGTCTTTCTCAAAGTTTTCGACCTCGCCGCTCCCAAACGACCGACGGCAACCATGCGGCTGCCGTCAAAAGAGTGAGCGGAAAACGGGATTCGAACCCGCGACCCTCGGCTTGGGAAGCCGATGCTCTACCACTGAGCTACTTCCGCGATTGCGATGTGCAAATATAGCGCTTTTTTCCTAATTCCAAACAGGACCATTCTAGGCCAGAATGGCGTCTGCGAGGGCCTCGAGGGCAGGAACGTCGGCAGCTTTGAGACGGCTGCGAATGGTCACGACAGGCTCTACGACATCGATCTCTTTCATCTCGGCGAGCATCGCGCGCATGGTCCTTGCAGCGCTGGGAGCCCATGAACCGTTCTCGACAAGAGCGACCTTGCGCTTGCAATAACCCTTGGCCTGAAGTACATGCAGGAAATTGTGCATGGGCGTAAAAACTGAGCCGTCATAGGACGAAGCGGCCAGCACGATTCTCGGATAACGGAACGCATCCTCCACATTCTCGGCGAAATCGCTGCGTGTCAGGTCGCCAAGCACCACCTTAGGCGCACCCTTGGCCTTCAGGATTTCGGCGAGCTTTTCTGCTGCGGCGAGCGTACCGCCGTGGATTGAAGCGCAGGCGATGAAAACGCCTTGAGTCTCAGCCTCATACTTGCTCCAAGTATCATAAAGACCTTTGTAGTAAGCAAGATTGGTCTCCAGCATGGGGCCGTGGAGCGGATAAACGGCCTTGATAGCCTCGGCAGGGAGCTTTTTCAGCAAAGTCTGCACCGGGGCGCCGTATTTACCTACAATATTGAAATAATAACGGCGCGCCTCGCACACCCAGTCCTGCTCCTCCTCGCCGGTATAACCGCATTTCGAAAGGGCGCCGAACTTGCCGAAAGCATCAGCGCTGAAAAGGGCGCCGGTCTCCAGGTCGAGCGAAACCATAACCTCGGGCCAGTGCACCATGGGCGCCATGAAAAACTTGAGCTCATGCCCACCAAGGTCGAGCACCTCACCCTCAGATACTGCCTTGCAGCGGTCAGCAAAAGGGAAATCCTCGAAAAACTGGGGCAGCATCGCGATTGCTTTTGCGGAAGCCACGAGCACCAGCGACGGCCAGCGCTGCATCACGCTGACGATCAGCGCGGAATGGTCGGGCTCCATGTGGTGCACGACTAAATAGTCAGGAGTGCGGCCGCCAAGCGCCTCGTCCAGATTTGCCAACCACTCTTCGCCCTTGCGGGCATCGACGGTATCCATGATGGCCGTCTTACCAGCGGTGAGCAGATAGGAGTTGTAGGCCATGCCTTCGGGCACGATGTACTGGCTTTCAAAAAGGTCTAAATCGAGGTCGTCCGTTCCGATGTAAGCGAGGGTGTCGCTGATGCGCTTAATCATATCATTTAGTGTTTTGGGGAGCAAAAATAAGAATTATTTAGCATATCTTTGCCTATACTAAAAACGTCGGATATGATTTTACCGCTCCAAACTATTCCTACCCCCGATCCCGCAGAACTGGCCAAGGTACAAGACTCTATCGAAGTCGCGAAAAAAATGTTTGTCGAAGAGTTCAGGACCGACCCCCACGCTGCCCTCAGCAGCCTTGGCGAGCAGGCCATACAGTTCGGCCTCAAAGTACTTGCCGCCCTTCTCATTTACTTCGTCGGTATGTGGCTCATAGGCAAGATCAAGAAACTGATCAAGCGCAACATGACCCGCCGCGGAGCGGACCCCACCGTTATATCCTTCACCCTGTCGATTACCTCAGCGCTGTCGATAATCCTTCTCATTACCATATCGATCAGCACCCTGGGAGTCAATACTTCGTCCCTGGCGGCCCTGCTCGCCGGCGGATCCGTCGCCATAGGTATGGCCCTCAGCGGCGCGATGCAGAATTTCGCCGGAGGTGTCATCCTCCTGATATTCAAGCCCTTCAAGGCAGGAGACTTCATTCGCTTCAACGGCTACGAAGGCGTCGTGACGGCCGTCTCGATGGTCTCGACCACCCTCACGACCACCGACAACAAAGTAATCATCATCCCCAACGGGTCTCTTTCGAGCGGCACTATAGACAATTTCAACAAAAACCCCCTGCGCCGCCTCGACTTCAATATTACCGTAGAATACGGCACAGACGCCGAAAAGTGCAAGGCAGCCCTTCTGGAAATCGCCTCCGCAGACGAACGCATACTCAGCGCCGAAACGCCTGGAGCCTCTGACCCCTACGCCGCCCTCTTTGCAATGAACGACTCCAACGTCGAATTCCTCCTCAGGGTCTGGGTCAAGACGCCCGACTACTGGGGCGTAAAGTTCGACACGACAGAGAAAATCTACACCGCCCTACCCAAGGCAGGAATGAGCTTCGCCTTCCCCCACGTGGACGTTAGCCTGCGAAGCAATTAATTTTTCGCCTGCGGAGTTTGGCGCTTTAAGATTTATTGCTACCTTTGCACTCCCAATCGGGACTTTAGCTCAGTCGGTTTAGAGCGCTTGCTTCACACGCAAGAGGTCAGCAGTTCGAATCTGCTAAGTCCCACGCAAAGCGGCAGCCCAATCGAGGCTGCCGCTTTTGTTAATCAACCAGGGTATTGCATTTTCATTATTAAGCATTATCTTTGCAGTACGTATTTAAGTACTTATTGCTTTGTGATTGCAGCTACTTATACTGACCTGAGGTCAAATTTGAAGGACTACCTTGACAGGGTTGTCAAGGATTCCGACAACGTCATAGTAAATCGTGGCGGAGGCTCTGCCGTGGTCATCATGTCCCTGGAAGAGTATGAATCCATGATGGAGACGGCTTACATCATGTCCCAGCCGGATCTGGTGGAGGCCATCCGTCAAGGTGACGAAGATGTGAAGAAGGGAAACTATGAAGTTGTGGACATCGATGAGCTATAGAATTGCATTCCTTCCCCGTGCCCGGAAAGACTTCGACGAGTGGAAAAAGACCGATGAAAAGACGGTCGAAAAGATAAAAGAAATCTTGCGTGACATTGCAGAGCACCCCTACTCCGGAATCGGGAAGCCGGAGCCCCTCAAGCACAGCCTTGCCGGCAAGTGGTCACGCCGCATCAACAAGACCGACCGTATTATCTACTCTGTAGAAGGAGACACCGTGCTTGTCTATATCTTCTCCATGAAGGGGCATTACCAGAAATAGCTATACAGATATAACATGTATAACATGATAATAGCGGCAGCCCCAATCTAGGCTGCCGCGTTTGTATTGTGCTGAGGCCTTAGCGGATTACCGGGGATGATCGGCAGCGAAGGCGGCCATGCGGGCGTCGAGCTCGTCGTAGAGCTCGTCGCGCATGCGGCTCACGCAGGCGCGGACGCCTTCGCAGCGGCTGCCGGTGGTCGAAAGCGAAATGCTCGAAACACCGTAGTACATAAGCTCGGGCACGAGTTCGTCTCCCGTAAGCGAACCATAACCGAGAGTGAAGAAAAAGCCGTCCCCGACAGGCGCAGTGACATCGCGGTCATAAACAACCCTGAAACCGTGGCGACAGAAAATCTCCTTCATGCGGGCGGCCCGCCTTTCGTACTCGCGAGTGTCCTCGATGAAATCAATCTTCCCGTCGCACGAAAGCTCAAGCATCTCGGCGTAGCCGTACTGCGTCGAAGCAGTGCAACCGCTCGTTATCATATATAAAATGGAAGCCGTAAGGCTCACACCGAAAACTCCGGCATCGCCGAAGCGCTCAGCAAGAGCGGGATACACCTTTGAATAAAGCGAATCACTGATGCAGCAAAGCGCAATCCTCTGCCCTGCGTAGCTATAAATCTTCGACGCCGAAAGCATCAGGATATAATTGCCGGTATAACGGGCGACGGTGGGAAGGTAGGGCGGGACGAACGGGTGCCCCAGGTCTTTGCGATAGTCCATGCAGAAATACGCCAGATCCTCCATCACCACCACATCAAACTCGGTTGCGAGCTTACCTATGACCGCAAGCTCCTCCTCTTCAAGGCAGGTCCAGGCGGGATTGTTGGGGTTGGAATAAATAATGGCGGCAACATCCCCCGCTGACAGCATTTCGCGCATCTTTTTCTCCAAAGCCTCAGCCCCGCGGTGCGAAAATACGTCAAATGCATACCAACCTATACCCAGCACCCGCAGCTGCGCCTTCTGGATGGGGAAGCCGGGGTCAATGAACAAGACCTTGTCCTTGCCAGGAATGCGCGTGGTGCAAGCGATAAACGAGCCGAACGAGGCAGCGACGGAGCCGGTCGTGGGCACGCAGCCCGCGGGAGCAATGTCCACGTCGATGAAAGCCTTGACAAAACGCGACGCGGCCGCCTTGAGCTCGGGAACACCGGCGGCGGGAGGGTACTGAGAGCCCACTCCCCTGTCGAGAGCCCTCTTCTCAGCCTCAACGCCAAAGCGGTTGACCGGCAGCCCCGGAGAGCCCTGATCCATACGGATGAAAGGAATACCCGTCTTCTGCTCAAGATACTGGGCCACCAGGAGCACTTCTCCTATCGTCGCCCTGGAAAGATCGCGAACGTCATTGGCGACGCACGCCTCTTTTACCAAATTTTCGCTAAATAATTTCATCTTTTTTCAAAACTGACAAAAGTTGACACTTTTGGGGTCTACCTTTGCACCTGTAATCAAAACGAACAAGCTATGTCAAAGGAAGCAATTGCAATGATAGAGAATTTCGCAGAAATCTCAGCACTTATCGACGACCTCGGACTCGAATTCATCTCTGAGGGCGAGTAAAAGACCTGCGCCCCTTAAGGGAAAAGCGCAAGACCTGCCCTGACCCGCCTGCAGGAAGCACAGCCGCAGTCCTGTCCGTCAGGTTGTACACAACCGACCAAAGGGTCCTGCTCCTTAAGGGCCGCGTATCATTCTGAGCCACAGCTGCAAGCAGTTCAAAGGCCTCATCCTCCCCCATCACCGCCCTATCTGAGTCAAAAGCCTGCGAAATGCGAAGGAACCGCGCATCTTTCTTCTCAAGACCTTCCCATCCCGGGCTCAGGAAAAAATTAGTCGCATAAGGCAAATCCACAACGCTCTTAACCCACTCTCCCTTGCCCCCCGGACCGTCCTCAAGCACATATTCAACCACCACCGCCTTCCCCGAAGCATCGGCGAGCAGGAAATGGTAATTAGTCTTCACGCGAGAGCCCTTCTGAAGCCCGTCGGCAAAAAAGTTCACCGAATCCATCATCCATAGCGCCTCCTCGACAGTTGAACACTTGTCCAGCAGCATGCGCATCAGCACCGTCGTCATAACCGACGGCTTATCAGCATCGTACTGCCTCGCGCAGTCTTTAAAGTCCAGAGCCAGCACAGAAATGGCGAAGCCCTTCCTGTTCATCCCGTCCATAACGCAGTAGGGCGAAGCTACAAGCAGCGACATGTCTGAATCCGCCACTCCCATCGCCGAGCCCGTAAGCCCGACGTGACCCATCGAGGCAATACCCAGCGAAGCAAGGCCCCCGCGAGGCGAAGTGCGTATCATCAGCGAAGCCGCGTCGGGGAAAGGGAAATCGAAATTCCTGCAATACAGCACCTTACCATCAGGCGTGAAAGCCCTGAAAGCGGAGCACGCAGCCTGCATGGCCCCCGCAGGGAAAAGCGTGGAAGGATCCACCTCCCCCGAGGAAAAATCCATCAACTTCTCCGCCACCGCCATCATCACCTTCTCCTTCGAATCCAGACCGGCCGAGACAAAGTCGCCAAGCTTGTAGTCCGAAAGATAATCCATACTGTAGAACCCGCACGAATCGAGGCAGGTCAGGGTGGAAACCGTGCGCCGGAAGGAAGGCTCGGCCGCAAAGCGCGCGGGATGCGCGCCACAAAAAAGCGCGAGCGAAATAAGTAGCAGAGAGAGTCTTTTCATGGTGTGTAAAATTACTAAATTTTGCGATATTTGTATGATTGAACACCATAGAATATGAAAAGACCCTTCAGCACAGCTGCAATCCTGCTGCTCCTTAGTCTCCCCCTGGCATCATTCGCCCAGGATTTCCCCGAAGAAGAAGGCCTCGACTGCACCAGCATAGCCGCCGGACGCCTTGCCACTACCGACGGAAGCGTCGTCACCTCGCACACCTGCGACGGCAAGTCTCGCACCTGGGCTACCATGGAAAAAGCCGCCGACCACCGTCCAGGCACCATGCACAAGGTATGGAAAGGCACACGCAAGACCGCCTTCCCCGGCGACACGACAGGCCTTACATATTGCGGACAGATACCTGAAGCGGCGCACACCTACGCCTACCTCAACACCGCCTACCCGAGCCTCAACGAAAAGCAGGTGGCCATCGGCGAAACGACCTTCAGCGGCCCCGACACCCTTCGTAACTCCAAGGGCATGTTCATGGTCGAGGAGCTGTGCCGCATCGCCCTACAGAGGTGCGACAACGCTCGTGACGCCGTGCTCCTGATGGGTTCCCTCGCCGAAAAATACGGCTACGCCGACGGCGGCGAGTGCCTCACCGTGGCCGACAAGAACGAAGTCTGGTTCTTCGAAATAGTGGGCGCCGGCAAAAAGCAGATTGGCGCAGCCTGGGCCGCCCGGAAAGTCCCCGACGGCGAAATCGCAGTCTCGGCCAACATACCCCGCATAGGCGTAATCGACCGCGCCGACAAGGCCAACTTCCTCGCCTCCGACAACGTGGAGCAGGTGGCCATCGAGCACGGCCTCTGGGACGGACAGGGCGAATTCAAATTCTACAAGGCCTACCACGCCGCATACGGAGCCGGCAAGAACTTCCGCGAAAGGGAGTGGTTCATACTCAGCACCCTGGCCCCCTCGCTCGGCCTCAAATACGAGGACGACGAGATGCCCTTCAGCGTCAAGCCCGAAAAGCAGCAGTCCGTCAGCGACATAATGGAGCTCCTGCGCTCCACCTATGAGGGCACCGACTTCGACATGACCCAAAACATCATGCTCAAAAGCAAGGCCAAGAACGACACGACCGAAGTCATCAAAAAGAGCCCCGTCGCCAATCCCTGGATAACGACGACCATGATGAACACCCTCAACACCATCGCCCCCGGCACCGTGACCTTCAGAAGGACCGTATCCGTGGCCTGGTGCGCATACTCAACTGTCATCCAGCTGCGCAACTACCTCCCCGACGCCGTGGGCGGCATATGCTGGCTGGCGGTAGACAACCCCGGGCAGAGCCCCCACATCCCCATCTTCTCCGGCAACACCGCCCTCCCTCCGGCAATGAACTTCTGCGGCCAGAACAACTACGATCCCGACTGCTTCGTCTGGACCTTCCGCCGCGCCAACAAGCTCGCCACCCTGGGCTGGGAAGGCACTAAAAAAGAGTTCAGGAAGACCCTCCTCAGGGTCGAAGACTCATTCATCAAAGACCTCCCCGGAGCTGACGCCACCCCCGCAGAGCTCAACGCTTACACCCTCGGCTGTTACAACCAGGCCGCATTCGAATGGAAGGGCCTCGAGGAGAAATACTGGCTCAGGTTCGGCCGCGGTTTCTGATTTTAAGCTATCTTTGTAATCGCAGTTCCAAGCAACAACACAAATAAAATCGATATGGTAAAAATCAATCTCGAAGCTTGCAAGGGTTTCATCCGTCAGGAGGCCCTCCAGGCTTATCAGCAGAAAGCTCTCGCAGCTTTCGACACTCTCATGGCCGGTAACGGCGAGGGCAACGATTTCCTCGGCTGGAAGACCCTTCCCGACGAGACTCCCGAAAGCCTCGTTTCAGCGTGCGAAAAGGTTCGTGACGACTGGAAGGCAAAGGGCGTAGAGCTCGTGGTCGTTATCGGCATCGGTGGCTCCTACCTCGGCGCAAAATGCGCTATCGAAGCCCTCAGCCACGCTTTCGTCCGTCCCCAGGGTGTTCCCCAGGTGGTTTTCGCAGGCAACGGACTGTCCGAGGACTATCTCAGCGAGCTCCTCGACCTTGCAAAGATGCGCAGCACCGCCGTCGTAGTCATTTCCAAGTCCGGCACCACCACTGAGCCCGCCGTCGCCTTCCGCATCTTCAAGGACTTCCTTGAGAAGACTTACGGCAAGGCCGAGGCCGCACAGCGCATAGTCGCCGTCACCGACAAGAGCCGCGGCGCCCTGAAGACCCTCGCCGACAGGGAAGGCTACGCCACCTTCGTCGTTCCCGACGACGTGGGCGGCCGCTTCAGCGTCCTCACCCCCGTGGGTCTCGTGCCCATAGCAGTCGCAGGATTCGACATCCGTGCCATGCTGCGCGGTGCAGCAGCCCAGAAGAAGGCCCTTCTCGAAAAGAGCGTCTCCAACCCCGCCATCCAGTACGCCGCGATGCGCAACCTGCTCCACAGCGAGGGCGGCAAGGCCGTCGAAATCCTCGTCACATACGAGCCCAAGCTCACCTACCTCGCAGAATGGTGGAAGCAGCTCTACGGCGAGTCCGAAGGCAAGGACGGCAAGGGCATCTATCCCGCCTCCGTCGCCGACACCGCCGACCTCCACTCCATGGGCCAGTTCATCCAGGAAGGCAGCCGCATCATGTTCGAGACCGTCGTGAGCGTTGAAAAGAGCCACAGGACCCTCACCATTGGCACCGACCCCGACAACCTCGACCAGCTCAACTTCCTGGCAGGTCAGACCGTCGGTCACTGCAACGCCATGGCCACCCTCGGCACCCGCCTCGCCCACATCGACGGCGGCGTCCCCCAGCTGTCCCTTAGCATAGAAAAGATAGACGAGGAGAACCTCGGCGCCATTTTCTACTTCTTCGAATTCGCATGCGGCATCAGCGCCTACGTCCTCGGCGTCAACCCCTTCAACCAGCCCGGCGTCGAAGCCTACAAAAAGAACATGTTCGCCCTTCTGAACAAGCCCGGCTATGAGGAGAAGACCGCAGAAATACTGAAACGCATACAACAATAACCAAAACGCCATCATGAAAAGAGCAATCACTATCGCAGCAGTAATAGGCATGGCAGCGCTCATGCTCGCAAGCTGCGGCGCCGGCAAGAAAATCACTCCCGGCAGCGCCACATCCTTCCCCAAGATTAACCAGAACGGCAAAGTGGGCATCGTAGCCCACCGCGGCTTCTGGAAATGCGAAGCTGCAGGATACATGGAGAACACCATCGCCTCCCTCAAGGCCGCTCAGGACAACGGTTTCTGGGGCAGTGAGTTCGACATCCACCTCACCAGCGACGACGTCGTCATCGTAAACCACAACGCCGACATCCAGGGCGTCAAGATCGCCGACAATCCCTACAGCGTCTTCGCCGCAATGACCCACAAGAACGGCGAGCACCCCGCCACCCTCGACGAGTATCTCACCCAGGGCGAGAAGTGCGCCACCACCATGCTCATCGTGGAGCTCAAGCCCCAGAAGAACAAGGAAAGGGAAGACCTGCTTTGGGAAAAGACCGTCCAGGCCCTTAAGGCCCACAATCTCTACAACCCCAACCGCGTGGCCTTCATTTCATTCAGCCACTATCTCTGCCAGAGGGTTGCAGCCGACGCTCCTGAGTTCGTCAACCAATATCTCAACGGCGATTTCGCTCCCCAGATTCTCAAGAACGAAGGCATCAACGGCATTGACTACCATCAGGGAGTATTCTTCAGCTTCCCTGACTACATCAAGAAGTGCCACGAGCTCGGTATGAGCGCCAACGTCTGGACCGTGGACAAGGAGCACAACATGCATTCCCTTATCCACATGGGTGTTGACCAGCTCACCACCAACGAGCCTCTCCTCGCCCGCGAGATTCTCGGCGATGAAGAGTTCAAACTCGCAAAATAAGCTTTACTCCTCTTCCTTGAGGGTAAAGAGGCGGGAAGGAGTGCGGCGAGGAAGTGGCTGCATGATTAGAGACCTGCCCGTCTCAGAGCAAAATACCGAAGATTTCGGATACGAAGGAAGCAGTCCGATGCCCGCAAGGGCGTCGGACGTTGCTTTTACGGCAAGCTCGGGAGTGTTGTTGTTCTCGCTCAGGTGGCAAAGGAACACGTGAGTGAGCTCCTCGTGGTAGAACATGGCAATGGACTCGGCGCACTCGTCGTTGGAAAGATGCCCGCTCCCCTGCGAAATCCTTAGCTTTAAGTCGCGCGTATAAGGGCCGTTCATCAGCATTTCCCGGTCGTAGTTGGACTCTACGACAACGACTTCGGCATGCGAGGCGAATGCGAGCGCTTCGCTTGTCATCGCCCCAACATCCGTCATTATGACAAAACGAAGGGGACCGGCCTTTATGCCGTAGCCGACAGTCTGGGTGGCGTCGTGAGGCACGATAAAGTAGCGGGCCTCGAAAGACCCGGGGACTATCACGTTCCACTCATCCCTTTTCAGGGGCCGCTTCACAGCGCCCAGATGATCCAGGGTATAGGTATGGTGCATCATGGCCGTCAGAAGCTCTTCAGTGGCCCATACGGGGAGTTTCAGATACTTGCAGTAGGAACCAAGGCTGCGAATGTGGTCCATGTGGTCGTGGGTCACGAGTATGGCCCGGACCGAGTCGAGCGGGATCTTTTCCGCGGCAAGCTCTTTTTTGAAGGTCCTCAGGCTTACGCCGGCATCTATTATTATGGAATCCTGAATGGCACCGTCTTCCTCGATTGAGAGCAAATACAGGTTGCCGCAGCTGCCGGAAGAAAAGGATTTGAATTTAACGGCCCTCATTGCCTTGCTCGCAGAATTTGGCTATGACGCCGTAGGCATCTTCGACGCCCAGCTCTCCGGCCTTCGAAAGGTCTATGCAACCCTTCTCCTTGTCCTTGACGTAGATGAGCACGAGGCCGCGGTTGAAATAGGCGTCGCCCATCATGGGATAGAGGGAAATGGCTTTGGAGTAGCTTTCAATGGACTTTACTAGCTCCGAAGAGAGGCAGTACAGGTTACCCAGATTGTAATGGAAATAAGGGAAATCGGGCAGGAGCGAAGCGGCCTCCTCCATATCGGCGATGGCGTCAGAGTAGTCGTAGCTGTGGCTCACCTGGTCGCTTACGCGGGCGCGTATGGCTCCCTTGTCATCCATCGTGAGCGTCTGGACATTGCTCTGGATAGATGCGATGAAATCTATCATCTCTGCGCGCAGGACGCCGCGGTTCATATCGTAGAAGGCCCTGTAATAAGGAGCGAAACGCGCACGCGCAACATCGTCCGGAGCCTGCTTTACGGCCTTGTCGAACCATCCGAGCGCCTGGGTGTACTGGCGGTTCTGGAGCTCATAGAGGCCTTTTATGAAGCTGATCTCGGACTCGGGGATGGGAGTAGTGCCGGGACCGTACTGGCTGTCGCCCTTGAGTATGCTCTCCAGGCGTCCGTTGAGCTTGAAGCCGGGGATGGTGTCGGTGTTGGAAATGATGATAGGCACCGCCGAATCCCTTATGAACCGGGCGAGCAGAACGTTCTCGTACTGCGAACTGAGCGCATAGCCGGTTTCGCGCGCTTTTTCGGCAAGGCGGAACTTGTACAGGGGCCTCAGGCGTATATCTATGTCGCGGTGCTGGAGAAGTTCGTCGTCGAAGTCTTTCTTGGCAAAGTCGGCGTCGAGGCTCAGCAGGGCGCTGTATTTCTTGGTCGTGTCGGCGAACGAGCCTTCCGCCTCGGCGTTTTTGCGGCGGTATTCGGCAACCTTCTTCTGGGCGGTGTCGTAGTCGGCCTTGGACTTGCGCTTTTCGCCCATCATGTTGAGCACGAAGGAGCGGTTGAGGTATGCTTTTGCGAAATCGGGATAGAGGGATATGGCCTTGTCGTAATCTTCCAGGGCGTCCTGCCAGCGCTCCATTTCGACGAAATAGGACGCGCGGTTGTAGTAGGCAAGGACGTTGCCGGGGTTGATGTTGATGACGCGGTCCATATCGGAAAGGGCGCGTTCGAAATCGCCCACGCGGGCGTAGATGAGGCTGCGGTTGTAGAGGGTCAGGGCGTTGCCCGGCTCGTCGCGAAGGACACGGTTGAGGTCGGCCATCGCGGCATTGTAGTCCTGGGCCTCATAGTGCATCAGGGCCCTGTTGAAGAAAGCGAAGGTGGCCGTGGAGTCCAGCGAGATGGCCTTATCCATGTCGGCTATGGCCTTGTCGTAGCGGCCCTGGGCGGCATAGAGGCGGCCGCGGCGTATGAATCCTTCAGGCTCGAAACGGTCCAGCTTGATGGCTTTGTTGTAGTCCGAAAAGGCCTTGGTCGTGTCGCCGAGGAACAGGTAGCTCGCGCCCCTGTTGAGAAAGGCCGAAGGGTCCTTGGGCTCCTTGCGTATGTAGGCATTGAAATCGCCTATCGCATCCTCGAACCTCCGGGCCAGGAAATAGGTTACGCCGCGGCTGTAGTAGAGGCCTATGTAGCCGGGGCGGAGCGAAATGGCGTGCTCGAGGTCGGAAAGAGCCTCGTCGTATGAGCCCGTGCGGCTCAGGGTGATGGCGCGGTAGTGGTAGCCGTTGGTAAAGACGGGATTGAGCCTCACCGAGGTGTCGAAATCCTGACGGGCGCCGCGAAGGTCGCCAAGATTGTATTTGGCTATGCCGCGGTAGAAGAAGGTCCAGTAGTCCGTGCTGTCCAGGCGGGCCAGGATGTTGAAATTCTCTATTGCCTTGGCGTATTTGCCGTCCGAGAGGGCCACCCTGCCGCGGTACGAAAACACATCCTTGTCGTACTGCGCGCTCGAGAGCTGCGCGGCTGACAGGATAATCAGGATGGAGACCAGGATGCGCTTCATTTCTTTTCTTTTTGTGCGGCGAATTTGCTACCTTTGGGGTTCGTTTGCAAATATAATCATAATTTCGGGCCAACACGTGTCTGCACGTATAAAAATATTGTCAGCGATTATCGCCCTGCTATGCGCGGCCGGGATTCCCGCACGCTCCCAGTGGGCTGTGCTCCCCGACATGGCGGCTCATTCCCTGATTTCCCCGGAGTCCCTGAGGGACGACATTTCATTCCTTAGCGACACCCTTTGCAAGGGGCGCGGCGTAGGCACCGCAGGGCACAACGATGCCGCCCTGTGGATACGCAGGCAGTTCCTCGGCGCCGGTCTCGAGCCCATGGGGCCTTCCATGGCCCAAAGCTTCAGCGCCGAAGGCTACTCCTGCCGCAACATAGTGGCCATGCTTCCTGCCAGCGTCCCCAGCGCCAGGTATATAATCGTAATGGCACACTACGACAACCTGGGCACCCTTTCGGGGCGCAACTATCCCGGAGCCGACTCCAACGCATCGGGAGTAGTCGCCCTCAAGGACTTAGCCCGGATGCTGGCCTATTTCAAAAGCAACGGAGGGACTCTCAACCAGAATATAATCTTCGCGGCGCTCGACGCCAAGCAGCTGAGCCTTGCCGGCTCGCGCGACCTGTGTGGCCGCATCGTCTCCGGCACCCTGAAAGATCCCCGCAGCGGAAGGTTGATCCGTCCCTCGAACATCTCTATGGTAGTCAATATCGACATCCTGGGAGGCATCTCCACTCCCCTCTCCAAAGAGCGGGTGGACTTTATCATAATGCTGGGAGGAGGCAAGTACAACGGTCTCCTGCAGAGCGTCAACATCCACGACGGGATCAATCTGGAAGTCGGTCTGGACTATTACGGCAGTCCCGCGTTCACCGACCTGTTCCTAAAGCGCGTGTCCGACCAGAAGCCTTTCCTTGAGAAGGGTATGTACAGCGTGATGTTCACTTCAGGCATCACCATGGACACCAACCGCGAGTCCGACACTCCCGAAAAGCTGGACTACCTCGTCATGGAGCGCCGCGTCCAGCTCATTTTCCACTGGATAGAGCGCATGAGCGTGAGAAAACCATAGCTGGAGGACAGGGGTTTGAAAGAGTTTTTCTCCATGCTGCGCCGCTATGTTGCGCCCTACAGGAAGTTCCTGGCAGGATCGCTGCTAATGAGCATACTCTCGGCGGTGCTCAATCTCTTCTCCTTCTCGCTCATTATCCCCATACTCAGGATACTTTTCGGCATAGACACCACGGCCTACAGCTTCATCCCCTGGGAGAGCGCCGCTTCCCTCAGGGAAAAGCTCATAGGCAATCTTTACTGGGGTGTTTCGCAGTTCATGACGAGCCATGGGGCGTCGCTCACCCTGCTGCTCCTCTGCCTTTCGCTGTGCGTGCTGACCGTTTTCAAGACTGCCGGCTATTTCGGTTCGTCGGCCGTCATGGTCCCCATACGCACGGGCATAGTAAGGGATTTGAGGATGGACATTTACCGCAAAATCATCTCCCTTCCCCTGGGGTTCTTCTCCGAGGAAAGGAAAGGCGACATCATCGCGCGTATGAGCGGAGACGTCCAGGAGGTCGAGACTTCCATCACCGCCTCCCTCGACATGCTCATCAAGAACCCCATCCTCATCATCTTCTACTTCGGGGCACTCCTTTTCATTTCGTGGAAGATGACCCTCTTCACGATACTATTCGCCCCCCTGATGCTATGGGTGATAAGCCTAACGGGCCGTAAGCTCAAAGCTGCATCCCTCGAAGTCCAGCAGCTCTGGTCCGACACCATGTCACAGACCGAGGAGACCCTCGGCGGCCTCAGGGTCATCAAGGCCTTCAAGGCCGAGCGCAAGATGGAGAGCCGCTTCGATTTCCTGACTTCACGGATGCGGGATAAAGCTACGCGCGTTGGCACGCGCCAGGCCCTCGCCCACCCCGTCAGCGAGTGCCTCGGCACCGTGATGATAGCCATCATACTCTGGTTCGGCGGCACCCTCATCCTCCACGGCGACCGCTCCCCCATCGACGCTCCCACCTTCATCTACTACATGGTGATACTCTACAGCGTCATCCAGCCCGTTAAGGACCTTTCGAAAGCTGCCTACGGCATCCCGAAAGGCATGGCCTCCATGCAGCGCATCGACTCAATCCTGGGCGCCGGCGACAGCATCCCCGAGCCCGCGGAGCCTGCCTATCTCGAAGGCTTCAACGACTGCATAGAGCTAAGGAACGTCTCTTTCAGCTACTCCCACGGCGGCAAGAAAGTGCTGGACGGAATCAATCTAAAAATAAAGAAAGGCAGTACCGTGGCCATCGTGGGAGCATCCGGAGCCGGCAAAACGACCCTCGCCGACCTCATCCCCCGCTTCTACGATGCCACCGAAGGGCAAATCCTCATTGACGGCAAGGACGTAAGGACCGTGAGCACCGCTTCCCTGAGGTCCCTTATGGGAATAGTCAGCCAGGACGCCATACTTTTCAACGACTCCATCCTTGGCAACATAGCTTTCGGCGCAGACAACCCCTCGCGCGAAAGCGTCATCGAGGCCGCAAAAATCGCCAACGCCGACGCCTTTATCTCCGCCAAGGAGAACGGGTACGACGAGGGCGTCGGCGACAGGGGCCTCAAACTCAGCGGCGGCGAGCGCCAGCGCATCAGCATAGCCCGCGCCGTCCTCAAAAACCCTCCCATACTCATACTCGACGAAGCCACTGCCTCGCTCGACTCCGCCTCCGAACTGGCCGTCCAGGAAGCCCTGGAGCGCCTTATGAGCTCCCGCACCACCATAGCCATAGCCCACAGGCTGTCCACCATCAAGGGAGCCGACGAAATAATAGTACTCGACGAAGGGCGCATAGTGGAGCGCGGGCGCCACGAAGAACTCCTTTCCAAAGACGGGTATTACTCCCGTCTCTACAAAATGCAATCACTCTAGCATGACAGACCGACGAAACTCAATCGTATTATTCCGCATACTGCTGGTATTGTATCTCATTGCCGTCGCATACCTTTGCTTCGGCTCTTTCAGCGGCATCTCAGGCCTCAACGACAAGGTCATCGGAATCGCAACGGACAAGATCATGCATTTTGCCATGTTCCTCCCCTTCCCCTTCCTTTGCTACTTTTCCCTGAAAAGCAACCCTGACGGCCCGCTAAAGGCCATTGGGATGGTCCTTGTCATATTCCTTACAGGTTGCATGATGTCGGCCGGAACGGAAATAATACAGAGCCGCATCCCCTACCGCACCGCAGACCCGATGGACTTTCTCGCCGACGGCATCTCCCTCGCCGTAGGAAGCCTTGCAGTATTCATTATAAGCATGATTCGCGGACAAAAGGAGGCCCGATGAGAAAATTGCTCGCGATACTTGCAGCGCTTGTGCTCGCCCTGCCATGCCTCGCAGTCAGCCCTCAGGAGCTGCAGGAGGCGCTCGACTCGATGTCTGTGCTCATTTATGAGCGCACGGGCGTTGAAGGGCAGCTCGTCCTCAGGAGCGTTGAGAGGCGCGGCAGCACTCTCGACCTGACTTTCGACTATTCCCTTAGCGACTATCCCTGGAGGGAAGGCGACCCCGAGTGGTTCCGCAGCTCATTCAAGAGCCTTCTTCCCGCCCGGTACCAAGGCTGCACCATAGGCACGGTCAAATCCCGCGGCACGCGCCTCGAGGAGCTCCCCACCCCTGCCCTTGGCTTCAGCGGCGCTCCTTCGCGCTACAAATTCCGCTACCCCGACCGCAATCTTAAGGAAAAGTTCGTCACCCGTGAGGGCGAGAGCTTCTATCCCGGCGGTATGAGCGGGCGCAACATCGCCCTCTGGCAGAGCCACGGCCGCTACTACGACTCTATAGACGGCAGCTGGAGCTGGCAGCGCGCCCCCGTAAACAGGACGGTGGAAGACATCTACACCCAGAGCTACGTCCTCCCCTTCCTCATTCCCATGCTCGAGAACGCCGGCGCCTACGTAATGACCCCCCGCGAGCGCGACCCGCAGAAGTATGAAGTGGTCATAGACAACGACCCCGCCTTCGAGGGCGAGCGTCCCCTGCCCCTGAGGCAGAAGGGAGTGTACAGCGAAAAGGGACTATGGAAGACTGGCGGAACGGGCTTTGCCGACACCAAACCCGTCTATATGCTGGACGAGAACCCTTTCAAGGACGGCAGCACCCGCTATGCAAGCTGCTCACCAAAGCCCACCGCCGGTGCGCTGTGGTCGTTCGAAGTGCCCGAAAGAGGGTTCTATGCCGTTTATGTGAGCTATGAGTCCCGCCCGGAAAGCTCTCCCGCCGCCCGCTACAGCATCTACCACCTCGGCGGTGAGACAGTAATAACCGTTGATCAACGCAAAGGCGGAGGCACGTGGATATATCTCGGCACCTTCGAATTCAAAGGTGAGGGGGCAGTCAGCCTCGACAACAGTCTCTCATCGTCTATGGGAGGCTCTTCCAAGTGCGTCTCTGCCGACGGCGTCAGGATAGGCGGCGGTATAGGCAAGATTGCCCGCGGAGAGCAGGACGACGACCCCGAAGACTATGAGCTTTCCGGCCTTCCCGCATATCTCGAAGGCGCCCTCTACTCCATGCAGTGGGCGGGAATCGACACTTCCGTCACAAGGCAGTGGGAGGGCGAATACACCCGCGATTTCGCCAGCCGCGGAGCGTGGGTGGCCAATATGAGCGGTGGCTCGGTCTCTGCGCCTAAAAGCAAGGGGCGCGGCATACCAATAGATATGTCGCTCGCCTTCCACAGCGACGCCGGTGTGACCCCCAACGACAGCACCATAGGCACCCTTGCCATCTACACTCTTTTCAGCGAAAAGAAAAGCACCCTTCCCGACGGGAAAAACAGGGTCATAGGGCGCCATTACGCCGACCTTGTCCAGAGCCAGGTAGTAAGGGACATACGCGCGGGGTTCGACACTTCCTGGCGTCGCAGATGCATTTGGAACCGTTCATTCAGCGAGAGCCGCACCACAGAGGTCCCCGGCATGCTGCTAGAACTCCTCTCACACCAGAACTTTGCCGACATGCGCTACGGGCTCGACCCCTCGTTCCGCTTCACCGCCTCACGCGCGGTGTACAAAGGTATGCTCAAGTTCCTCTCCGACATGCACGGCATTCCCTACACGGTGCAGCCCCTGCCGGTGAACAGCTTCTCCGCTGCCTTCTCAGGGCCCGGGAAAGCAGTCCTCAGCTGGAAAGCCACAGTCGACACCCTCGAGCCCACGGCAGTATCAAAACGCTTCTTCCTCTACACCCGCATAGACGACGGAGCCTTCGACGAAGGGCTGCTTCTCAGCGGCATATCCGAAACAGCCGGCATGTACCGCGCCACGGTGGATATAACGCCGGGGCACGTATGGAGCTTCCGCATTGCTGCGGAGAACGACGGCGGCCGCAGTTTCCCTTCCGAGACGCTCAGCATAGGCTACCCTTCATCCGGCTCCAAAGGCACTGTCCTGATAGTTAACAATTTCGACCGAGTAAGTCCGCCCGCATGGTTCGATACGCCTTCCTACGCCGGTTTCGACTCAAGGCTCGATTCGGGAGTACCGTGGATAAGGGACATCAGCTACGGAGGTGAAGATTATGAGCACCGTAGGAGCGTAACTTTCGAAAGCGACGACGATCCGGGCTTCGGCGCCTCAAGGCTGGATATGGCCGGAACAATCGTTGCCGGCAACACCTTCGATTACCCCGCAGTCCACGGCCGCGAACTGCTCTCTCTAGGTTACAGCTTCATCTCCTGCTCCCGCGATGGTCTCGTGGCCCTTCCTTCGCTCAGTTCGGGCACTTTCGCCCTCGACCTGGTGTGTGGCAAGCAGGTGACGACAAGGATAGGGTCGGGCAGCTACCCCGACCGTTTCCAGGTATTTCCTACTGAGCTCAGGGAGCTTCTGACCTTATATGCATCAAACGGCGGGAACCTCATCGTTTCAGGCTCCTACATAGGCCGCGACTCCTGGAGCGGAGTGTTCCCCGTGAGCCGCAGCGAAGAGGAAAGGGAGGAAGAAAAGAGATTTATCCGCAATACCCTCGGCTATGTCTATTCCGGAGGATTTGCCTCCAACGACGGCTCCGTAATCCCCAAAAGGAACAGAACGATAAGCTCAGTTACTTCCGCCACGCCTCTCAGCTTCAGGACATCCCCCAATCCCGAGTGCTACAGCGTCGAGAATCCCGACGCCCTAAGCGGCGCCGACAAGAAAAAGTCAACGGTATTCCTCAATTACGGCGACACAGGGCGCGGAGCGGCAGTATGCTTCGACGGCTCAGATCACCGCGCAGTCAGCTTCGGCTTCCCTCTGGAAACGCTGAAGAGCCCGGATCAAATCCGGGCCCTCCTGGAGTGTTCGCTGGAGTATTTCAGGAAATAGTTCCCTCCCCCACTAGAAAGTCTTGATGTCCTTCGGGCGCTCTTCGTAGGGCAGGATATACGTAAGGTTGATATCCACGCCGATGACGGGGTTGGTCCATTTGAAATCGAGGGTGTGCTCGCCCGGGGCGAGGTCGTAGTTGTTGTATATTTCCTGCTTGTAGTTGTTGGCCTTCACGGGCAGCATGACCACCTGGTCGAGCTTGCCGTCGAGCCATACTTCCACGCATGCTTCGTAGCCCTTAAGTTTGAATTCGCGGGTCTCGGTTATGCGATGTCCCACGACAACTCCTATGCCGTCAAACTTGAGCTGACCGATCTTTAGGATATCCTTGCCGCCAAGCTGAATCCTTTCCTTAGGCCAGATGCCGGCGAAACCTTCTTCGAAACGCACGGCCTTGGGAGTCTGGGTCTTGATCTTGACGTCCTTCTTGGAGACCTTGCCGCCTGCGCGCTCGATTACCTGGCAGGCCTGGTTGAAAGAGAGTTCGCAAGCCTTGTTGAAGGAAATATCGGTGTACTTGAAATTGCGGTCTGCAACTTCCTCGAGGGGCTTTTTCCAGTAATCGGGGATGCGGTTGTAGCCAAGAACAGTAGCCAGGATACCTCCTGAAGAGGCGGGGTTACAGTCGGAATCGTGGCCGCAGCGGGTGGAGATGTCTATCGTCCTGCCGAAGTCGCCTTCGCCGTAGAGCAAGCCTATTATGATATAGACGCTGTTAATAACCGCGTCGATATTGAAGGCGTTCCAAACGCCGCCGGGGCAGCCTATGTCGAAGCCGTACTTCTTGTCGGCGAGAGCCCAGGCTATCTCCCAGTCGCTCGGATACTGCTTGTGCCAGGCGATAACGTCGGCCATGCACTTATAGTAGCGGCTCTGCTCGGGGATGGATTTGAGGGCCTCGGTGCAGATGAACTCAATATCGTTGCTGACAAAAGCGAGGGCATACATATTCGCCACATAAACGCCGCCGTACCAGCCGTCGCCGTAGTTCATTATGTGGCCTATCTCATCGCTGAAGTGGGACGCCATATCAGGCATTCCCGGCGACATGATGCCGGCATAGTCGGCCTCTATCTGGAAATCGATATCGTCCGCGTGGGGATTGTTTTTCCAGAAGCCGGATGCGGGAGGCATGATGCCGTGTAGTATATTGTAGCGGGCTGCCTGGTTGGCGTGCCAGAGAGGATAGCCGGCGTTTGCAAAGGCATTTGCAAAGGACGTTACGGGAGCGTCCAGGCCTTCCTTTGCGAATACGTCCACGAAGGTGAGGTCCATATAGACGTCGTCATAGAGGCCGGGGATATTGTCGTAGTACCACTTGATGCGGTGCTCGTCCCAGCGTATGGGGATGTTGTCATTGATGGTGGTGGCGAAGCGGAACTCAGTGGGACCGCCGTAGGTGCAGCCAATTATCTGGCCGGCCCAGGCGCCCTTGATCTTGTCCATCAGGACCTCTTTGCTGAGTTTCACCTCGGCAGGCACCGTGGTCGCTTTCTTTGCAGCACCAGCCTGGGGCAGGATGCCCAGAAGCAGCGCGAATGAAATGATTATCCTTTTCATGAGGGTATCGGTTATTATTTTAGCAATGATTCAGAAGCGTCGTAAGCTGCCTTGACGGCTGCTGCATCGGGAGCGCCAATCCATAGGCGCGCTGCGCCTATGACAACGTCGGTGCAAAGGAAGTCGGTCCCCACGCCTCCGGGAGCGATGTCGGCTCCGAGGCAGAAGCGGTTGAAGCAGTCGCCTGCGCCGTTGAAATAGGAACCGGGGACGGCCGTGTATGCACTCAGGGCGCCGTTCACGTAGATAAGTATCTTGCCCGCGGAAGGGTCATAGACACAGAAAACGTGGCTGAGATTGCTGCTCGAGATTGCCGAGGCAGCATCTACGGACTTGTAGGTATTGTATGAGCTTTGGCCTATGATGAAATACGGGACTCCCGTGGCCCTGGTGGCAAGGCCCCAGCCTCCGGCCTGCGTGCCGCAGACTATGCCGTGGACTGAAGCGCTTCCCTTGCCGGGTGCTCGGTCGACAAAGATGGCCTCCACGGCAAATCCTCCGCTCATGAAAGCTGACATCTCGTCTGTAGTCGCAATCTCGTTGAACTGGCAGAGGACATATTTGTCCGCTCCTGCGAGCAAGGCATTGAAGGTGCGGCTTTGTCCCTTATAATTCATCGTCATCGAAGAGAATGAGGCGCCGTGGTTGGTCACGCTTACCTTGCCCTTGGTATCTGAGGCAGAGGAAGAGAAGCTGAAGTCAGCATATACTTCGGGGGTGAGAGGGCCGCTGTTTTCGATGGTGAAAGTCTTTGCAAGACTTACCGCAGCGCCCCAGGAATCTTCGGCCAGGAGAGTGGCGACGTAGGTCCCGGACGAGAGGAACCCTGCCTCGACACTCCATTCCTTCTTCATTCCTGAAGGGTTTGGATGTCGATAGAAGTCGGTCATATACTTATTCCGCAGAACAGTCTGGCCGTCTTTTGTCAGCGTGAGGATATAGTGGTGGACGAACTCGTCATCGGAAGCGGAATTCCACTTGAAGACGACTTTGGTGGAAATACCCACCTGAGTGGTCTCCACCTGAAGACCCGCAGCATCGAACTCGGGGGCGTGGTTTTTCAGAGCTCTCAGCTCATTATTGTATGCTGCAAGATGAGACTTGTCAGAGACGGGGTATGATATTTCATAGGGTGAGCCTATGGGAGAACGGTTGGAAAAGTCCATGGCCGTGGCCCTCATATTGCCGTTCTCGTCCATCTGGATGAGCCAGCCGTCCGAGACCCTGTAGCTGTCTGACATTACAGTCGCACTCTGCATATTCTCGTATTTGCCGTTCTCTACGGCCATATAGCGGGTGGAACCGCATCCGAAAGCAGTGAAATCTCCCTGCCATATGGACCTGGGGTCATGCAGCGGGAAATGGAGGTGACCGCCGAAGGTGACCGCCTGGAGATATTTAGAGAGCACGGGCGTAAGGGCCCTCGTGGACCAGTAATCACCTGCGGATGACTCCCAGATATCGCTTATGGCAACTCCGGAAGGAGTGCCGAGAAGGCTGCCGTACACTGTCCCGTCTATCATGGGATGGGTGTTGACGAATACGAACTTCTCGGGCTCGGCCTCGGTGATGGCTTTGAGCCTTTCGTCTAGCCAGCTAATGACAGAGGCGTCGTAGGATACAGGGCAGTTGCCGTTGGGTGTAACGCAGAGCACGTGGTAGCCTCCGACGAGGCAATCGCGGCACTCCATGTTCACGCGGGCAGTATTGTCAGTGTCCGTTTTAAAGTATTTGTCGCCAAGGACGGTGTCGAACACCCTCGCCTGAGAGACAGTGCTCGTGCTCCACCTGTAGCCGGGATTGACATCGTGGTTACCAACGGTGTATATCATGGGGACCTTCTCGGGGTCGAAAACAGCCTCATAGATGGTCTTGAAATAGCCCATCTGGGTACTGCTCTGCGAAGGGGTGTCAGTAAGGTCACCGGCAACTACCACCATGCCCAATCCGTTCGCATCCTTCTCCGAAGCCTTTGCATTGAGCTGACTTAGAGCCTGCGAAAGCTTGTTGCCTGCGTCAGTGCTGACTCCGTCTATGTGGGTATCGGTAATTGCGGCAAAAGAAAGGACTATTTTGCTCTCGTCGAAAAGGCTTGATTTACCCTGCTGGGAGCCGCTCATATCGACTGCAAAAGAAGCGACGGCTCCGCTCGCGAGATTCCTTCCCGAAGGGAAAGTGATGGTCTTCTCGTAGGTGGCGGCAGTAGTTACTACATTAATCGTAAGATCCGTTTGCGAGAGGTCACAAGGAGCGACCGAGGCGAAAAACTCATTATTTCCCTGCAGGAGGACCTTGACGCTGCCCTTGGAATCGGCAGGAGTGAGGGCTCCGGAAGTGGGGTCTAGCGCAAAAACTCCCGCAAGGGGCTTGCCGCATGAAAGGGTGGCCGAGACAGGCTCACCGCGTGTGCCGGTAATCGTAAGGTGAAGATAAGCGGTCACATGGGAAAACGACACCCGGGCCTTGGCAGGAATCTGCTCATAAGGGCCGCAGAGGGCGCGAAGGACCATCGAGAAGGGATCAGGCGAGGCAGATGTGCTGCGCTGCTCCCCGGGGATTTCTATGCGAACCTTTCCGGAGGCGCTTTCCTTGAAAGCTATCGAAGGGCTGATAAGCGTAAAGGTGTATGGCGCAGCTTCCGTAGTAACGACGCTGCCAGAGAACGAAGCGTTAGAACCGTCAGCGGAAGGAACGGCCTTCAGGACCGAAACGCCTCCGGAGGGGAGGGAGCCGTTGACGAGCAGCTGCGCCTCGTCGCCCTCCTGCCACACTACGGGGTACTTACCTTCTGAAGGAGAAGTGAACGCAGTCCTCGTTGCGGGAGCATCGGAGATGAATTCTATTTGAACGGCATGGCTCTCAGGAATGATTTCCCTGGGGGCACATGAAAGAACTGCGGCCGAGGCCGCAGTTAAAAAAGCTATGATACTCACTTTACACATCGTTACTATTCGACGTCGGAAGGTACGTAACCATAAGGAGAGAGTTCCCATAGGTCAATATAACCGGAGCCGCTATAGGAATTCGTGAAAACGATGGCGATGTAGCGTCCCTTCACATTGGGCCGGAATTCCATGACCGGATCGTTGTCTGGCCTGAGGAATACCTGATACCCCGCAGGAGTGCCGAAATTGGCAAGGGGATCCGCATCGTCCGGGTCGAAAGGCGTGTCGCCGACATAGACATAGACCTCACGGATGTAGTGGTAGGTCTGACCGGCAGGATTCTGGTGGAAGATGAAATGGTTGAAAGAGAAGTTGCCGCTATCATCGCCTGTATCGATGGCAAGGACCTTGGGGAATTTCTTCGCGGCGGTGGCAGGGGTTCTGGCGGCATGCCAGCGTGCCGTGGTGGAGATCTCACCGTCGAATATCTTGTCCGGAGTATAGGTGGCATAGACCTGACCCTTGGTGGCCTCAACCGACCATGTGGAGACTTCGGGCACATAATAGAGCGGATTGGGAGATTTCTGCCAACTCAAGAACCAGACGGTATCCGTGCCGCCGGAGGTGAGGAAAGCGGACTTGTACTCTATCTTCTTGCCCTTGAGGGCACCGGGAAGATGGATTTCGGTCTCGCCGGGCTTGAGGTAATCACTCTCGACTGTCTGACCGTCGGCTGTTTTGTAGCGGAACTTGGTGGCCACCATTTCGTCGGTTGACTTGCTCATGGTGACAACGGCATCGTCGCCCACCATCATGGCGCTCATAAGGGTGCGCTCGGCATGCGATAGAAGCCAGCTCTCGCCAAAAGGCGTAGTGGTGATTTCCGCGGCAAGGCTGCGATTGCCCTTGGCGTCGAAGTTCACGACATCGAAGGTGTAGGAGCGGTCGTCCAGATTCTTCACCTGGGTAGAAAGGAATCCGTCTTTATAGTCGGAATAAGAGAACTCAAGGGAGTCGGTATAGTTGTCCCAATATAGTTTTGTGGTGCGAATGGAAGGATCCATCGGAGCCATCCATTCGAGGATTATCCTCTGGTAGCCGGAGGTGGCAGTGAGTTCTATGGGCTTGGCGGGATAAACATATCCGCCTTCCTTGACCCACTGCTTGTAAATGGTGTCCTGCTTGCCGCAAGAGACGAGGGCGGCGAGGGTGCAGATGACTATTGTTATCTTTTTCATCATTTCTCCTCCTTATTCGTTTATTTTGCCGAACGGGGTCACCTCACCGGTCTGGACCTGGCGGTTGGAAGTGTTGTGACCGTATTCGAATGTACTGAAAGTATTCGCAAAGACCACGCGGAAATAACGCAGGGGCTCATTGCAGAGAGGATACTGGTCGGGGTCGAACTCGAAGTCGTTGCCGGCATTGTACACCTCTGAGTCTTCGGAAGTGATGGTGCCGGGGAGACCGTTGTCCAGATAGCCGGAAGGCTTAGCCTGGGTGAACTTGCCGAGGCAGAACCATCCGTCGTCGAATCCGTGTTCATTCTCGGGAACCACCTTGCCGGAAGGCTTGCCGTAAGTGCCATCATCCTGGAGCTCGCCGAGGTGTCCCCAGAACTCATAATCGCGCACAGCGCCACCGCCGTAAATCACGTAACCAATTCGGGGAAGGGTGGATACGCGACTCAGCGATGCTGTCTTTTGGCCGAGGCCAAGGTCAATCGTGAGCCAGCATGGGCTGGGATTGTTTGGATCTGAAGCGAAGAAGTAAGGCACCTGGCTAAGGCCTGAGCCATCCCAAAGGGAGCTCACGGGATAGTTGGAAGAGTTCTGAGAAGGGCAATTGTCGTCAGCAATGTGGGCGTCGCTGAAGCGGAGCACCGTGTCGAGCTGGACCTCCAGCAGAGGAGTGAGCACGCAGAAAGTCGTGTCGGAAATATTGCCCCAGTGATCGCGGACATAGAGGCCGAAAAGCGCTTCGACCGGCTCTATACCCCTTCGCGAAATGGCTATGTCATTGGAAGAAGTAAAGAGGGTTGTCACCTCGGTAAGATGCATCTGCGAAGGATCCTTGCCATAGTTGGCAGGGTTGGGGTCGCGAAGTATGCAAAGCGCAAGGTCGGAACGGGACTCATTGCCCTCGACCCTTACCTTCACTCCGCCGAACGACCCGATCATGGTAGGACGGACAGACTGGATTGCAGGAGTGAGGGGGTTGATAGTTATATCCACGCCTTCGGAACGCTCCTCATTGACATTGAAAGAATAGAGGGATATCTTGCGCGGAGCGGTATCGGGGAAGCCTTCTACTGTCAGGCTATCGACATAGCGGGAAATCTTGGTATTGACCAGCACGCCGTTGCGCTCGTATTCGGCAACTATGCCCTTGAGGTATTCGTCGTCAGGAATGGTAACCTTGATCACGGCGCCGCCGGCGATGCTGCGAACGCTGCTCACTACCACATTCCCGGGGACAGGGACATCGGCTTTCTGGTCTATGCGGCCGCCAAGCTCCTCCGAGCACGAAGCCAGGACAAGGGCGGAAAGAAGGATGAAAGGAATTATCTTTTTCATGATGTCTTCACTGTTTAGTTACCATCCGAGGTTCTGCACGAGGTTGGGGTTACGCTCGAGATAGTAGGTGTAGATGGGCCAGAAGTAGTCCTTAAGACCGAAGGTCTGGGCTGCAATGAGCCTGCGTGCGTAGTAGTCTTCAGGATTGGAGCCTACCACGGTGAAACCGTATATGCCCTTCTGATACTCCAGGGCGGCCTCTTTCCAGCGGCGTATGTCCCAGTAGCGCTGACTCTCGAAGCAGAGCTCGTTCTGGCGCTCGGTGTGGATTATATCACGCATGCCGTACTGGGTGTTGTAGTAGCCGGGGTTGTTGCTCAATGCGTCCCATGCGGTCTTGACATCGGGGATGCCGGCCCTCTTGCGGACCTCATTGAGATAGAAGAACAGGTCGTCCTTGTGGGCGCCGTTGGGGCCTTCTGCCTCGTTGATGGCTTCCGCATAGAGGAGGTAGAGGTCGGCCAGGCGTATGATGGGCCAGGGATACCAGTAGGTGGAACCGGCGTTCTGGCCGGTCACACGGCACTGTATGGGATAGAGCTTCTTGGGGAAATATCCCGTGACGGGGCCTACCTCGCTGCCGGACTTACCGAGGGCACCGCCGTTGCGGCACTCGACGTGGTAGATGGATTCAGGAAGGAGATTGTTGTAGCTGCCGAGCATGGCCATCCACTTGCCGCCATCGAATCCGAGGAAGGAGTAGAAGCGGGGCTCACGGTTCATGTTCATGCGCACGGTCGTGTAATCGGGCTGGAGGTAGTAAGAATGGTCTACAGGAGGCTGGATCAGCTCCATGAGATTGGCGCCTTCCCACTCGAGGTCGTTGTTGGTGGGGAGTCCATTGCGGGTATAGAAGCTGTCAACTATCTTCAGTGGAACGCCTATGAAGCGGTAGCCCCAGGTGGTATGGCTGTAATCCGTCATATTGGGCATGGTCCACCACTGGAAGTTAGTAAGCTGGCTGCCTGTCTGGGTATTGCCCCATATGAGCTCGCTAGTCCAGCGCTGGTTCATGGCGCTGCGAAGCGTAAGGGTGCGCTTCAGAGTGTCCACCATAACGTAGTTGGAAGCTATGCCGTTGTCGACGTCGTAAAGGCGTATGTTCGCCTCCTTGCATATGTCTATCGCCTCCTTGCAGGCTTGCACGGCATAGGTCCAGCGCTCGAGTTTCTGCTCGGGAGTCTTCTGGGGGAAGAGGGCTACTCCTCTCTTGTCCACGAGAGTGGCTTCCTCTTCGTTGCCGTTAAACAGGGGGCTGGCGGCGAAAACGGCGACCTTGGCTTTGAAGGCTGCGCATATGGTGCGGTTGATGCGGCCGTATTCGTCTGTGGACTCGTTCTCTATAGGGAGATTGGGCATGGCCTCGTCGAGGAGCTCAAGGACGAAATTGAAACAGGTGTCGATGGGTTCGCGATAGACGCGCACCGTCTCTACATCGGCGTCCATGGGCAGGCTCTCGCGAATCACGGGGACGGGACCCCACTTGCGGATGAGATGGAAGTGGTAGTAGGCCTTGAGGAAGGTGGCCTCTGCTTTCCATTTGTCCTTTTCGCTACGGGTCATGTCGGGGACACGCTCGATGTTATCGCAGAGGATGTCGCAGCAGCGAATGCCCTGGTACATCGCGGCCCAGTCGTTGGCCCTGACGTTGGATGCACTCTGGAAGCCGCGTGCTATCTGGAAATAGGTGTTGGGCACGCGGGCGCTGGTATTGGAAACTATGCGGCCCACGAGGTCCCAAAGCTCGTCGCCTGTAAGGAACGCGCTGTCGCCGGCGGGGGCGCCGTCGAGCGGCATGTAGGAGTAGCAGGTGGCGAGGTAGCGTATGGCAGACGAACGGAGGTTGAACGCCATCTCCATGGTGGCGATACCGTCGTCGGGAACGACGTCAAGATACTTGTCGCAAGCGACGGAGCCCAGGCTGAGGGCTGCGACTGCGGCGACATTGATTATGGATTTGAATATCTTTTTCATAGCTGAAGCCTCCTATTTGAACGTTACGTGGAGACCTATGTTGAAGGTCCTCTGGATAGGATAGTTGAGGCCTTCGCCGGCAAGCTCGGGATCCCAGAGCTTGAAGCGAGACCAGCAGAGCAGGTTGTTGCCCTGGAAGTAGAAGCGCAGGCCTTCGATGCGGGCCTTCTTGGTCCACTTGTAAGGCAGGGTGTAACCGAGCTCAAGCTGCTTGAGCCTGAGGAAGGCGCCGTCTCTCATCCACCATGTGCTGGAGACAACGTTGTTGTTGTTGAGATAGGCGCTGTAGCGGGGCCAGAGGGCGTAGATGTCGCGGTTGTCCTCGCTCCAGTGGGAGTCGGAATAGGCCTTGAGGAGCTGAGTGCTATTGATGAAGGGAGCAGTGTTGGCCGCATCGATCCAGAAGGACTCGTTTGCAAGGCCCTGGAAGAAGACGGAGAAGTCTATGCCCTTCCAGCCCATGGAAGCGCCGAAACCGTAAATGATTTCGGGCGAAGTGGGCATACCTATAGGGACGCGGTCGGCTTCGGTTATGACGCCGTCGCCGTTGACATCGGTGTACTTGATATCACCGCCGCCGTACTGGCTGCCGAAGGATGCCTGCGAAGGGCTGTTGGCCGCTTCCTCATCGTCGATGAAGAGGCGCTCTGCGATATAGCCCCAGTTCTGGCGGAGGGAATAACCCACGTGCTGGCGGTATTCCTCGGGATAGGTGGGCTCTTCGTACACGAGATAGCGGCTCGTGGAGTAGGTGAAGTTGCCTCGGGCGGAAGTCCAGAGGTCCTTGCTCCAGACCTGCTTGTAGTCGGCCTGGATGTCGATACCGTGGGCCTTGGCCTCACCGATGTTGGCATATATGCCGGCCTGCAGACCCATGGTCTCGGGGATGTCGGCGCGGCTCATGAAGATGTCGGTGCGGTGCTCGGTGAAGTACTCGGCGATGATGTCTATTTTATTGAAGAGGCCGAGCTCGAGGGCGTAATTTGTCTTGTAGGACTTTTCCCAGGTGATGGCCTCGTTGGCGTAGCGCAGGACGTCGATACCGGTGTAGTGGATGCCGCGGTTCTCGCCGAAGTAGGCTTCCCTCGTCGTACTGTTCATATTCATCTGAGAGAGATAGTAGAAGCGGTTGGAGGAGCTGCCTATGTTATCGTTACCCACAAGACCGTAGGAGAACCTGAACTTGAGGTTGTGGACGGCCTTCTTGGCTTTCTTGAACCAGGGCTCGTTGCTCACGACCCATGCGGCGCCGGCAGAGGGGAAGAAACCCCAGCGGTGGGTCTTATAGAAGCGCTCGGAGCCATTGTAACCGAAGTTGAACTCGGCGAAGTAGCGCTTGTCCCAGCCGTAGGTGAAACGGCCGCTAAGGCCTGCGTTGCGCGAAGGAAGGCTGAGTTGGAGGGAGCCGGCGTTGGCAGTGAGCTGCTCACGGGCTGTGAGGACCAGCAGGCCGGTCACGGCATTGCGGCCGAATTCGCGGTTGTAGTTCAGGCGGCTCTCCGAGTACATGGTATTGGTGATAGTCTTGGCGCCTTCGGAGTACTGGAGGTAGTCGGTACCGGACTCGTTGATGCGGGTCACGTGGTACTCGCCGGTGTAGGAGTCATAGCGGTCCATCGTGTACCAGTAAGGGGAGAAGGAACGGTTGACCGCGTAGCTCGAAAGACGGGTCAGATTGAAAAGGGTCATGAAGCTCAGGCCCTTGGTGATGAAGCTGAGGTCCTGGTTGAGCTCCACGGCCGCTATCATCTGGCTGCGCTGGTAGTCGCGGTAGCCGCGCACCATGTCGGCGTAGGGGTTGGAGTAGGAACCGTCCTTGTAGTTACCGAACATGATGTGCTGTATGCCCTCGTGGTCCTTGTCGGCGGGGTAGTAGGCCGGGAAGAGGACGGGGTCGGAATGGACGACCTGGCGGTAGACGGCGTCACCGCCGTTGAGGGGGCCGGTGTAGTCTGTGAAGTTGCCGGTGAGGCGCACTGCGAGCTTGGTCGTCTTGGTGACGTTGATGTCGACGTTGGAGCGCAGGGTGTAGGTCTTCTGGTCGATGTTGTTGTTGAAGGAATTGCGCTTGTCGACTCGCAGGATACCGGTGTCCTCGGTGAAGCCTCCGGCCACGTAGTAAGTTGCGACCTTGCCGCCGCCTCGGGCTGACACATTGGCCCTGTAGGCGGTGGAGAAGTCCTTGAAGAGCATGGAGTACCAGTCGTTGGCAGGGTAGATGAGGCGGTTGGCGCCTTCCTTGCCGGTCTGCTCTATCTTATCATACGTGTACATCAGTTCGCCCAGGGGGTCGCGGGTCGAGATGGCCTCGTTGAAGGACTTCATGTAGGTCACAGGGTCGGCGAGCTCGACGGTCGATGTGGGCTGAGAAATGGAGGTCTCCACGCGGGCGAATATCTTGGCGGGGCCTTCCTGGCCGCGCTTCGTCGTTACGTAGATGACGCCGTTTGCGCCGCGGGCGCCGTAGAGGGCTGTGGCGGTGGCATCCTTCATGATGGAGAAGCTCTCGATGTCGTCGGGCTGGAGGCGGGCGAGGTCGGTCGTCGTGAGCTCGATGTTATCGATAAGGATGAGGGGGCTCGTGTTGGCGCCGAAGGTCGTGATGCCTCGGACGAAGAAGTCGGCGTTGTCCTGGCCGGGCTCGCCGCTTCGCTGGTATGCTATGATACCCGCGACGTTACCGGCAAGCGAAGTCGTGAGGTTCGAAGAAGGGACCTTGAGGTTGGTCACGTCGACGGTCGTGATGGAGCCGATGACGCTCTCCTTCTTCTGCTTACCGAAGGCCACGATAGTCACTTCATCAAGCTCGTTGGCCTGGTCCTTCAGCTTGACTACGAAATTGTTGCCGCTGCCCACCTCGATAATCTGGGGCTCCTTGCCGGAGAATTCGACGCGAAGCTTGTCCGTGGGCTTGACTCCCGAGATTTCGAAGGCGCCGTCGAGGTCGGCGATTACGCCCCTCGTGGAGCCCACGATGGAAACCGTAGCGGCGGGGAGGGTCTGCCCCGTCTCCTCCTCATAGACGACTCCCTTGACCGTTTTCGTCTGGGAGAAAGCGGCAAGAGGTATCAGGATGAGAAGAAGGGCTGATACAATTTTTCTCATAAGTATATTGTTGTAATAGTTTTTGGTCTAATTTGGGGTAAATTTAATACTTTTTTTGGATAGGAGCAATAAAAAACGAAGCCGGCCCGCAAGGGGGTCGGCTTCTGTTATCATTACCGGCAGCGCCGGGAGAGTGCAGGGATTACTCAGCGGTGTCGAAGACAGGGTGACACTGAGCGTTGAGGACCCAGGTCTTGTAGGCGGTGCTGGTGCCTATCCACGCGTTGAGGGCTTCGTCAACGATGTTGTACTCCTCATCCTTGATTTTGGCGCTGTACTCGAGGAATCCGTAGAAATCGGGGTCGTAGACGATGACATTGGCGGTTGATTCGACCTGCTTGCCGGCAGTACCAAGAGCCTGACTGCAGACGGCATTGTGATAGTAACCGTTTGAAACAGTGCCACCTTCGTAAGAACCGACGATTGCGCCCATGCGGGCATCTGCGCCTTCAGCCTTTGCACCGGTGGCAGGACCGACCTTGGCATTGCTTGCCGAATTGACGATCTTTCCTGCATGTATGCGGCCTGCGATACCACCGACGTAAGTATTGACGTGTCCGGCATCGGTGTAAACCACTTCACCATTATTGACAACATTTTCCATGTTGATGGTACCGGTGGAGTAGTTATTGGTGGTAAGTGTTCCGATGATACCACCGGTTACGAGAGCGTTGCTTGCGCCGGCCCTTGTGGCCGTCACCTTGCCGTTGTTCTCGAGATTGCGGAAACCAGCGGTCCACTGAGCGGCAGTGACATTGGCACGGGAGAATCCCATTCCGATAATACCGCCAACCCACATGATTCCTTTCACGTCACCGTTGTTAACGCAACCAAAGACATGGAGGTCGTTACTGGTGTTAAAGTTGTACATCATACCAACGACGCCACCGACGGCCTCAGAAGTGCTGACCACTTCGCCGTCATTAACGCAATCCTCTACATAGACAGTGGGCCAGAACTGCTGGGCGGTTACAGTACCGCAAACGCCGCCAACACCCTTTGCCGTACCAGAAATCTTACCGGAGTTCTTGCAGTTCTTGACAAACTGACGGTCACTTGCAGAGCCATAGGTCTGAGCGCAACCCTGAACATGACCGACTACGCCGCCAACCATGCCGAAACCGGAGATATCACCGGTGTTGTCACTATCATAAACGCTGCTATGATGGAAAATATATCCAACCACGCCACCGACCATGGAGATGTCGGTAAGGTTCTGGATATTATATTTGGCATTAGTGTGGGACTTGACAGAAGCGGAATTGGAGCAATTGCGGATATTGGTCCAATAGGCAGAACCGACCACGCCACCGACATGGAGGACACCTTTCACCTCTCCGGAATTGGTGCAACCATTGACGGCGCAATTCTGCAGGAAACCGGCAATACCTCCTGTAGCGCGATCATAATAACCGGTGAACTGCCATTTTTTGTTAACGTATGACCAAATGCCATTATAAGGGCTGGCAGCAGAGACTTTGCCCACGTTGGAGCAATTCTTGACTGTGGTGTAGTAACCATTGCCGAGGATACCACCTGCGTTCGCATTGGCGGAAACGGTACCTTTGTTGACACAGTTCTCTACGTTCTTATTTTTCTGCTGTGAGTCGAAAGTAGAGCCGATGATACCGCCACCATAAAGGCCGGTGGCAGTAACGGTGCCCTCATTGACGCAATTCTTGACATTGAATTTGTCCGCCACGGTGGATTTGACGTAGCCGACAAGGCCGCCGATATAGTTGGGACCCTTAACGGTGGCCTTATTGGTGACATTCTCAATAAGGACGGGAGCGTCGCTTGCAGCATCAACGCGGCCGGCCAGAGCTCCGAGGGCATCACCGGTGGAAATAACGGAACCGTCAATGACGAGGTCGTGGATATGGGCACCGCCACTCAGGGCGCCGAAAAGACCAAGTCTTAGTGCATAGGGCTGATCTGCACCATTAATATCGATCTTGACTGTGTGGTTTGCACCGTCGAAGTCGCCACAGAAGGGATGGTTGTTCTTGTCGTTAGGGTAGAAGCCGATGGGGGTATTGACTCCTTCGATATCAGCAACGAGTTTGAAGAACTTGCCGCTGAAGGTCTCGCCGTTGCTGACGGTGGTGGCAAGAGCGATCATGTGACCGAGAGTCTCAATCTGCCAGGGATTGGCCTCAGTGCCTTCGCCGTTGAGGGGCTTGAGGTCGTCACCGATGACGCCGAGGTCGACCAGGTCATTGACCTTTACGGTGTTGGCGACGGTGGTCACCTTGGTCTGGGAGGCGTGCTCGAAGTCTATGGTGGCGGCAGTCATCTTGAAGCCGGCGTCATAGGTGCCGGGGATGACGGTGAGATAGATGGCACCGGTAAAGGCATCTACTTGGACGGACACGTTGGAACCGGAGCTCACGGGCGTGACGACGGGTGTCTCGCCGGAGAAATCCACTGCGCAAGTGCCGGTGAGGGGATTACCATTGGCGGCACTCACGGACAGGGAATATATGGGAGCATCGGTCTCCTCGGGGATGGTGACCTTTAAGAGAGACGTGACGTTCTTCAGGGCGATAGTGTAGTCCTCGGCAACGGCTGCTGCGATATTGGCTTCGCCGAAGTCACCGTTCTGGACGGCGGGGACCTTGACCTTTACCTTGCCTTCAGCCACGCCTGCTGCAGCGCTGTAGGGATAGACGACATAGAGGGTTTTGGTGGTATCGGAGAACGTGGCGGTCTTGACGACGAACTTGAACTCCTTTTTGCCCCAGGCTTCCTCGGGAACGCCTACTTTTTCAGTATAGACGCCGTTGTAGACCCAGAGGGTATCGCCTGCGGCCCAGACGGTCTTGCCTTCTTCGGTAATGCTGGTCCTCGTTGCGGGAGGGAGGGAGACGGTGAATTCGTTTTCAACCATGGGGCCTTCTGTAGTGAAGGTCTCGAACTGGTCCTTTACGCAGGATGCGACGCTGATAAGAGTGACAGCTGCAATAACGAGATAGGTAATCTTTTTCATAACATTCATCATTTTTGCAGTTAAACTCTACCAATTCCACACGCCGCCGGGCTGGTTGTAATCATCAGTACTTCCGGTGCTGGACGCGATAACCTGCTCGGGCAGCGTCTCTACCACTTCTGCGAGTGGTGCTTCATAGATTGTTTTCCTCATAAGAATATTTGGTTTTTAGGTTATAGCGAAATAATTTGGTGCTAACTTAAGCATTTTTCAATTGAAAAACAAATTTTCGTAAAGACAAAGCTATTTGCTATATTTGAAAAAATATATTTCAACATGACTTTACGCTCCATTGTATGCTTCGCAGCCGCCCTTTGCGCATTCGGCGCAGCTGCCAAGTCCCCCGCCGACTACGTCAACCCCATGATAGGCACTGACGGCATGGGCCACACCTTCCCCGGCGCCTGCGCGCCTTTCGGCATAGTGCAGCTCAGCCCCGATACCGACACCATCCCCCACAACGTGGCGGGCAAGTACCAGAAAGAAGTCTACGAGACCTGCGCAGGCTACCGTTACGGCGACCCCACTATCGTAGGTTTCAGCCACACGCACTTCAGCGGCACGGGGCACTCCGACCTCGGCGACATACTCGTAATGCCTGGAGTGGGGAAGGTGAAGCTCAACCCCGGCACGGCCGCCGACCCCGACGGGGGCTACCGCAGCCGCTTCAGCCACGAGGGTGAGCTAAGCTCCCCCGGCTATTATGCCGTCACCCTGAGCGACAGCGGCATACGCGCCGAGATGACAGCCTCGCAGAGGGTGGGCATCCATCGCTACACCTACCCCGCCGGAGCTGAGAACAAACATATAATAATAGACCTCCAGCACGGCATCTACAACTACGACGGCAAGACCCTTTGGGCCGAGCTGCGCGTAATCGACGAGCGCCACCTCGCCGGCTACCGCATCACGAGCGGCTGGGCCCGCAGCAACTACACTTATTTCGCCGTAGAGCTCTCTCAGCCCATATCCGAGTACGGATTCACCGACCATCAGAAAGTCAACTACCGCGGCGGCTGGAGCAAGTTCGACCAGTATCACAACTTCCCCGAAATGGCCGGCCGCAAACTGGTGGCATGGTTCAAATTCGACGATGCGGCCGCCCCCGTGCTCGAAATGAAGGTGGCGCTTTCCGCCGTGAGCATAACGGGCGCGATGAAGAACCTTTGCGCCGAGACTGAGGGCAAGAGCTTTGATACCGTGCGCGAGGAAACCCTCGCCGCGTGGAACCGCGAGATGGAGAGTATTGACGTGGAGGGCAGCGAGGACGAAAAGGCGATGTTCTACACCTCATGGTACCACACCATGATAAACCCCTCGGTCTATATGGACTTGGACGGACGCTACCGCGGCCTGGACCGCGAAATCCACGTCGCAGACGGCTTTACCAACTACACCGTCTTCTCGCTCTGGGACACCTATCGCGCCGAACATCCCCTCATGGCGCTCATGAAGCCCGCCGAGGCGCGCGACATGGCGGTTTCAATGATACGCCACCAGCAGCAGAGCGCGCACCACATGCTCCCCATCTGGAGCCACATGGGCAACGACAACTGGTGCATGAGCGGCTACCACGCCGTATCGGTCCTTTCCGACGCAATGACTAAAGGCCTGGATATCAACGCAAAAGAGGCGCTCGATGCCATGGTCGCGACTTCCAACGTCCGCTACTACGGCGGTCTCGGCGATTATATCGACATAGGCTACGTGCCCAACGAACTGACCGCCACATCCGCGAGCAACACCCTCGAGTACTGCTACGACGACTGGACCATCTACCATGCCGCGCTTCTTGCCGGCCGCGAGGACATAGCTGAAAAATACCGCGCCAGGGCGCTGAACTACCGCAATATTTTCGACCCCGCTCTCGGCTTTGCCCGTCCGCGCAACAGCGACGGCAGCTGGAGGGAGCCCTTCGACGTCCTGCAGACCTGGGGCGAGGGCTTCATAGAGGGCAATTCGTGGAATTTCTCTTTCCACGTGCCGCACGACGTCTATGGCGATATCGCCGCTATGGGTGGCGAGAAGGAGTTCCTTCGCAAGCTGGACGTCCTTTTCGGCGAGGAGCTTGATGAAAAGTATTATGCCGATAATGAGGATGTTACGGCCGAGTGCCTGATTGGCGGCTATGTCCACGGCAACGAGCCTTCGCACCATATCCCCTACCTCTTTGCCTGGACTTCGCAGCCCTGGAAGACCCAGTACTGGCTGCGCGAGGTTATGAACAGCAAGTATCGCAACGACATCCGTGGCCTTGGTGGCAATGATGATTGCGGACAGATGAGCGCCTGGTACATTTTCACGGCTCTGGGCTTCTATCCCGTCTGCCCGGGCACGGACCAGTATGTCCTTGGCGCTCCTTACCTCCCCTACCTGAAGCTTTCGCTTCCTAATGGCCGGACTTTCGAGGTTAAGGCGCCGAAGGTATCGGACGCCAACCGCTATGTCAAGGCTGTGAAGCTCAATGGCGCGCCGCTTTCGCGCCTGTATATTACTCATGAGGAGATTTTGAATGGCGGCGTGCTGGAGTTCGAGATGGCGTCCAAGCCCAACAAGCGCCGCGGCCTCTCCCCCTCCGACAAACCCTATTCCCTCACTAACGGCAAATAATACATGGCCGCCTTGCTGGCAGTGTGTTTTCTCCGCTCTTCGCCCTCCCAAGCAAGCTTGGGCCCCTCCCTCTACAAGCGAGGGTGCTTACGGCTGCGAAAACACACTGCCAGCAAGCGGCGAATAAAATATATGTAGTATGAAAAAAGCTTTTCTACTAGCGTCAATACTGATGTTGTGCGCCGGAGCGTACGCGCAGCAGCATCTTACCGACTATGTCAATCCCTTTGTGGGGACGGATGGGTTCGGGAATGTGTATCCGGGGGCGCAGGTGCCGTTCGGAGGCATACAGATAAGCCCGGATACCGACAACAAGGATTACGACACTGCGGCGGGCTACAAGTACTCTCACAAGACCATCCAGGGCTTCAGCCTGACACACCTTAGCGGCACAGGCATCCCTGACCTCGGCGATTTCCTCTTCATACCCGGCACCGGAGCCTTCCACACCAACGTGGGAACGACGGCAAACCCGGGCGAAGGCAACGGCAGCCGCTTCAGCCACGAAAAGGAATGGGCAAGGCCCGGTTATTACGCAGTTGAGCTGCAGGACTACGGCGTGAAAGCTGAGATGACGGCAGGCGAAATGAGCGGGCAGTTCCGCTTCACCTACCCCGAGTCCCCCCTTTCGTGGGTCGCCATCGACCTGGACCACACCCTCTACTGGGAATGCGTCTGGTCGAGCGTAAAGCTGCTGGACGAGTACACCATCGTAGGCAGCAAAATCGTAAAAGGATGGAGCCCCGAGCGCATGGTTTATTTCGCCGCAAGGTTCGACTCCCCCATCGAAAACTTCACCATTTTCCAGGACGGTAAGCCAGTGATATACAACACAAAGCGCTTCCGCAGCAGCCTTGAAGCCTGGGGTCCCAAACTAATGGCCTTCGTAAACTTCAAGACCACAGAAGGGCAGCAAGTCGGCGTCAAGGTAGCAGTCTCGGCGGTGGGCATAGACGGAGCGCTGAAAAACCTCGAAAAGAGCGAAGGAAGCAGCTTCGAGCAGATGCGCGCCTGCGCAGACGCCGCGTGGGAAAAAGAGCTTGGCAAATACGAACTCGCCCCCTGCGCCCCCGAGCTGAAAGAGACCTTCTACACCAGCGTGTACCGCACCGCCTTGCACCCCTTCCTTTTCCAGGACGCTGACGGACTCTACCGCGCGCACGACAAGACCATACAGCAGGCTGAAGGCTGGCGGAACGTCACCGTTTTCTCGCTCTGGGACACCTACAGGGCATTCCATCCGCTCTTGAACCTCGTGAACCGCCCGCTCCAGGCGGACATAGCCAACTCCATGATAGCCCACTTCGAGCGCAGCACCGAGCACATGCTCCCCATATGGTCGTTCTACGGCGGCGAGACCTGGTGCATGATAGGCTACCACGCCTGCAGCGTCATAGCCGACATGATAATAAAGGACGTGCCCGGTTTCGACTATGAAAAGGCCTTCCAGGCCATGAAGACCACGGCGACCAACCCCCACTACGACTGCATCAAGGAATACACCGACCTCGGCTACGTCCCCTTCGACATGGAGAAAGAATCAGTCTCCAAGACCCTCGAGTACGCCTACGACGACTGGTGCATAGCCCGGGCCGCGAAAAAGCTCGGGCACATGGAGGACTACGAATTCTTCCTCAATCGCTCACGCAACTGGCGCAATCTCTTTGACCCCGAGACAAAATATATGCGCGGCAAGGATTCGCACGGGCAGTGGCGCACTCCCTTCGCCCCGATCGCCTACCAGGGTCCGGGCTCAGTGAACGGCTGGGGCGACATCACCGAGGGCTTCACCCTCCAGTACACCTGGACGGTCCCCCACGATTTCGAGGGCTACGTAGAAAAGGCCGGCAAAAAGTTCCTTACCGAGCGTCTGGACAGCCTGTTTACCATCGAGATGGACGAAAACATCCCGGGCGCGCACGACATATGGGGCCGCATAGGCGGCTACTGGCACGGCAATGAGCCCTGCCACCATATTACCTATTTATACAATAGTCTTGGTAAGCCCTGGGAATGCCAGAGGTGGGTGCGTTATGTCGCGTCCAATTTCTACGGTCCCGAGCCCGGCTCGCTCAGCGGCAACGACGATTGCGGCCAGATGAGCGCCTGGTACATTTTCAACTGCCTCGGCTTCTATCCCGCCTGCCCTGGTTCGGAGGTTTATGAGCTCGGCTCGCCCTGCGCTCCCGGACTTAAGGTGCAGCTGTCAGGCGACGCCGCTCCCGGCTCGCCGGTCAGTGGCGGAGTGCTGGAGGTTACGACGGAAGGTTGGAGCCCCGAGGCAGTCTATGTTAAGGCCGCGTATCTGGATGGCAAAAGGCTCGAGAAGCCCGAGATCAGCTACGACCGGATAAAGAACGGCGCCCACCTCCATTTCGTGATGAGCAAAAAGCCCGTCAAGAAAGCCTACAAGTAGCAGATTGTTATAAAAGCGAATGGGTTATCTCAGGAGCTTTTCGTCAATATGATTTGCCTTAGCGCAGAGCGTAATATACGCTTCCTGCCCGCTTTTAGAATACTCTTTGCGAAGGCGTTTAAGCTCCTCTTCCTTTGTTCCCAGGCGTCCCGATATCAGCTCCGCGTAATAAGGATGACCATAGGCCGCACTCATGACTACGTCCCTGAGAAGGACATATTTAGCCGGCAGGGACACCTGCTTACCTGATTCGGGATCTGTCACCCCTGCATCAAAGGCAATCATGCACAGACTGTCGCAAGAATACACAACCTCAGGCGAAAGAATCTCTACATCGCCCACATAGGAGAATTTGTCTTCAAGCTCAGCGGCAATTGCAGCGGGGAGTCTTTTCATGGCCATTTTTTCCAGGGAAGGGGTACTGTCGCATGACTGGAAAAGCAACAAAAATAAGGAAGTAAGTATTAAGAAGAAGCGTCTCATAACAGCGTAGTTATCTTCCCAAAGTTACAAAAAAAACCGGTTCCTCGAAGGGAACCGGTATTTTATTATAAGCTATACCAGACTAGTATCCGGGGTTCTGCTCGATCTTCCTATCCTTATTGGACTGAATGATCTGGGCGGGGATAGGAAGTACGTAGTTGTAAGGCTTGATGTTGGGGATATGGCGGGTGTTACCGAGAGCGTCGGTGTAGGTCTCACGACGGCCTTCTGTGGCATCGTTCTCATATCCGTAGCCATACTTGCGGGTACGGGCATAGAGAGTGTTGGAATTGGTGACATCCTGGACAGGATAGCACTCGGTCACATAGGTGGCCTTGGGGTTGCAGCTCAGACGGCTGAGGGTGATCCAGCGGTGCTCTTCGCCGAAGAGCTCGCGGGCACGCTCATCGAGAATGTAGTCGATATTGACTTCGCTTGCGCTGCAATCCTTGGCGCCTGCGCGGCGACGAAGGACATTGATGTCGTCAGCAGCACCAGCCTTGTTATTCTGGGCAAGACGGGCTTCTGCACGGAGAAGATAAGTCTCTGCGATACGGATCATGTACCAGTCAGTGTCGTAGAAGCACCTGCCGTTGGCAGCATTGATGATGTGCTTGTCGTCGGAGAACTTCCAGTAACGAGGGGTAATGTTGACGGTATCTGCGGCAGTTACTTCATAAATGCCCTCATCAACACGCCTCTGGACCTCTTTCTTGACCTCGGACCACCTCTTGCCTGAAGGTGTGAAGTAGTCGCGCTGAATCATGACTTCGCTTCCGCGGAAGTCGTTGGGGTCGTTCCAGTATGAACCGAGGATGTCACCAGCAGGACGAACCATCCATTCGGAGGCATAGAGACCAAGCTGAATACCGTTATTATTGGTTGCGACGCCCTTCACGGCGATGGAATCAATGTTGGTGGCAAGAGGCCATGCGGTCTTGCGACCTACAGCTTCCTCTACACCTGCGGCAGGAGCACCGGCTCCGGGAACATCTACTCCGGCAGGGAAGCAAGTGGCGTCAGCGGTGAAGACATAATAAGTCTTACCGTCAGTGCCCTTCCTGGTGCCGTTCTTACCACCCTGAGGGATATAAGGCGACCATACTGCCTCAAGCACGGGGAAATGGGTACGGAACCATGAGTCACCGGAACCACCAAGCGGCCAGTCGTCGGCAGAGGTGGTGTAGTCGAGCTGAGCGACCCAAATGGCTTCCTTATTGGCAGGATCGTTAGGGTTAGAATCGGATGCCTGGCTTCCGTCGGTCTTCATGGAAGAGCGGAAGAGGTCCCAATATGCACCCTGAGGAGCTGCGAGGGAATTGCCATAACGGTCGACAGCCTGATCAGCACGGTTACCAAAGCGGGTCATCATAAGCTGATAGTCGCCGTCGGTGCCGTTGATAACACGTGTAGCAGCTTGCTCAGCCTTATTGAATTCGCCAAGACAGAGATAAATCTCAGAAAGCATATGTGCAGCAGCAGCCTTAGTCACGGTGCCCATGAGACGGGGAGTAGCGGGAAGGTTGGCCTCGCAGTACTCAAAGTCTGCAGCAAGCTTTTCCCAGATTTCCTCGCGGGACATCATCTCATAATCGTAACGGGCTTCCTGGGTCATGTGGTCCTGATAAACGCCCTGGCCAAACATGCCGGCGATTACGCGGAACGCCCAAGAACGAAGGAATACAGCTTCAGCACGGAGGTTCTTCTTGACATCCTCGCTGACGTATTCGATTTCGTCATGCTCGTCAATCATGTCAACAACGATGTTGGCACGGTTGGTGAGCTTGTACATATATTCACCATAGTGACGGGCATAGCCGCTTTCAGGGGTGAGGGTGGACCAGTTGGAGAAGTGCTGGTTGCTATTGGTCATAGCGAAAGTGTCGAGACCGAGGCCGTTAAGCATCCAGTTATGCTCTGAGCCGCCGCGCTGGTTGCCGAACACCATGTACTGAACCTCGGCATAAGCGGAAGCAAGAGCGATCTCGATGGACTTCTGGGTCTTGAAGAAGCCTTCGGTATCGTCTTCGTAGGTAGTTTCCTCAAGGAACTTATTGTCGTTGCAGGAAACTGCGAGAAGAAGCGCGAGAAGAATGAATATGTATTTTTTCATGGTAATCGCATTTTAAGATTATTTACCAAGCCTTTTGGGATCGGAGAAAGTCAGATTGACACCGAAGGTGACAGTCTTGTAGGCTCCGTTGCTGCCATAACGGCTGGAAGAAGCGCCTGCGGCGATGGTGCCGCCGGTTTCAGGATCGATACCGGACCAGTTGGTGATGGTCAGGAGGTCGGTAGCTGCAGCATAGATGCGGAGGTTGCTGATACCGGCACGGGTAAGGACCTTTGCAGGAACGGTATAAGAGAATACGAGGTCTTTGAGTTTCAGGTAGGAACGGCTGTTCCAATACTGATAATCAAGGGTGTTCGTGTATCCGTAGCGAGGGAAGGTGGTGGAAGGATTGGTCTCAGTCCAAGGCTTCACACGGGCGAGCTGTGCGCCGCCACCCATATTGGTGCCGAATGCATAGGGGTCGAGCCAGATGAAGTGGGTGGCATCGCCCTGGCCCCAACGGAAGTTGAAGTACAGGCTGAAGTTCTGCCAGCTGAGGGTGTTGGCGAAGTTCAGGGTGAAGAGAGGATCAGAGCAGCCAATGTACTGGCGGTCGGCAGCGGTAATCTGGCCGTCCTCGTTGAAGTCCTCGAACTTGATATCACCGGGCTTTGCATCAGGCTGGATCTTCTTGCCATCCTTATCGACATAGGCGTCGATTTCGGCCTGGCTCTGGAAGATGCCGAGCATCTTGACATCATAGGCAGCACCGAGAGGGCGACCTACCATGAGGGAATAATAGGACTCACGACCATAGGATGTAGCATTAGCGATATCGTCGGCTTCATTGCCCTCATAGTCGGGACCGAAGAGGGAAACGAGCTTATTGGCGTTGGAGTCGAATACGAAATTGCTCTCCCAGCGGAAGGTGTCGCGGCCGTTGCCGTTGATGTTGACAGTGTTGAGGGTAACTTCGATACCCTTGTTGGTCACGAGACCGACGTTGTCTTCAACATCGTTGAAACCGGAAATGTAGGGAGCGGAACGGGCCACGAGCATGTCGGTGGTCTTGCCGGTGTAGAGGTCGATGCTACCGTTGATGCGGCTGTTAAGCACGGAGAAGTCGATACCGAGGTTGAGTTTCTCGACGGTAGCCCATGTGAGACCACGGTTAGGAAGGTTCGTCAGGGTCATACCGAGCGTGCTCATATCGCCAAGCCATGTCATGGTGATGCCACCGTTGTTAACGACGACCTTTTCCATGGTAGCCTGGGTTGCACCTGCGGAAATGTTACGGGAACCGTTCTGACCCCATGAGAGACGCAGCTTCAAGAAATCGAATGCGTTGAGATCCTTGATGAAGTCTTCGTTGCTGAGCACCCAAGCGGCGCTGGCGCCGTAGAAGTTACCCCACTTGTGACCAACGGCGAAGGCGGAGAAACCGTCACGACGGAAGTTACCGGTGAGATAGTACTTGTTGGCGAAGTTGTAGTTCAGGCGGGCGAGATAACCGACTGCCTGAGTCCGGAGGCGGTCACGGTACTGACCGGAGAGACCTTCTGCGGCAACTGCCTCGATGTTGTAAACGCCGAGCTTGGTAGGAGTGGGGAAGCCGGTGAAGGAGAGACCCATGGTGTTGCTGTCGGTAGCTTCACGGGTATAACCGAGGGTTGCATCGACGTGGTGGCGACCGAAATCGTGGGCGTAGGTGAGAATCTGGTCAATGTTCCAGGCGAAGTAGTTGGAGGAAGAGATGCTACCGGTAACGCTGCCGATGAACTTACTGGGATCCTGCATATCGGCAACATTCTCAGTATTGACATACATCTCAGGGTTGTTGTAGACATCGCCGTAGCCGGAGTTGCGCTGGCCCTGGAAGGAAACCCTGTAGCTCAGACCGGGGATGAAGGGGACATCGACCTGGGCGTAAGCGACACCGTTGAGGTTGATGCTCTTGCTGTCGCGGTCGGTGTAGAGGTAGGAGTCGTCCTTGGCATTACCAACATAAGGGCTGGCGGTGGCACCGTCAGGCAAGCTGTTGTACCAGTGGGTATAGCCCTCCTGACGTGCATAGACATAGGAGAGAGGAGTGTACCACATGGCATAACGCAGGTTTGCGCTCTGGCCCCAGCTGTGGGAAGAAAGGAAGTTGGCCTTGACGCCGAGGGTGAGCCAGTCGGTGACCTTGAAGTCGATCTTGGCCATGGCGCCCATCTTGCCGTAGTCGTCACCCTTGCGGATGCCCTGCTGGCGGGTGTAGTCGCCGGAGACGTAGTAGCTTACGCGCTCGGTGCTGCCGCTGACGGAGAGGTCGTACTTCTGACCGACGCCCTTGCGGGAGATCTCGTCGACCCAGTTGACCCACTGACCGTCGTTCCAGGCCTCGAGCTCACGGAAGCTGAGCATGCCGGAATAGTTGGCGGCTTCGTTCAGATTTGCGAAGTTGGACCACTCTTTGTTGACATAGTCAACGTTGCCGGCGCCCTTCTTGCTGTAGAAGCGGTTCTTCAGGAAGGTCTCCTTATCGCTGACCATCTGGGGCATGCGGTTCCAGTCGGAAATGCTGACGCTGCCGTTGAAGTTGACCTTGGGAGCGGCGCCTGTGCCCTTCTTGGTGGTGATGATGATAACACCGTTAGCAGCACGGGAACCGTAGATAGCGGCGGCGGAAGCGTCCTTCAGGACATCGATGCTCTCGATATCAGCGGTGTTGATGGAGTTGATGGAGCCATAGGAGAGAACACCATCGATGACGAACAGGGGCTTGTTGACGCTCTGTGCGTTGTCAGACATCGCACCACCCCTAGGGATAGCGTTCTTACCGCGGATGGTCATGGTGTTGGTGTTGTCACCTGCTGCGCTGGTGGTAGGAGCATAGCTCAAACCTGCGACCTTGCTGGAGAGGGCGGAGAGGGCGTTAGGGTTAGGGAGGGAAGCCACATTGGCATCGCTGCCGTAGTTGACGCTGGCGATGGCGCCGGAAACGTCTTTCTTACGGGCGGTACCGTAACCGATAACTACCACGTCGTCGAGGAACATGGTGTCGTCAGCGAGGACAACGTTGATAACGCTCTTGCCTGCGACAGCCACTTCCTGGGTGGCATAACCGATTGATGAGAACGACAGGACGGCATCCTTGGGCACTGAAGGGAGCCTGAAATTACCGTCGAGGTCGGTCACTACACCGGTGTTGGTGCCTTTAACGAGCACGCTTGCACCGATGAGAGCTTCGCCCTTGGAGTCGGTTACCTTACCGGTAACGACGTTCTGGGCGAACACCTGCATTCCGATTGTCAGGAATGCGAGGGTCATGATAATGAACCGTTTTACCATAAAGTTAGTTAATAAATTAGTAAATAATGGGTTGCAATTTGGTTTAGTGTCTTGGTACGTCGTATGGTCGTTTTTTATACAACAATTAACACAAATCTAACCATCTTTTATTTAAAAAGCAAACTTTTGCTACATTTTTTATTAATTCAGGCCCGTCCGTAGGCAATTATGAATATGGGCGTTTTTTGCCTATATTTGTGGAAAAAGCAGGTCGCTGCCTGCACAAAGCGAAATCAAAAACAAAGCATAATGAAACGACTGATCTTCGTTGCAGCATTGGGGCTGCTTCTAACAGGCCTGAACATCAGCGCCAACACAGTCCACAAAGTTAAAATCAAGGGCGGACAGACCGTGGGCGTAGAAGCCTGCGCCGACGGTATCTACCGCGTGCGCATCGCCCCCGACGGCGCATTTCCCGAGTCGCTGATGGAGCGCTACGGGCTCCTCAATACCGACTGGGCCCCCGCCGGCGAGAAAGTATCCGACAAGGGCGGCGTCTGGACCCTGAGCACCGCCACGCACAAGCTTACCATTAATAAAAAAAGTGGCCTGATCGTGCTCTACGGTCCCGACGGAAAGCCCATGATGGAGGGCCTGGAATACCTCAGGGGCAGCAACCGCACGAGCGTAGCCCTTGCGAAGGTGATCAACGAAAAGTACGCCGGCATGCACGTCGCCAAGAACGACGGCATCATAGGCGACGACAAAAACGAGAAGAAGGCCAAGGACAACGCCGAGAGCGGCGAGCCCTCTGACGCCGGCATACTGCGCTTCACCCTCGGCGCCGACGAGCGCTTCTACGGCGGCGGCTCGACCAGCCGCGAGCACATTCAGCACCGCGGCGAGATCCTCCGCATGTGGACCACCTACCAGCATACCGAGATCCCCATGCCTTTCGTCATGAGCTCGCGCGGCTGGGGCGTCTTCAACAACACCACCCGCAAAAACTTCTTCGACATAGGCTGCACCGAAAAGGATAAGTTCAACATTTTCAACACCTTTGACACTGCTGACTTCTATCTTTTCGCCGCAAGCTCCATGCCCGGGGTGCTTGACCTCTACACCCAGGTGACCGGCCGCAACCACGTCATGCCCAAGTGGGCCTACGGCATATGCTTCGGCCCCAACATGCGCGAGGACCAATGGGACATACTCCGGGACGCCGTGCATTTCCGCAGCATGGGCGCCCCCTGCGACGTGTTCTGGCTGGAGCCCCAGTGGATGGAGAAGCGCTACGACTTCTCCACGCAGAAAAAATGGAACTTCGACAAATTCTCTCCCGAACCCTACTGGGTGCAGGACAAATATCCCAAGAAACTCTACAACCGCCTCTTCATAGGCAAATTGCGCCATATGGGCTTCCATCTCGGCCTCTGGCTCTGCGAGGAGTACGACCTGAGCATCACCGAAGAGGATGAGATAGCCGCGCGCGAAGGCCGTCCCCAGTCCGGACAGGAGCACTGGATGGACCACCTCAAGACCTTCATAGACTACGGAGCGGAAGGCTTCAAGCTCGACCCCGCCCGCACCATTGACGAGCACGCCGGCAAAGTCTATTACAACGGCCACGAAGACAAGGAGATGCACAACCTCAACCAGGTGCTGCTCCAGAAGCAGATGAAGCAGATGAGCCGCAACCACACCGGCAAGCGCCTCTGGTGGCACTATACCGCCGGCTGGGCGGGCACGCAGCGCTGGGGCGCCTCGACGAGCGGCGACAACGGCGGCGGCAAGACCGCACTTTTCGACCAGCTCAACCTTGGCAACAGTTCGTATTTCAACCTCTCTTGCGACGTTATGAGCGTCCCCGCCGAGCTGGAGATGCAGGGTCTGCATTTCGGCATGTTCCTCCCCTGGATACAGATCAACAGCTGGTTCTCGATGATGCAGCCCTTCTACTACGGCGAGCCCGAGCAGAGCATCTACCGCGACTACCTGAAGCTGCGCTACACCCTCGCGCCCTATGTCTACACCGGCGCGCTCGAGGCGCATATATGCGGCATGCCGATAGTGCGCTCTATGCCCCTCGCCTTCCCCGACGACCGCAATGTGGACGACATGTGCTACCAGTACATGTTCGGCCCCAGCCTTTGCGTGGGCATTTTCAGCAATGAAATTTACCTACCCGAGGGCGAATGGATTGACGCCTGGACGGGCGAAAGGATAGTGAGCCGCGGCGAGACGATGACGCGCTCATTCCCCGCCCATCGCGCAGGCCTGCTGCTGGTCAAGGACGGCGCCATCATCCCCACTCAGCCCGATGTGCAGTACCTCGGCGCCAAGCCTTTCGACAAGCTGATTATCAAGGTATTCCCTAAAGGCGAGAGCAGCTTCGTCCTTCGCGAGGACGACGGTGACACCTACGCCTACGAGACCGGCGCCATCGCCTCGACGCTCCTGCAGTGCAGCGAAGGCTCGGGTAAGGTCAGCTTTACTATCAACCCCGCAGAAGGGGCGTACGAGGGCATGCCTGAGGAGCGCTGCTACAGTTTTGAGTTTGCGCTTAAGAACGTTCCCGCGACCGTGAGTGTCGGGGGCAAGAAGCTTGAGGGCTGGCAGTTCGCCGACGGTGTGCTGACCTTTACCCTGCCTTCAGTCGCGGCCGCCGCGAAGACGGAGATTGAAATAGCGCTTAGCGGCGAGGCTGCGGTCCTTTCAGGCGACCGCTTCCTCCCCACCGGCGCCGCCCCCGTATTCTCATCCCCCGCCCGTCCCGTCCCCGCCCTCTCCTCCGAAGAAGTTTTATATTGATTATAATATGAGCACTAAAAGACTGATAACCATTGTATTGGCGCTGAGCGTCGCAGTAATGAGCGCAGCGGCAGGCGGCCATGAGGAGCAACAGGGTTGCCGGAAGATAACGGGGCCCGTGGCCGCGAGCGCCGCACAGAGCCTTGACGGCAGCGACTGGACCCTCACCTTCTGGCGCCAGGGCGACGTGCCCGTGACCTTCCCCGAAGGCATCAAAAGCGTCGAGGGCCGCACCATTCCCGCCACCGTGCCCGGCAACGTGGACATAGACCTCATGGCCGCCGGCCTCGAGGCCGACCCTCGAATAGGCAACAACAACTACCTCACACGCAAGTGGGAAGACTACCAGTGGTGCTACTCCAAGACCTTCAGCGTCCCCGCGCTGAGCGAAGGCTGCAAATACTACCTGCGATTCGACGGCATCGACACCATCGCCGACATATGGCTGGGCGACAATTTCGTGGGAAGGACTGAAAACATGCTCATAGAGCACGAATTCGACGTGACCGACATCTTAGCCGAGGGCGAAAACACGCTGTACGTAATCATCCAGTCCTCAGTGCTTTACGGCCGCGAAGCGTTCTTTGGCGCAATCAGCGTCGCCCACTCAGCATCGCCCGAAAGCGTCAACATACGCAAGGCGCCCCACATGTTCGGCTGGGACATCCTGCCCCGCGTCGTGAGCGCAGGACTGTGGCGCAGCGTCACTCTCAAGACCATAGCCCCCATTCACTTCCGCGATGTCTATTGGATGACCGCCGAGGTAGACACTCAGGCCGGGACGGCGGAAGTCTATGCCGACACGCAGTTCGAAATGCCCGTCGACAGGTTCGACCGCACGAATGTGGTCTGGACGCTCAGCAGGAACGGCAAGGAAGTATTCAAGGCCACGCAGCCCTGCGTCTATCACAATATGCGCCAGAGGATACACCTCGAGGACGTGGATTACTGGTGGCCCCGCGGCTACGGCGATCCTGCCCTCTATGACGCCAAGACTGAACTCGTCGCCGAGGACGGCACCGTCCTCGCCGTAGACGAGCAGAAAATAGGCATACGCAAAGTCGCTCTCGACTTCAACGAAATCAACCTCCCCGACAATCCCGGACGTTTCTGCTTTGTCGTGAACGATGAGCCAATATTCATCCACGGCACCAACTGGGTGCCGCTCGACGCGCTCCACAGCCGCGACCGCCTGTGGGTGGACAAGACCGTGGAAATGTGCGCCGACATGAACTGCAATATGATACGCTGCTGGGGCGGCAATGTCTATGAGGACCACCGCTTCTTCGAGCTTTGCGACTCGCTCGGCATCATGGTGTGGGAGGATTTCACCTTCGCGTGCAACGCATACCCCCAGAACCACGAGTTCGGACAGAGAATTTGGGATGAGGCCCGCGCTGTCGTCATCAAGCTGAGACGCCACCCTTCGATCGCCCTTTGGTCGGGCAACAACGAGGTGGACTATTCACTGCGGCGCGCCCTGGGTCCTTTCGACCCCGATCCCAACCGCGACAACGTCTCCCGCAACATCCTTTCGCAGGTGCTTTGGGAGTTCGATCCCGCACGCCCCTACATCCCCAGTTCGCCTTATTACACCGAGGAGGTGTGGAAGCGCGGATTCATTGATTATGAGCATCTTCCGGAGAACCACCTTTGGGGCCCCCGCGGCTACTACAAGACTCCTTTCTACACTGAGGCGGGCTGCGTTTTCGTGAGCGAGATCGGCTATCACGGCGCGCCTGATATTTCGAGCCTCGAAAGGATGATGACTCCCGACTGCGTCTATCCCTGGCTCACTGCCGAGGAGCTGAAGAGCAGGGGGGTCGACGGTCCCACCATTCCCGGCGCAATAGTCAATGAGGGCACCACCCTTGCCCGCACCCGCGCGGCGGTCACCAACCCCATGGATCCCGACAAGAACTGGAACGAGGAGTGGCTGACGAAGAGCGTCCGCCGCTTCCCCGAGCTTGGCAAGACATACGACCGCAACAACCTGATGATTAATCAGCAGCGTCTTCTTTTCGGGGATTGCCCGACCGATCTTGAGGAGTTCGTTTTCGGTTCGCAGATAGTACAGGCCGAGGCCATGAAGTATTTCGTGGAGATGTGGCGCAGCCAGAAGTTTGCGCCCAAGACCGGTATCATCTGGTGGAACATACGCGACGGCTGGCCGAACATTTCGGATGCCGTTGTGGATTATTATTTCAATGAGAAACTGGCCTACTACTTTATCAAGAACGTCCAGCGCGATGTGTGCTGCATGATGACGGATGCCGTCAAAGGCTCGCACAGGGTCGTGGCGGTTAACGACACACGCTATCCCGTTTCGGGGAGCGTTGTGGTGAGGGACGTTGAGAGCGGGAAGGTCGTTTTCAAGTCGAAGTTTGATGTGGCGGCGAATGGCCGCACTGATGTCGGAGGCGTTCGCTTCAGGCAAGGGGCGCAGGGCATCTACCTTATCGAGTATAGCGTTGGGGACCAAAGTTTCAAGAACCACTATCTCTATGGCGAAGTCCCCTTCGACGCCCACCAGTACAAATCCTGGCTCGAAAAAACCAATATTTACGATTTAAGTATAAAATAATGATACAGAATTTATTGGGAGTTGATATAGGAGGGACGAAGTGCGCGGTGATTTGGGGAGTGGACAGGGATGGAGAGTTGGAGATCAAGGAGAAAGTGAAGTTTGATACGACGGGTAAGGATGAGACGATAGAGAGGATACTCGGTGAGGTGAAGGCCATGGCGCAACGCCATGACCTCAATCAGGAAAACACACGCGCCGTGGGCATCTCCTGCGGCGGACCGCTGGACAGCAGGACGGGCGTGATACTTTCGCCGCCGAACCTGCCCGGATGGGACAAAGTGCCTATAGTTAAGATGGTAGAGGAGGCCGTGGGCATAAGGGCAATATTGCAGAACGACGCGAACGCCTGCGCGCTGGCCGAGTGGAAATACGGCGCCGGCAAAGGCACGCGCAACATGGTGTTCCTCACCTTCGGCACCGGCATGGGCGCCGGCCTTGTGCTCGACGGCAAATTATACGCCGGCACCAACGACAACGCGGGCGAAGCCGGGCACATGCGCCTTAGCGACTTCGGCCCCGTTGGCTACGGCAAGGCCGGTTCGTTCGAAGGCTTTGCCAGCGGCGGAGGCATAGCGCAGCTTGGGCAGATGGCCGCTAAAGAGCAGCTTATGATGGGCCGCAGCGTCTCCTGGGCCCCGGGCGGCGACATTTCAAGTATCACGGCAAAGACAGTCGCCGAAGCTGCCGCAGCTGGCGACGAGCTGGCAAAGGGGGTCTACCGCACGTCGGCCGAGTACCTGGGCAGGGCGCTTTCCATTCTTATCGACATACTCAATCCCGAAGCGATAGTCATAGGCAGCATATTCGTTCGCGCCGAGGAGCTCATAAGACCGTTTATGCACTCTGCAATCGACCGCGAGGCGCTTCCCGCCGCAGCGGCGGTGTGCCGCATTATTCCCGCAGGCCTTGGCGAAGCGATTGGCGACATCGCATCGCTCTCCATCGCCGCATCCTGCTAAGATGAGACGCTTTTTTACCACCCTCTGCCTGCTTACGGGGCTCATTGCCGCCGCCCACTCGCAGCCCATAGACAGGCGCGCGGTGGTGGAGCGGCACAACCCGCATATAAGCGAGTCGCTAAAACACAGCCCTGCGCAGGTGGGTAACGGCCGCTTCGCTTTCGGAGTGGACGTGACAGGCCTTCAGACTTTCAAGGCGTTCAATACCCTTAGCGACTGGGGCTGGCATTCTTTCCCCCTGCCTGAGGGTTGTCAAATATCCGACTATCAGGCGCAGGTAATCGAGAGCTACGGCAAAAAGATTCCCTACATCCTCCGCGACCCTCTCCATCCCGAGATTTCGGATTATCTGAGGTGCAACCCGCACCGCATCAACCTGGGGCGCATTGGGTTCATGCTGACAAAAAGGGACGCCTCCCCTGCCACCGAGGCTGATATCGCCGATTTTTTTCAAGAGAGCGAGCTTTGGACGGGCCTTGTCAAGAGCCGCTTCTCGCTGGAGGGAAGCGAAGTGTCGGTGCGCACCGCATGCCACCCCGGGATGGACATGGTGTCTGTGAGGGTGAGTTCGGAGCTAATCTCGAAGGAGCGCCTCGGATTCTTCATTGAGCTGCCATACGCAAAGGCGGAAGGGATGGAGAAGTTCGTCGGCGACTACGACTCCCCCGCCCTTCATTCGAGCTCAATTGCCGAGGAGGGTGATTCATCCGCTAAAATAGTTCATACTCTGGACGATACGTCCTACGAAATAGTCCTGGAATGGCAGGGCGACGCTTCGATTGTGAAAGCGGGAGAGCACCGCTACGAGCTTAGGACTAAGGGTGGCGACAGTTTCGATCTCACCGTCCTTTTCCGCCCTGTCTCGATCCCCGGCGGGACGCCTGCCTATCTTGCGAATTTTGACTCTACGGGGCCTGAGGCGCCGCTTCCCGTTGCCTCTGATATTGAAAAGGCCTCCGCCGCGGCGTGGGAGGAGTATTGGATGAGCGGAGCGGCAGTGGACCTCAGCGGGAGCAGCGACCCGCGCTGGAAGGAGCTGGAGCGCAGGATAGTGCTTTCGCAGTACCTGATGCGCATCAATGAGACCGGCCTTTTTCCGCCGCAGGAATCGGGCCTTGTGAATAACGGATGGTATGGCCGCTACCATTGGGAGATGATTTGGTGGCACGCCGCATGCTTCCAGCTTTGGGGTCGTCAAAAGTACATTGACGGCTATCTTGCGACCTACAAGTCTTTCCTTCCTGAGGCTCGGAAGAGGGCGGCGTCCGAAGGGCGCAAAGGCGCCAAGTGGCCCAAGTGCACGGCGAATTTCAACCGCGAATGGCCGTGCGAGCCGCACGCGATGCTGATTTGGCAGCAGCCGCACCCCATTTGGTTCGCTGAGCAGGAGTATCGCGCCAATCCTTCGCGTCAGACGCTGGACAAATGGACAGAGATTGTCGTTGCGAGCGCCGACTACATGGCTGATTACCCGTTCTGGGACAAGGAGGGCAAGCGTTTCGTGCTCGGGCCTCCCGTGATTCCGGTTTCGGAGAACACTAAGATGGAGGAGACTATGAATCCCGTTTTCGAGCTTTCGTACTGGCGCTACGGGCTTCGCACCGCCATAGAGTGGGCTTCGCGCACAAGGGTGCCGGGGCGCAAGGTAAGGCATTGGAAGTCAGTACTGGAGAAGCTTTCGGCCCTGCCTGTCGAGGACGGATGCTACATTACGCACGAGAGGATGGAGGATATGTGGGGTAGGTACAATTTCGAGCACCCTGCCCTGACGGGCATGTATGGCTGGCTTCCCGGAGACGGAGTGGATAAGGAAACTTTCCGCCGCACTTTTTATAAGGTTTTGGATAGCTGGCAGATGGATCGCATTTGGGGTTGGGATTATCCCATGCTGGCGATGGCTGCCGCGCGTCTTGGCGACCCTGCCAAGGCTGTCGATTTGCTTTGTACGACGGCTCATAAGTTCGCTTTCGACGAGCACGGGCTCGCGGATATGTGGCCTTCCCCTTATTTCCCGGCCAGCGGCGGACTGCTGACTGCTGTGGCTATGATGTGCCAGGGGTGGGACGGCCTTCCTGCCGCCGGCTTTGAGGCTTCTGCCGGTCACGCTCCCGGCTTCCCCGCCGACGGCTCCTGGATCGTCCGCTACGAAGGCTTCCACACCATGCAATAAAAGATTATATTTGCAAAAAACATATTACCACATGAAGAAAAGACTGATATTGATTGCTGCGGCGATGATGGTCGCAATGGGAAGCGCCGCGTGGGCGCAGGAGCACGGTGACATCGTCGGACAGGCGGACGGGTATGAGTACCCCGCCGACCCTGCCGTACTTGAAAAACTCGACCAGTGGCAGGACCTGAAGTTCGGTGTCCTGATGCACTGGGGCATATATGCAGTGCCGGGAATAGTGGAGTCCTGGAGCATATGCAACGAAGAATGGGTCACAAGGCCGAAAGGATCGGTATATGAGGAATATAAGAAGTGGTACTGGGGCCTGTCGGAGAAGTTCAACCCCACCGAGTTCAATCCCGGGCAGTGGGCCGAAGTTTTCCAAAGGGCCGGCATGAAATATATGATTTTCACGACGAAGCACCACGACGGCTTCTGCATGTATGACTCGCAGTACACAGACTTTGGCATAGCCCACGGGCCGTTTGCATCGAACCCCCGCAAGGACGTCGCCAAGTATGTTTTCGAAGCTTTCAGGGAGAAGGGATTCTGGACCGGAGCCTATTTCTCAAAGCCCGACTGGCACCACCACGGCTTCTGGAACCCCTACTACGCCACGCCTAACCGCCGTCCCAACTACAACATAGAGACTCACCCCGACTGGTGGCAGAGCTATGTCGAATTCTCGAAAAACCAGCTCACCGAGCTCACCGGCGGCCGTTACGGCAAGCTTGATATACTCTGGCTCGACGGAGGCTGGGTCACGGGCGACCAGGTGGGCATCAATGAAGTGCTCCCTGAAGCGAGGAAAGTGAGCCCGGGCCTTATTTGCGTGGACCGCACCATCAAGGGCCCCAACGAGAACTACCAGACCCCTGAGCGCGCCGTCCCGCCCACACAAGTCAACCACCCCTGGGAGTCCTGCATCACTCTCTCCGACAACTGGGGCTGGGATCCCCATCCCAGATGGAAGAGCGCACGAAAGGTCGTGAATATACTCGCTGAAATTTGCGCCAAGGGCGGCTGCTTCGTGCTCGGCGTAGGCCCCACGCCCGAAGGCATCATAGAGGATGCGGCAGTGGCTATCCTCGACGAAATAGGCGAATGGCTCAGCCGCTGCGGGGAGGCCATTTACTGCACCCGCACCACTCCTGACTACCATCCCGCCGACAACCTGTGGGTAAGCGCATCGAAGGACGGAAAGACGCTCTACGCTGTCTATGCCCTTCCCGACGGCGAGACTCTCCCTGAGAGCCTCTGCTGGAACGGCGCCACTCCTAAAAAAGTGACAGTCCTTAACAACGGTAAAAATACGTGCCGTCGCAAAGGACGGCACGGTCTCAGTGAAGCTTCCAAAGGGCCTTAAGCAAGAGCCTGTGGCCCTCAAGCTGGAATTCTAGGGACAGATCCTAATAGTCTCTGTGCTCCCGCCCCATCGCGTCTACCCAGACCGGAGGCGGGAGCATGGGCATTACGGGGATGTCGTCGAGGTTCTCCTGAGCGACTGAAGAGGATGCTGAATCGCGCAGGGGGTCGGTGGCGACGTCCTTGTCGAAGAAAGTGTGCCAGTTGAAAGTCTCGCCTGCGAGCTTCAGGATGCGCTGGACGATGATCTCTCTCTGCCAGGTGGAGAAATAGGGCCTGTTGTCAATCATGCAACTGGTCTTTTCGCTGCGCCAGTAGTTGAGGGGCGAAGTGAAGCCGCCGTGATAGACGCCTATCCTGTCGTAAAGAGGATTGGACTCTACGAGTGACTCCTTGATGTCAAGCAGATACTGCCAGGGAGTGTTGTCGTAGGTGGGAGATACGTTGAGATAGGTGGGCACGGGATAGTAATGATTGAGAATGGTGCTCGTAGCGCTTTTGACGGTCGTGCTCCAGTACTCGTCGGCCAGCTTGGCGAATCCATGGCCTCCATATTCGTGGGTCACGGTATAGCGCCAGTCGCCGCGGCTGATGCCGAGGGCGTTCTTTTCGGCGCTGGTCACGCTCCTGGTGCCCTGAGAAGGGTCAGTTGCGCTGACTGCCTCGATGGAAGGATATGACCACTGCATCGTTGCTCCGCTGCGCTGGAAGGGCACCATGCAGTAGGATTTGCCGGTGTAGTAGTTCCAGTTGATGCCGCCGTAGCGAGTATCGTTGATTAGCATCAACACGGGAACGTCGTTTATTGTGCGCTGTCCTGAAACTATCTCGGGACAGTTGGTGGAGACGAAGTTGAAAATTGTATTATCATTGGCCTTCATGTCGCTATAGCTGCTCGCTCCCCATCTGCTGCCGAAATAAGTATCGACAGAAGTCGTTATGTTCCCCTTGCCGTCGGTGATTGAGGCGCCGCTCTCACGGGAGTTGACGCTGATTATCCAGGCGCTGAAATACTCCTTGTAGGTCTTGTAGGGCTCTACGGTGAAGAGGAAGTCGATTGCGGCGCGGGCGCGGGCTTTGAAGAGGTTCATATCGCTCTGGACATATCCGTCGGGAATTACGACAAGGGTCACGGGCTTGGCTCCTGCCTTTGTGCTGCTAAGGTAGTGCTCGACTTCAACGGTTTCGACGTAACTGCCGCCGCTGGCGTCATAGCCTGCGGAGAGGTCCACGGTGCCGATATCGGTCACGCGGGAGCGCTGAAGGTTGACGGCTCTTGAGGCCATTTTGGTCGCCGGCCTGCCCGATTCGTTGCGGCATATGAGCTTGAAGGTCGAGCAAGGCTTGGCGTTAGCCACAATATAGTAGTCCGTGTCGGGCTGGAAAGTGCCGCGAAGGATTATGCTGTCGCTGCGGGAGTCACCGTTAAAGACATTGGAGGGCGCGTATTGGAGAGTGTCGGCGCTGCGTTTGAAGACAAGGTTGCCCGAAATGTAGCCGTCAGTCTTGAGGGTTACGCTCCTGATTTCGTTCACTATATCACCAGCTAACCTGAATTTAAGGACGGCGCATAAGTTTCTAAACTTCAGGTTGGTGGTGAAGGCATCGCTGTAGGCGAAGGCCCTGTTGAGCGTGTCTGCATAGCCGCCTGCAACTGCTGTCTGTTTGGTGGGGATATCCACTCCGAAAATATAGGTCTCGAGGTTGGAGCCCGTCCTTCCGAACTTGTAGTATTTGGGGTGGAAGCTGAAAAACTCTCCCGTCCTGGAAGGTGTATTGCCTGTGAAGGTGGCGCTGGTGGTCCCGTCGTCGGTGGTCTTGTAGGTATAGGCATACCATGAGCCTTCGGAGCGAAGGAGAGTCTGGAACGTGTCATTCGAGCGCCAAAGGAGCGTGGCGGCCGTTCCGCCCGGATTCATTGAGAAGCTGCTGCGGGTCGAAGGATTGCAGGAGGCTTCGATCGTACACTCGGGACCCTCGCCGGGGAAGACGAAGGGAGAAAGGTCCTCGCAGACCTGCGTGCCGTCGGGGAGTATGGCAATCTCGGGTATGGCTACTTCGGGGATGTTGGCCGCGGGTTTTTCGCAGGAAAATAGAGCGGCGACAACTACAGGGATTAATAAGAAGTACTTTTTCATCGCTTTGTCCTCCTGTCAAAAAATCCCGTCCCAGTTGGAGAAGCCCGGATCCGCAGGGACCACGGGGAAATCTTCCGTGCTGGAATTCAAGATGTTCCGCTTAAGCTCGAACCTGGTAATCTCCAGGTCCGGGCGCTGATACTTTTCCATACTTGATCGTTTAATAAGTATTTGTCTGCTAAGTTAAACTTTTTTTGTCGCAGGACAAACATTTTGTATTTTTGACAAAACGGATTTTGAGCTTATGAAAAAGATACTTTTCGCCCTTGCTTTCTCGCTGCCGCTTCTTTTGGCGGCTTGCGCTCCCAACGGTCCCGCTACGGTCAGTTTGACGCGCGACGGTCGCTTCACAGGCCGCGGCAACATGTTTGAGCCACTGATTGAGATGGAGATAGTCGCTTCCGGCGGGGAGGCGGCGACCCTTTGCGCAGTCGGGATTGAGCTCGATGCGCCGGACTCGAGCGTTGGGCGTATTACGCTCATGGACGGGGCGAAGGAACTCGCCTCCGCGAAGGTGCGTGACGGCGTGCGCTCCTACGTGCTGCGTTGCCGCAAGGCTTTCAGCGACACCCTGCGCCTCAGCGTCTGCGCCGACATACTCCCTGACGCCCCCGAAGGCGGTCTTGTCAGCGCGGAGGTCCCTCTGGTGCGCTTCAAGGGCAGCACATGTGCTCCCGAGACGCCCGAGGGCGGCCCCAGGGAGATACTGCTATGCCGCAAACTCCTTTTCGCCCCCGGCGACTACGGGTCCAACTTCTACCGCATCCCCGCCATCAGGCAGCTTAGCGACGGGACGCTCCTTGTTGTCAACGACAGGCGCAATGTTACCGAAAACGACCTCCCTGCTGAGATTGACGTCGTCAGCCGCTACAGCACCGATATGGGGCAGAGCTGGAGCGAGCCGCTCACCATTGCGCGCAACGGCGGAAGGCTCGAGGGCTACGGCGACCCCGGCCTCGTGGAGACAGAAGACGGAGTCGTGGTGTGCACTTTTGCCGGAGGGATGAACTTTTTCAACTCCTCGGTCGACGCCCCCCAGCGCTCATACATAGCCGTTTCGCGCGACTTCGCCCGCACTTGGAGCGCCCCGCGCGACATAACCTGGACCCTGTGGGGGCCGAACCCCGACAATCCTTTTTGCGAGCGCTACCACTCGTCGTTCTTTACCAGCGGCAACAGCCTGCTGCTGACTGACGGGCCCCACAAAGGCAGGATACTAGTCGCCAACGTCACGGCGATGAGCGGCAACGTCCTTTGCAACCACGCCGTCTATTCCGACGACAGCGGCAAGACCTGGCACGTTTCCGATCTCGCCTGGGGCGAAAAAGGCAATGCCGGCGACGAGGCCAAGATGGTGCAGCTCCTTGACGGGAGCATACTTATGAGCGTGCGCCGAGGCGGCGAAAGGGGTTATGCCATCTCCCGCGACGGCGGGAAGACCTGGGGCGAAAGGGGCACCTGGCCCGACTTGAAAGCCAACGCCTGCAACGGCGATTTGATACGCTACAACGAGGACATCCTGATGCACACGCTCCCCTGCTCGGAGAGGCTGCGCCGCGAAAACGTCGCCGTGTTCCTGAGCTTCGACGAAGGCAAGACCTGGCCCGAGCACAAGGTAATCTCCAACAAGGACGCGATGTACTCCTCGCTCACCGTCCTTCCCGACGGGACCCTGGGCGCCTACATCGAGGAAAACATCAACGGCGTCGAACTCTGGTACGAGCGCTTCTCCCTCTCATGGCTCCGGAGAAAATGAAAAGAGCATATCCCCCAAAAGGGAGAAAATGCTCTTTAATGACAATAAATATCGGCCGATTCCACGACCTAACTTGCTTTCGCAAAGGTATGACTTTTCGAAGAATTTGCAAGGGCTTACGCATCTTTTTCAACAGATTATGAGGTTTAGCGCGGGAAAACCCACGGATTCATCCGTAGGATGAAAGCGCCGGTTGTTGTTAAGCGTTTTGGTTTTTCAGTCAAATTTTTGTAAATTTGGGTATGTTGACGTATGAGTTCAGACTGTATTCCTTCAGGCGTACGAAGCATCTTGATGCAATGCTCCGCGAGGCGGCGCATGTCTGGAACCGTGCGCTTGCGATCCAGCGCAGGTACTATGCGCTTACGGGGAGACATGTGTCCTGTTCCCGTATGAAGGCGCATTTCGCAAGGCGTTTCCGCCGCAATTTGCTTCATAGCCAGACGGTGCAGGAGATCTTGGAGCGCCAGGAAGCGGCCTACGACCGTTTCTTCAGGCGGCTCGCGAAGCGGCCGCCGAAGTTCCGCAGGGCGTCGCAGTTCCGGTCGTTCGTATTCAAGCAGGGCGGGTTCAGGCTCTATGGCAACGAGTTCATCGTCAACAGGATCTCGAAGAGATACCGCTTTGCGTATTCGCGCCCGGTCGAGGGTAAGCCGAGACAGGTGCGCGTGCTCCGCACCCCGCTTGGGGAATACCGTCTTTATATTGTCACCGACGCTTGTGCGTCGCCCTGCCGAAAGACACATGATGGTGCATCGGTCGGGTTCGACTTCGGATTGAAGACTTTTCTCACGGGCAGCGACGGCACGCGTATTGAGTGTCCGCAGTTCCTTAAGCGGGACTTGAATACCTTGAAGGCGGCGTCGCGCCGTCTCAGCCGGTGCGTGAAGCACAGCAACAACTGGTATCGCCGCAAGGAGGAACTGGACCGTATCCATGAGCGGATTGCCAATCGGCGTGCGGATTGGCAGTGGAAGCTCGCGCACGACCTCTGCAGGAGGTACGACGTCGTCTGTATCGAGGACCTTGACATGCGCGGCATGTGCCGCCTTTGGGGCCGCAAGGTCCACGACCTCGCCTTTGGCGGGTTCGTGGAGAGGCTGAAGCATGTCGCATTGAAGTATGGCGTCGTCGTACATGAGGTCGATCGTTTCTATGCGTCGAGCAGGACCTGCGGCCGCTGCGGTTTTGTAAACAAGGCGTTGACGTTGAGGGACCGCGTCTGGACCTGTCCTGACTGCGGTGAGGTCCTGGACCGCGACCTCATCCGCCGGGATTCTGTTTTCGAGCAGAAAGCTGATATGGAGCAGAGAGGATGCGCTGAAATAGAACTGTTTAAGTATGTAGGGCACGCTATCGGCCGTACAGGCTGGGACAAGGATGTAGTAACGAGAATTAATCCCGACATTTCATACCATTTTGGTAACGAAGCACTGCGAGAACCTTTTTACTCCGGTTCGTGGAAATATGAATCCTGTGTCCCGCACAGAATCTTCGTTTCGCAAGGTCATTATCCCATCAAGGGGATTCACAAACTTCTGGAGGCAATGCCGACGATTTTGAAGCGTTTTCCCGACACTACCGTGCATATCGCCGGGGTAAATCCGCTCCGAGGCAACAGGCCGCTCGGCAAAGTGCTGCGTAACGGATACGGCTGCTTCATTGCCGGTTTGATAAAGAAACTGAAACTTGGGGAGAAGGTAGTATTCATCGGCGAATCCGATGCCTCCACCATGAAAAGAGAAATACTCGAAGCGAATATATTCGTCCTTCCCTCAATCATCGAAAATAGCCCCAACGCCCTCTGTGAAGCGCAAATGCTAGGAGTCCCCATCGTTGCCGCAAACGTCGGAGGTGTCAAAGACCTTGCCCCTAACAAGGAATGCGGAATCCTCTATCAATTTGAAGACACCGATGCCCTCGCCGCTTCCGTAACAGGCTTTTTTGAAGATAGCAGGAGCTTTGACAATTCCGAAATGCGGGAGACCGCCCGGAAGAGGCACGACAGGGAGGCAGTAATGAAACAACTAATAGATGCCTATGTGGAAGTTGCGTCTTAAGCAGAGCTACATAGATTACTTCCTCGTGACGTGGATGTTCTGCATCAGCGGCAACCCGGCGTTTACCGACACCTATCCTCTTGGGAAGATCCTGTACGGCGTATCATTACTCATTATCATGGCAATAATGGGTTTTAAAATGAAGGTCTCCACTTTTAGGACTTGTGCGATTTGGGGATCCCTCATGCTAATCATTTTTGCAGCCCATTATATTCAGTTTCGCTACATTACTATTCTTGGCTCCTTTAATTTTGCAGCAAGGATGTTATGTGCCATATTATTCGCAACATATCTTGGCGAAAGGCTGCCCGACAGGGCCATCAATGTTATGGCTGTCGTTTGTCTTCTTAGTTTCCCTCTTTTCATACTGAACAGTTGCGGTATCTATTTCACCTCGCCTATTAATACGGAGCTCAAATCAGAGATCTTCGTTATATACACTCAGAATAAGGGTAACGACACCAATGAACTGTTCAGGAATAGCGGCATGTTCTGGGAGCCTGGCGCTTTTGCAGGGTATATCATGATGACGCTGATGCTGTTTATCGACAAGCTCAAGATGCTTCTGACTAAGTATCGAATTCAGTTCATCATCTTGTCTATCGCTCTTCTAACAACGATGAGCACGACAGGTTATGTCCTTTATGGCCTGTTCTTTATATACTTCGTTTTTTCGCAGCTCAGGAAAAGAGCAGGTATTATTCCCGCAATAGTGGCAGCGGGAGTGTTCATTGCTGGATTTGCTCTTGTTTTCAACAAGGTAGACTTCCTGGGCGATAAAATACGTCGTGAATTGGATGTTTCATCCACGCTCACCGAAGATGACGCCAATCCATCCAGAACAGGTTCGATGATATATGACATGCAGTACATTATGACCCATCCATTGTTCGGCAATGGCTTGGCGGCGGAAACCAGGCACCGTTTTCATCTGGAATTGTTCATACAGCACAAACTAGATGGATTAGGAAACGGTTTTTCCGGAATCATAGCATCGATGGGACTGGTTTTCATTTTTGCATTCTTTATTACTATCGCCAGGAATGGGACATTAAAGAATAAGTGGGCTCTAATCCTTTTGATTATCCTTATTCTTCAGGGAGAGCAATTCCTGAATCTCCCGTTCTGTATGATGTTCCCATTCGTTAACTACGGCTCATTGCCTGATGCCGAATCCCGCAGCAAGACAAAAGTGAAATGGAAACTCAAAGTACAGAACACATAGCAGTCCTGATGACCGTCCATAACAGGCGGGAGAAGACTTTGAAGTGCCTCCGGAACATTTCAAGCATGGAGTTTGACCGCGAAAAGTACGTGCTTGAGGTGTTTATGACCGATGATGGCTGTACTGATGGCACTGCTGAGGCAATATTGGAAGAGTTCCCGGATACTCATATCATACGTGGCAACGGAGAGCTTTTCTGGAACAGAGGGATGTATGCCGCGTGGCAGGAAGCCTCAAAGCGGGACTTTGATCATTACTGGTGGGTAAACGATGACACTTTCGTGTTTCAGGACACCCTGTCCAGAATGCTTGCGTGCTCAGAAGATCATTCTAATTCTGCCATAACAGTTGGCAGTACCATTTCATCTCACGAAAGCGGGAATGTCACATACGGAGGATTCATTAAGGGCAAACTCATAACAGACCTCACCATATCCCACAAGTGCGACACGCTAAACGGCAATCTCGTATTAATCCCCCGAGCCGTTTTTTCGCAGTTGGGCACTAACGACCCGTACTACAGGCACTCTTTAGGTGACATGAATTACGGGCTGAGGGCCAATGAGAGAGGCATCGACATATGGACAGTCCCCGGTGCATGCGGAATATGCGACACTCATGAGCACCTCACGGTTTGGATGGACCCCCGGATGCCGATTAATAAGAGATGGCACAACTTCTTCAGCCCGCTAGGCAACAATCCCTTCGAGTTTTTCCATTACACAAAAACTCATTACGGAGTATTGCGAGCCATCGTACTATTCACTTCAAACTTCTGTCACTTCCTGTTCCCAAGGCTTTGGACAAAAAAACTTCAGTCGGTTAAAAACCGCTAATAAACAGGCACAAATCCTCAAATTAAATACATTTCGTTATGTTTGCATTTTAACAGGAGCGAGGCATTCAATTTTAGAAAGGGAATATTTATGAATGACACACATAAGATACCTGTTCTATTCTTAATTTTCAAAAGAAAGGATACGGCACTGAAGGCCTTCGAATCAATAAAGGCATACCAACCTGAAAGGCTTTATATCGCAGCGGATGG
>CAMYVB010000007.1 GCA_947302175.1 uncultured Bacteroidales bacterium | reverse complement strand
GACCCTCGGCGGCGTGATGACCAAGCTCATCGAGTCCAACACCACCATCCCTGTCAAGAAGTCCCAGATATTCTCCACGGCGGCTGACAACCAGCCTTCAGTCGAGATACGCGTCCTCCAGGGCGAGCGTCCCATGGCAAAGGACAACAAGCAGATAGGCATCTTCCACCTCGACGGCATCACACCCGCACCCCGCGGCATCCCCCAGATCGAAGTATCCTTCGACATCGACGCCAACGGCATCCTGAAGGTATCCGCCCTCGACAAGGCCACCGGCAAGGAGCAGAACATACGCATCGAAGCCAGCAGCGGCCTTAGCGAAAGCGAAATCCAGCGCATGAGGGACGAGGCCAAGGCCAACGAGGCTGCTGACAAGGCCGAGAAGGAAAGGGTCGACAAGATCAACAACGCTGACGCCCTCTGTTTCCAGGTGGAGAAATTCCTCAAGGAGAACGGCGACAAGGTCCCTGCCGACAAGCGCAGCGCCATCGAGGCTCCTCTGAATTCCCTCAAGGAGGCCGTCAAGGCCCAGAACGTAGCCGACATTGACCGCTACACCGAAGACGTGAACCGCGTAATGAGCGAGCTCTATCAGGGCATGAGCGGCCAGGGCGGCCCTCAGGGCGGCCCCCAGGGCCCCGAGTACGGCCCTCAGAGCGGCCCCCAGGGTCCCGACACTCCTGATGAGCAGTAATACTCCTGCCGCTTAACCCGGCTTGCAGATAAAAGCGACCACTGAGCAAGTGGCCGCTTTTTTTCTTTGCCTTAACTGCGCACATATAGTCTTTTTGACGGATTTTGTTTATATTTGGTGATTACAAAACGTAAGACTTTATGGGTAAAATAGTAGTTGCGGGCAGCTCCAACATCGACATGACTGCCTATGTTAAATCCCTTCCCCGTCCCGGTGAGACTATAGGCGGAGGCCGTTTCGGCCAGGCAAACGGCGGAAAAGGCGCCAACCAGGCTGTTGCAGCCGCGCGTCTGGGGGGCGACGTGACCTTCCTCACATGCGTCGGCGACGACCTTAACGGCCGCGCTCTCAAGGATGTTTTTGCCTCTGACGGCATGGACACTTCCTGCATGAAATTCTCTTCGTCCCCCACCGGTACCGCGCTGATTTTCGTCGCCGAAGACGGTGAGAACTGCATCGCAGTCGCTCCCGGAGCCAACCGCGACCTTCTCCCCTCTGACATCGACGCCGCCGAGGGACGCATACGTGGCGCAGAGTTCCTGCTCGTGCAGCTCGAAATCCCCCTTGAGACAGTTTACCACGCTGTCGAGATTGCAGCTAATGATGGTGTTAAGGTAATACTCAACCCCGCTCCTTTCTCCGACGCCATTCCCGTTGAAGTGCTGCGCCGTCTGTGGCTCATCACTCCCAACGAGACCGAGGCCGAATGCCTCACCGGCATAAAGATCAATTCCATCAGCGACGCCTATCAGGCTGCGGATTTCCTGCTCTCCCAGGGTGTCGGCAACGTGATTATCACCCTTGGCAGCACGGGTTCCGTGGTCTGCAACTCCAGCCTTCGCGAGTTCGTCCCCGCCCGCACCGTGCAGGCGGTCGATACCGTCGGCGCCGGCGACGTTTATAACGGCGCCCTCGTCGCTGCGCTCTCCGAGGGCCGCGACCTTGTCGACGCAGCCCGCTTCGCCACGCTCGCTTCCTCCATCGCCGTGACGCGCCCCGGCGCCCAGGACGGCGTTCCCCACCGCGAGGAAGTGGATGCTCTTGAAAACAATCAACAATAAAACTTATAATCAATTATGTTCATCGTTAGCAGTTACACTCTTGCAGTCGTCCTTTGCTTTGTGACGATGCTTTGTTGGGGCTCATGGGGCAATACCCAGAAACTTGCCGCCAAGAGCTGGAGATATGAATTCTTCTATTGGGACTATGTTATCGGTCTCGTGCTCTTCTCCCTGCTTCTCGCCTTCACTGCGGGCAGCATAGGCTCCCAGGGTCGTCCCTTCCTCGCCGACCTTGCCCAGGCTTCGGCCTCAAGCATACTCTGGATAGTCGTCGGCGGCATTATTTTCAATGCTTCCAACATCCTGCTTTCTGCTTCCATCTCCATCGCCGGCATGTCGGTTGCCTTCCCTCTCGGCGTAGGCCTCGCCCTCGTCCTCGGCGTAGTCAATAACTACCGCGTGGCAGTGCAGCAGGGTTCCAAGACCGGTGACCTCGCTCTCCTCGCAATAGGTGTCGCGCTCGTCGTGTGCGCTATCGTGTGCAACGGCATCGCGGCCGGCAAGAAAGGTGACAGCAAGGTGTCCAAAGTTGACCAGAGAAAGGGTATAATCCTCGCCCTCATCGCCGGCGTCGTTATGTCCTTCTTCTCCTCCTTCGTCATGCGCGCCATGGATACGACCAATTTCGTCGCTCCCGCCGCCGGCAAGGTCACTCCTTACACCGCCATCGTCCTCTTCAGCCTCGGCGTGTTCCTTAGCAACTTCGTTTTCAACACCATAGTGATGAAGAAGCCCTTCGTGGGCGAGCCTGTCAGCTACAAGCAGTATTTCAGCGGCGACTTCAAGACCCATCTCGTGGGCGTGCTCGGCGGCTGCATCTGGTGCCTCGGCACTTCCCTTAGCTACATCACCGCCGAAAAGGCCGGTCCCGCCGTGTCCTACGCTCTCGGCCAGGGTGCTCCCATGATCGCCGCCATCTGGGGCGTCTTCGTCTGGAAAGAATTCAAGGGCGCCAAGAAGGGCGTGTACGGCCTGCTCGGCCTCATGTTCTGCCTGTTCATAGCCGGCCTTGCCTGCATAGTCGTCGCCGGTAACTAGTATGCGTAAAGTATTGCTCCTTGCAGCCGCATTTGCGGCAGCGACAAGCGCTTTCGCCGCCCCCAAGAACGTCCCCGAAGACTGGGTCAACCCCGAGGTGAACGGCAGGAACCGCGTGGAGATGAACACCACCTTCCGCAGCGATTCCGAGCGTCTTTCCCTCAACGGCACCTGGAAATTCCGCTGGTACGAGACCATAGAGTCCCGCTCCCGCGATTTCTTTACCCTCGGGACGGACGACTCCTCCTGGGACGAGATACCCGTTCCCGGACTGTGGGAGCTCAATGGCTACGGCGACCCTCTCTACCTCAATTATGGCTACGCCTGGCGCGGACACTATGAGAACAATCCTCCCTATCCGCCCCTCGAGCGCAACTATGCCGGTCAGTACCGCCGCAGCTTCAATATCGATCCTTCCTGGATTGGAAAGGACATTTTCCTGAGCATAGGCTCCGCCACATCCAACGTCCGCGTATGGGTGAACGGCAAGGAGGTCGGCTACAGCGAGGACAGCAAGCTCGAAGCCAGGTTCGACATCACCAAGTTCGTCAAGGCCGGTGAGAACCTCATCGCCCTCGAGATCTTCCGCTGGTGCGACGGCACCTACTTCGAAGACCAGGACTTCTGGCGATTTACGGGCCTTGCCCGCGACACCTATGTCTTCACCCGTCCCAAGTCCAGGATCAACGACCTCAGGCTCACCGCTTCCGCTTCCGGGCAGTTCAATGTCAAGGCCCTTGTGACCAAGGGCGTTACGAAGCTCGATTTCACCATCTCCTCTCCCTGGAGCGAGGATGTGACTTTCAGCGCCGTTCCTGTAAAGAACGAAGCGAGCGCCTCCGTCACCGTCCCCGATCCCGCGCTGTGGTCGGCCGAGACTCCCAATCTCTACACCCTGAGCGTCAAGGCTAGCGGCAAGAAGGGAGTTGAGCTGGACCACGCCAGCCTCGAATTCGGTTTCCGCGACGTTGAAATCAAGGACGGCATCCTTCTTGTCAACGGCAAGCGTGTCTTCATCAAGGGCGCCGACCGCCACGAGATGAACGCCGAGAAGGGATACATAGTCTCCGAAGGCGACATGATTCGCGACATCGCCATCATGAAGCGTCTCAATATCAATGCAGTCCGCACCTGCCACTATCCCAATGACCCTCGCTGGTATGAGCTCTGCGACAAGTACGGCCTCTACGTGATAGACGAGTGCAATATTGAAAGTCACGGCATGGGCTACGGCGAGAAGACCCTCGCCAAGTTCCCTCTCTATCTCCAGACCCATATGGAGCGCACCCAGAGGGCCATCAAGCGCGACTTCAACCATCCTAGCGTCATCATCTGGAGCCTTGGCAACGAGGCAGGAGCAGGCGAGAACTTCGAGAAGACCTATGAGTGGATCAAGTCCTTCGACTCCACCCGTCCCGTCCAGTACGAAAGGGCCGGTCTCAGGTCTTACACCGACATCTACTGTCCCATGTATGCCAGCTACGCCTCCGTGGAGAGCTACGCCAGCGAGCATCGCGAACGTCCCATGATACAGTGTGAATACGCCCACGCCATGGGCAACTCCATGGGCGGCCTCAAGGAGTACTGCGACCTTTCCCGCAAGTATCCCCAGATACAGGGCGGATGCATTTGGGATTTCGTCGACCAGGCTTTAAGGTGGCCCGTCGAGCCTAAGAACGCTGCCGCTACCGACCATATCTTCGCCTTCGGCGGCGACTTCAACGACTACGATCCCACAGACAACTCCTTCAACTGCAACGGCATCATAGCCGCAGACCGCAGCTATCGCCCCCATGCCTGGGAAGTTGCCTACCAGTACCGTTCCATCCTCACAAGCGCCACTGCAGAGCAGGCACGCTCCGGCGTCGTGGAGGTTTACAACGAGAACCTCTTCATCAGCCTCGACCGCTACATGATGGACTGGGAAGTCGTTTGTGACGGTCGTCCCGTGCTCGTGGGCTCGGTGCGCAATCTCGGCGTCACCCCCCAGACCACGGAGCAGATTGAGCTCGGTTACTCCGCCTCAGATCTTGAGGCCTTCGACGGCGATCTCTTCCTTAACGTCCACTACTATCTTAAGACCCGCGACGGGCTTCTTCCCGCCGGTTTCGAAGTGGCCTACGACCAGATCGCAATAGCCGAAAAGCCTTTCGAATACGAAATCACCGACTTCCCCTTCTTCGTCGACGATACTCCCGAAGCCCTGGTGCTCACGGGTGAAACCGCCGCCCCCGGAGTCGGCCTCGTGCCGAGGGTAATGCCCTGGGAAATTCGCTTCGACAAGGCAAGCGGCGCCATCAGCTCCTACAAGCTGGGTTCCAAGAGCGTCATACGCGACCCCATGCTTCCTTGCTTCGGCCGCGCAATTACTGAGAACGACCACGGTGCCCGTCTGGAAGAGAAAAGTGCCATGTGGCTCTATCCCGACTTCAAGCCCGCCTCCTTCTCGCATTCGATTGACGGCGACGTAGTCGTAGTTACGACCACGTACAACATCGCCGGTGTCGCCCTGGTTACCGTCCGGAGCAAGGTTCACGGCGACGGCTCCGTCGAAGTGTCCGAAAGCATGCGTGATGCGGGCGGCCTCAAGGATGCTCCCATGCTCCTTCGTTTCGGTATGGAGCTCTCCATGGGCGGAGAGTACGAAGTCCTCGACTTCTACGGCAAGGGCCCCTTCGAGAACTACGAAGACCGCCAGAGTGCCGCTATGGTGGGACACTATGTCCAGAAAGTCCAGGACCAGTACCACTACGGCTATCCCCGTCCCCAGGAGTCCGGCGCCCACGTGGGCCTGAAGTGGCTCAGGGTGATCGATGAAGGAGGAAACGGCCTGGAGTTCGACTCCGTCGCTTCCACTTTCAGCGCCAACGTGCTGCCCTTCCATCGCTCCCAGATGGATGTGTCTGTCCTTGGCAACGGTCATTCACTCGATCTCAAGGCGCTTGCCCATGACAACGACCGCCGCCTCGGCAAGACCTGGGTCAATATAGACCTCAGGCAGATGGGCCTTGGCTGCATAGATTCTTGGGGTGCCATACCCAAGAAGGAATATCTCATGCCTGCCGGCGATTACGATTTCAGCTTCGTAATGCGCCCGGTTCTCAATCTTTAAGATGAAAAAACGCGGGAGCCTTTCCCTTATAGCTTTAATCCTTTGTCTCCTGCCCTGCGGCGCTTCGCCTAAGAACGTGTTCGCGGGCAGGGGAGACTGGATGACCCCGGAAGTCTCGGCCAGGGGCCGGGAGCCCATGCACGCAAGCTGGCAGAGCGATAGTCCTGCCGCATATTTCGAAGGCAATTGGAAGTTCCGCCTGAGCCCGAACCCCGATTCGCGCTCGACCGTTTTTTTCAAGTCTTCCTATGACGACAGTTCCTGGCAGGAAATAGCCGTCCCGGGAGCCTGGGAGGCAATGGGCCTGATAAAACCGGTCTATCTGGACCGTGGGCAGACGCCATGGTCAGTCGCGGGACTCAGGGCCACGGCGCCTCTGGTTCCCGACGAAGGGAATATGGTGGGGCAGTACCGCCGTCACTTCATCCTGGACGGCAACTGGAAGAAAGGCTCCGAGATTTTTCTCCATATAGGCGCGGCCTCTTCCAATGTGGGCGTGTGGGTGAACGGAAAGGAAGTCGGCTACGGCGAAGACTCCCATCTGGAATCTTGTTTTAACATCACGGACAAGGTTAAGAACGGGATGAACGTCCTTGCTCTGGAAGTGTTCCGCTGGTGTGACGGCAGCTATCTGGAGGCCGGAGACGGACTAAGTTTCAGCGGTATTACAGGAAAGGTGTGGATTGAGTCCAGACCCAAGAAGCGTCTTGAAAACCTCAGGATAATGGCCTCCATGGACGGCTCCGTCTCTATCGACGGAGTCCTGTCCGAAGATGCGAAGTCGGTGACATATCGCATAGTGAAAAACGGCGCTACGGTCCTCGAAGTAAGTTCCAAGGACGGTAAAGCTCAGGCGAAGGTGGATGTCCCCAAGCTATGGTCGGCTGAGTCCCCTGAGCTTTACAGGCTTGAAGCCAGGGTCGCCGGGTCCCGCGAAACGCTGAACCTGGATTTTGGCTTCCGTGATGTGAAGATAGACGGGGGACAGCTGCTGGTAAACTGCCGCCCCGTGCTCCTTAAGGGCGTAAACCGCGTCGAACATTCCCTTGTCGGAGGCCCCGTGCTCACCGAGGAGGAGATGATTCGCGACATCAAGCTTATGAAGAGCTTGAATATCAATGCAGTCCGCTGCTGCGGCCACCCGTGCGACCCCCGCTGGTACTCGCTGTGCGACAAATATGGCCTGTATGTAATAGACGAGGCCGATATAGTCCTCTCCTCTGCCCGTGGCGGACATGGCGTCAAGGCGTTTGAAAGCGACCTGCGCTACGAAGACGCCTTTTTCTCAAGGGCGTCACGCATGGCTCAAAGGGACTTCAATCATCCTTGCATCATAGCATGGAGTCTTGGCGACGGCTCAGCTTTTGGCCATAATTTCATCTATTGCTACCAGTGGCTCAAAAGATACGACCCCACGCGTCCCGTCCAATATGCAGGCGATGTGGATAATTTCTGTTCGGACATCAGCTGCCCCGAGTACTATACGCCCTTCCAGTGTGAAGGCGTCCTTGCCCGCAAGAACGATAAGCCTCTTATCCTCAGTAAGTATGCCAACGCTTCGGGCAATTCTTTGGGTGGGCTCGAGCCTTATTGGAAACTCTCCGGGGAGTATCCTTCATTCCAGGGAGGATTCATATGGAACTTCGCGGATCTCTCTTCAGATGTCCCCGAAGTCCCCGCATCTGCTTTTTCCGGCATTGTCGCTGCCGACCGCACTTGTCATTCCCATGCCTGGGAAGTGGCATGGAACCACCGTCCCATTCTGACTTATGCCAATCCCGACGAAGTCTACCTGGGCCTTGTGCATGTCTTCAACGACAATTTCTTCACGGGCCTCGAAAAATACCGTCTTCACTGGGAGCTTTGCTCCGACGGAGAGACCGTAAAGTCGGGCGATATATTCGACCTCGACGTTCCTCCCAGGGAAGAAAGGCTCTTCAATCTTGGCTACGATGCCCTGAGCTGCATTAAGCAGGACAAGGACCTTTATTTGAAGGTGGAGTTTTTCCTCAAAGGGGGCGACGCCCTTCTCCCCGAAGGTCACAGGGTGGCCTGGGACCAGATGCCCATATATATTTCCTACAGGGCTTTCTCGTTCAACGGCGGGCAGACCTATGTGGAAGAGTTTTGTGACGACCTCGTATTCTTCGGCAAGAACAACAAGGGCGTGCCTTGGGAGATTAGGCTTGACGAGAAGACAGGTGCGTTCTATTCATATGTGGTGGGCGGCGTGCAGTACCTCTCCTCTCCCATGGTCCCTTGTTTCGGCAGGGCTCTGACGCAAAAAGACGCCTCATTCGTGGAAAGCAGCTCTTCCCGCGTCTGGCTTTATCCTGACGTAAAGCTCTCGAAGCTTTCGCTCTCGCCGGGCGCCAGGCTTCGTGTCGTCCTTGAGTATAAGGATATTGCTGACGTGGAGATGATATACTATGTCAACCCCGATGCCTCCATCGAGGTCGAGGAGCATCTCTGCAACGTAAAAACAGCGGCTCCGCTGATGCGCGTTGGCGTAGAGCTGGCCATGCCCTTGAGTTTTGATACCATAGATTATTACGGCCGTGGTCCTTTCCCCAACTATCCCGACCGCAGGAGCTCTGCTCTTCTTGGCCATTATGTGCAGGACATTGCGGAACAGTTCGATTACTCCCTAGTCCGGCCTCAGGAGAGCTCCCTGCGCACTGACGTTCGCTATCTTCGAATCGTGGATTTCGGCGGCCGCGGATTGGAATTCGCTTCCACCGACCCCTTCTGTTTCTCCGCCCTTCCCTTCGCAAGAGACTATTACGACTCTTTCAAAGGCGGTATGAGCAGCTCGTCCTCCCTGAAGCGGCTAAATGAAAACAGGGGAGCGGAAGGCCGCTCCACATTCGTGAACCTGGATCTCAGGCACACGGGCGTGGGCTATGACCAGGATGGCAACATCCCGGAAGCGTACGTGATTCCGTCAGGGGAGTATCGTTTCAAATATACTATTCGCCCGCTCTAGAAAAGGAAGGAGCAGCCGATAGCGATCAGGACTAATCCGCCGGCGATTTCCGCCCAGTGACCGAACTTGCGGCCAAGGACGCGTCCGCCCATAAGCCCTGCGATGACGCTGAGAGCTGTGACTACGAACACCGAAACAAAAAGCGGAAGTATGGCCACGAAGCTCTGTGTAGTTTCCACCATAGATTGGGAAATGCCCACTGCGAGAGCGTCGATACTGGTGGCTATGCCGCTAAGGACCACATTCTTGAAACCGTCCAGAGAGCGGACGTCGTCATCTCCCCGGCCTGTGACCGCGCGTATACCTTCTATAAGCATGGAGCCGCCGACGTAAAGCAGCAGCGCAAAGCCGATGAAGTGCGAAATCTTTTCTACAAGTCCGACAAACAGATTGCCGAAAGCCCAGCCGATCAGCAGCAGTCCAGCTTGTATGATTGCAAAGGAAAGGGCGATAATGAGAACGTTGCGCTTCGAGGAATCGCGCATCGTTACACCCGAGCAAATGGTGCACGCGAAACAATCGGCGCAAAGGGAAATTGCCACGATGACGGACTCAAGTATTCCCATGGTTAAGGCTTACACTTTGAAAGGCTGGCGGCCGGCGATTGCGCGCCCCAGCGTCAGCGAATCGGTATATTCAAGGTCGTCGCCAAAACCTATGCCGCGCGCAAGGGTGGAAACCCTTACCCCTGTGGGCGCGATTTGGCGATAAAGATAAAACGAGGTTGTCTCGCCTTCAACGTCTCCGCTCAAAGCCAGCAGAACTTCGACGTCCTGTCCCTTCAGGCGCTCCAACCTTTCGAGCAGTTGCTTGATAGTCAGGTCTGAAGGACCTATGCCGGCTATCGGCGAAATGATGCCGCCGAGCACATGATACACCCCGTGGAACTGCCCCGTGGCCTCGATGCTCATGACGTCGCGCACGCTTTCGACTACACAAATGAGCCTGTGGTCGCGCCTCTGGTCGGAGCAGATGGAGCAAACATCACCATCCGAAATCATCATGCACTCGCGGCAGTAGCGGGCGTCGTCCGCCAGAGCCGAAATTGCATCGGTGAAGTGATGGACATTGTCTTTAGGCTGACGCAGAAGGTGCAGGGCGAGCCTGAGCGCACTTCTTTGCCCGACTCCGGGGAGCGAGCCTATAGCTTCAACGGCGTCTGCGAGCAGTTTTGAAGGGTAGTTGTACTTATCTGCGCTCATCGTGGTACTCGACCAAAGAGTCAATAATGTCGGGATAAAAGCCAGAAATCCTCACGCCGAACGACTCTGCTACAGGGAGGAAATAGTCTTTAGCGGCGCAGCCGAACCCGCCGACAATGCCGACTTCCAGCCTCTCCAGATTGTACTGGCTAAGGCAGCGGCTGCAAAAAGCGCGGAAATTCTCTTCAATCAGAGTCCGTGCATACTCCGACCCCTCCTGCGCCTTCCCCAAAATCCAGGGGGCAAAGGAACCAAGATATGCAGCAGGAGCGGCGCTGCGGTACACTTTGCCGACGACGGCTGCGTAGTCGGACTCGAAGTGCATGGCAAACTCGGCTGCAAGGGCCTCGGGAACCAGGTCTTTGAAATAGTCCGAAAGGAAATTCTTCCCCAGCACGGCTCCAGACCCTTCATCGCCAAGTATGAAGCCTGATGGATGCACGTTTTTCACTATCTTCTCGCCGTCGAAATGGCAGCTGTTGGACCCTGTCCCGAGTATCGCTGCAATTCCTTCCTTATGGCCACAAACGGCCCTTGCTGCTGCGAGAAGGTCGGACGCGCATTCCACTTCAGAACCGGGGAAAAACGCACCCGCCTCGTCAGAGAGAAGTCCGGCGCCGTAGAAGACAACTTTTTCAGGTCTTGTAACATCGGCCCCGACTGCCTTGACGGCGGCAGCGATGCGTCTGCCCACTTCCTCAGCTCCCATCGAGGAAAAGTTAATCCCGGGGGAATCAAAAGCGCGCACCCCTCCGTCGGAGAGGTAGCGCCAGCGGGCCTTGGTGGCTCCGGATTCGACGATAAGGATGCTGCGGGTGCGGGGCATTAAAGGACTGCTATCAGTTCGACTGTGAAGCAAAGGGCTGCGCAGGGAGGGATGGCGCCATGGGCGCCGGCCTCGCCGTATGCGAGCTGATAGGGGATGTAGAGCTCCCATTTAGAGCCCTCGGGCATGAGCTGCAGGGCCTCGGTCCAACCGGCGATAACCTGGTTGACGCCGAAGACGGCGCTCTCGCCCCTCTGGTAGGAGCTGTCGAAGACGCGACCGTCGGTGAAGCGGCCCTCGTAGTGGCAGCGTACCTTGGAGGCGGGACCGGGAGTCTTGCCGAATCCGGCCTTGAGAATCTTATACTGGAGGCCGCTGGGGAGCACTTTCACTCCTTCGGCCTTGGCGTTCACCTTGAGGAAAGCTTCGCCTTCTTCCTTCATCTTGGATGCAATTTCGGCCTGCTCGACCTGCTGCCTCTTTTCGAGTTCTTTGAAGAACTTATCGAGTTCGTTGCCGGCTTCCTCAATGGAGAGGGCGGGCTTTGAACCTGTCATCATGGCCTTGAGACCGTCGCAGAAATCTTCGAAAGAGAGCCTTTCCACTCCGGACTGCATGAGGTTGTTGGCTATGCTCATTCCGAGCGCGTAACTTGTTTTGTCCATTTATTTCAGAATAATGTAATTATCAAATCTGTCAGGCCTCTTTCTCTTTGGCCTCGGCCATGCCTATCGTGGTGCTGTCCACAGGTACGGAGAAAATCAGGCCCACGGCGTCAGTGGTGGGACCGCACTTGCTGAAAACGGCCTTCATCACCTTGTCCTTGAGATCTTTGGGAACGACGATCAGGATGGCCTCCTTGTCGGGGTGGATCTTTATGTTGAAGAACTCTTCCGACTCGTGGTTTGCTGTGCCGCGTGCGCGAAGGATAGTGCCGCCTGTCGCGCCTTCGGAGCGGGCAGCTTCCATTACGTCCTGTGAAAAACCTGCATTTACGATGCAGACAACTAGTTCAAATGTCTGGTCAGCCATTTCAAGCCTCCTCTTTTACAGTTCTATGATCGTTTCCGAGGAACCCGTATGACAGGGTGCCTATTATACTGGACATGGGGACAGTGAAGGCGACGCCCTTGTAGTCCTTGCCCTTTTGGAAAAGTTCGCCCAGAAGGTTGATGAGAGTTTTGGCCTCATCTTCCCTGACGGGGCAGAAAAATATGGTCTTCGGCCGTTCGACAAGGCCGAGATAGTTGAGAATCAGATGGGTAGTCCCTTGGGCGGGCATTCTGAGCTGAATGTTGACCTGATGGGACTGTATGACGCTGGAATAGAAGTCGGCCTTGTCGTCATGGACGATGACGAAAAGGACTTTCAGCTTCATCGGCGCTGTGTTTTTTGTCTCTGCCATGTTTTAGTCGAAGTAAATAATCTGGTCGTCAGAGGCGGAGAGTATGCGCTTCAGGGCAATACTGTCGCGCCTGTGGACACTCAGGACGGATTTGAAACCCAGGGCCTGGATGGTGATAAGCGGGGTCAGCGCTACCATCGCAACGACGCCGAGAGCAAAATCCATCACAGCTCCTTCACCCCTCATCGCAACGCACGCGCCTATTACCATGGGGAGGATGAAACTCGAAGTCAGGGGACCGCTGGCAACGCCGCCCGAGTCGAATGCGATTGCGGTATAAATCTTCGGAACGAAAATGGAAAGCCCGAGGGAAACGAGATAGCCGGGGACAAGGTAGTAAAGAAGCGAAAAACCTATGTATGCCCTTAGGACGGACAGTCCTATGGAGAGACCCACGCCTATGGAAAGGGCGGTCATCATCTGTTTTTTAGACACTTCTCCGCCAGTGATGTCCTCGACCTGGTTGTTAAGGACATGGACAGCCGGTTCGGCGAGCACGACCACCATGCCAACTATGAAGGCAAAGGCTATCAGATAGGCGGGATGGCCGTCGCCCAGTTGCATTCCTATGTCGAAACCTATGGGCATGAAAGCCATGGCGACTGCGGCAAGGAAAAGCACGAGGCCCACAAATGTGTGCACTATCCCGAGGAGAATCTGAATAAGCTTGTTAAAGGGGAGCCTCAGGATGATGAACTGGAGTATCGAGAAGAAAGCCACGATGAATATGAGTGACCTTGACACCTCAATCATCTTATCTACGAGAAGGTCGAAGGCACCTTCGTCGAGGACGGTCTCCATCGAATAGTCGGGAACTGCATAGGTCATTTCTCCGCTGGCCGAGAGGGACAGTATCATTACGGCTATTATGGGACCGGCCGAGCAGAGCGCGATGAGGCCGAAACTGTTTTCGCTTGCATTCCTGCCACCCACGGTCAATGCTATGCCCACGCCGAGGGCCATGATGAAAGGCACCGTGATGGGGCCTGTCGTGACGCCGCCGGAGTCGAAGGACAGAGGGAGGAAGGCCCCTCTGCCGCTTTCCAGAAGCAGGGCGGCAAGGCAGAACATCAGGAGGTAGAAATACATCAGGATGGCCGTGAGGTCAATGTGGAAGACTATCTTTATGACAGCGATGAGAAGGAAGAGGCCCACGCCTACGCCTACAGATATAATGAGTACCCATCCGTTCATGACAGTGCCCACCTGGTCTGCAAGTACCGTCAGGTCAGGTTCGGCCACGGTAATGAAAAGGCCCATTACGAACGAAACGGTAAGGAGTATGCCCAGTTTCTTGGATTTCACCAGACCCTCGCCAATATACTGCCCCATGGGGGACATAGCCATGTCTGCGCCCATATTGAAAAGACCTATGCCGAGGACCAGTAAAATCATGGCTCCGCCGAAAACGGCAAGGTCGTGGTAGGGTATGTTGACAAGGGGGGTCAGGCACAGGATAAGTATCAGCGCGCACACCGGGAGCACCGAAACGACGGCTTCCTTGAGCTTGTCCCTGAGGGAGCGCACAAGGTCGGTCATCACGCCTTTTTTTGTCTTGCTCATATCAACGCAAAAGTAGCCATTTGCATGATAAAATACAATACGCCCTACATCAGGAAGCGCGACACGTCTTCACCGCGGGATAAAGCTTCCCGTATATATGTGGAAGAAATGTCAACTTTCGGACAATCAAGGACTTGAATTTTAAATGAGGGATTCTCGGAAAGCAATTTGCCTATTTCGCGCTCATGGTCTGTCCCTTCCCTGGGATAGACCATGATGCCGTAGTCGGTCAGTATCCTTTGATAATCCTTCCAGGAGCGGAACTTCTCAAGGTTGTCGGCTCCTATTACAAGGGTGAAATCGCACCCGGGCATGATTTCACGCAGGTGGTCCAAAGTTCGGATAGTGTAGCTCGGGGGAGGCATCCTGAGCTCGCTGTCGTCAACCCACACCTTGAGGGAGGGATGGCGGTGCAGGGCTTCGAGCGCCGCCTTGTATCGATCGCGCGCAGTGAGCCTGCCCTCTTCTCCCTTGAAAGGATTCTGGGCGGAAATCATAAGGAGGGTCCAGTCCACGTCGGCGCGCTCGCTTAGCGCCTCCATTATGGCCAGATGCCCTATGTGCAGGGGGTTGAAAGTCCCCGAGTACACGGCTATATTCATGTCCTGTCCTTCAAAAAAGCGTCCACGGCCTCTTCCGCTTCCTTGAGGGCAGTGGCAAGGTCGTCATTCACAAGCACGTAGTCGAACTTGCCTTCGGCAAACTCGAGCTCGGAGGCGGCCTTGGCCACCCTCTCTGCAATGGCCTCGTGGGTATCCGTGCCCCTGCCGATAAGACGCTTGTGCAGGACATCGACAGACGGGGCCTTGATAAGGAAAGACATGGCCTTGTCGCCGAAATACTTTTTCAGGCTCACGCCACCCTTGACGTCCACGTCGAAAATGATGACGTGGCCCTTTGCCCATATGCGCTCAACCTCTTTTTTGAGGGTGCCGTAGAACTTGTCGTGATAGACTTCCTCCCACTCCACGAAGGCGTCTTCCCCTATCAGTTCGCGGAAACGCTCAGGGCTTAGGAAATAGTATTCCACACCGTCTTTTTCGCTGCCTCTGGGGGCGCGGGAAGTGGCTGAAACTGAGAACTCGAATTCGGGATGAAGACCCAGCAAGTGGCTGACAACCGTGCTCTTGCCTGAGCCCGAAGGGGCGGAAAAAATAATGACTTTGTCTTTCATAATTGTGCAAATTTAGTTAATTTTGCACTCCGTCCATCAAAAGGATATTAACTTAATTATAAATTATGGTTTCTTACAAAGAACTTGGCCTTGTGAACACCCGCGAAATGTTCAAAAAGGCCGTTGCCGGCGGTTACGCCATCCCCGCTTTCAATTTCAATAACATGGAGCAGCTCCAGGCCATCATCCAGGCCGCAGCTGAGACTAAGAGCCCCGTCATCCTCCAGGTGTCCAGCGGCGCTCGCAAATATGCCAACCAGACCCTCCTCCGCTACATGGCGGAAGGTGCAGTCGAGTATGCCAAGGAGCTTGGCTGGGAGCATCCCCAGATCTGCCTCCACCTCGACCATGGCAACAGCTTCGAGCTCTGCAAGAGTTGCGTGGACATGGGCTTCAGCTCAGTGATGATCGACGCTTCCTCCCTCCCTTACGAGGAGAACATCGCCCTGACCAAACAGGTCGTCGATTATGCCCACAAGTATGATGTGACCGTCGAGGCCGAGCTCGGCGTCCTTGCAGGCGTTGAGGATGAGGTCTCTGCCGCAGAGTCCCATTACACCAAGCCCGAGGAAGTCATCGACTTCGCCACCCGCACCGGTTGCGACTCCCTCGCCATCTCCATCGGCACCTCCCACGGCGCCTACAAGTTCACCCCGGAGCAGTGCACCCGCGACCCGAAGACCGGCCGTCTGGTTCCCCCGCCGCTCGCCTTCGACGTCCTGCACGAGATTGAAAAGAAGCTTCCCGGCTTCCCGATTGTCCTCCACGGTTCCTCCTCCGTCCCTCAGGAGTATGTCGATATGTGCAACAAGTACGGCGGCAACCTCCCGAACGCTGTCGGTATCCCCGAGGAGCAGCTCCGCGAGGCCTCCAAGAGCGCAGTCTGCAAGATCAACATCGACTCTGACAGCCGTCTTGCCATGACCGCCGCCATCCGTCAGGTATTCGACGAGAAGCCCGGTGAGTTCGACCCCCGCAAGTATCTCGGCCCCGCCCGCGACGAGATGAAGAAGCTCTACATGCACAAGATTGTCAATGTCCTCGGTTCCGACCACAAGGCTGAATAATCTTCCACCCATATAAGTAAAGGCGCCTTCCGAAGGCGCCTTTATTTTTTTCTCCTTATTTGTTATTTTTGCCTAAACGCAAACTGAGTATTGTGAAAAAAACGGCATTGACAATAATTGCAGCTTCGCTTCTTGCGGGCTGCGCTAATAACGGAGGAAACGAAATGGGTACCTATTCTTCAGACAGGGAATTCCTGTCCCGCAGCGGTGTAGACTTTGTCGAGCTCGTCTCGGACGACGGCCTTTCCAGGGTCCTTCTCGCCCCTTCCATGCAGGGCAGGGTGCTGACCTCGTCGGCGAACTCCCTTCAGGGTAAGAGCCAGGGCTGGATAAACAGGGGAGCGATAGCTTCGTCCCAGATTAACCCCCAGTTCAATAATTACGGTGGCGAGGAGCGTTTCTGGCTCGGGCCGGAAGGAGGCCTAAACAGCTGGTACTTCGCTCCCGGCTCCGAGCAGACTTTCCCCAACTGGAAGGTTCCATCAATCTTCGACACTGAGGCCTTCGACCTTCTTGGTGCAGACTCCAAGAGCGCGTCTTTCCAAAAGGACTTCACCCTGGTCAATGCCAAGGGCGTGGAGTTCTCCATGCGTATGGGCCGCAAGGTTACGCTTCTTGAAAAAGAAGCCCTTGAAGCAATTACAGGCCCTCTTCCCGGGTCCGTTAGCGTCGTGGCGTATCAGAGCGTCAACTCCATTTCCAACCTTGGCGACGCGGCGTGGACCGAGGAAAGCGGCATGCCTTCCGTCTGGATGCTCGGCATGTTCAACCCTTCCGAGACCACGACGGTATTCATCCCCTATGACAGTAATGCGGAGGGAAAGATAGTAAAAGACGATTATTTCGGAGAAATGCCCTCCGACAGGTTGAGCGTACGCGACGGCTTCGTCTTTTTCAAGATAGACGGCGCTTTCCGCTCCAAGATTGGCATCCCCGGCGGCAGAAGCCTTGGCCTTGTCGGCGCTTTCGATCCCGAAAAGGGGCTTCTGACAATACTCAAGGCCGACATTCCTGCCAAGGAGAGCCTCTTTGTTAATTCGCAGTGGGGAGAGCAGGACTATGCTTTCGGCGGCGACGCCCTCAACACCTACAATGACGGCCCTACCGAGGACGGCACCATAATGGGTCCTTTCTTCGAGATGGAAAGTTCATCTCCTGCCGCGGCGCTCTCTCCCGGCGAGAGCCTTGCTCACACCCAGACCACCATTCACATCGAAGGCAGTCCCGAGACTCTCAAGGCAGTAATAGCCGATGTCTTTGGCTCCTGCCCGTTCTAATTCTTATTCCCTGGGAAGATCGAAAAGATCGCCGTCTGACGCAGCGACGGTATTGGGGAAGATTGCGCGAGCTTCTTTCTCAAGGGCGGCAATATCCTTGAGCCTGGAAGAATAGTGGCCGAGGATCAGCTGCCCGGCACCGGCTTCGAGCGCCACTCTGGCGGCATCGGCGGCGGTGGAATGATAGCGCTGACGCGCCTGGTCGGCAAAAGCCTCGTTGTAAGTGGCTTCATGATAAAGAAGCCTTACGCCCTTGACCCATGAGGAAAGCTCAGGGAAGGGGGCTGTGTCGCTGCAATAAGCGTAGGAGCGGGGAGTGAAGGGCTTGTAGGCCGCCACGGATGCCGGGATAATCACTCCGTCCGGGCGCACTACGTCTTCCCCGCGTTTCAGGCTGCCTATTTCCGTCAGGCTGAGGCCAAACTGAGGGATGCATTCCTTGCGTACATTCCACAGGGGCTCCTTTTCGCGGAAAAGGAAACCGAAAGTGTCTATCTTGTGATTCAGCGGGAAAGCCGAAATCTCTACCGATTTGGTGCTGTAAACTATCTCAGGCTCTTTCATCTTGAGCGGGATGTGCCTTATCTCGAAACTTATACCCTCGCCGAAATATGAAAGGAAGAATTTCAGTATGGGGCCGAAGTTTACGGGAGCATAGATGTTCAGCGGAGTGGGGCGGCAGAGCATCCCCATGGTTGAAAGCAGCGGGAAGAGACCGAAAAGATGGTCGCCGTGGATGTGGGAGATGAAAAGGGAGTCCACCTTCATCGAAGGCAGCTTGCACATCATCATCTGCCGCTGCACGGCCTCGCCGCAATCAATCAGAAAAGAGCGCCCGTGCACGGACAGTGCCTGGGCGCTCTGAATTCTGTCAGGAACGGGCATGGCCGAAGCCGTACCCAGAACCCTGAGGGTGAAATCCATTGATTATTCTCCCTTCTCGAGTTTCTCCTTGAGGGCTGCGAGGGCGTCGATGTCGCCGAGAGTGGTCTTCTCGACATTGGCGTTGACCTTCTTGACAGCCTTCTTGGTGCTCTCTTCTTCGGCAGCGACTGCCTTCTCCTTGACCTCGGCGTAGGTGCGCACGTGGGAAACGAGGACGCGGCGGGTGCTGCGGCGGAGTTCGACGACCTTGAAGGGGAGCTTTTCGCCTGCGACGGCCTGCTTGCCATCTTCCTTGACGAGGTCGCGGGTGTAGGCAAAGCCTTCAGCCTCGCTGCCTTCGAAGGTGATGACTGCGCCCTTGTCGGTAACGCTCTGGACAGTGCCCTCAACGGTGGCACCGACGGGGAAATTCTTCTCCACGATGTCCCAAGGGTTGGGGATGCACTGCTTGTGACCGAGGCTGAGCTTGTGGTTGGACTCGTCGAAGTCGAGGATCTGGACGTCGATCTCGTCGCCGGGGTTGACCATCTCTGAAGGGTGCTTGATCTTGTTCCAGCTCAGGTCGCTGATGTGGATCAGGCCCTCGACGCCGTCCTCGAGCTCTGCGAAGACGCCGAAGTTGGTGATGTTGCGGACAGTGGCTTTCTGCTTGCTGCCGACGGGATATTTCTCGCGTATGCTCTCCCAAGGGTTGACGGTGAGCTGCTTGAGGCCGAGGGACATCTTGCGGCCTTCGCGGTCGAGGGTGAGGATCTGGGCTTCGACCTCGTCACCGATCTTGAGGAACTCCTGAGCGGAGTGGAGGCGGGGGCTCCAGGACATTTCGGAGACGTGGATGAGACCTTCGACACCGGGCTCAACCTCCACGAATGCGCCGTAGTCGGCGATGAGGACTACCTTGCCCTTCACCTTGTCACCAACCTTGAGTGCGGGATCGAGCTTGTCCCAAGGATGAGCGGAGAGCTGCTTGAGACCGAGGGCGATCCTCTTCTGCTGCTCGTTGAAATCGAGGACGACGACCTTGATCTTCTCGTCGAGGGTGACGACTTCCTCGGGGTGGTTGATGCGTCCCCAGCTGAGGTCGGTGATGTGGATGAGACCGTCCACGCCGCCGAGATCGACGAACACGCCGTAGTTGGTGATGTTCTTGACGGTGCCTTCGAGGACCTGGCCCTTTTCGAGCTTGCTGATGAGTTCAGCCCTCTTGGCCTCCTGCTCGGCCTCGAGAAGGGCCTTGTGGGAAACGACGACGTTGCGAAACTCCTGATTGATCTTGACGATCTTGAAATCTATAGTCTGGTTAACGAATGCATCGTAGTCGCGGATGGGCTTGATGTCGATCTGGCTGCCGGGGAGGAAGGCCTCGATGCCGAACACGTCGACGATCATGCCGCCCTTCGTGCGGGTCTTGACAAAACCCTTGACGATTTCGTCGTTGTTGAAAGCTTCGTTGACGCGGTCCCAGGACTTGAGGGCACGGGCTTTCTTGTGGGAAATGACGAGCTGACCCTTGCGGTCCTCTGCGTTCTCCACGTAGACTTCCACCTTGTCACCGACTTTGAGGTCGGGATTGTAACGGAACTCGGGAGCGCCGACGACGCCTTCGCTCTTGCCGCCGATGGAGATGGTGACTTCCCTCTTGTTGATGGCGGTCACTTCACCTTCGACAACTTCGTTTTCAACGACCTTGGAAAGGGTCTGGTTGTAAGCGGCCTCGATTTCGGCCTTGTTTTCATTTCCGTAGACGTCTCCGCCTTCGAAAGCAGCCCAGTCGAACTCCTCGGGAGCGACGGATGCATTGCTGAGAACTTTTACATTCTCTTTTTCGAGATTTTCTGCCATAATTGTTTTAAGTAAGACAAATTAGTGGTTTAACATTATGTTTTGTGCCGCCCGGACAGCATAGGTCCGGAAAAAGCGTGCAAATATACGAAAATCTTATTGATAGGCAAGATGTTTTTACATATTTATTTCTATATTTGCGCGCCGGCTTCTCCGTAACGCCGGCTACCCCCGTAAGTTTAACCCTTCCGACGAGATAGTGCCGGGAACAACTGGAAGGAAAAATGATCAGCATTTTCTACATGCACGGAGCGGAGATACTTTCCGCCCGTTCACAAACGGAGTTCGCCCGACTGGATAAGGATTCGGTCCTCTGGATCGACCTGATGGATCCCACGGGCGAAGAAAAAAGGGCAGCCGAGACTTTTCTTGGCACAGAGATCCAGAGCCGTGCGCAGGCCGAAGAGATCGAGAGCTCATCCCGCTTCTCAGAATCGCACGACGCCATTTTCGTAAATACCAACTACATTTCCCCCGAGGGCGACGAGCTCGTCGAGGATCCCGTTTCCTTTACCCTCATAGGCAATACCCTTGCAACCCTCAGGGAAATCCCCCTGCGAAGCTTCACCAGCCTGCAGCGCAGGATGGAGGCCCGTCCCGCCCAGTACAAAAGCGGCTACCATCTTTTCGTGTCCATAATGGACCAGAGGGTGGACCTCGATGCCGATATAATCGAGCTTATGAGTAAGGACACCGCCCAGTTCAGCAAGCGCATCAACCAGAAGGAGGGCATCAACGAGGAGTTCCTGCTGGACATCAACCAGCTTCAGGAAAACACCATGGTGCTCAGGGAGAACGTAGTCGATAAGCAGAGGCTTATTTCCAACATAATCAAGAGCGACCGCTTCCCCGAGGAACTTGACGGCCGTCTTAACGTCCTCCTGCAGGACATCTCGTCCCTTATCAACCACGCCAATTTCACCTTTGAGCGTCTGGAATACCTCCAGGACACCGCGGCGGGCCTGATCAGCCTCGAGCAGAACAGGACAATGAAGATTTTCACCTTCATTTCCCTGCTCCTCATGCCTGCGACGCTCGTCGCCAGCTTCTATGGAATGAACGTAAAGCTGCCGCTGGCCTCACACTGGTGGGCCTGGATGGCCATACTCGGCCTTATGCTGGTCCTGGTCGCAGGTCTCTGGACCATCTTCCGCAGCAAGAAGATGCTTTAATCTTCCAGATGCAGCTCGTAGGAGGCGATGTCGAACTCGCGGCCGTCTCCCATGTGCTTGCCCGCGTCGTCCGAAATCTTTATCACCTTTTCCCAAGGGTCCTTGCCGCTCATGCGGCAGCGGGACAGCTTCATCACGATGTTGGCTGCCTTGTAGGAGGGTATTCCGGGGTCGCAGGTGATGTTGGTGCCTATGCCGGCGCTGACTTTCACACGGCCGCGAAAGTATTCGGCCACTTCCTTGTATTTGGGGAATGTAAGAGCGTTGCTGAAAACTATCACCTTGCTCGCAGGGTCGATGCCGAAATCTTTGAGGCGCTCAATGATGGCGTCTCCGACCACTTTTTCATCGCCTGAATCCTGGCGGAAGCCGTCGAGTAGCTTCGCCTGTTTCATGGTCAGGGTCCTAAGGAAAGAGGGAGTCGTGAAAGTGTCTATCAAGGCTGTGCCCAGGGCGCCGTCATAGACTTTGATCCAGTCTTCAAGCGATAGGTAATTGGCTCTTTTATAGCCGAATACGCCGCTATGGAACATGACCCACTCGTGGGGGAAAGTCCCTATGGGGGTCATGTCGTATTTCATGGCGAAGTGGACGTTCGAAGTGCCTGCGCAGTATTTTGGACACTTGACCTTCAGATGGGCGACAATCGCATCGTGGAGGTCGTAAGAAAAGCGCCTGCGTGTGCCGAACTCCGAAAAACCGAGGCCGAACTGATTGGCCATCTCCAGTTTGGAGTCGATTATCCCGAGGGCAGTCTCCTTATCGGCTTTGAAGCCGCGGAAACGGTTTCTCAGCTCCGCGACTGTTGCGAGGATGGGGACCTCATAGAGCGTGACTTTGTAGAGGTAGTCGGTGACTTCTATCTGCAGATGCCCTTCGGCGTCGAGCCAGGCATTCACCTTGCCTGACTCGAAGCGGAAGCCTCGGAGCCACTCCCAATAGTTGCGGCTGATGTAGCGTATCTTGGAAGTGACGAAAGCGAACTCCTCATCGCTCAGGGCGAGGTAGTCGAGCCTTTGCAGTTCGGACCTGAGCGCCTCGAGAAAATCGTCATTCCAGACTTCGCCGGCCCTGTCGTTGAACTTGAAAGTCCCTTCCGCCAGGGGGTAAAGCTGGAAATAGGCGTTGGAAGTCGAAAACTTGTATAGGTCTGTGTCTAAAATGCTTGCTATCATGCTCCTAAATGTCGTATGTGATGCCGAAGCTGCAGGACCTCCTGTTGGGGTTCAGATGCCAGTTCTTGTAGGGCACCTTGGCGCTGGTCCCGTCTTCGTAGGCGGCAAAGAAGTTGAAGTGGTGGAACCTGACCTTGAGAGCAAGCCCATAGACCGTGCCGAAGGTGTCGAGGCCGAAATTGCCGGTCACACCGAATCCTGAAGGGTGCTCCCACGAGGCGCCGAAGTGGCCGTCGTAGTAGGACATCCCGGTCTGATGGGTGTAGGTGCCGGTAAGGCCGAGGCTCACCGCATCATAGAAGGGGAGGGCGTATTTGACTCCTGCATTGGCGCTGAAAGGGAGCATTTCGATTGAGTTGGCAGCTTCAAGGGAACTGAGGTAAACGGAAGAAAGGAGGTCGTCGAGGACGGGCTGCAGCTGCTGCTTGATCTCTCCTTTCTTAATCTGATCTATTGTGAGATCATTCACTCCGGTGAATACGGTGCGGCCGTTGGAGCGGCCCTTGTTGCCGTAGTGCCACAGCATGCCGCCGAGGTCGAGGACCGAAGCCGAAATTGTGAGGCCTTCCACGGGAGTTACCACTGCGCCGAGATCGACGGCGAGGCCGGCGCCCGAAGGAAGGGGCCATTTGCCCTTAAGGTCGCTGTTAAGGAGGCTAATGTATCCTTTCTCGTCAGTTGCAAATTTGTGGAAATGGTTGGTCATGTCCAGCTCCGTCGTGATGTCGGCGGTGTACTGGCTTTCCGACATTTCAAGATTGAAGCGCGAGACGTTGTAGCGCATTGAGGCTATGCCTATAAGGAGCTTTGCACGGGCGCCGATGGAAACTTTGTCGGATATCCTGCGGGAATTGCCGTATGCTATCTCGGCGTAGGCGTTGCCGTAGCCGCACAGATTGCTGAGGTCGTAGTTTGACTCGCCTCCGAGTTTGACGAGGCTGAATATCTCCTTGGGAACGGTCACGCCGTAGAGGGCGCGTACGTTGGCTTCGAGGGTATGATAGACTTCGCCCTTGCGGAAGCCGTAGGAGACGAGATTAAGGTTGAGCCCGCTCGAGATGTAGCTCAGGTCGCTAAGGCCTGAGAGGAATTCGTCGGCGCTGACGCTCTCGTGGAGCGCGGTTACGACTTCACCATCTCTGGGATAGAGGAAAGAAGCGGCTCCCACGTTGGCGCGGGACTGGCTGGAGAATTCGCCTGCGCTGACAAAATCGCCCTCGTTCTGCACTGCGGGGTTGTAGCGGTAACCAAGACGGTAGCCATTAAGGAAAAAGGCTTCGGAAGCGTTCTGGGCGCTAATGGTGGCACTGGCTGAAAGCAGAGCCGCTGCGGCTATGATGATGGTTTTTTTCATGGCTGCTTATTTCTGGGGGATGGTGATGCCACCGCGAACGACGGCAGACGATGACTTGACGTAAATGCCCTGCTTAGTGCTGAGGGCGGTCGGGGCAAGGCCGCTCTGGTAGCCGAACTTCAGATTCGCCTCTATGGCCTGGATGTCGGGGAGAGTTCCTTCCAGGGCCTTCAGCTCAATGACGAGGGTGGTTTTGCCCGGGGTGTCGGGCGTACCTCCGGGGATGGAGATTTCGGGAGTGACGTATATGTTCTCGTCGACTACGTATTCGGGCTTTTCGCCGCTCTCGGGGTCGTATCCTTCCTTTATCCTTGCCATCTTGATATCGGATGCAGTGATGGCGATGGGGAGGGTGTTTTCAAGCTCGAGAGTGACCTGGCAGTCGCTGACCTTGAACTGGGCGATGGGCAGGTTGAAGCCTCCGATGGGGCCGGGATTGAGTTTGAAATCCATTTTGTCTCCCACCGCCAGATTGCTGTCGTATTCGTAGTTTATGGAGAAGAAAAGGTTGCCGGTCGTTGAGTACAGTTTCTCGGAAGGATTGGCGGGCAGATCCATTTCCAGATTCCTCATGCTGAAGCTGGAGATGGGATCCGTGATCGCGAGGGGAATCTCGACCTCGGCGACCTTTTTGTTCTGGGTGCTGCTGCTCAGGGTGAACTTGCTGAGGGCTTCGACACTCTGGCTGTAAGGCTCGGCTCCCGTGGCGCTGTAGCAGCTGAGCGAGGTCTCGCTGCGGAAGTCCACGCTTTCCCAGAGGGGATTGCCGGCGTAGACAATCATCTTCTGGTTGAAAGGGATGAGTCCTACGTAGCTGAGAATGGACAGCATGCTTGCGGGATAGCAATCTGCAGTCCCCGCCTTGAACGTGGAGGGCACGGAGGGGTCGTCGAGCTTTTTCTCCAATTCGTAGACATTTATCTTATAGATGTCCCCCGTGGAAACGAAGACAAAACGGCCTTCCTCGTCCTCCTTGATGAAGTCGGCGATGGCCGGTCCGATGCCGGGGATGCTGCCGAGTCCGCCTATTGTGGACTCGATTGTGAAGGGACCGAGGCTGCCTACGGGGACGGTAATGCTGTTCCCAAAGACGGTGATATCCTTGTTGACGTTTTCAGAGATGTCATAATCCATATTTCCCTTGCAGCCGCCCAGAAGGAACGAAGCAAGCGCAATGGATGAGAGCATAATAATGTATTTCTTCATTGCAGAACAATTTTTCGTGGGGCAAAGATAAAAAACCGCTGCGTTTTGCAGCGTTAAAATCTTATAAAAGTTCGGCTATCCTTTGTGCGACCACCGTTCCCTTCTCGATTTTCCCTTCGGGATCGACCAGATACAGTGAAGGAATCCATTTTACGTGGTAGTCTGCGCATACCTGAGACTCTTTCTTGCCGGCAGGATCGAAAAGCTGGACGCCGGGCAGCTCATTTTCGGCAGCGAAAGATTTCAGCGTGTCGAAGTCGCGGTCGAATGAAATGGAGACGAAGGCGACTTTCGACGGGTCTGCTTTGGCAAACATTTCCTTGAGCTCAGGGATTTCCGCCCTGCAGTCGGGGCACCAGGATGCCCAGAAAACGAGAACGACCTTCTTGCCGGCGAAGTCGCCAAGGCTCACGGGATTGCCTTCCAAATCATTGAGGGAGAAGGCGGGAGCGTCATCGCCTTTACTTAGGAGATCCCGGCCCCACTGATAGTCAAGGTCGGTAGTGTCAACCGCCTCTGCGGGCGCAGATTGTGCTTCGGCTTTCTTGGAGTTCCTTCCTCCGCCGCAGGAAAGTATGATAAGCGACGCGGCTAAAAGAATGGCAAACTGTTTCATAGCTTAAAACTTAATATTCAGCGAATTGTCCCTAATATAGCCCATGACTTCCACGGGTATGTCGGTGCAGAGTATATCGGCGCCGAGGAGCGCGGCAAGATGGGTGTCGCTAACTGACGTGCCGGGCCAGAGATTGAGGATTACGCCCTTGTCGTGGGCATATTTCACGGTCTCGCGTGATGCACCGTTAAGCGTCGCGGCCAGCCTGTGAAGTCCGAGTGCGAGGCACAGGTCCACAGTCTCGCGGCTGCAGGCCTTGCCTGTAATGAGCATTATCTCGGCATCGGGGTGATTCAGGTGCATGTACATTAGGGGCCTTGTGTCAAACGATGAGAACACATAGGTCGAGCCTGCGGGCTTGTGCTTCATTACGACGGCATATACGGCCTCGCAGTAGTCGCGGACCATTTCGTCGGTGTAATCCTTCAGCGTCGTTTTCATCTCCCACTCCACATACAGGCCGTCGTAATCCTTGAACAGGGCCGTGAGGTCCTCGAGGAAAGGCACCTTATGCCCTTCTTTGGTCTTTATGCCCTTGATGTACGAAGACTGCGTTTTCTCGATGTAACCTTTGCCGTCTGTCGTGCGGTCCAGCCTGTTGTCGTGCATTATGACAAGCTCCCTGTCGGCGGTGAAATGAATGTCCGTTTCGAAGCCGCGGCAGCCTGCGTCAAGCGAAGCTTTGAACGCCTCCAGCGTGTTTTCGTCAAACTCGGCCCTACCGCCCCTGTGGGCGATTATCCTCGGCTGGGCGCCAACGCCGGCCCAGAGGAAAAAAGTGAATAAAACCAGTGAAAATACCTTTTTCATCTTCCTGCAAAATTGAAATTATGCATTAGCCTTCTTGGGATTGAGAAGGAAGAATGCGCATATGACCAGATACACGACACAGACCCCTATCACCGCAAGCGAGCCAGCCTGCGAGCCCATCTTGTCGGCAGTAAGGCCCATGAGGAGCGAAACGACTCCGCCTCCGACAATGCCCATGACCATAAGGCCGGAAACCTCGTTGGCCTTGCCGCTCATGTGCTCGATGCCCAGGCCCACGATGACCGAAAAGACGCTTGCGGAGAAGAAGCCTATCATGCCTACAAATGTGAGAATCATCACTTTACCCTGGGCAAAGAACAACGCCGCCAGGGCCGCGGCAACTATCACCACGGCCACCCTGAAGAAACTCCTGTCGGACATCTTGCCAAGGATGAACGCTCCTGCGAAAGCTCCTGCGGTTTTGCAAATGAAATAGACGGTGATACCGAGCTGGGCGTGGTCGGTGTCCATCCCGCAGCGCTCAGTAAGGAGCTTGGGTATCACAACGTTAGTGCCGACATCGAGGCCGACGACGGTGAAAATGCCGAAAAAGCAGCAAAGGATAAAACCGTTGCCAAGCAGCGAAAGCGTCTCTCCAAGGGAAGCGCCTCCCTCTGCAGGCAGCTCCTCAATCTTGGTTAGCAGCAGCCAAGCGGCTGAAATGACCGTGAAAACCGCAAAAGCGGGGAACATATACTTCCACGAACCCAGCAGCGAAGCGCAGCCCAGGGCCAGGTAGGGAGCGCTGCAGGCCGAAAGAGCCTTGATCACCTGACCGGCGGAAATATAGCTCGAGAGCGACCCCTTGCCTCCGACGACATCGGACAGCAGGGGATTGAGCGCCACCTGTATGATGGTGTTGCCTATACCCAGCAGCGCGCAGGCCGCAAGGCAGCTCCAGAGATTATAGCTGAAAAGCGGGATAATCATGCCGAGAAAGGTCACGGCGCAGCTGAGGAGCACGGCGTTTTTTCTGCCCATCTTGTTCATCATCAGCGCAGTGGGGGCACTCAGGATGAGGAACCACACGAAAATGGCCATGGGGATGAGGCCGGCTATGGTCTCGCTGAGGGCGAAATCCTCCTTGACGTGGCTCGTCACTACACCGGACACGTCGCCGAAGCCCATGACGAGGAAGGCGAAGAGAACGGGCAGGATTGCGGTTTTCTTGTTCATAGCTTATAGTGTTATTCTTATTTGCCGGTCTTTTCTGCCCAGACGACCCTCTGGACGCGGTAGGGATAGCGCTCCTTGAGGGAAGGAGCGTTGGGGCAGCTGTCCTTGTGTATCTTGATGCCGTCCGTGCGGGTGACGAAGCCGAACACGGCATCACCGTAGACGGGATTGCAGCAGGGAGCCATCTTGTAGTCCATGCCCTTGACGTTCTTGGCATTGATGACGAGTATGTCGTCGGGAGAACTCCAGGCCTTGTGGTCTTCCTTCTTCTCCTCGCCCTGCTCGGTGCGGTAGACGAGCATCGAAGGGTCGAGTATATATTCCTTGATCTGCTCAACACCAATCGTGCCCTCGTCCACGGCTGCCATGAATGAAATCACGGAGCTGTACTTGAGGTAGTGCATGATGTCGTGGAGCAAGGTGTCGGGAAGGGCCAACTTCCAGTTCTTGAGCCTGCGCTCCAGCAGCTCGCGGCCTGCGGAAGCTTTTTTTCTCAGCTCGGCGTCGAGCTCCAGCTTGATTTTGGAGCGGGCCTTGGAGGTGACGACCCAGTTGAGCCAGTCGGCCGACGGCTTCTGGTTCTTTGAGCTGAGGATTTCGACGACGTCGCCGGTTTTCAGGTTCTCCCTGATGGTGCAGGCTTTGCCGTTGATGCGTCCGCCCGTGCAGCGGCAGCCTAGGACTGTGTGGATGCAGAAGGCGAAGTCGAGCACCGTGGCTCCTGCCGAAAGGATCTTCAGCTCGCCCGTAGGCGTGAAGACGAAAATCTCTTTCGAGGGCGGCTGGGGAAGGTCTTCGGGCTTGGTGTCGTAGGGGTGCTCCAGGGTGAAGCGCACTGAGCTTAGCCACTTGTCCAGGGTGTCGTCTTTCTTGATGCCCTTGTAGGACCAGTGGGAGGCGAGGCCGCTCTCGGCGGTGTCGTCCATGCGCTTTGTGCGTATCTGGACCTCCAGATAGGTCCCGGAGGCGTTCTTGACGGTGATGTGGAGTGACTCGTAGCCGTTGGGCTTGGGGTTGGTCACCCAGTCGCGGAGACGGTTGGTGTCGGACTCGTATTTCTTGGTGACGTGCGAAAAGACCCTCCAGCAGAGATCCTGCTCGGTTTTGCGTTCGGCTTCGCAGTCTATTATGAAGCGGATGGCGAATACGTCGAAAACGCCCTCGAAAGGCACGCCCTGCTTGAGCATCTTCTTGTAGATGGAGTAGGCGGTCTTGGTGCGAATCTTCAGCTTATACTTTATCCCTTCGGCGCTGAGGTCGCTCTCCAGGGGCTTGATGAACTCCTCCATCAGGCGCTCGCGCTCCTTTTCCCCGGCCTTGAGCTTGCGGGTGATGGAGCGGTACTGCTCGGGCTCGGCGTAGCGGAAATATATGTCTTCCATCTCGCTCTTTATGTTGTAGAGCCCAAGCTGGTGGGCGAGCGGGATGTAGAGCATCAGGGTCTCCAGGATTTTCTGGTCGCGGGCGGCCTTGGGGAAAATCTGCAGGTTGCGCATGACCTCCAGGCGGTCGGCGATCTTAAGCACGGTGACACGGGGGTCGGTCGAGTACTGGACAATGAGTTTTTTGTAGTTCTCGGCCTCGAGGCGTGTGTCCTTGGGGCGTATGGCGGCTATCTTGCCGAGACCGTCCACGATCTTTAGTATTTCCGCCGGGAAGTCGGAAATGTCGGTCCCGGGGTGCATGCGGGTGGCTTCGTGGAGGTAGACGGCGGCTATGCAGTCGTCGCCCAGACCCACTTCGTCGCTCACGATTCGGGCCACGCCGTCCGCATGCTCGATGAAGGGATGGCCGTTGAAGCGGAGGTCGTCCCTCAAGGCCTCGAAGGCCAGCCGTCGGGCTCTTGTAACCAGTTGTGAATCATATCCTACCATAGCGTTAGTTGCTGCTGCTCTGTTCGTTGCTTTCTATGACGCCTTCGCTCACTATGCTCTCCTCCACGCCCGGCCCGGCGGAGAGGAGGTCGATGGGGGCGTTGCGTCTTCTGCTCAATTCGTCCTGGAATGCCTTGGCATTCTTGGCATGGGTGGAGAAGTCCTTGGCGAAGAGGTGGGTGCCGTCCATGTTGGAATTGGCGCAGAAGTAGAGGTAGTCGCCCTGGGGGTTGAGGACTGCGTCGAGGCTCGCTTTCGAGGGGACGCAGATGGGGCCCGGAGGAAGACCTTCATACTTGTAGGTGTTGTAGGGGGATTCTACCTCGAGGTGGCGCAGTAGTATGCGCCTCGGCTCGTAGTCGAAGCAGAAGGCAATAGTGGGGTCTGCCTGGAGCTTCATGCCCTTTTTCATGCGGTTGAGGTACACGCCGGCGACCATGGGCATTTCGGGCACGTAATTGGTCTCGCTGTTTACTATCGAGGCGATGACCGACACTTCGTCGCGGCTGAGGCCCAGGGCTTTGGCCTTTGAGAGCCTTTCTTCGTTCCAGAAATTGTCGTTCGCCTGTTTCTGCTTTGCGAGCACGTCCTTCATCGTGGCCGTCCAGTACATCTCGTAGGTGTCGGGGATGAAGAGGGAGAATACGTTCTCGGGGGTGTAGCCATAGGCGGAGAGTATCTTCTCGCTGCTGAGGACCTGCATCACCTCGGCCGAGTCAATGAGTATCTGGGAGGAAATCTTGCCCGCTATCTGGCTTTTCAGCCTCATAGTGCCGCTCAGGGTCAGCTGGGCGGGGGTCTGCCAGCAGTTGTTCAGCATGCGGGCCACATAGACGCTCGTGTATTCAGGCTTGATGAGGTATTTGCCGGGCTTGAGGTACTCGGGTACCTTCTTATCGCGGAAAGCCCTGTCCAGGCTGCGGGGACGCAAAACGCCGGCATGCTTGATGAGGTCGGAATAAACTTCATCAGCCGTCGTCTCGGGGTGGACGTATATTACCGTTTCGTGACGGAAGTTGGGCAGTTTGTTGTCGCTTATCTTCTTCCACATCGCGATGGCGGTGATGCAGAAGACTGCGAGTATGAACGCCAGGGACCAGCCGACTATCTTGCCGGTGGACTTTTTCCTTTTGCTCCGGCCTTTAGCGGCCGTTTTCTTATAGTTATATGCCATATTATTTCCTTAGCAATATCGTATCGCCCGAACGCAACTCGTGGTCAGGGGCGAAGCCGTTCATCTTTTGCACCGATTTCATCCTCACGCCGAATCGCTGGCAAATGTCGCGAAGGGACTCGCCGTCTGCCTCTACGATGTATTTGTCGAGACCGCGCCGGGTCTGCTTCTTTTTAGCCTGCAAGAAGACCACGGTGCCGGGAAGGAGCCTTTCGGGGGAGTCCAGGTCGTTGTAGTACAGTAGCTGGCGGCGTATGATGTTGTATTCCCTGGCTATGGAATCCCAGGTCTCGTCCTCCATCGAGTAGATGAAAGGCACGCCGTTGAGCTTATAGAGGGGCCTGTCGGTGGAGAAATGGAACACTTCCGAAGCCTCGTCCTTAGGCGCGAGGCTTGCTTCTTCCATAGAGAGGGGAGAGGCGGGCAAGACGCTCGGGGCCGGCTCAGTCTTCTTCGTGCGGCGCTTCTTCTTGTCCTTTTGCGCCTTTTCTTTCTTACTATCCTTTTTGCCGCTCACCGAGGGTTTTGAAGGCCCGGGGGCAGGAGTGTCGAAAGTCACGTTCTCGCTCGAGTAGGAAGCGAAGCGGCCGCCAGTCTCGAAATCCGACGGAGTGGCGGTGTCGAACTTGGCAAGGTCGTTTTCTTCAATTATCCTTATGAGCTTTGTAGGATACGCAGGGTCGGTGGCATAGCCTGCCTTGCTGAGGCCCTTGGCCCATGACTTATAGTCGGTTACGGGGATGTCGAAAAGGAACTTGTAGCGGTCGCGGTAGCGAAGGAAGTCAGAGTGGTCGCGGAAAGACTCGGCGTCCTCGTCATACACGCGGAAGCACTCGCCTTTGAGGTCGTCATCCACCTTCATGGTCTTGCCCTTCCAGTCGCGGTGGCACTTGATGCCGAAATGGTTGTGACCCTCGGCGGCGAGGGCAGATAGGCCGTAGCGCGACTCGAGCAGCCCCTGGGCGAGAGTAATGCTGGCGGGCACACCGCTGCGATACATTTCCTCGACTGCGAGCATGGCGTAGGTGCGCACATAGCGCTCCTGCGGCCCCGTGTCCACGGCCGCGACGCCCTTAAGGAGCAGCAACGCCCCTGCGAAAGCTATAAGCAGTTTCTTTGAAAAAACGCCCATACGTTTGCTAAAATAGCAAAAATCGCGCAATTGTCAATCGTCCTTCCAGACTTTCAGGTATTGCTCGAGCGCCCACATCTCGTCGCGGTACTTCGCGGCGGCGGTAAAATCCAGCTCGGAAGCAGCCTCTTTCATCTTGCGTTTCGACTCCGCGGCCATCTTTTCCACTTGCTTGCGGCTCATCGAGCGTATGACGGGGTCCTGCAGCACCGCGGCAAGGTCGGCGGCGATGTAGCCGTCCACCCTCGAGTCCTTGGAGTCCCTGCGGGAATCGTGCCCGAGGCCGACTGACACGCTGCCCCTTCCGAGTTCGCCCGGGCTGGGGATATAGACGGGGTCGTCGACCGAATTCGCGGCGCTGACCCTGCCCGAAGGTGAATTCGAGAGCACGGGATTGACGGTCCTGCCGCGCTCGGGAGAGGCCATTTCGAGTGCGAGCGCATTGCTGCGCACTTCGATCTGTTTCGGCGTTATGCCGTGGAGCTTATTGTAGGCTATCTGCTTGGAGCGCCGGCGCTCGGTCTCGCGTATGGTTTCCTCCATCGAGGGGGTAATCTTGTCGGCGTACATAATCACGAGACCGTTGACGTTGCGGGCGGCGCGGCCGGCTGTCTGCGTGAGTGAGCGCGTAGTGCGCAGGAACCCTTCCTTGTCGGCGTCAAGGATTGCCACAAGCGAGACCGTGGGAATGTCGAGCCCCTCGCGCAGCAGGTTGACACCAATCAGCACGTCAAAGAGGCCGTTCTTGAAATCCTCGATAATCTCGACCCTCTCGGTAGTATCGACGTCGGAATGGATATAGCGGCAGCGTATGGCGATTTTGCGGAAGTACTCGTCGAGCTCCTCGGCCATGCGCTTCGTAAGGGTCGTTACGAGCGTGCGCTCGTCCCTTTCAGCGCGGACGCGTATCTCCTCGACCAGATTGTCCACCTGGTGCTCTATGGGGCGCACCTCTATGGGCGGGTCAAGCAGGCCCGTGGGGCGCACGACCTGCTCTACTACAAGCCCTTCCGACTTCTCGAGCTCGTAGTCGGCGGGCGTGGCGCTCACATAGACCTTCTGCCCTGTGATGCGCTCGAATTCATCGAAGGTGAGCGGGCGGTTGTCGGAAGCGGCTGGGAGGCGGAAACCATACTCGACGAGCACCGACTTGCGGCTGTGGTCGCCGCCGTACATCGCGTGTACCTGGGGGAGAGTGACGTGGCTCTCGTCTATGAAGGTTATGAAGTCCTTGGGGAAATAGTCTATGAGGCAGAAAGGACGCTCGCCCGGCTTGCGGCCGTCGAAATAGCGCGAATAGTTCTCTATGCCGGGGCAGTAGCCCATCTCCTTAATCATCTCGAGGTCGTATTCCACCCTCTGTTTAAGGCGTTTGGCTTCGAGGCCCTTACCAACTTGCTCGAAATATTCGAGCTGCTTGACAAGGTCGTCCTGAATCATGCTCACCGCTTTGATTCCGCGCTCCTTGGTGGTCACGAAATTGCGCGCAGGGTATATGCTGATTTGCTCGACGCTTTCCAGCCTTGCGCCCGTGCCGGGGTCGATGACGCTGATTTCGTCCACTTCGTCGCCGAAAAACTCAATCCTTATGGCCTCCTGGTCGGCTCCGCTGGGGAAAACGTCCACCGTATCCCCGCGGACGCGGAAACTGCCGCGCGTGAACTCAGCCTCCGTGCGCGAATACAGGGCGTCCACGAGCTGGTAGAGCAGCCCCGTAAGGCTGCGCCTTTCGCCCCGGCGCACCGTGGTGGTCTGCGAGTGGAAGTCCTCGGGATTGCCTATGCCGTAGAGGCAAGAAACGGACGAAACCACTATGACGTCGCGCCTGCCGCTCATAAGGGCGCTGGCTGCGCTCAGGCGCAGCTTTTCGACCTGGTCGTTGATGCTCAGGTCCTTTTCGATATAGGTGTCGGAAGCGGGGATGTAGGCTTCAGGCTGGTAATAGTCGTAGTAGGAAACGAAATACTCGACGGCGTTAGACGGGAAAAACGACTTGAATTCTCCGTAAAGCTGCGCTGCCAGGGTCTTGTTGTGGCTGAGTATCAAGGCAGGGCGCTGAAGGCGCTCTATAACGCCCGCCATGGTGAAGGTCTTTCCCGAACCAGTGACACCGAGTAGCGTCACGTCGCCGACGCCCTTCGACAGGGCGTCGCAAAGCTGCGCTATGGCTTCAGGCTGGTCGCCTGCGGGTTTGTATGTGGACTCGAGTTTAAATTTCATCCTTGCTTTCCATTGGTGCGAGCTCCATCTCAAGGGTGCCGCCCCTGAGGAGCTCTTCGTGCGTCAGCTTAAAGCCCTCGACGGGCTTGCCGCGAAGGCGCACGGACTTTATAGTTACATTTTCCTTGGAAGCGTTAGCCTTGATTATCAGCTTTCTGCCCCGGGGTAGGGAGATGGTTGCGCTTTCGAACTTCGGGGCGTTGAGGTAGTAGAAGTCCTGCCCGGCGTTGGGGAAGAGGCCGAGGGCGCAGAAAACATACCAGGAACCCATGGAGCCTGTGTCCTCGTTGTCGGGATAGCCCTTAAGGGTGAACTTGTTGTTCATCAGATGGTGCGCCCAGAAGGAAGAGTACTCGGGATGTCCGGCCTCGGTGAATGCGCGGAGGGTCAGGAACCCGGGCTCGTTGTCATACTCGGTGAGGCGGTGCTCATAGCCGTAGTTGAGCCTTTCGACAAACTTCTCGTCCCCTCCCATTAGCTCTATAAGCTTAGGGATATCGTGGGGGACATAGTAGGAATAGGTCCAGGTCTTGCCCTCGTAGAAGGGAGAAATCCATGAGCCGTTCCATTTCTCCGGAGGGATGAATGCAAAGGAGCCGTCGGAGTTGCGTGCGTCGATAAAGCCCTTGTAGCCACCGCTTTCCAGATCGGGATTCCATAGGTTGATCCATCCCTTGCTGCGCTCGAAATACTTACTTGCGTCTTTGTTGTGGCCAAGGCCGGCTGCAATTTGGGAGGCGCACCAGTCGTTGTAGGCGAACTCGAGCGTCTGCGAAGAGCTCATGAGGCAGGTGGGTATCCAGCCCAGCTCTTTATAGCGCAGATGCGCTCCTTCGTCGCCCTCCTGGTCGTGGCCGAGTCGCATATTGTCGGCGTTGTGCTTAATTATTGCATATGCCCTTTCCCAGTCTATGCCTTTTATCTTCTTGGCATAGCCTTCGGCGATGATGCAGTCCACGTCGTTGCCGCCCTGGTCGGCCTTGCGGTCAGTCCCGGCGACAAAACTGTCCCACACGCCGCCGCGAGTCTCGAACCTGTCTATCAGGGCCTTCATATTGGCCCTCCAGCAGTCTTCGTCGAGCAGCGTCAGCATGGGATAAACAGTCCTGAAAGTGTCCCAGAGGGCGTAGTTGTCGTCCCAATAGGGGCGTATGGGCCTACGGGCAGCGTCTTTCTCAGGCGCTAAGCCCATCATGGCGCGCCTGGCAATCCTGCGGTTGACTTTCACGCCCTCGCGGTCGAGCGAACGCTCGTGGGCGAAGGTAAAGAAGCGGTAAAGCGCCGAATAGAAGATGGTCCTGTCTTCGTCGCTCCCGCCTTTTACTTTCACGCTGGAGAGAGTGCGGTCCCAAACCATGCGGGCGCGGCGCACAGAGGCGTCGAAATTCCATCCGGGGATTTCGGCGTCGAGCAGCATCTGAGCCTGTTCGAAGCTGACGAACGACACCGCCAGTTTGAGCAGGACCTGCTGCCCCTCGGTGGTGGGGAAACAGGCGTATGAACCTATGTGGAGGCTATCCTGGGGCATAGCCTCTATGCTCAGGCGCCCTTTTTCGGGGCCTGCTTCGGAGTCCCAGCTGCCGCATTCGCTAAAGGCGACACCGCCTATCCTGGCAACGCACCAGAGGGCGTAGGGCTCCTCGGGCCATCCGCCTTTCATCCTTATCATCATCCTCACCGTCCCGCTCTCGGGGTCAATTTCAGAGCTGCTTTCGAGCAGCGTCTTCTTGGCCTTGGGGAATATGTCGCCGGGGATGGAGTGAACAGCGTCGAAGACTATGGACGCCCTGTCGCAGGCGGGGTAGGTGAAGCGGTAGATGGCGCTGTAGTGCGCGGGAGTCACTTCCACGCCTATGCCGTAGCGCTCGAGGGTGGTAGAGAAAAGATAGGGCTTGGTAATGGAATCGCGGTGCGCTGATTCGTGGTCGAGGAGGCCCGTTGCGAGCCCCGTCTGGGGAGAAATGAGGAAATTGCCGTAGGTGGGCCATCCCGTGCCACTGACGTGAAGCTGCCCGAAACCGCGTATGGGCTCAGTAGGCTTGTAGCCGTCCGAGGTGCCTTTGCGGCTCTGCGGGGAAGGGTTGATGCTGCCGTAGGGGAGCATGGGGCCTATTACGCAGTTCGATGCCCCCTTGTCGATTACGCCGACGGAAGTGTCCACGCAGTCTGATGGGTGGAAGATATTGAAAAGCAACAGGCTTAGTAGCAGCAGGATAGTTGTCAGCATTTCCTAGAGATTTATACTTGCACTTAAGGGGCGGTTGTCGGACGAAGGGCCGGCGCTGATGATGAATTCGCCGCTCTCGACGACTTCCTCCATTTCGGCGTTCACGAGGCTGAAAGCGTCCCTTCCTAGGGTGAATTCCACTTCGGCGCTCTGTCCCGCTTTTATATTGACTCTGCGGAATGCGCGCAGCTGGGTGCGGGGGCGCACGGTGGAAGCGATGGGGTCGTTCACATAGACCTGCACCACCTCGTCGCCGTCGCGGCTGCCGGTGTTGCTCACTTTTACCCTCACTGCGACCTCGCCCGATGGCTGAGGAGTGCACTCGATGGAGTCATAGCTGAAGGTCGTGTAGCTAAGGCCGTAGCCGAAGGCGTAGAGGGGAGATGCGCTCTCCTCGACATAGTCGCCGCTGATGGGAAGGGGACGGTTGTAGTAGACGGGGAGCTGACCCACCGAGCGGGGAACGCTGATGGGAAGGCGTCCTGCAGGGTTGTAGTCGCCGAAAAGGACGTCGGCTATGGCCTCGCCTCCCGCCTGCCCGGGATAGAACTGCGTCAGGAGCGCGTCGGCATTATCTTTGGCCCAGCGCTTGTCGAGGGGGCGGCCTTCGATATAGACCACGACTACGGGCTTGCCCGTGGCCTTAACTGCCTTCAGGAGCTCTTCCTGGCGGCCCATAAGGGTGAGCGTGGCGCGGTCGAACCCTTCACCGGCCTCCATGTCGGAAACGCCGTTGCTGTTGTCTGTAATAGCGGCGCCGGTCTCTTTGAAGAGGGTCTTGAAGTCGCGGGCGCTGGAACCGCCGACGAACACCACGGCGACGTCAGAATTGGCTGCCGCTGCAACGGCGCGCGAGATGCCGGAAGGATCGGGGTCGCGCACGGCGCAGCCCTTGGCGTAGAGGACGCGGCCGGTGCCTATCTTTGCGCGTATGCCCTCCAGGGGGGTGGTGATATTCTCTTCTGGCTGAGGAGCGGTGTAGTCGCCCAGCTGGTTGTACATTTCGTCGGCGTTGGGGCCGATTACGGCAACGCGGGCGTTTTTCGAAAGAGGCAGTACGCCCTTGTTCTCGAGCAGAACCACGCCTTCGCGGGCCATCTGCAGGGCGGTGCGGGTGTGTTCCGGGCTGCGAACGATGCTTTCGGCATTGCTCATGGCGAGGGGATTCTCAAAGATGCCGAGGCGGAATTTGAGCTCCAGGACGCGCCTGACGGCCCTGTCTAGAGTCTCCATTGGGATTTCGCCGCTCTCAACCTTCTCTTTCATAGCATCATAGCAAATTGCGCCGAGATCTACGTCCACTCCTGCCTCGAGGGCCATCTTGCCGGCTTCGGCGGCATTGGCGGCCACGTGATGCGACTTTTCGAGCTCGTCTATGCTGAAGAGGTCGGACACGACGACTCCGTCGAATCCCCACTGATCCCTAAGTATGCCTGTAAGAAGGGTTTTGTTGGCCGTGGAAGGTATGCCGTCGAGGGAGTTGTAGGAGGTCATTATGGAGAGGGCGCCTTCGTCTATCATCCTCTTGAAGGAGGGGAGCACGTTCTCAGCTAGGTCGCGCTGCCCAAAAACGGAAGGGGCGCCGTTGTGGCCGCCCATGGTGGTGCCGTATGCCACGAAATGCTTTACAGTGGAGACTACGCCCTTGTCCCAGCCGTTCTGCTTGGGGGAAAGGCCTCGCACGAGGGCTCCGGCCATCTCGCTCGTCAGGGTGACGTCCTCGCCGTAGGTCTCCTCAACCCTGGACCAGCGGGGCTCGCGGGCAAGGTCTATGACGGGGCCGTAGCCTATCAGCGCTCCTACCGCCCTGAGCTCCTCAGCGACGGCGCGTCCGGCTTCTTCCATGAGGTCGGTGTCCCAGGTGGCGGCCATGCCGAGGCTGGTGGGGAGCACCGTGGTCCCGAGTGCCATGTGCCCGTGGGGGGCTTCTTCGGCGAAGAGGACGGGGATGCCGAGGCGCGTGGAGTCTATCGCGTAGCGCTGGATGGCCTCGCAGGCGGAAACGGCGCGGCGGGTCGTCAGGCCGTTCTCCATGGTCTTGCGGGTCCAGGGGTCGGCCCTGTAGAGACCCCAGAGCATGCCGCCGTGCTGCTCCTTGATGAATTTGACATATTTCTCGCTGTAGGTGGCGGTGCTGTCCGAAGTCACTTCGAACATGGGCCAGCCGTAAGGGCAGAGGAGCTGCCCTATCTTCTCGTCCACGGTCATGCGGGAAAGAAGGTCGTCAGCGCGTTTTTCGGGGGAAAGGGAGGCGTCCTTGTAGGCGGGAGCGCCTGCGCACCCGGCGAGTACGAGCATCACCGGGAGGATGGCTGAGAGCTTGATTTTCATTTTCCTGTCCCGGGCTATTTAGTGCCGAAAATCCTGTCACCCGCGTCTCCGAGGCCGGGGACTATGTAGGCGTTTTCATTGAGGTGGTCGTCGACGGCGGCGACGTAGATGTCGACGTCGGGATGGGTCTGCTGTACCTTGTTGATGCCCTCGGGGACACCCACGAGGCACATGAGGCGTATCTGGTTGCAACCCCTTTTCTTGAGCATTGTGATGGCGTCGCAGGCGCTGCCGCCTGTGGCGAGCATGGGGTCGGTCAGGATGACGAGCCTGTTGTCGATGTCTTCGGGGAGTTTGCAGTAATACTCCACGGGCTCGTGGGTCTCTTCATTGCGGTAGAGACCGATGTGGCCGACTTTCGCCACGGGGACCAGGGTGAGGAGGCCGTCCACCATGCCGAGCCCCGCCCTGAGTATGGGGACGATCGCGAGCTTGCGGCCGGAAATCTGTTTGGCGGTCATGGGACAAATGGGGGTCTCGATCTTTATGTCGTCGAGAGCGAGGTCTCGCGTGACTTCGTATCCCATCAGCAGGGAAATCTCGGTGAGAAGCTGACGGAAGTCTTTCGACCCGGTTTGTTTCATCCTCATGATGCTCAGCTTGTGCTGAATCATCGGGTGGTCTATTACGTGTACAGTGCTCATAGTCATTGGGTTTTAAAAAAAGGAGACCCATCAAGGGCCTCCCTGTATGAATTATTTAGCTGTCATTCTAAGCTCTACGGAGGCGGAATAGCTGCTTCCCGAATCGGTGCTTACCGAAGCGTTTACCTTGAGTATGCACATCTTTACTCCGTTAACGGATACGAATTCGTAAGTGCCTGCCACGCCGGAAGGGACGTATTTATTGACGTCGGGGTGGTCATAGGTGATGTTGATCTTTTTGTCGCCGGTGGACTTCCAGCTGCCGACGAAGGGATCCTTGGCGTTGCCCTGGAAACTCACCATGGCAGTGCCTGCCTCGGTGAAGGTGACATAGTCGAGGTTGTAGCCGGTGAAAATGCTCAGGTCCTTGACGGTGGCGACGTTCTTGTTAATCCATTCCGCTACTTCAGGGGCTTTGAAGTTGCCGTCGAAGAATGTGCCGACAGAAGCGGTGATACCGGTACCGGTAACGGATACTATGGTCTTGGTGACCACCCAGCTGCGGCAGAAATTGTCGGAATCAGTCTTGTTTGAGCCGGTATTGACTGTGGTAGACTTGTTGCCCGAGGAGGATGTGACGACGCCGTTGTTGTCTTTGGGAGCGAAGAGGATTATGACGTTTTCAGCCCTGGTGGGAGTCAGGACGGTGACGGAGCCGTACACGTCGGAAATGAAGCGGGTGCCGGTCATGCCGGGATAATCGTCGTGCTTGATGTTACGCTCGATATCTTTGACTTCACCTACGACGTATATGGGCTCCTTCTCGGGGGTGATCTTTTCTATGACCATGATGCCGGACTCGGTCACCTCGAAGGATTTGTATGTGTTGCCCTGCTTGTCGACGGGGGCGGTGGAAGGGTCGGAGATGACTGTGGAGGGAATCTCCACCTTGACGGCGTCCGCCTTCTTGGCGGGCTCGTCGAACACTACTTCCTTGCTATCGTCCCCTCCGGGTTTGAGACCATCCTCGCAGGAGATGAAAGCGGGGAAGCCGAGAGCAAGTGCTGCTGCAATAATCAATGTCTTTTTCATGGCGGGAAAGATATTAAGTCGGGAATTAGAAGAGACGAACTGCTATGCTGAGCTTCATTACGGGCCAGACGGGGACTTTACCGAGTATGTCGAGCACTCCGGCGTCGTTGCCGTCAGTATCGGCCGAGGTGAAGCTGTTGGCCACGGGCTTGGTGGGGGAGGCTTTGATGTCCACGCCGTAGTCGTAGGAAACGACCTGGATGGAGCCGCAGTAGATGGCGCCCATGTCGAACATGACGCTGACCCTGCTGTCCTCCTTGATGCGGCCCCAGCCTATGCCCACGTAGGGTTTGACGGGGAGGGTGCCGAGGCGAACGTCGACCTGGAGGTTACCATCGGGGTCTGTGGTGATATACTTGCCGTTGGCTTCGACAAAGGTGCGGGCATAGTTTTCCTTTCCAATGGGAAGGGGCTCGGTGGTCTGGGCGTGGATTATGCCGGGGCTGGTGAATATATGCGCGCCGGCGGTAAAATGGAAGCTGCCTTTCTTGCCAGGGAAGAAGTCGAAAAGGAGACGGCCGTTACCCAGAGTCAGTGATGCTTTCGCCTTGGGATTCCAGTCAGTTATGCCGCCGAAAGCCTTGCTGTCGTTAATGGGCGAACCACCCATTGCCACGTGGTCGTAGTAATAGGCGTAGGGGATGGTGAAGGCGTAGCCGCCGCGTACGGCGAAATGCTTGCCCAGGGGGAATGCAACGTCCACTCCTATGCCGTCAGTGCCGGCGCCGACGGCAAGACCCATATGGAAAGCGGATTTTTCCTGAGCGAAAGATGCGCTTGCGCTCATCAGGACGATTAGGATAACTGCGATCTTTTTCATGGCTCCTTAGTGTTGATTAGCTTACAAATATAGCTTTTTTATTCTTTCACTCAAATATTTTCATTTAATTTGCCTTCAGCGTCATGGAAAGCAGGATAGTCGAATGCATACCCAATTTCAGCGAAGGCCGCGACCTTGAGGTCGTGGGCGGGATTCGCAGCGCAATCGCCTCGGTCCCGGGCCTGAAAGTCCTGCACACCGACGTGGGGCGCGACGCCAACCGCACCGTCATCACCTTCGCCGGCTCTCCCGAAGCTGTATGCGAAGGTGCATTCAGGGGAGCGGAAGCCGCCTCGCGCCTAATTGACATGCGAAGACACCACGGGGAGCATCCCCGAATAGGCGCGACCGACGTTCTCCCCCTCGTGCCCGTCCGTGGCATTTCACTGGAAGAATGCGCTGTCCTTGCGCGCCGGCTTGCCTCTCGCATTTTCTCTGACCTCGGCATCCCTTGCTACTGCTATGAAGAGGCCGCCTTTTCGCCCGAAAGGCGCAATCTGGCATGGTGCAGAAAAGGCGAATACGAGAGTCTGGCAGCCAAAATGGCCTATCCTTCCCTGCGCCCCGATTTTTGCGGAGATTATGACGAAAGGGCAGCCCTGAGCGGCGCTAGCGTGGTCGGAGCCCGCAAATTCCTTCTTGCAGTCAATTTCAATCTCGACTCCACCGACGCGGACCTTGCTCTCGAGATTGCCCGGGATGTGCGCGAAATCGGCCGTAAAACCCCTTCAGGCCGCGTCCCCGGGACGCTGAAGGGCGTCAAGGCCCTTGGATGGTATATGGCTCAGTACGGCTGCGCCCAGGTCACTATGAATATAACCGACCTGTCGGCAACCCCGCTCCACCGCGCCTACGAAGAAGTGAGCCGCTGCGCCGCCCTTCGCGGAGCCCGCGTTACCGGCACCGAACTCATAGGCCTGATCCCTGAAGAAGCCATACTCCGGGCCGGAAAGCATTTTTGCAAAATTGCAAATCCTTCAGCGGATGATCTCATTAAGGCCGCCGACGAGGCCCTGGGCCTCAGCACCATCCGCCCCTTCGACCCTTCCTCCCGCATCCTCGAGTATCTCCTCTGAGCCGCCCTGGGGCTATTTAAACATTACTCCGTAGAAAGAGATAAGGTGCTCGCGCCAGTTGATCCAGGTGTGGCCACCGGGGGTTACTGTAAGGTGGTGTGGGTAACCTTTTCTTGTCAGTTTCTTGTCGTAGAGAATGATGTGGGGGTAGAAGAAATCCTTGTCCCCTATCATGATTTCGTAGGCCGCAGGAGGATTGGCAAACTGACGGTCAAGCTTTCTTGAAAGACCGCCGTAGATGTCGTAATGGCCTGCCGCAAAGATGGTCGGATAGGTGTATGGCGAGAAAAGGCCCACATAGTCGAACATGTCGGGATTGTTCGCCGAGAGGTATAGCGCCTGAAGGGCTCCGGAGGACATGCCGGCTATGGCCCTTCCGTTTTTCTGAGGGATTGTGCGGAAAAGCGAGTCCGTGGTACGCACCACTTTGTCGGTGAAATGCCGCTCTGCCTCGCCGTCTAGAAGCCAGAAAGCTCTCACGGGATTTACTGCATGCCCCTGTTTGTAGTCCTTGTCGCCGAAATAGCGGTTGAGATTGGGAAGCACCACGATTGTCTCGGGAGCGCTGCCCTCACGTACCATGGAGTCCAGAACGGTGAAGGCACGGCCGCGATCTATCCAGGTGGTCTCATTGCCCTTTGCACCATGTATAAGGTACATCACCGGGTAATGCCTGGCAGAGTCGCGGTAGTAGGACGGAGGGAGATAGACCACCATGCGTCTTTCGCTCAGGCGCTTTTCGCCTGAGCGAAAAGTCACGGTCTCAATAGTGCCATCAAAGCCGCCTATGGACTCAATTTCAGAATCGGAAGGTCCCGTCGCAAATCTTGCATTTGCACATGATGCGAGAAAAAGCACAAAAACAATGAACGGGACAATGCGTTTCATTAATTCTTCTTGTTTGCCTTTATCGCATCCTCGTACATCTGTGCGAGGGTCTGCATTGAAGAACTGATGTCATATTTACGGGCGGCGTCGGCATACTCCCGGGCCATACGGTTACGCTCTGCAGGATGCTCAATCCACCAGTCAATCCTTTCTGCGAGCGCCTTGCTGTCGCCCAAGGGATATTTGCTGACGGGAGTGAGGGCAAACTGGGAAGTACTGACCAGCTCACCTTCGCCGATGACGGGGACCAGGCCTTCCCTCGTTGCTTCCAGGCATGAGAGTCCCTCAGTTTCCACCCATGAACAGTGGACGTAGAGATAGGATTTGCGCGCAAGTTCGGAGAGTTCCTCGTGGGTGTAGAATCCGAATACGGGAGAGTTCTTGATGACGCCTTCCCTGACGAGTTTTGCAGCCATCTTTTTGTATTGTCCCGCCATGGGACCATCGCCGGCGAAAATCAGACGGATACGGTCGGCGTGGCGGCTGTAGCGCATGGCCTGAAGCAATGTGTCCTGGGACTTCTCTTTGGACAGGCGGCCAATACACAGGATATCAATGACTTCGCCTGGTATTACATCCTCGGGGACCACTTTCTCTTCGGGGATGTTTATCCCGTTGGGAATGACCCTCAGCTCGGCCTTGCTTCTGCACTCGGTCAGATAGCGTTTCACTTCCGCGGCTGGGCACTGAATTATGGAGCAGTGGTCGAAGACCGTGCTGTTCCACAACTTTTGCAAGGGAGCATTGAGATAATTCTTTTTGGGAAAGCCGAGATTCGCCAGGACACTGTGAGGGTAAAGATGGAAAGTGCCGACGCAGGGGACGCCCTCTTTCCTGGCAATTTTCTCAACTGCCGGCTGGAGGATAAGCGCTTCTTCCATATGGATCACGTCGGCCCAGCGCACAGCTTCCCTTATGCGCCTTTTGCTCAGCTTGGCGTAGGAGAATCCGTTTTTCTGAATTATGGGTTCGAATATGGGGAATACAAAATGCTCGAGGGGGAAATCTGGCTGGGGTCCTTCAGGGTCGGGATTTTCGACTGCCATAAGGCGGGCGTCAATGCCCAGTTCTTTCAATCCCTTCATCGTGTTGTGGATTGACACTGCTATCCCGTTGCCTTTATTGAATGCGTTGTTCGCGACAAACAGTACTTTCATCTCTTCTAATCTTGCAAAGGAGCGCAAAGGTAGGACAATTAAGTCTAATTGCAAAATTTGCTATCTTTGCACTCAGGAGACACTGTCATGAATAAATCCGCAGCATCGAAAGCTCTTAAGGAGGGTATCCTGCCCATTTTCGGAATCATAGGTATCACAATCGTGCTTGTGGCCATCCTGGCTGTCTGCCTTTATCTCGGCAAGGGCACGGAGTCCATTATTCCCGTCCACGTCCATGAAGGGGAGACGGTGGATCCCAGCCTTCCGCGCTTCATTTTCATGAGTGTAGCTTTTGTCGTCGCGTTGCTCCTGGCGGGCAGGGCGGACAAGACTGAGAAGCTTTTCCCTGCCTTTTGGATTGGTTACACGGGCGGTACGCTGCTTTGGCAGTCGGTTGGTGAATGCTCTTGGCATTTTGGCATTCCTTGCGAGGATTATCTCATATGTTTTCCCCATTTGGAGGCTGCGAATTCTACCCTTCTTGTGATTCTTTTCAGTTTGCTGCTGGTATATTGCTTTAAGAGAAATGCTTTCAGCTGGGGCATGTGGTGCTATATCCTGTCTTTTACAGGCAACTGGTTTTCGCATTTCTTTATTATAGGCACTTTCCCTTGTGCGGCTGCGTTTATGGAGGAGGCGCAGTGGTACGCCCTTGCAGGTGGCGTTCTCGGCGGCCTGATTACAATTGCCGCCCTAGCTCTCAATTTTTGGCGCGCCGGCACTACCAAGTCCCGCCTGCTTTGCTCGCTCATGCTCTATTTCGGCATAGGCATGATAGTTACCGGCGTAGGCGGCGTTTAGCTGTTGTAACAATGTGACCGATAACGGAAAAGCGTACCGGTTACGGATTTTTTGCTTATATTTACGGGAAACGTAAAACAGCCGGCTATGACTCGAGTCAGAATTGCGCCCCTGATGGTGCTCATTTTGCTTTGCATCCAACTGCTATTTCCCGTGCGCGCATCCGCCCAGCCCGAGGGCAGGGTGTCACTGAATGCAGCTTGGAAATTCGCCATGCCCCTCGAGTGCCGGGACGCCCGTCATCCGGAGATTTTTGCGGCCGCGGACTATGATGACAGCGAGTGGCGCAGCCTCGATCTGCCGCACGACTGGGGAGTTGAACACACTTTCCGCCAGGAGTATCCCGGCGAAACGGGCAAACTCCCTTGGTGGGGTCGCGCATGGTATCGCAAACATCTGACAGTCAGTGACCTTAGTAAAGAATACCTGCTCGGCATAGACGGCGCGATGTCGGGGGCGATAGTTTACTGTAACGGAGTTGAGGTGGCAAAACGTCCCTACGGGTATTCATCGTTCGAGGCGGACTTGAGCCCCGCGCTTCACGAAGGCGACAACGTCATAGCAATCAGCCTCGACAACCCTGAGGAGTCTTCCCGCTGGTATCCCGGCGGCGGCATTTACCGCAATGTTTGGCTTACCGAGTCATCCAGGATAGGCGTCGAGACTTGGGGCGTTTTCGTGACGACTCCGGTTGTGGGCGCTGAGGAGGCGACGGTGAGCGTTGCCGTGACGCTGAAAAACCATTCCCATCATTTTCGGGCGACCCATCTGGTTAATGAGATATTATACAACGGGGAAGTAGTTTGTCGCGATTCCGTGCTGCTTTCATGGGTTTGGAGCGGCCAGGTCGTGAGGAGCGAAATGAAAGTCGCCGCGCCTAAGCTCTGGACGCCGGGTTCTCCCTCCCTATACTCGCTGAAAACCAGTGTCAAAGCCGTCTATGAAGACTACAGCTACTCTTGCTCGACTACCTTCGGCATTAGGAGCGCCGAGTGGCGACCCGACGGCTTTTATCTCAACGGAGAGAAAACTTTCCTCAAGGGAGTTTGCCTCCATCACGACGCCGGATCGCTTGGCGCTGTGTGGAACGACCAGGTCTGGAAGAGGCGCCTTGGCCAGATGAAGGAAATGGGCTGCAACGCCATACGCTGCAGCCACAACCCTCCCGCGCCCGAGTTCCTGGACCTGTGTGACGAGATGGGATTCCTGGTAATCGATGAATTCACGGACACCTGGACCATGTCCAAGAAGACCAACGGCTACGCCACCCTTTTCCGGGAATGGGCCGACCGTGACCTTGTGGACATGATAAAACGCGACCGCAACCACCCTTCCGTGATTGCCTGGTCCATAGGCAATGAAGTGGCCGAGCAGGGGATGAGGGAGAAATGGTACATCGCCCGCCACCTTAGTGCCGTCTGCCATACGATAGACCCCACTCGCCCTACCACCGCCGGCAACGACAATCTTTGGGCGGCATCGCAGCCCTACGCATCGACTATTGATGTATATGGATTCAACTATAAGCCCCACGCCTACAAGGATTTCCGCGATGCCCATCCCGACCAGCCCTTCTTCGGCAGTGAGACCGCTTCGTGCATTTCCACCCGCGGCTACTATCTCTTCCCTGTCTCGGACGAGAAGAACGGCGGCTGGACAGACGACCCCCCTTTCCAGGTGAGTTCCTACGACCTGTACGCCCCGGCATGGGCTTCCAGTCCGGATTATGAGTGGTCCTATGAGGATGAAGTGCCCGAGTGCGCGGGCGAGTTCGTCTGGACGGGTTTTGACTATCTGGGCGAACCTACCCCCTACAATCTCGACATCTCCGTCCTTAGCAATTTCCACACTGAAGAAGAAAAGAAGGCCTACCGTGAGCAGCTGATGAAATGGGGCCAAAAGGTGCTTGACGTGCCGCTCCCTTCGCGCAGCAGCTATTTCGGCATAATCGACCTTGCGGGCTTCCCCAAAGACCGCTTCTGGCTCTACCAGGCCCGCTGGCGTCCGGACCTGCCCATGGTGCACATAGTTCCCCATTGGACTTGGCCCGATCGTAAGGGCCTCGTAACCCCCATCCACGTCTATACCTCCGGCGATGAGGCTGAGCTTTTTGTCAACGGCAAGTCCATGGGCAGGAAAGCCCGCGGCGAGAGGGAATACCGCCTACGCTGGGATGATGTAGTTTACAAAAAAGGCACGGTTGAGGTGGTCGCCTACAAGGACGGCAAGGAGTGGGCCCGTGAAAAGATCTCCACTTCCGGGAAGCCCCGTCGCCTTAAGATTTCCGCCGACAAAGACCAGGGAGGAGAAGGCGACCTGTCGTTCGTGACAGTTAGTATCACCGATTGGAAGGGACGCCTAGCCCCTCATGCCTGTAACGATTTGGAGTTCAGTGTGTCTGGTAATGGTGAGATACTTGCTGTCGATAGTGGCGACCCCACCAGTCTCATTCCTTTCCGCACTAAGACGGCTCCCGCCTTCAACGGCCTTTGCGCGGTTGTAATACGCCGCACAGGCCCCGGCCCCATCAAAGTCAGCGTAAAGTCCAAGGGCCTTCGCCGCGGCCGCGTCGTAGTTTCTTAGGGCAAACCGCGCTATAGGCCACAGAGGGTTATTATTGACGTTCGCCACCCCCCTGAAGGATGGTGGTGAACTGCATTTTTGGCCCTGTGGGGCTTATAGTGACATTCGCCTCAAGGAGAGGGCGCTTAGTCGGAGAAGGGGGAGAGGGCGATGGTGGGCTTTCCGTCGGCGAAGGCACCGTAGTCGTAGCCGTTGCGGGCCTTTTCAGACTCGGGCTCCCAGTAGAATATTCCCTTGAACCAGTCGTTGCTGGTCGTGCTCTGAAGGACGTACTGGAGGGCGGCCTTTGCCTTGGCGGGCTCGCTTGCGGGCATGCCGAATTCCACAATCATGACGGGCTTGTTGTAGCGGGAATGAAGGGTGGTGAGATTCTCCACGCACTGCTTTGTCTTAGTGCTCCAATCGGGGTAGCCGCCTATGGAAGTGTCCCAATATGAAGGATATAGCGAAAGGCCTATCATGTCGTATTTGGCCTCGTTTTTTTTCATCAGGTCGAGGAACCAGGTGAGCATGCCGCTGTCCCAGCCGTTGTCGAGATGGAGTATGACCCGGGCGTCGGGATAGACGGCCTTGACCGCAGATGCTCCGGAATTGAAGTACTCCACGAAATGTCCCACGCTGTTGCCGGAAACCTTGCCGGAAATGCTTTCGGGGGCCTCTTTGTGACTGCTCTCAGTGCCGGTATGGACCAGCATTCCGGGCCTGACCTCGTTGCCCACCTGCACCCATGCGACATCGATTTTATTATTCTTCAAGGTCTGAAGGACGCTGCGGGTGTGGGAGTTGACCGCGGCGGCGATGCCGCCGGCGTCCATTGACTGCCATGCAGCAGGGATAATCTGCTTTCCGGGATCGGCCCAGGTGTCGCTGTAGTGGAAATCTATCATTATCTGCATGCCGAGAGCCTGGGCCCTCTTGCACTTCTGCAGAACGTCGTTCATGTTGTTATAACCGCTGGAGGGGTTAACCCAGACGCGGTAGCGGACGCTGTTGAAGCCTATTTCCTTCATCAGGGCCGTGCATTCCTTCTCCACGCCGGAGGCGTTGTAGAACTTGTAGCCCTTGGCTTCCATTTCCGTGATCCAGCCAAGGTCGGCGCCTTTGGCGAACGCCACTTCGGTGGAACCGCCATCGCCGCTCCCGCCGCTCCCGCCGCCGTTATCCCCGGGTTCGCAGGAGACTGATAGAAGCATAATGATGGCTGAGAGGCAGCTGAGTCTGAAGATGTTTTTCATATACTGTTTATTCTTGAATCAGGAAAACGACGCTGGAATAGCCGTTGAGCGTCAGGGTGTTGTCGGTAACGACTCCGCCGGTTTTGGTGGTCTTGAGCTCGCCTCCGCCGCAAAGGCCGATGACGCGGCTCAGGTCCTCGGTCCCGAACGAAGCGCTTATCTTGTTGTTGGAGAAGTTGTGCACGACGAGGGTCTTTTCAGAGCCGAGGGTGCGGTACCAGGCGCCTATAGCGGCGTAGCGTGAATTGTTCGAATTGAATACGGGGTGGGCGCTCATTTCACCGCTCGCGAGGGAAGCGTAGCTGTTGCGGAGGCGGGCGAAGGTCTTGTAGACATTGAGAACAGACGCCGCGTCGGCCTGCTGCGCTTCGACCGAGATGCTCTCAGAAAGCATACTGTTGTCTATTTTGCCGTCCAATGCCGCATCTGCGACAGTGCCGGTCTTTGTCCATTTGATGGGGGTGCGTACATATTCGTCGCCGCCGCCTTTATTGCCCCAGTAACCGAGCTCTTCGCCCTGGTAGATATAAGGCTTTCCGGGGGAAGTGAGGAGCACTGCCGCGGCGAGTTTCTCCTTATCTGCAGAGCGGCCGAGGTCGTTGCCGGCGCGGTCTTCGTCGTGGTTGCTGAGCTTGATGGCGTCGATAAAGTCGCTCCTGTTGGCCTTGAACTGCTCGCGGAAGCCGATTATCGTGGAGGCGAAGTCATTTCCCTTCTTGTTGTTGATACGGTCCTTGAGGGTGTACCAGTACCAGAAGTTGAAATTCGAAGGGAGACCCTTATAGTAAGAGGCAGCCCGGGTGGCGTTGTCGCACCAGGCTTCGCCCACCATGTAGAGCTCGCCCTTACCGCCGCGGGCCTTGTAGGTCGCGTTGCAGCGGTCGTACCATTGCTTGAGGAAGGAGACGTTGGCCTCGGTCTGGTTCTGGTATATCCAGATTACGGCGTCGAGCCTGAGACCGTTTACGCCCATGTTGATCCACTTGTCGGCGCTCTCGGCGAGGGCCTTGAAACAGGGATGGGTGGAAGCGGTGGAGTAGGGACCGTAGTTGAGGTCGGGCATGCCGGAGTCGAAACTGGCGAAATAGTTGGTGCTCTCGTTGCTGAAAACTATGTTGCCGGGGTCGAAACTCGCGCTGTTGGCGGCGAGGGTGAAGGGGGTGCCGAATACTATGGCCTTGCCGCCGGAAGGAGTGCCCCACTTGGTGCCGGCGCTCCAGTCGTTGCCGGAAGCGCTGCGGACGAGGAAGCCCCAGTCGGTATCGACTTCAAGGGTGATTTCAAAGATGTTGGGGGTGGTCTCATAGAGGCCGACGGCGCCGACTTCGCCTATCCACAACCATTTGCTTGCCGAAGGGTTGGAGCTCCGGGGGGCGGCGTCGGAGGTCGTTACGGTCACGGTCTTGGTGCTGCCGCTCCAGTCGAGCTTGAAGTGGAGACGGCCCTTGTAGCCCGCTCCGATGCCGATTTTGTGCCATGTGCCCATGCCGGGGCCGGACGCTCCGGCATAATTGTCAATCTTGCCCGCAGCGACATCGGAAGCCGGGTCGTCGGAGATGACGTACCAGCTGCGGTAGCTGCTGCCTACGGTGGAAGTGGCCTCGGTGAACCACTTGTTGCCCTTGCCGGAATGATTGAGCACATAGTCCATGTAGATGTCTATGCCCTTGGCTCCGGCTCCGGCAATCAGGGTCTTGAAGTCGTCCTCGGTGCCGAGGTGGCTGTCTATGGCGAAGTAGTCGTTGACATTGTAGCCGTGGTAGGAAGTGGCGGGCTGGATGGGGGAGAGCCACAAGGCGGATACTCCCAGGTCGTTGAGATAGTCCATGTGGTCGGTCACGCCCTTGAGGTCACCCCAGCGGTCGCCGCCCTTGCCGTCGGCAAAGGAATAAACGAGGAGCTGGTAGGTGATGTCGGCCCTCTTCTGCCCGTCCCAGGCCTTGGGCGAGGCTTCAAGAGTGATGGTCTCGGTCTGTGATGGGCTTTCCTTTCCTGCCGCCTGGCTCACTGAGACGCTTTTGTTGAGCCCGCCGCTGGCGGAGACGCTGATCGAGGCGCTGCGGGGGGAAGTGACGGTGTTTGCCGTTACCTTGACCTGGATAGTGCCCTCACCCTTGCCGCTGAAGGCTGAGGGCTGGCACCAGGAGGCTCCGTTGGAGACGGAAATGGTCCAGTTGGCGTTGCTCTTTATGGTGAGAGGCAGGCTTGCCTCGTCGGGGCTCGTGAAACTCAGCTCGGAAGGTGTGACATCGAGCGTATATTCGGGAACTTCGGGCGTCACGCCGGGGCAAGCGGTGAGCACGAGCATAGCTGCGAAGAGGTAAATGAGTTTTTTCATCTTGGCTTCAGTTTCAGTGTAATCAAACAAATATATGATTTTTTCCTATCTTTACGAAAAAAAGAAGCAATATGAATACCAGACTATTACCTGTTTTATGCCTGATTGCAGTCCTCGCCTGTCATCAGGCCTCCAAGGATTATTCCCAAGTCGCAGAGGCTTCCGAAAGCCAGGTCCAAAGAGTGGAACCCCTCTGCTGGTGGACGGGAATGCACACGGATCTTCAGCTCCTGGTCCAGGGCCCGCAAATCTCGGAATATGACGTTGCCGTAGAGGGTAATGGCCTTTCAGTCAAGAAAATACAAAAGGCAGAGAGCCCCAACTATCTTTTCCTCGACATGGAGGTTAAGAAGCCCGGAGACTATTTCCTCGTCTTCAGCCGCGGCGACGAGAGCTTCAAGTATCCCTATTCCGTCCTCGAGCGCGAGCCCGGAAGCAGGGAGCGGGAGAGCTTCACGACTGCCGACATGATTTATCTTATCATGCCCGACCGTTTCGCCTCCGCCTTTTCAGACAACGACGCAGCCTGGCAGGGCGGTGAGTATTTCGACGGTTCAGCCCGCCCCTGGAGCGTCCCCGAGACCACTGACGACGTGAACCGCGACGACCCCGTCAGCCGCCACGGCGGCGACATCCAGGGCATGATGAACCATCTCGACTATGTCGCAGAGCTTGGCGCCACGGCCATATGGTGCACCCCCCTTCTTCTCGACAACCAGTCCTACGAGTCCTACCACGGCTACGCCTGCGCCGACTACTACCACATCGACCCCCGCTTCGGCGACAACTCCCAGTACAAGACCTTCGTCGATATGGCGCACGAAAGGGGCCTCAAGGTAATAATGGACATAGTGACCAATCATTGCGGCACCGCCCACTGGTGGATGGCCGACCCTCCTTTCAGCGACTGGTACCACAGCGCCGAGCCCTACATCCAGATGAACGCCCTCTTCTCGGTCTATATGGACCCCCATGCGTCAGTCAGGGACCTGGAGCGCCAGGAAAGCGGCTGGTTCGTCCCCTCCATGGCCGACATGAACCTCGACAACCCCTTCCTCCTCAAGTACTTCCAGCAGTGGGCCGTGTGGTGGACCGAGTACGCCGGCCTCGACGGCCTGAGAGTTGACACCTACCCCTACAACGAGCCCGGACCCATGTCGCTCTGGTGCAAGGCCGTGACAGACGAATATCCCAACTTGAACATAGTCGGCGAATGCTGGGACGTCAACATCCCCCAGCTGGCCTACTGGCAGAAGGACAATCCCAACAAGAACGGCTTCAACTCCAATCTCCCGTCCATCATGGACTTCCCTCTCGAAAGCGCCATCAAGACCGCCCTCTGCGAAGACAAAGTGTGGTGGAGCGAGGGTATGACGAGAGTCTATTCCATCATCGCCCAGGATTTCGCCTATCAGGACCTGAGCAACATGATGGTATTCTTTGCAAATCATGACCACGCCCGCACCGGCGACGTCCTGAGGCGCGACCCCGCCCGTATGAAACTCGCTATTGCCCTTCTCGCAACCCTTCGCGGCATCCCTCAGCTCTACTACGGCGACGAAATGATGTTCCTCGAGCGCAAGGACAAGCCCGGCCACGACGGAGCGAAGCGCATAGACTTCCCCGGCGGCTGGGAAGGCGACTCTGTCGATCTTTTCAGCGAGGAAGGACGCAAAGGCGCGAAAGGCCTCTACGAAAGCGCCGCCGACCTCCACGACTACACCGCCACCATCTTCAACTGGCGCAAGGGCTGCAAGGCCGTCCAGGAAGGAAGAACCCTCCACTTCCTCTCCAGGGCCAACTTCGGCCCCAGGAACATAACCGACAACACCTACGCCTATTTCCGCTACACCGACAGCGACGCGGTATTTGTCTACATCAACAATACCTCTGAATTCCGCTCCCTCCACTGGGACCATTACCGCGAGTTCGTCTCCGGCCCCGTCACAGGCGTTGATGTAGTGACCGGCAAGAGCGTAACGCTCCAGGACGGCACGACCGTCGCTCCCAAGTCCGCCCTCATCGTTGAATTCCAGCGCTAGAGCGACCCACAGAGAAAAGCACAATAAAAAACGCCGGAGATTTTCAAACTCTCCGGCGTTTTCTATAATTATCTGACCTGTAATAGTCAGATTGGGGGTCTAGTCAACCTTGGTGAGGACGGCCTTGTAGGGGAGGGAGCCGATAATGAGCTCGATGTCATAGGTTCCGGGCTCGATGCCGGTGATGTTGTTTCCGCCCTGGCTCAGGTCGTCAAGCGATCCGCCGAGGTTTACGACCCAGTCGCGGTTCATGCGGAACTTCCATTCGCCGCCGGCAGGGATTGCAACGCCCTTGAGCTTCCAGCTGTCGGAAGTCTCGTCGTAGCTCATGAGGAACTTCTCGTCGGTGCCCCAGCCGGTGAAGGAACCCACCACCTCGACTTCAGAGATGGGGAATACCTTGACGGTCATGTCGGGCAGGCTGAAGCTGACGCGGGCATACACGATGTCGCTGCCCTGGGCGATGTTGCCGCCGCCGTTTACGACATTAAAGGTAGTCTCACCGTTGTCATCGGTGCCCTTGACGGACTCAAGACCCCACTGCTCGTGATTCCAGTCTGCGGAAGGAGTGACCTTGAAGCCCCACTCGCCGCCGACCTTGGTGAAGCCCTGATAGAAGCCTTCACCATTGCCGCCGATAGCGGTGCTGAAGTTCCAACCGTTGTGTGAACCGGGGAGATAGACCTTCTCGGGGTAGCTGGTGTTGATGAGAGTCACGGTGTAGGGATGGCTGTCCATGTTGAGGAGGATGCGGAAGTTGCCCTGATTGTTGGTGGAGAAGTTGGCTCCGCCGGCATTCACGCCGCCCTTGTCGTCGATGGAGAAATCCCAGTCGTCATTGAGACGGAACTTGTATTCTCCGGGAACGACGTCAACGGTGGTGGTGAAGACGTTGGTCTCCTCGTCCCATTCCATGGTGACTTCCTTATCCCAGCCGCCGACCGCCGAGCCTATGATGCCGACGCTCTTGATGGAGACCATCGAAATCTCGTTGGTCTTCTTGTTGAGCCGGATAACATATTTGCCGGAAGGAACGACGATGTTGTCCTTTGCACCCACGGTGCCGATGGCGCTCACATATACGCCTGCCTTGCCGCCTACGGTGACTACGCCGCCGAAGTCGCCACTCCACTCGGGAACGGGGCTGAACTTGAACTGGACGTCAGAACCGTCGTCGGTACGGAGGTCGACTATGCCCTCATAGTAGCCCTTCACGCTCTTGGAGAGCTTGATGGTGGGGGCGGTAGCGGGATTCCAGCCCTGGTGGCTGCCGGGTATGTAGAGGACCTCGGGGAAGTTGCTTGTGTAGGTCTTGACGCTCATTTCCACCGCTGCTGCATCGACGCCGCCTGCGAGGGACTCGCAGAATGCGACGACGAGGAACTTCACGGGCACTTCGGCGTCTTCTGCGCCGCCGGCGCCGATGACGGCCTCGTTGAGGTCGTCCATGCCTACGGAGTACTCAGGATCGACGAGGCCCTGGGCCATGAGGACGGGAGTGCTGTTGCCCACTGTCATATAGACGCTGTAGGTCACTTCTTCGCCGAAAACAAGGCGTGCGGGCTCCCAAGTGAGGAGCTTTACCTTGTCCTGGGGAGTGGCGGGATCGAGCTCTACCTTGTCAGTGGTGGGAGTCACTACGGGAGCAACTGCGTCGCCATAGGCATAGATGCCCACGGTGATGGAGTTGGACTTGTAGGGGGTGCCGTCGCTGGCGACCATCACGAAGAGGGTGACGCTGAATGCGTCATTCTCGGGCAGGTCGGGGAAGCTCGTAAGCAGAGTGCTGCGGAAAGCCGACTTGGCAGTCTTGAAATAGGTATTGGTACCTGTGTAGAGGTTGACCGTGGTCTCTCCGTACTGCATGAAGAGCTGGTAGGGGAGATTTGCGGGGAGGTTGCGGTAGGCGTTCCAGGTGAAGACGACGTCTTCGCCGGTGGTCCCCGTGGTCACGAGAATGTCGTTGTGCGAAAGGAGCTCGGGAGCGACGGGATCGGTGGAGAACACGTCTTCCGGCTCAACGGGCATGCAGGATGCAAGTCCAAGGAAGAGAGCGGCTATGGCCGCAATGTTAAATATCTTTTTCATGGCTCGCTTCGTTTACTGTTTTTCCATGACTATGACCATGGGGGTGCGGTTGCCGTGTATCTTCATCATATAGGTACCGTCTGAGGGGACCTTCATGTTGTCGCCGCCGCTGACGAGCTCGAAGCCGCCTTCAACGTCCTCACTGGCAGTCGTAGCGCCGCCGAGCTTCTTGCTCCAGGCGTGGTCGTAGCGGATGAGGAAGTCGGTCTTGCCGCCGGAGAAGGTGACGGGACCTGCTGTCCAGATGTTCCGGACGCAGTCGTACACGAGGTCTACGTCGTTTGACCAGCCTGCGCTCTCGTCGAAGTCACCGATAAGGCTCAGGGCATCGATGCCTTCGGCCGAGATGGTCTTCTTGCTGAGGTTGACGGTGAGGAGATAGATGTTCTGGGCTGCGGCGCCGAACTGGAAGTTCTTGTCGTTGTTCTCAGGGCAGTCCCAAGAGGGGGTAAGGCCGCTGTAGCCCCAATAATCGCCATCCCATTTGCGCTGGGTGAGGATCTTGAAGCCCTGGTCTTCGCCGGGAGTGATGGTGCCCTGTGCGAGGTAGTCGATGAGAATCTTATAGATCTTGGTGCCGCCGCCGGTCTCCCAGAATTCAGGAGCGCTGTTGATGTCCCATCCGTTCTGGAACTGGCCGCAGATGAAGAGGGAATTGAGCTTGGCCTTGAAGGTCTGCACGTTGAAGGCAACGCTGTTGGTCGAGCGGACGCTCTTGACTTCGGTGCCGTTGACAGAGGCTTCCACATAGGCTTCCACATCGGCAGCGTCGTTGGCCTTGACTCCGAGGGAGTTGACAAGGATGCCGTTGACGTCGGCCTTGCTCAGGGTGAGCTTGTTGGTCCTGGAAGTTCCTGCGAGGGCGGTCTTGCCGTCCCTGGCGAAATAGAGGTTGTATGCGATCTGGACGGGGGCGCCGAAATCGGCTGCGCTCCAGAGGAAGGTCACGGCCTCGGCGGAATTGTTGCCGTCGATCGTAATGTCGCCTACCTCAAGAAGCACGGGAGCGACGAATTCGCCCTCGGGGCTGAGCATGGTCTTATCGGGCTCCACGGGTCCCAGCTCGCATATGTCGCAAGCAGAGAAGACAAGGAGCGCGGCGGCCATTATCGCGAATATAGCTTTTTTCATACTTTCAAAACTTTACTGTTATCAATAGCCGGGGTTCTGCTCGATGTTGGTGTTGGCCTCGATGTCGGCTTCGTTGAGAGGGAAGAGCACCATGTAGTCGGGAAGGTTGACCTTGCCGTCCTTGACGCCGCCCTTGTAGGGCCAGGGGAATGACATGGAGGTGTAGTAGCCGTAGCGGATGAGGTCGGTGCGGCGCTGGCCTTCGAGCATGAGCTCGCGGGCGCGCTCGCTGAGCAGCCAGTCGAGGGTGAGCTCGTCGTCGGCGGGCATCTGCACACCTGCACGGTCGCGCAGTTCCTTGATGTAGCCCTTGGCCGTGGCAGAAGAGACGGTGCCGCCGTTGAGGCGTGCATCAGCTTCAGCATAAATGAGATACATCTCGGCGAGACGGAAGATGGGGAAGTCCATCGAAGAGAAGGACTGGGTGTTGACGGAGCCGTCGCTGTAGCGGCCGCTGAATTTCCAGCACCTCCAGCCGGTCTCGGTCTTGGTGTTGTCGAATTCCTTGATGCCCTGGTTGTAGAAGAAGGCCCTCTTGTCGGAGGCGGCCCTGTCGTAGCCGATGCTGGTCTTGGGGGATTCGAAGGTCACGCCGGCGAGATGGAAGTTGCTCACGAACTCGTCAGAGGTGTGATAGCCGTTCCAGGTCTCGGGGACAATGGGTCCGGGCAGGCCGAGGATGGTACCTACGACATGCCTGTCGTCATCGAAGAAGGCGGAAGAGAGGGTGGTGGTGCCGCCCCAGCTCTGTGCGTGGTCCTTGTCGTATTCGATGGCGAAGATGAACTCGTCGGCTGCGGCACCGGTCTCGGTGTTGTCCTGCAGGAACAGCTCTTCGTAGACGGGATGGATCCTGTAGCCCATGCCTATTACTTTCTCGGCCATGTCCATGGCGTCCTGCCAGCGGGGGGTGCCGGTATAGACTCCTGCGTTGAGGTACATCCTGGCGAGGAGTGCGGCTACGGAACCCTTGGTCGGGCGGGGATAGGGGACTGCGCCCTTAGCGGGCATGTCGGAGCTGTCGGAAAGGAGGTCGAGGAGTTCGTCCTCGAGCCATGCGAAGAGCTCAGCCCTCTTAATCTGCTTGGGCAGATCGCCGCCGATGTTTTCCGGCATGGGGAAAGGAGGATTGCCGAAGAGGTCCATGAGGGTCCAGAAGTAGAGGGCGCGGTGGAAGCGGGCTTCTGCGCGGTAGCCGTGTACTTTGTCTTTCATGGCGCTGTGGCCGCGGGCATCGAGCCTTTCGTCCTCGGTCTGGAGGAGGAACTCGTTAACGAGGGCTATGGCCTTGAGGCAGCGGGTGTAGGCTATGTTGGCACCGGTGTTGGAGCTTGTCCAGTTGTTATAGGACAGGTCGGGGACGTAGGAGTCGCTGGTCCAGGTGCACTTGAAAGAGTCGGTGGTCATCTCCTGGAGGTTGATGACCTGGCGGAGCAGTTCGCTCTGTCCGGGGTCAGGGGCTACGATGTCGGCGTTGCCCGGGTCGGTCTGGCTCACGAAAATCCAGTAGGCGTTGATGTATGCAAGGCCCTGGAGGTAGCTGCTTTCGCTCTCGTATGCAGTCTCGGAGGTGGTGTCGGTCTCGTTCAGAGGAAGAGTGTCGAGGTCTCCGAGGCATGATGAAGCGGCCAGGAGTGCGGCAGCTGCAAAAAGTATTCTGAATATATTTTTCATGATCCGTCCTGTTTTAGAAGTTGAAGTTCACGCGAACGGTGTAGAGACGGGGACGGGGAACGATGTTGTTGTCCACGCCGTTGGAGATGTTGTCGGTCGAGTAGAGCTCGGGGTCGAGGCCCGAGTAGCGGGTGAGGATGCAGACGTTCTGCACGGAGCCCGCGACCCTGATGGTCTGGTCGGCCTTCTTAAGCTTGAAGGTGTAGCCGAGGTTGATGTCGTCGACTTTGAAGAAGGAAGCGTCTTCGATCCACATGTTGGAGTAGTTCTGGTAGTCTCCGGAGACACCGGTCCAGTCCTTGATGAGATAGGTGTTCACGAAGTTGTTGAGATAACCCTTGGTGTGGTCGTCGCTGTTGCCGGAAGAGTAGCCCCTGCGGACGTTGTTGATGACGTAGTTGCCGCCGGAACCGTGGGCGTTGACGCTGAAGTCCCAGTCCTTGTAACTCACACGGGTGTTGAGGCCGTAGAAGAGGGAAGGGATGGGGCTGTAGCCGGTGACGAAGCGGTCGCTCTGGTTGATGATGCCGTCGCCGTTGCGGTCCACGAGACCGTTCTGAATGGGATTGCCGGAGGCGTCGTAGAGCTGCTCGAACATGTAGAACACGTTGGGCTTCTGACCCACGCGGTGGAGGGCGCTGTAACCGTCGGTACCGCTGAGGCGGGGACCGGTCTCAACTCCCTTGTAGTCGGCGTTGTTGCCTGCGGTGAGTTTCGTGATGCGGGTGTCCTGGAAGGTGATATTGCCGCCTATGCTCCAGTGCCAGTCCTTGGTCTCTACGGGAACGGTCTCGAGGGTAATTTCGATACCCTTGTTGACCATGCTGCCGATGTTCTGGACAAGGTAGTTGGTGAAGTTGCTGCCGAGAGGGACGCTGATGGAGTTCAGCAGGTCGGTGGTCTGACGGTAGTAGGCCTCAACCGTACCGGTGATGCGGTCCTCGGCGAAGCCGAAGTCGAGACCGGCGTTCCAGGTTGTGGTGGTCTCCCACTTGATGTTGGGGTTGTAACCCTGGGGAGCGAGGGCGTTGACGAAGTCGTCACCCATGTTGTAGCGCATGCGGGGATCGGTGGCTGCATAGTAGCGGGCGAGATACTGGTAGTAGTCGTCGCCTATGTCCTGCTGACCGGTCTGACCCCATCCGAGACGGAGCTTCATGGCGGAAACGGCGGCTACATCCTGGAGGAAGGGCTCGTTCTTGATGTTCCACGCAAATGCTGCGGAAGGGAAGAGGCCCCAGCGGTTCTTCTTGGAGAAGCGGGAAGTGGCGTCGTCGCGGAGGGTGAAGGTGAAGAGGTACCTGGAAAGGATGGAGTAGTTGATACGTCCGAAGAAGGAGATCAGGTAGTACTCGCGGGCCGATGAAGGATTCACCTTGTAGACGTTGGACTCGTCGAAACGGTTCTCGTTGTTGTAGAAGTCGGAGCCTTCCCAGCGGTAGTAGTTGTGCTGCCAGGAGTATCCGGCCATGATGTCGAGGTTGGAGTGCTTGAACTCGTGGTTGTAGTCGGCGTAGAACTCGAGCAGGGTGTTGAGGTTGTAGTTCCTGCTCCGGGAGGCGTAGTCGCCGGTGGTGGCCGCCTGCTTGTTGGCAAGGTAGGAGCCGAGCTCGCGGTAGTACTCGTTGTGGTTGTCGGAGATGTCGTAGCCGAGGTTGAGGTTGAACCTCAGGTCTTCGAAACCGTGGACGCGGTAGTCGACCTGGAAGCTGCCGATGGAACGCAGCAGGTTGCCGGCGTTGTGCACGTCATAGAGCAGCGAGAGGGGGTTCACCGAAGAAAGGGTGTTGGCGCTGCCGTCGGAGTTGTACCAGTTGAAGAGGCTGCCGTCCTCGCGGTAGACGGGCATCGTGGGGTTGAAGGCGATGGCGTTGCCTATTGCGCCGCTGTCACCGTAGGTGATGGTGGAATAGATGCCCTTGACGTTGAGGTTGAGCTGGAGATGGTCGTCCAGGAACTTGGGAGCCATGTTCAGGTCGGCGTTGTAGCGGGTGGCGTCGCCAACCTTGAGGGTGCCCTGGTCGTAGTTGTAACCCACGCTGAAGCGCACGGGGAGGACCTTGCCGGCCATGATGGACACATTGTGGTCGGTGGAGAGACCTATGCGGTAGATCTGCTTCTGCCAGTCGGTGTCGGCAGTGCCGAGGAGGCTGGCCTTCTGGGGATAGGCCTCGTTGATGTAGGAAGTGAACTCGGAGGCATTCATCACGTCGAGGGTGCGGTAGTTGTGCTTGGCGGAGAAGCTGCCGTTGTAGGCTACGCGTACGCCGTCGCCCTTCGTACCCTTCTTGGTGGTGATGATGATAACGCCGTTCGAAGCGCGGGAACCGTAGATGGCGGTCGCCGAAGCGTCCTTCAAAACGGAGAAGCTCTCGATGTCGTTAGGGTTGACGGAGGCGAGAGGGTCACCCATGAATGCGCCGCCTTCCTTGGTGATGGGGACGCCGTCGATAACGATGAGAGGGTCGTTGCTGGCGGTAAGTGACGAGCCGCCCCTGATGCGGAAGCTCGACTTGGCGCCGGGCTCACCGGATGCGGGGGTGATGTTCAGTCCCGAAACCTTACCCACGAGGGCCTGGGCGGGGCTGGTCATTGCGCCGCGGTTGATGTTGTCGGCCTTGACGGCGACGACCGAACCGGTCATGTCGCTCTTCTTGACGGTGCCGTAGCCGATGACCACGACGTCATCAAGGAACTCGGAGTCGGTCACGAAGACCACCGTCGCGGGGACCCTTGAAGCAACGAAAGATTGGGTGGTGTAGCCTATGCAGCTGAAAACCACCACTGCGTCTGCGCCGGAAACGGTCAGCTCATAGTCGCCGTCGAGGCCGGTCGTGGTGCCTATCGTGGTGCCTTCCTGCATCACGGTGGCTCCGATGACCGGACCCATTTCGTCCACGACTACGCCCTTGACCACAAATCCGTTCTGCGCGGACAGCGTCGTGCCGAGCAGCATGCAGAGCAATGCTGACGACAAGAGGGTTTTAATCCTGTTCATTGAGTTGGTTAATTGGTTAATAATATGTTGGTGTGTTGTTATTTCACTTTGATGGCCGCGGTCGAGACCGCTCCCAGGACGAGGAAAGCGCCTGCGAGCATCAGCATCGCAGCCTGGCTTCCGCCGACGAGTGAAATTACAAGCCCGCCCGTTGCAGCAGCAACGATCTGAGGCAGGCATATGGTGCAATTGAAAAGCCCGAGGTAGCTGCCCATATAGGGACTGCCTTCAAGCGCATTGGTAAGGAGCGTGAAGGGCAGCGCGAGCATGGCGGCCCAGGCGAAACCGATGAGGAAGTATGAGCCGAAGAGCGCATACTGGTTGTGAATCAGCATCACTGAGGCGAAGCCTACGGCGCCTGCGAGCAGGCTCACGACATAAGCAGTCTTGAGGTTCTTGAAGCGCGGGATCACCAGCGCCCAGAGTATGGAACCCACAGCCTGAACGGCGAAGAGTACGCCCACCCAGTTGCCGGCGGCCTGGTATTCGGCCGAAGCGGGGTCGCTGACCCCCCAGCAGTTCGCGGCTATGGCGCCGTTGGTGTAGGTCCACATGTAGAGGAACGCAGCCCAGCAGAAGAACTGCACGAGGCCGACCGTCCAGAAAGTGCGGGGTGCCTTAACAAGGAGCTTGATAAGGCCTTCGTCCTTCTTCTCAGACGCGGCAGGATCTATCCCGTGGAACTCGGCATACTCCTTGGGCGGCATCTCCTTCACCTTGAAGAAGGTGTAGAGCACGCATAGGATGAGGATGGCGGCGCCGGCGTAGAAGCTCCACTTCACCGAATCGGGCACCACGCCCTCGGGGGCGGTGTTCGAAATGCCTATCCAGGTGAAGAAAATGGGGAAAAGATAGCCCGCGAGAGAGCCTGCGTTGCAAAGGAAGCTCTGGATGGAGTAGGCCGCGGCCTTCTGCTCCTCGCCCACCATGTCGCCCACCATCATCTTGAAGGGCTGCATGGCAACATTGATCGACGTATCGAGGAAAATCAGCGAGAAGAGGCCGAACCACATCGCGGCGTTCAGGCCCAGAAGGACATAAGCGGTAGAGAGATTGAGGCTGCCTGCGTTGGGCAGAAACAGCATCACCAGCACCGCAACGATGGCGCCTGCGAGCAGGTAGGGCTTACGCCTGCCCATGCGGCACCAGGTCCTGTCGGACCACTTGCCTATGAGCGGCTGCACTACCATGCCCATGAGGGGCGGGAGTATCCAGAAGAAGCTAAGTTGGTGAGGGTCGGCCCCCAAGGTGGCGAAGATGCGGCTTATGTTCGCGCTCTGGAGCGCGTACGCAATCTGCACTCCGAAGAACCCGAAGCTAAGGTTCACCATCTCGGCGAGCGACAGTTTTCCATGCTTGTTCATAGTTTTGGCTGTAGTTTTAGTGTGTGTAACTCACAAAGATAATAATTTTTTCCAATTTGATACCTATCATTTATTAGGCACCGCAAAGAAAAAATGCCCGGCACAGGCCGGGCATTTTAAATATTTGCTTTAGGAAACTACAGGGCAATGGCCTTGGCGGCTGCGCGGGCTTTCTGCATGCGGCCGGAGTTCTTGCTGCCGAAGTCCCATTTCAGGCCTGCCAGGATGTAGCGGCCCATGGTGAGACGGTAGGTGTCCTCTTCGTAGTTGGCAGTGACCGAGTGGGTCAGGCTGCGGGTCTGGTTGAGGATGTCGTAGGCCTTGACGCTCACGACCAGCCTTCCGAACCTCTTGGAAATCTCTGCGTTCCACTGGTACTCGGGCAGGCCGAAGCCCAGGGAGTAGCCGTTGTAGAAGACGTAGGCGAAACTGGAGGCGAAAGTGAACAGATGGGGAGTAGTGTAGTCGCCGCTCACGTATAGACGCGTATCCAGGGTGTTGAGGTTGATATTGGGGTTAAGCGAGTAGCGGGTGATGCGTCCGGCGGTCGAGGCTCCGAGCATGAGGTTGGCGCTCTTGGCCTTCATCTGAATGCTGGCGTTGGCCGAAGGGATGACGCTCTGGGTGATGCTTTCGAGGAAGTCCTTGCCGGAATAGAATATTCTGCCGGATGCGTCGCCCCAGAAGCTGTCCATGAATGCGGTGTAGTCGAAAGCGTCCTTATCCACGACGTCCAGAGTGCCCTTGGCCTGGTAGCCTATGGTCCTGTTATATTTGGTGCCGGCTGCGAACGAGAAGCTGAAAAGCTTGCCTATGGGCGTGCTCCACTTTGCGTTGACGGAGGCGGTGATGCCGGGCTTGGCGGAATTGACGGGCAGCGAGTACTGCACTTTGTCATAGTCGTACCAGCGGGCATAGCTGATGGGGTTGAAATTCAGGCTGCCCTGCACTCCGAGGGAGAAGTTGGACTTGGTCTTGGGATTGCTGCGTCCCCAGCTGGCGTTCAGGGAGCTGGTGGAGTAGGGTTTGAGGTAGATGTTGCCTATGGCGAGGCGGGTGGGGATGTGCATGTCGAGAACGGGAAGCATCTGCGCGGTGGCGGGACGCTGGCTGTTGCCCGACATGGTGACGGAATAGGTGTTCATGCCCTTTTTGTGGCGCAGGGTGGCCGTGGGGGTTACGAACCAGTTCCAGTCGCCCTGGCCGGTGGTCTCCTCGATGTTCTTGCTCTTGGAGTAGGTCTCGTTGAGCAGGCCCGATACGCGGCCGCCAAAGCTCAGGACGCTGCCGGGAGCGAAGTTGTAGACGGCGGTGAGGTCGTATTGCTGCTGTATGCTGTTGGCGTTGCTGACGGAGGAGAAGTACTCGTTGACGCCCTTATCGTCGCGGGCGTCGCGCTTGCTGTCCTTCTTGAGCCAGTTGACGTCGGCAAGGGCGGTGAGCTGCCAGGCGCTGCCGAGAGGCTCCGCCCAGGTTATGTTGCCGCCGAGGGTGGTGGAGTTGCCGAGGGCGTCGTAGTGCATAGTGCGCTTGGTGTAGTCGCCGGAGTTTGTCCAGAGCTCGGAATTCTCGTCGGTGACGCCGTTCGACCACTCATATGCGGCTTTGGCGCCGAAGGTGAGGCTCCTGCCTTTCTTGCCTGCGAGGTCGCGGAAACTGAGGTCGGCGGCGAGGTCGGCTACGTAGTTGGAACTCAGGTCGGTCGTAGTGCTGACGGCGTTGTTGTTGTAGTAGGCCCAGCCGCGCTTGGTCTTGCGCTCATACTGCTCCCTTTCCTTCATGGACTCTTCGTATTCGCGCATCTGGGCTTCCCATTCGGCCTGGGTTTCTTCGTTCCATTCGCCGTTTGCAATCAATTCCTCGCGCCAGTGCATGAGCCATTCGTACCACTGGTCCATTTCGCCATCCGGGCCCCAGCCTTCCTGGCCCTGCTGGTCGGTCTCATATACTATCTGGCCGGACATGGTCCTGGACTCGGAGTTGTTGACAGTGGCGGTGTTGCCATAGCGGAAGGAGGGCTTGAAGTGGAACCACACCTTGCCGGTCTCTTTTTTCATGTTGAGCGAGGCTACGGCGTTCTGGACTATCTTGCTGCCGTTGGTGGAGGATTTGGTGCTCATGAATTCCTCTTCCTGGTACTCCTCGAGTTCGGAGCTCGTGCCGGTCTTGGTGTCGGCGTATTTGTAGTTGGCAAGGACGGTGGTCTCCAGGCCTTTGGCGCCGTTGCTAAGGAAGTTGAAGCCGCCGGCACCTATCGTAGAGATGCCTTCGCCGAGGTCAGTCTGTCCGTCGGGATTCTCTCCTTCGCCGACCAGCGAACTGGATTCGCTGGTGTTCTTGGCGCCGCCGAAGAGCGTGAACTGGTTCTTGGGGGACCAGGTGGACCAGACGCCGCTGCCGTTGAAGATGAAGCCGCGGTTGTCCTTCAGGGGGTTGGTCTCGCTGCTGAATACGGCGGTCGTACCGGCGTTGAGGTCGAACTCGCCCCAGTTCTCCTTGTCGTTCTCCTGCTTGGGAGCCTGGGCGGCGGGCTTTGCCGCTGCGCTGTCTTTCGCTGCTACCTTGGGAGTTTCCTCCTTGGGGGCGGCTGCGGGGGTCTGCGCGATTGCTGCGACGCCCATGCATACGAGGGCGACGAAAGAGGTGATTAAATGCTTATTCATAGTTAACTAGATGTGATTCGGACAATAGTTCTGCCAAAGATACTAATTATTTTTTTTGTTTGGAAACCGGTCCCGGCTTCAAGATTTCCAAGGCCTAGCGGCGCTGCCTGAGGGCTTCGAAAAGGAGGACTGCGGCCGAGACGGATGCGTTGAGCGAATCCATCATGCCCAGCATGGGGATGCGTATGTGCCTGTCGGCTGCCTCGCGCCATTCGTTGCTTAGACCGGTGGACTCCGTGCCTATGACTATGGCGGTGGGACGTGTCATATCGCAATCGTAATAGAGCACGCTGTCCTGGAGCTGGGCGGTAAGGATGGTGATACCCTTGGCCTTAAGCCATTTGATTGCTTCGCCCGATTCCACAGCTACGCACTGGACGCTGAAAGCTGCGCCCAGGCTTGCGCGTATCAGATTAGGGTTCCAAAGGTCCGTGAGCGGGTCGCAGATGATCACGGCGTCGGCTCCCGCAGCGTCGGCGCTGCGAAGCACTGCGCCCAGGTTCCCAGGCTTCTCCACGCTCTCCAGCACCACTATGAGCGGCTTTTCGCTGAGGTGCAGCTCCTCAAGGCCCATACGCCGCTCGCGGATAATCGCAATCACGCCCTCCGTACCCCCTCGGTACGCCACCTTTTCATACAGCGCCTCCGTTATCTCATAAATTGTCGGCGAATCTGCTCCGCAAGTGGCAGCCTGTCCAATCTGCGCTTGCATTTCTGTGCTGCAAGTGGCTGATTGGCGGAGAAACGCTTCGCCGACAGGCTCCACACTTTGCGTTTCGGAGCCAACAGCCACTTGCAGCATGGTATGACAAAGGGCTGGGCAATAAAAAATGGCCTCGGCGGTGAAGCCGGCGGCGAGGCATCTTTCAAGCTCGCGCCGCCCTTCGACCACAAAAAGGCCCTTCTCGCGCCGCAATCTGGACTTCTCCTGCAACGCAAGCAGCTCCTTGATGCGCGGATTCTGCGCAGAACTAATCTTCAGGGCCTCCACGCTCGATTAAGCCTCCTCTGAAAGCTTCTGCTCTTTTTTGAGAGCCTTCTCAGGACGCATCTGGGGGAAGAAAAGAACGTCCTGGATTGTGGTCTGACCGGTCATGAACATGGTCAGGCGGTCGATACCCATGCCGAGACCCGAAGTGGGAGGCATGCCGTACTCGAGGGCGCGGACGAAGTCGTAATCGACGAACATCGCTTCATCGTCGCCCTTGCTCTTGAGAGCGGCCTGCTCCTCGAAACGCTCGAGCTGGTCGATGGGGTCGTTGAGCTCGGAATAGGCGTTGCAAAGCTCCTTGCCGCAGACGAAAAGCTCGAAACGCTCGGTCAGGGTGGAATCCTCGCGGTGGCGCTTGGTAAGAGGCGACATCTCGACGGGATAGTCGGTCACAAAAGTGGGCTGGACGAGATGCTTTTCGCAATATTCGCCGAAAATGGCATCGATGAGCTTGCCCTTGCCCATGGAAGGCTCGATGTCGACATTGAGCTTCTTGCAGGTGGCGCGCAGCTCGTCTTCATCCATGCCGCGGACATCCACGCCTGCGTACTCCTTGATGGCCTCAAGTATGGGGAGACGGCGGTAAGTGCCGCCGAAATCTACCTCAGTGCCGCCGATGTTCACGACGGTAGTGCCGTTGACGGCCATGCTGACGCGTGCGAGCATCTTCTCCACGAACTCCATCATCCAGATGTAATCCTTGTAGGCCACGTAGATCTCCATGCAAGTGAACTCGGGATTGTGGGTCTTGTCCATACCCTCGTTGCGGAAGTCCTTTGCGAACTCGTAGACGCCGCTGTAGCCGCCCACGATGAGGCGCTTCAGGTATAGCTCATTGGCGATGCGCAGGTACAGAGGGATGTCGAGGGCGTTGTGATGGGTGATGAAGGGACGGGCGGTGGCGCCGCCGGGTATGCCCTGCAATATGGGGGTCTCGACCTCGAGGCAGCCCGCCTCGTTGAAATATTCGCGCATGGTGGCGATTATCTTCGCCCTCTTGACGAAGGTCTCGCGTACCTGGGGGTTAACGATGAGGTCCACATAGCGCTGGCGGTAGCGCAGCTCGGGATCTGAGAAGGCGTCGAATACCTTGCCGTCCTGTTCCTTCACGATGGGCAGGACCTTGAGCGACTTGCTCAGGAGGGTGAGCTCCTTGGCGTGGACGCTCAGCTGGCCGGTCTGGGTGATGAAGGCGAATCCCTTGATACCCACTATGTCACCTATGTCGAGAAGCCTCTTCCACACGGTGTTGTACATGGTCTTGTCCTCGCCGGGGCAGATCTCGTCGCGCTTGACGTAGATCTGGATGCGGCCGGTCTCGTCCTGGAGCTCGCCGAAGGAGGCGGCGCCCATGATGCGGCGGCTCATTATGCGGCCGGCGATGCACACCTCGGCGAAATTGCCCTTCTCGGGGTCGTAGCCGGCGGTGATTTCGGCGGCGGTGGCGTTGACGGGATAAAGGGCTGCGGGATAGGGGTCAATGCCCAGTTCGCGAAGCTTTCCCAGGGACTCGCGGCGGAGTATCTCCTGCTCGCTGTACTCGATATTTGCCATATTCTTGCGTATTTTCGTTAAATCTCGCAAAAGTACATATAAATTCTAACAAATCCGCTTTTGAATTTGCGAAACTAATATGTAACTTTGTGCGATTATGCTTAAGGAGCACAAATGGATAGTCAAGGACCCCGCCGACGGGGGCAAGGTGGACCAGTTGTCCGCCGAGCTCGGCATTGACCGCGTCCTGTCCGAGCTCCTCGTCAAGCGCGGCGTCGAGACCTTCGAGCAGGCCCGCCGCTTCTTCCGCCCCTCGCTGGACGACCTCCACGATCCCTTCCTTATGAAAGACATGGACGTGGCCGTCGAGCGCCTCCGCAAAGCCATCACTTCAAACGAGAAAATCCTCGTCTATGGCGACTACGACGTGGACGGCACGACCGCCGTTTCGCTCGTCTACTCCTTCATCAAGCGTTTTACTTCGGGCGTCGATTTCTACATCCCCGACCGCTACGACGAAGGCTACGGCGTCTCCCGCAAGGGCATAGACTGGGCCGCTGAGAACGGCTTCAAGCTTATCATCACCCTCGACTGCGGCATCAAGGCCATAGAGAAGGCCCGCTATGCCTCGGACAAGGGCATAGACATGATCATCTGCGACCACCATCTCCCCGAGGACGAGCTTCCCGCGGCTGTCGCGGTGCTCGACCCCAAGCGCGAGGACTGCTTCTACCCCTTCGACGACCTTTCAGGCTGCGGCGTGGGTTTCAAGCTGGTCCAGGCTTATTCCCAGCGCTATGGCGTCCCCTTCGAGAGCCTCGTCCCCCTGCTCGACCTGCTGGTAGTCAGCATCTCTTCCGACCTCGTGACCATGGTGGGCGAGAACCGCGTCCTGGCGCACTACGGGCTCAAAGTGCTCAATGAGAATCCCCGCAAGGGCCTCCTTGCCATCATCAACCTCTCCAAGCTCGAGCCCGGCCACCTCACGATAGACGACATAGTCTTCAAGATAGGCCCGAGGCTCAACGCTGCCGGCCGCATGGATACAGGCCGCCTGTCCGTAGAGCTCCTTACCGCCGCCGACGAAGCCACCGCCACGATGGTCGGCGAAAAGATCAACGACTCCAACAACGAGCGCAAGAGCATAGACCGCGAGACCACCCGCGAGGCCCTCGAGATGGTCGAGCAAGGCCGCTGCATAGTCAACAACAACGCCATCATAGTCTACAATCCCGCCTGGAACAAGGGCGTGGTCGGCATAGTGGCCTCGCGCCTCGTCGAGGCCTATTACAAGCCCACTGTCGTGCTAACCAAGTCCAACGGTTTCGTGACCGGGTCCGCCAGGAGCGTCGCCGGTTTCGACCTCTATTCCAGCATAGAGCAGTGCGCCGACATCCTTGAGAACTTCGGCGGCCACGTATACGCCGCAGGCCTGACCCTCAAGGAAGAGCATATAGAGGAGTTCGGCAGCCGCGTCGACTCCTACATCAAGCAGAGTATCACCAAGGAAATGCTCACTCCCGTGATGGAGGTCGATTCCAAGCTCGATTTTTCGCGCATCACCCCCAAGTTCCTGCGCATCCTCAAGCAGTTCCAGCCTTTCGGTCCCGGCAACAGCAATCCCGTGTTCCTCACTGAGAACGTCTACGATGCCGGCAACGGCCGCAAGGTGGGAGCCGGTGGCGTCCATCTCAAGCTCGACCTGATCCAGGAGTCGCAGCCCTATCACCAGATTGCCGCCATAGCCTTCAATATGGCCGATTATTTCGACTACATCAAGTCCGGCAACCCCTTCGACGTCTGCTATTCCATCGTCGAGAATTTCTATCGCGGCAGTTCGTCAGTCCAGCTCCGCGTCAAAGACCTCCACGAGCGCGAAGACATCATCTAGACCTCCCCGCGCGCCGAAGTCAGGCAGCTTTGCAAACTGAGAGCCTTCTCTCCACCCACGTTAGACGTCGTACTGCGCGCCGCAGAAGAACAGCGCGTGGCCGGGGACTGATTCGCCTGCGAGCGAGCGCAGGTCGCCGTCAGGCAGCTCTGATGAGCCGGCGGGAAGTATGAGGCGGGCGAAGTCATCGACGCTGCGCTTGCCCCTGCCGACCTCGAGCAGCGTCCCCACAGTCGCGCGAACCATGTTCCGAAGGAACCTGTCGGCCGAAATCCTGAAATACAAATACCGCCACGAGGGGCCAATGTTGCAAGTGGCTGTTGGCTCCGAAACGCAAAGTGTGGAGCCTGTCGGCGAAGCGTTTCTCCGCCAATCAGCCACTTGCAAAAATGAAGCGTCTCCGAAGCCGAGGAGCGAAACGTGGGCGGGGGAGTACGGGGCCCAGAAAGCCTCGCGCACCGTGCATACCGGGCTCTTCACATCCGACCCCTTCTTCTGGAAGCATGAAAAGTCGTGGGTCCCGACCATCAGGGAGGCCGCCGCATTCATCGCGTCTATGTCAAGCTCAAACGGATAGCGCAATGAGTATTTCTCGACAAAGGGGTCTTTCAAGCTGTGCAGAAAATATGTATATTTGCGCTGTGACGCGCTGAAGCGCGCATGCGCTGGCCCGGGTGCGCCCGTCTCGCCTGGAAAACGCTCGGAAACGGGCGCCGGAGCGACGCTGTGCACCACCACCTGCCTCGGCAGGATGGCATTCAATTTGTAACAAAGCGCGTGCGCGTCAAGCGGCCCCTCGAAGTCGAAATGGGCGACGTAGCCGATGGCGTTGACAGCCGTATCGGTGCGCCCCGCCCCGACAACGGAGACGGGAGAGCGCAGCAGGGTGCCAAGCGCCCTTTCGAGGCTCTCCTGGACAGTCGCGACCGCCTCAGCTGCGCCTGAAAGCGCCTCAGCCGAAGCGCCGCCGGCCTTCTGGCTCTGCCAGCCGCAAAAAGCGGAGCCGTCGTATGAAAGAGAAATGAAATAACGCATCGAATGCAAAATTAAAACATAAATGGAAAACATCAACATCAAGGACCTGAACGACCGCATCCAGCGGGAAAGCGCCTTCACCGACCTCCTCACCCTCGAAATGGGCAAGGTCATCGTCGGCCAGAAGCATCTCGTCGAGAATCTGCTAATCGGCCTCCTCGCCGGCGGCCACATCCTTCTCGAAGGCGTCCCCGGTCTTGCCAAGACCCTTGCAATCAACACATTGGCCCAGTCTGTGGGCGGCAAGTTCAACCGCATCCAGTTCACCCCCGACCTCCTTCCCGCCGACGTAATCGGCACCATGATCTACTCCCAGAAGAAGGAGAGCTTCGAAGTGCGCAAGGGCCCCGTCTTCGCCAACTTCGTCCTCGCCGACGAAATCAACCGTTCCCCCGCGAAGGTCCAGTCCGCCCTCCTCGAAGCCATGCAGGAAAAGCAGGTCACCATCGGCGACAGCACTTTCGCCCTTCCCGACCCCTTCCTCGTCATGGCCACGCAGAACCCCATCGAGCAGGAAGGCACCTATCCGCTCCCCGAAGCCCAGGTGGACCGTTTCATGCTCAAGGTCGTGGTCGACTACCCCAAAAAGGAGGAGGAAAGGCTCATCGTGCGCATGAACAACGCCGGCAGCTTCCCCAAGGCCCGGGCGGTCGTTAGCCCCGAGGACATAGTGCGCGCCCGCAGCGTCGTCCGCGACGTCTATATGGACGAGAAGATAGAGCGCTACATCGTGGACATAGTCTACGCCACCCGCACTCCCGAAGAATACGGTCTCGGCAGCCTCAAGGACCTCATTTCCTACGGTGCCTCCCCCCGCGCCAGCATATCGCTCAGCCTCGCCTCCAAGGCCTACGCTTTCATCAAGCGCCGCGGCTACGTGATCCCCGAGGACGTGCGCGCCGTCTGCAACGAAGTGATGCGCCACCGCATAGGCCTGAGCTATGAAGCCGAGGCCGAGAACGTCACCACCGAGGAAATCATCTCCAAAGTCATCAACGCCGTCATCGTTCCCTAATGCAGACAAGCAACTCAGCGGCAGACCTGCTGAAAAAGGTACGCAAGATTGAGATCAAGACCAGGGCCCTGAGCCACCAGGTCTTTGCGGGCGAGTACCATTCCGCCTTCAAGGGCCGCGGCATGGCCTTCAGCGAAGTGCGCGAGTACCAGTGGGGCGACGACGTGCGCAACATGGACTGGAACGTCACTGCGCGCCTCTCTTCCCCCTATGTCAAGGTCTTTGAAGAGGAGCGCGAGCTGACGGTAGTCCTGCTCATCGACGTGAGCCGCTCAGGCCTTTTCGGCACCAGGGTGCGCACCAAGCGCGACCTCATCGCCGAAATAGCCGCCGTCCTATCCTTCAGCGCCCTTCTCAACAACGACAAGGTCGGCGCCCTCTTTTTCAGCGACCGCGTGGAAAAGTTCATCCCTCCGGGCAAGGGCCGCAGCCACCTGCTGCGCATCATTCGCGAAATCATAGACCTCGAGCCTGCAGGCACGGGCACCGACATAGGCGGGGCCCTCAAGTTCCTCACCAATGCTCTCAAGAAGAAGTGCACCGCGTTCCTGCTGAGCGACATGCTCGACGTGGATGCGGGCGGTTCTCCCCGCTATGAGGACGCCCTCAAGGTCGCCGCCGGCCGCCACGAGATTTCAGTCATACGCGTGGAGGATCCCCGCGAAAGGGAGCTTCCCGACGTGGGCCTTGTCCACATCAAGGACGCCGAGACGCTCGCCCCCGCCTGGGTCAATACTTCGTCGAGGCGCGTCCGCGAGTCCTACGCAGCGTGGTTCCGCTCAGTGGAGGAAGCCTCCCGCCAGCTTTTCAACCGCTACCGCATAGACAGCGTATCAGTCTCCACCGACGGCGATTATGTCAAGGCCCTCATGGCCCTCTTCCAGCGCAAATAGCCCCTGCATATGAAAAGATACAGTTTAGTCATTATCTCGCTGCTGTTTTCGTTGCAGGCATGGTCGCAGGATGGTTTCGCAGGAGAAACCTTCCTCAGGCCCCTCGCCCAAACCGACAGCATCACCGTCGGCGACCAGTTCCGCTACGGCTTTCGCATAGAAGGCTCGCCCGAGGGCGCATCCTACCTCCTTCCCGACCTTTCGAAAGGCCTGATGGACGGCGTCGCAGTCCTCAGCCCCTGGCGCGTGGACTCCCTCGGCGTCAAGGAGATGCGCAAATCAAAGAAAAAAAGCATTGATACCCTGTCGGTAAATACCCCCGTCGACATCGAGATGTCGGTTGTCATTGCGCCTTTCGTGGACGTCCCCATGGTGCTCCCGGCGCTCGGCGTACAAAGGACGCTCCCTGCGGGCGACTCCATTCTTGTGGACACCCTCTGGTTCTCGCCCCAGGCGCTCGACGTAAGGCCCATACAGATTGACACGGCCAATTTCGTCATCCGCGATATCAAGGGCCAGATACGCTATCCCGTGACAGTACAGGAAATCATCCCCTGGGTCCTGGGAGGCTGGTTCCTCGCGCTCATAATAGCGCTGACAGTGTGCCTTATCATCAATTCCCGCCGCAAGGACAATTCTGCCGGACGCCCTGATGAGCCTGCCTACATCGTGGCCCTTCGCGGCCTTGAGAAATACCGTGGCAGCAAATACTGGGCTCCCGAGCAGCAGAAAACTATGTACTCGGGCATCACCGACACCCTGCGCACCTATATCGAGAGCCGTTTCGACGTCAATGCCGAGGAAATGACCACGGCCGAAATATTCGCCGCCCTCGACGGCGACCCTGCCATCCCCGCTGACATCCTTGCCGAAACAAAGAGCATCTTCGAGCTCTCCGACTTCGTCAAATTCGCCCGCTACACCGCCTCCGACGACGACAACGCCCGCGCCATCCCCGGCGCCGTCCGTTTCGTCACCTCCACCATCGAGAATACCCCCTCCCCGGCCGCGGATGACGTGAAAGGAAGCGACAAGGAGGAAGTTGATGCTGAGCAGGGCAGGTCGAAGGCCGGCAGTTTCCTGAGCGACCATTCTCAGGGAGTGAAGGAAAGCTGCCGGCCTGAGGTGCGCGAGCTTAACAACAAAAACGTGGAGGGCGAGTGATGTTCTTTGAGTATCCGAAACTTCTCTGGCTGCTGGCCGTCCCCGCTGCGATGCTCCTCCACTACCTCTGGCAGGAACTCGCCGGCCGCAGGCCCCACCTCAGAGTCTCCACCTCCGCCCCCTGGACAGTCGAGCGCCCCGGCATCATGGCGGTCCTGCGGCACACGCCTTTTGTCCTCAGGCTCGCCGCCCTCGTGCTCATAGTCGTCTGCATAGCGCGTCCCCGCTCCTCCTCGCAGGTCGAAAAAATAGACACCGAAGGCATAGACATAGTCATAGCCATGGACGTCTCGACCTCCATGCTCGCCCGTGACTTCAAGCCCGACCGCATCAGCGCCGCCAAGGACATAGCCATCGAATTCGTCGCCGACCGCCCCGCCGACCGCATAGGCATAGTGGTTTTTGCCGGCGAAAGCTTCACCCAGTGCCCGCTCACCACCGACCGCGCTACCCTTATCAACCTCATCAAGGAGGTCTCTACAGACCTTATCGACGACGGCACGGCCATAGGCAACGGCCTCTCCACGGCCGTAGCCCGCATGATAGACTCCGACGCAAAGAGCCGTGTAGTAATACTCCTTACCGACGGCGTCAACAACTGCGGCGAAGTTTCTCCCTCGACGGCCGCCGACATCGCAGCCACCTACGGCATACGCGTCTACACCATAGGTATAGGCGCCAACGGCACGGCGCCCTACCCGGTCATGACCCCCTGGGGCATAGAGACCCGCAATATCCCTGTAGAGCTCGACGAAGAACTGCTCAAGGGCATAGCTTCCAAGACAGGTGGCCGTTATTTCCGCGCCACCGACAACACCAAGCTCGCCGAAATCTACGGCGAAATCTCCAAGATGGAGAAGGTCAAGACCACGGTGGACAGCTTCCCCGTCTATCAGGAGCTCTTCGGCCGCTACGGCCTCGTTGCCCTCCTGTGCCTTCTCCTTGAACTCGTTACGCGAATCCTGCTAAGACGTCTGGTATGATATTCTTTGTCCATCCCGCATATCTCTGGCTGCTATTCCTGGTGCCCCTGCTGCCCGTTTTGTATGGTTTTGCCATGCACCTGAGGCGCAGGAGGGTTGAGCAATTCGGCGACCCCGAGATGGTCGAGGCCCTCGCTCCCGGCCGCTCCAAGGCCAAGGGCTGGGTGAGGATAGTTCTCTTATCGCTAGCCCTGGGCTGCCTTGCAGTGGGCCTTTCGCGTCCCAGGGTGGGTGCGCGCCTTAGCGAGCGTCAGACCAAGGGCGCCGAGATTATGATATGCCTCGACGTCTCCAACTCCATGCTGGCCCGCGACTACTCTCCCAGCCGCCTCGAAAGGGCCAAGCTCGCCATCTTCCGCCTCACCGACAAGCTCCGCGACGACCGTATAGGCCTTATAGTTTTCGCAGGCAAGGCTTTCGTCCAGCTGCCCATCACCGCAGACTACGTCTCCGCCAAGATGTTTCTCGGCTCCATAGACACCGGCTCCGTGCCCGTCCAGGGCACTGCCATAGGCGATGCCATCATGCTTGCGGCCAAGAGTTTCAGCGCCCAGAGCGAAAAGAGCAGGGCGATAATAGTCATAACAGACGGCGAGAATCACGAAGACGATCCCGTAGAGGCTGCAAAGCATGCCGCCGAGCTGGGCTGCAAAGTCTACACCGTGGGCGTAGGCTCTCCCCAGGGCCAGCCCATACCCGTGGACGGGGACCTGCTCAAGGATAAGGAGGGCAATATAGTCGTCACAAAGCTCGACGAGAAGACCCTTCGCGAAGTCGCCGCCGCCGGCGGAGGCGCTTATGTGCGTGCCGGCAACGAGGAGTTCGGTCTGAACCCCATCATCGAGGACATACGCCGCATGGAGGCCGAGCAGTTCAAGTCTGTCGTTTTCGAGGAATATGACGAGCAGTTCATGTACTTCTTTGCCGCTGCGCTCATTTTGCTCGTCATAGAGCTGCTTATCGGCTACCGTCGCCACCTCCGTTCCCTTTTTGACACCCGCAAGCTTTCCGTAATCGCCATTGCGCTCGTCCTTCTGCCGCTGTCGGCATCGGCGCAGGTGGACAAGAAGGACGTGAGGGCCGGCAACAGAAAGTTCCGCAAAGGCGACTTCCCTGCAGCCGAACTGTGTTACCGCAAGGCTCTCATTAAAGACACTTCATCCCTCGCTGCGAAATACAACCTTGCCTCGGCGCTCTACCGTCAGGAGGATTGGGACGGCGCGTCCAAAGCGCTCGAAGGCGCTGCCAATGCAGCGGTCATGAGCGCGTACGGCGCCGATTACTTCCACAACCTTGGCAACGTGGCGCTGCAGAAAGGCGACTACCAAACCGCAGTGAACGCCTACCAGCAGTCCCTTGCCCGTCGTCCCGGCGACTTCGAGACCAAGGAGAACTACACCTATGCCCTCAGGATGCTCCAGCAGCAGGGCGGAGGCGGCGGTGGAGGCGATTCTGACCAGGATCAGAACGATCAGAATCAGGACCAGGATCAAAACCAGAATGGTCAGAACGACCAGAATCAGGACCAGAATAACAACAACGATCAAAACGATCAGAATCAGGACCGGAATGATCAGAACG
>CAMYVB010000006.1 GCA_947302175.1 uncultured Bacteroidales bacterium | reverse complement strand
AGAACAGATACGGACAGATGACTCCATCGGAGCGCGTCGCATTTGCGCTATCCGAAGAAGGGAAGAACTACCTTTTCCCCTGGGGTTTCACTGTGGATGGGAAACGCTATGAGAAGATGGTTCCCGGAAGAGTTGCTCGGGTCTTCAATGAAGAGAGCAGATTGACAGAGCAATCCTATTCGCGAGAGGAGACCAGCCAAATCTTTCGGACCGCCTTTCTTCTCTTCGCCGGTTACGTCGATGCCGCCACCACCTTCGCACAAAACTGCGGAGGCGGCGGATCCGCCCCCGACCAAAACTGGGGTCGCGACAAGAACGAGGATGACATCCTCTGGGCCCGCCGCTGCTTCCGCAAAGCGCGGGAGATGGTTACTACGCCGGTGATAAGGTGGGGGAGAAGAAGATAGATAATACTTACAAAGAGATAGAGATTCATTTCATGTCATTTTTGGAAGATTGTCTCAATATAATGAGTATCTTTACATTTTAATGTAAATTGGGATTATTATGCTCGACAAATACAGCGCCTCGAATGGCTTGTCCTTGTTACACCTCGATGATTTCGAGGCGCTGTCGAGCAAATATGAGGACCTCCTTCCTCTCTATTCCAAGCGCACAAATAATGTTCTCGCTGCATTGAAGGGAAGATACGAGAACCAATCTGCATATTTGGATGCATTCATCAGAATGTCTCGCAAAGAAATAGCAGAATTACGAAACTGTGGCCGCAAGACAATAGATGAGATTTTTTCTATTCAATCTGCTCTTAAACCTAACAACGAAGAGGAGAATTACGAGGCCCCTCCTTCCATTCCTCAAAAGTTGCCAGACAATATAGACGACGTTCTCCCGCTTTTTCTAGCTACCACCAACGGCCTTTCCACACGGTCCGAAAACAGAATCAACTGGTTGCTCGAGGAATGCAATAATTCCTTATCAGCTTTTTACGAGCGTATCTGCGACCCTGATTGCATCAAATCAATCCCAACAATAGGTCGGAAGTCCACTCCGGAAATTAAGGACTTTTTTGTTCGTGCTAGGCTGTTTCTTGAACAGTTCCCCGACGAAGAATCTGTATCTTCGCGTGTAAAGCACCATTTGATTGCTTCTCCAACTGCATTGGGTCTTCCGGACGAGGCGATGGAACTTCTTCGCGAGAAGGAAGAAGCACTTGGGTACTTCCCTATGTTTGCGGCCATTCAGATGTTCCTGGACAACCAGCCAGAGGAAAAGAAGGCACTCATCGACGGATGCCTCTACATCCACCAGGGCCAGGAACTGCCAGAGCGTGACGAAGTCGCCGAGGTTCTGAAGCTGTCCCCGGAAAGGGTTCGCCAGAAACGCAACAAACTGATCGGAAAGCTTCCCGATTACTTCAAGACATACTACAATCTTGGGTTCATTACCGAGAATCCATACCGCTACCTAATGACTCATTATGAGGATGACATCAATGCCGCCGAAGGCACGGATTTCAGCCTCAACTTCATCACTTGGGTGCTTGGTAGCGTTTTCGATGACCTTACTTTGATTGGCGATCCAGTCAAGAGCATCGGAGGTTATTTCGACACCGACCAATACCTCTGCATCGTCCCTTCCACACTCACTCGCTTGTTTGATTTTGAAGCATTCATCGAAGACTTAGAAAGCAGGATGCAAGAAAGGCGTATGGGCGAAGAAAAGGTCAACCTGAAAAGCCTCATTAACGCTCATCTTAAAGTCCAGTACTGCGAAGATGAACTGCCAGAGATTGAAACCACCTGCCGCTCGATACTCTACCTCCACTTCCCTGTTGAAGTAGACCTGGGCAATGTGATTCTTCCGGCAAATGCATATAAAACCAACCAGTTCATTCTGGAAGAGATCCTTCGTGCCACCGGCCATCCAATGACACTGACCGAGTTGACCGAAGAGTATATGTACGAATACCCAGAGCGCGAGGCAAATGAAAACAGTTTACGAGGTGCTATCAACGGGAATAAGAATATTGTTCCAGTAGGGCGTTCAAGCACCTACGCACTTGCTGAATGGCATCACTCGGAGTTGAGAGGCGGCACAATTCGCTCATTTGTTCAGGAGTTTATTGATTCATCTCCCGAAGGCATAGCATCCACAGCGGCTATTACCGAATATGTCCTGCAGTTTCGTCCGGGCACAAATGAACAGAATATCGTTTCCAACATCTGTCTTGACCCGAGTAAAACCTTCATCTTCTATTACAAGGAAGGAGAACGGTACTTTGGTTATGCAAATAGGACCTATCCGTTGGATTATTTCCCATTTGAAAGTGATTTCAGAACTGCAATTGCCAATAGCATATATTTCCCGCGTTTCCGTCGATTCGTTGAATCTGAACACCGCTATCCATTCACTAATGGATATACAGAGGAGGAAAGCTACTTACGCCGTTTCTGGATTAAACAGGAAGGTAGGTACAAGAAGAATACGATGGACAACCAGGCTCGCCTTTATTTCGAAATGATTGAACGGGGGTATGGCCATTTAAAATATGAGAAGTCAGAGTATGAGTGGCGAGTTCAGTTTGTACACGCTGCGGCCAAGTACGGCATTCCGGTTGAGAAAGATGCTGCTTTTCTTGACGTCTCTCCTTTGGAAGACATCGATACTTGGCTTACGAGAAACCTGAAAGACTTCTTCTACAGGCAAAAGTACACCCCAGAGTATCGACTTACTCGACTCGCTCCTTTTGCCGAACAACTAAAAAAGCGCCTTGAGGAAAACAAGGCTTGAACCGAAAACAGAGATTTGAATGTACAAAATTACCTGGGATAAGGCCACCGGAGGGATTCAGCTGAATCTGCACGTCGTTGAGGATACTTTGTCAGTGTCCCCTCGCCCGGTGTTTTTTGAAGAGCTGGATTTGTTGAAATTGAATGAGGCCGGTTGGATCTATCCGCGCTGTGAAGAACCCATAATGTGGGCCTGCAACAAGCAATACTACTATCGTGGAGATCTTTTGTTTGAGGTCTTTGGTGCCAACATATACGATGCCCCAACTGTAAAGTATGCTGCCGGCGTAACCCCGGGCAAACTCAAGCCTGTAAACGTGAAGGCAATGCTCCAAAAGAACAAAGATCCTTTGTTCCTCATAGAGAGCGAAGCCATCGACTTTATCCGTGACACCTACCTTGCATATAGCGCAGCCACCGAGAGCTTCGAGCGGGTGCCGGCAAACCAGATCGTTGAGCAACTTAAAGAACGCCAAGAGCAGAAGACCAAACAGAAGATGGCCATCGTCAAACAGGATTGCGATAGCTTTGACGTGATGCCGTTGGAAGCCGCCCAAGAACAGGGAAAACGGATCTTCCAGGCCACAAAGATTGATTATTTCTTGGCATCCTTCTCAGGGGGTAAAGACTCACAGGTAATTCTTGACCTTTGTACCAAAGCAATCCCGCCGAGTGCTTTTCAGGTTATTTATTCTGATACTGGATACGAACTTCCTTCCTCACTTGCTTTATACAAGGAGGTTCAAGAGTATTACGGGAAGAAGTTCCCGGATCTGAAGTTTTCGACTGCCGCCAATCACGCCCCAGTTCTCGAGTACTGGGACAAGATCGGGACTCCGAGTGACAAACAACGTTGGTGCTGTTCAGTAATGAAGACGGGGCCACTGTATCGCAGCCTTAAAGTTGCCGGAACAAACAAACAGGGTAAGGTTCTTTGCTTTGAAGGGGTAAGGGCAGAAGAGAGCACCAGGCGTTCTGGATATGACCGTATTGGTAGAGGAGTAAAGCATTCTACAACCGTAAATGCTCGTCCTATTTTTCTGTGGAATACAGGCGAAGTGTTCTTGTACCTCTTCAGAAACAATCTACCCATTAATCCGGCATATCGTCGAGGTATGACAAGAGTGGGCTGTTTGTTGTGTCCTTTCGCGTCAGAATGGAACGAGATGATTGCGAACAAGACGGAGCCAGATAGCGTTAAACCTTTCCTCAATAGGATTGAGGCGTTTGGTCTTAAGGCAGGAGTTAAAGATCTTCAGGACTACGTTCGCCAGGGTGGGTGGAAGAGACGTGGAGGTGGAAACTATATCGATAAGAAATCCTTCATTCAGTTCAAAAGTCTTACGCCAGAGTTTATCGCTATATTAAAGAATCCGCAGCTACCTATTGAATCCTATCTTCAGATTCTTGGCGATTATCGAATGGCTGGCACACCTGAGAATCGTAAAGGCGAGTTAGTTGTCAAGAAAGTCATTTATGAGTTTTCTATCACAAAAGAAAAGCTTAATGAAGAAATCTACCGCTTTACTGTCCACAACATTAATGATATAGAATTAATCGGCCACCTAAAGCGAGTTTTATATAAAACAACATATTGTATTAACTGCGAGGCATGTGAAGTTGAGTGCCCTACTGGTGCGCTCACCGTGTACCCTACAGTATCCGTTAACAAAAAGCTTTGTATACATTGCCACAAGTGTCTTGACTTCCATGACAAAGGATGCATCGTGGCGAATTCCCTATCAACCGCTGAGAATATGACAAGTAAACAAGGAAACATTGACCGTTATAAGAATTTCGGTCTACGAGAGGAATGGCTCGAATCGTATTTCATTGATCTTGATGACTATTGGACCAGCGATCATGGCCTCAATGAGAATTACCAGATTCCTTCTTTAAAAGCATGGCTCAAAGATGCTGGCATCATTGACCAATCATGTCATGTCACTACACTTGGACAATTACTGGCTGACTTAAGAATGGATCGTCCGGAGGTGGTATGGGAAATAGTTTGGATTAATCTTACATATAATTCCTTCATTGCCGGGTGGTTCGCCACAAATATACCTTCGGGGACCCAGTATAGCCAAAAGCTGATGGAAGAGATGATACGCGACCAATTCCCTACATATAAGGAAAAAACCGTCCATAACGCAGTCTATCAAATTCAAAGGACGCTAAGGGAATCCCCAATTGGAAGCCAATTCAATCAAATGGAACCCGTAGATAAAGAAGCCTCGTTTAGGGGGCAATACGAAGACATAAGTGAAGAGGCTATCGCTTATTCTTTGTATAAATACGCAGAAACCCATAACATTCACTCACTCAGGGTATCTGATTTCTATCAGGACTCTTGCGAGAGTGGACCGTTCAAGGAGTTTGGGGTTTCAAAGACCGTCTTCGAAAAGGCATTAAGAACCTTAAATTCTGCATCTAATCGAGTCCTTGTTGCAGAATTGAATATGGGTCTCGACCATATCACCTTAAGAGATGATCTGACTTCAGAAAAGGTTTTGCAGGAACTTACTCGCTAATGAGAAATCAGCCCTACATACAGTTTTATAATACGATGCTTCTTCAAACCAGAAGGGGCGCAAGCAGAAATGGAGGTATTATTAACGCAAAACCCATTTTTGTTCTTGCCCTAATAGAGGTTATACGTAGAGGTGAAGCATCTTCCAATAAGTTTTATTACAACTCATCTCTTCAAGATACATATGTTCAGTTATATGAACACTACAATCCCGGATTGAAAGTTGCGCCTCTATTTCAACCGTTTTACTATCTCGTAAGCGACGGATATTGGCATATTCAATGGGTTAAACAGCCTTCCCCGGATGCACGTCCATCAACAAGAATGTTTAGGGAGGATGCTTCCTATGGATATTTGGACAACACATTATGGGATCTTTTGCAGGAGGAGGATACAAGACGGTATTACGAGGCGCAAATTATTTCTTATTTCCAGCTTAATACGACAATAGACAATAATCAATAATATGGCAACAAAGTATTCTGACATCATTGCGTTGAGAGGTCAAAAGGCCGCCTACAACATCCAAACAGAAGAAGATGGTGCATGGCGTGTCTTCATCGCTAATGAGCAGTTCAATGACATTCTCCGAAAGATTATTAATGCGGTGTATAACAACGACACCAATGTTCACAAGTCCTTTTGGATTGAGGGTACCTATGGTACGGGTAAATCACACGCTGCTGCCGTCATAAAGCATTTGTTATGTGACCCGGTATCCGAAATATCCGAATATGTGAATGAGGAGTATGCTGACCCGAAATATGCTGTACTGAAGAATTCCATCTTCGATCTGCGTACGAAGAAACGGCTCTTCCCTGTCACAATGTATGGTCAGAATAAGATTGCCCACAAGGATGACCTTTCTCTCCAAATGCAGGGTGAGATAAAAAAGGCGCTTCGTAAGGCCAATTTGGAAATTGATGTCAAGACGGATTATGACAACTATGTTAGTCATATCCAGAACAATCGCCAGATGTGGGACCTTATCCTTCAGCAGAATCCGAAATTGTCATCCTTCACCCCGACAACGGACAAATTGATTTCAAATTTGAAGGACCAGGATTCTGGCACGCTATCGAAAGTGAAGGAAGTACTCCGCGATACTGGCATAGACGTGCGACTTGAGTCTGAAAAGTTGAGCGAGTGGTTCTTTGAAGTTCAGAAAAAACTTGCTCAAACAACCGACTATGACGGCATCCTTCTTATTTGGGACGAGTTCACTGATGTCATGAAATCTGACATTGGGCTTAGCCTCCTTGTTGACCTCCAGAGGCTTGCCGATGAGACGATGAATACAGAGAACAATTCTTACCTCTTCTTTATCTCTCACCCTTCAGCACTCAACTCTTTGAAAGCAGAAGAACGAGACAAAACCAAGGGACGTTATCTTTATATGCGATACAATATGGAACCGGTATCAGCATTTAAGATCATGTCCAGGAAGTTCAAATTGGTTGGTACAGAAGAGGAACTTAAAAGGATTAATTCTGCGTTCTACGACAAGTGCGCTCCCCTTCTCAATTACTTTACGAAGGATTCCGCAAATCCTGGTGAAACTATTGCTGATATCAAGAATCTTTTCCCCGTACATCCGGCAACAGCGAATCTTGCTACATATTATGCTCGTGAAGCAGGTTCCTCTTCCAGAAGCGTATTCCAGTTCTTGGGAGAAAATGAAGCAATCAAGTTCTTCCTTGATGATGAGAATAAGTTCTTGAACAGAGAGACCATAACAGCTGACTACCTTTGGGATTATGTTGTTTCTGAATTCAATGACAACGTGGCCAAGTATGGCGCTGTTACTGAACGGTTTAATTCACATCAACTTAGAGTAAAGCACGAAGGACCAAATCACCTGGCCGTTTTCAAAAGTGTTTTACTATTGAATGCACTCAATAATATTGCAAATAATGAATCGGTCACGCCAAGTGAGGATAACATCAAGCAACTATTCATTGGGACATCTGTTGAAGCTCAAGTTGAAGACATATTGAACTGGTTCAACGAAGAGAGTATTATCCAAAGAGCCCCGGGTGGAATGTACTCTATTCAATTCTCGGCTCTTCCTCGTAAGGAGATTGAGGATATAAAGAAGAACCTTACTGTCACTGATTTCAAGACTACTGCTCAAGTTATTAACTTTGGGACTGTGGCTTCTGAGGAGTTTACAAAATACCTTAGCGGCGTTACACGTCCTTGCAGCTTCCAGTTTTATTCTCTTGAAGCCAGCGAGTTCACGCTTCTTAATAAGATTGAAAATGGCCGAAAGTCCGCAAAGGATTACGAGTTATTCTTTGCGATGATGGTTGCCAAGAATCCTGATGAGCTCAATTCTCTGAAAGATATCGCCCGTCGTAATTCAACTGAAGATCGCTTCCTAACAACCACCTTCATTGTTTTTGATAATGTTTTAACAGACACTAACTACGACCGCTTCATTGAGTATCAAGCCAACTCTAAATGCGCGCAGCAGCACGGTTTTGCTGACCAACAGCAATCTCATGCCAAATTAGCATCGGATATGCTCAAGGAATGGATTAAGGATATCAGACGAGGTGTGTTTGAGACTTATATCAACGGTCAGACCATGAATTCCGCGGCGCTTAAGCTTCCGACCTTCGTTAATTCAGAGATTTCACCTGTAATCTTTTCTTCAGGTCCAGAGTCATTGGAACTTATTAAGATTAAGTCTTCTACGACATTCTGGAAGAAAGCTCTCAACAAGGAGACCGTAAAAAATGTCCTTTCGTACAATACTAAAAAGGAGATTACGGATCGTTGCAAAGGACAGGCTATGCATATCAATTTCCTTCTTCAAGACAGCGTCAATGATGACCTTACATGGAAAACAGATGTCGATCCTGAGCATCCGCTCTATAAGGTTTGCCAGTTTGTCGATAAGAAGATTAAATATGCTGACAAATCAAACACCTTTAATCTGTGCGAAAAGTTCATTGAACTGACACAGCCGCCGTATGGTCTCTTCCAGTCCCATGCAGGTATGGGAATGCTGGCTTTTGCGATGCGTCCTTATATCAACAAAATCTTCGACCTTAACGGAAAGCCTCGTGAGGCTCAGCATCTGGTTGAGGATGTGGTTGAAGTGTTCAAAGCATGGGAGGAGGGCAAGGTTTCCCCAAAAGTCACCTTCCGCTTTGAAACCCCGGAAGAAGGTAAACTGTGTAAGTCCTTCATCAAGATCTTCAACCTGACAAGCTACAAAGGAATCACTGAAATCAGCAGCCTCAAGAACGCACGTTGGGTTATGACGCATTCTTATGTACCGGATAAGAAGTATCCGCTTTGGTCGCTGAAACACCTCCCGGATGATGTGGCTAAGCCAGAATTGAAGACCCTCATTGATAACATCAACGCTATCTGTGTAGAAATCGGTTCCTCCAATCCGAATCTCCTCTCTGAAACGCTTGACGGTTTCAAGATGTACGAGTTCGAATTGAAGAATCTCATCAATATCCAGGACAATTTCCGTAAAGGCTTCCTGTCATTCCTCCAGACAGAGGAAACAGTGAAATTGAAAGAGGAAGAGTTTGATAACGCATTCCTATATATCACCCAGCACTTGGAGTCCTCCGTTGGATTCTGGAACGAATCTGAAGTGCTCAACGCGCTTCTGAAATGGCGCGTTTCCACGATGCCTGCAGTGCCGCCCGCTCCTCCGGTTCCCGGTCCTCATCCGATCCCTCCTGTTCCGCCGCAGCCCTCCCCTGTTTACGACCAACGTAAAAAGAAGGCCTTCGACAAAGTGAACAGTATTACAGAGATTCGCGAAGCGAAAGATATGCTTAGCCGTCTCGTCAATCTTGGCTACGATTCTATCCTTGACATCATACTGAACGACTAAATGCTATGCTGACTCAGTACGCAGACATAGAAGCCCTGATGCAGGCAGTTGATCAGGATAAAACAAATCCAAGCAACGGGGAGTTCGTTGCCGACCGTTATCCGATTCGTTTTGTTCTCTTTGACAACTTCCGGGACTGCTACGAATTCATATCAAGGCAAACTTCAAATTCCCTGTTCTTCCAGAGCATTGACTTCTGGCTGGACAAGAATTTCCCGGATGTGATTGTTACTTATAGCACTCTGGCAGACAAGATTTTTAACTATGCCCGGGATTGTGCTTTTGACACGGTTATTACGCCATTCTCGGAGCTGGCTCGTTTTTACAACAACAAAACCAGCAACGAGTTTGATTCCTTGATTGCTACCATCAAAGGCGCTGAGAATAGTAAGCAAAACTACATCGAGCATCGTCGAGTCTATATCCCGATTGTGGGCCTACATGGCAAAATGTCTAAGTACGCCAACGACCCGCAGTGCATGATGTGGTATCTCAAGACTCCGGATCATCAGCTCAACTACAATTTGGTCCTAACCAACAATACGACCTACAATGTAAAGGGGCTTGACAAAAAGGCTACGCTTGTCCATAATGCGATGGAATGGCTGCAAATATGGAAAGAGCAGGATATCAAACATACGATCATTTGCACCTCTCAGTCCATCTTTGTCAATGCTGAATATGCTCAGCCGGACAATGCCTTCGATTATACTGTCTGCCACAACGTCTATGAATTCTTGACAAAAGGTCTTGGCCTGTCCCTCAACCTGGTTGAATACAAGCCCGAAGACGAGCAATTCTGGCTACGGCTTGCCGGCGAGATTGACATCCACAACTTCAATTTCAACGCATTCTTCAATGCTAAGTTCGGCATCTACGATCTGGCCGACCACAAGGTATTCTATCAGACTTGGTTCAAGAGCCACGATGCATATAGCCGTTGGTTGCTTAGCGCATACTATACCAATAAGTTCTGCGACCAGGGCTACATATGCCGCACTCTTAAGAATTGCTCCACCTACAACAATTCCGAGTTTGTCCAGAACCTTCTACTGACAATCTTCCACCTGGAGGATCAGGCAGACAACCTTGATGAGCGTAACGAAGGCCTGCGCCAGGCACAGACACAGAGCATCGTCTTACCAGATGAGGTGCAGGAACTGCTTGAAAGCAAGTTGAAGGAGACGGAAGAACGCCTCGGAACCAAGTCGGCGTTGAGGTACGTTACCTCTACGACAGATGTCGAAAGACGCCTTGTTATTCAGTGGCTCAAGGACGGTACAATCTCCCCCACTGAGATTGCCGATGTGTATCCGGATCTCTACGCATATATGAAGCCGACCTTTGGCACGCAGGAAGCTGACAAGATCTGGTGTCTGTCATACATAGATGCCTACAAAAGAGCGAAATTGGCTAATGTCTATACTGATGAGATCAATAATCTGCTTCTCAGTAAGAATGCCAACGAGATTTCCTTCAACAACTGGTACAATAGCTTCAAGACGGTTCGCAACATTATGTGCAACCGTAACGATATTGATGTCTACTTCTGGATAGACGGTCTTGGAATGGAATGGATACCATTCATCAAACAGGTTGTCGATGCCCGTAACGACGAAGACTACTATCTAAATGATGTCTTGATTGCCCGCTCAATCATTCCTACGGCCACGGAAATCAACAAGTATGACCTGCAGAAACTCTCTGGAGGTACGCTGCCTAAGAATGGTGACCTGGATGGCGATTCTCATAAGTCTCGCCCCTATCCGTCCTATATCATTGCGGATATGAAGAAAATCCGGGAAGCCATTAATCGCATACTCGACGAGAACCCTGGGAAGAAGATCGCCATCATTTCAGACCACGGTATTTCCTACCTGTCCCAACTTGTTCCCGGCCTCAACCTCAACGGTATCACCGGCGACCATAGCGGCCGCTTTGCGACCTGGAATAAAGGTACGGCGGTAAGCGATGAGAAATACAAGATTCTTGACGACCAGCGAACCATCTGCGCCCTTCGCCACGAATCCCTGACATCCAAGGTTGACGCTAACTGCGGTTGTCATGGCGGCTGTACTCCAGAGGAAGTACTTGTTCCGATATTCATCATCTCCAATTCCAATTTCCACTCCACCACAAGCATCACACCTAAGACGCTGGAACTGTCCGCATCTAACCCGGTGGTACGTTTCAAGATCTCAGGCCTTTCCAGTGCCGACATCCCCTACCTCCTGTACAATGGCCAGCGCTATGAAATGCATGCGGAGGGCGGTGATATTTGGTGCAGCGCACCTCTGGTGATTGCATCCAATGTCGATAAGGTTATTCTTGTCGTCCAGGAAATGGAGCACAGCTATAAGATAAAGATCAACCTGGGTGTTGTAGAAGACGATTTGTTTTGATTGAAAATACCATACGCATATGAACGCTGAAATTAGCAACAAGATACGCACGTACTTCGCCCCGATGGCGATTTACAAAGACCCGAACTCCACGGACAGTCTATTCGCCGGTCGCAACCTTCCTTCCTTCGTGAAGGACTACCTTCTGAAGCGCTATATCAATTCGGAAGGTGTCGTGGACCGTGGCGCTCTCACCAACTTCCTCGACAAGGTTATCCCTCGTGAGGCGACATCCGTCAAAGACCGGCTGGGCACTGGCGAAGAAGTTACCCTGCTCACTCGTTTCACAATCACGATTGACTTGGTACACGGTCTTCGACGTTTCTCAATTCCGGATCTCGGCATCAAATCCAACGAGGGCCAGATTCCCCCTTACATCTACGAACAGCACCAGGGAGAACTCGTGGACGGAGAAAAATGGGGCATCATCAAGCTTTGCCTGATGCCTGATGAGAACGGCAAGAAGAATCATGTCGAAATGGTGGATTACAAGCCGTTTAAGCCGTATAAATCAGTCGACGTGGACTATCTCCGGGAGGCCCGCAAGAGCTTCACTACGGAAGAATGGATAGACGTCCTTCTCTCCGCGATGGAGTACGATGCCGACACCTTTGCCAGTATGCAGCAGAAGCTGGAATTCCTGACCCGCCTCTACATCTTTATTGAACCTCGCCTTAACGTCATTGAACTGGCTCCTAAAGGGACAGGTAAGTCCTATGTGTTCGGCAACCTTTCCAAATACGGGTGGATTATCAGCGGCGGCAAGGTGACCAGAGCAAAACTCCTCTACGATAAGCAGAAGGAACAGCTGGGCATCATCTGCAACCACGATTACACTGCATTCGACGAAATCCAGACTATCGTCTTCCAAGAGCCTGCCGAAATCCAAGCAGCCCTCAAGGCATATCTGGAGGCTGGTAAGACCACAATCGACAACAAGGAAATCACTTCCGAGTGCGGCCTGATGCTGATGGGTAATATCCCTCTGGATCACAACAAGAAGCCCGTCAACTACCGCTACTTCGACTCCCTGCCGAACAGTTTCCGTGAGTCCGCCCTACTCGACCGCTTCCACTGCTTCATCGAAGGCTGGTACCTCCCGAGAATCACCAAGGATATGGTGTTCAAGGGCTGGACAATCAACGTTGAGTACTTCTCCGAGATTATGCACAGCCTCCGCACGGAAAATGTCTACGGAATGCTCTTTGACCAGCTCGTCGAGTACGATAAGAACGCCGATATGCGCGACTTCAAGGCTGTCAAGCGCATAGCAACCGCAGCAATGAAACTCTTCTTCCCCCACTGGAAGACCGTTGAGGATGTCAACGTCGAAGAGTTCAACTACTACTGCCTCGAGCCGGCCATCCACCGTCGTGGCATCATCAAGACCCAGTGTCACTATATCGACCCTGAGTTTAAGACCGAAATGCCTCGCATAGCGATTAAGCAACTTTAGTAATAAAACTGCTCTTTATTTATCAGATATGACTCGGGGCGATTATCTAAAAAAGCTCTCAAGCATTGAAAACGCCATAGTTTGTGGCTTGACCTTGACGTACGATATGGGGTTCGAGTTCACAGTATTAACGAGCGAAGGAGCTTATACCGATCTGGGGAATTTTGCTTGTTGGCCATGCTCTGAGCATAAAGTGACGGATGAGCTTCGTGATATTCAGAAAAGGCTCATGGCGGGTAACAACATTTCTGATGAAGAACTACTTGAAAACGAGTTTTTTGAAGATGTATGCACTTACTATAACCCAATAGAGGGCACATGGTTAGTAGAAGGTGACAGACTCAAAAAAACACTGAATGCCCTAAAGGCAGAATTATCCAAATTAGAATTCAAGGGAGACGTATTCTACTCATTTGTCCGCCTGGAGGATTGGTCCGATGATGCTTTTCTCTTTGCCTCAAAAGATGAGTTACGAAGACTATTCTTTAACTATTATGAAGATAGTATTTATCCCTATGCGGATATGGAGGATTCAGAAGTAGAGCGAGCCTACAATTTGGCTAATGAAGCCGGCTGGGATGCCATGCCAGTCTTTTCATCTTCAAAAGAAGACGATTCATCCACGGAATAAACATACACAAATACTCAGTGTTATGGATCAGCCGAAAATTGAAAGAGTACTCCGTCTGTTGACAATCCTCACCGGCAACGCAAGTTATACGGTGCAGGACATTGCGTAGGTGATGGGCAACATCCAGCCGCTCTATCTATCGCTATATGGACACCCTAAAGGGCGCTGGGTTCATGGTTGAAAGAGTGTACGGAACGACCTACTGTTGCTCCGCACTCAAGTCCCGCAACCGTTGGATCTTCGATGGTCCCGTCTGCGGCATGGAAAGAGGCGGCCGCTTCGTCATAGGTCTCTACAATGAAACTGAGATTCTTGAGTCCGATGAATTGTAATATTTACTGAAATACTTCAGAAGAGTTTTTATTAGTTAGTAAAACCATGGAAATGAATAATGATAAACCCGTAGAAGTAAAAAAGTATTCCGCATTAGAATACTTGTCAAGACATGCTGAATGTATAAGTAAAATTCTTGAGTCAGAACCATTTTTCGCGATTGTACTTACATCATGTGGGATTGAACTGATGGGAAAATCTATTAGTAACTGCCCGTCATGGAGTCAAGATGGACAATCCGAGATAGATTATAATAAGGTTATTGTTCAATGCCCTGCTTTCAAAAAGTATAAAGCCTGGAAATTAGAGGGTTTCAATCTTTATGATGGACTCCGATGTACCCCTGTTCATGAGCTCTCAACTATACCACAAATTGTATTAATGAATAAGGGAGATAGTTATAAAGATGACACAACAAATGTATTATATGTGAGTGCAACAGACTATTTTGATGCATTTAATAAAGCTGTTGAAGATCTCCGGAAAGACAAAAAAAGAGGTAAAAAAACGGTTCCGCCAGATAGTAAAAGCTATATTAAAGTCGCTACAGAAGGAGATAGGTCAATAACTGGAACTGGAATTAATGATCAGTGGATATTCAAATAGTATTATGTAGTTTTTTAGGATTTAATAGCGCTGGAAATGAAGAGATTAGTTGAACTCACCTACCTAGAGTGTCAGTCTGGTCGAATTAAGTTCATCAAGGAATTAATCAACTAGAATAAAAGACATTCATATAGACCCCGTTGAATAGCCACGTGACGGGGTTTATTATTTTGAGTTCTCAAACAGATATATTGGGAGTTCATTCACGGGGAAAGGCAAAAACGCCCATAAATCGGCAAAAAGTCGGCAAAAATCGAGATGCAAAAAGAGCTGACTGGTGAAAATCAAACAGTTAGCTCTTTTCAAGGTGCCCCGGGCGGGAATCGAACCCGCACGGCCGTTTCGGGCCAAGGGATTTTCTTACCACTATAGCTTTCGCCACCTGAAACGCCGTCTCGGCGCTGCAGTTTGTAGTCCGGACTATTCCTTCACCATGGAGATTAACTCTTTAGGTGTGCCGTGTCTAGTCTCTGCACCTTCCTTCTGTTGAAGGCTTGGCTCAAGATTGCCTTCAGCTTGACCTGCTAAGGTTTCCTTGAATTTACGGCATTCTACAGCTCTCTTTTCAGAGAGTGCACTCAAATAATATAAGTCCCTCGTGTCTACCATTTCACCACCGGGGCGGAGGGTGACGGGAAGTCGCTGCAAAGTTAGGAAAAATCCGTTTGTTTGGGCAAGGGTGGAAGAAGAAACTTTTTGCTATCTTTACCAAAGTGATGAACCCTCTGACTGTTGTAATCATAATGGCGGCCTACTTTGCCGCGATCCTGCTTATCTCGGCGCTGACAAGGCGCAGGGGCGGTGACTTCTTCGCCGCCAGGCAGTCTTCGTGGTGGATGGTATCGATAGCGATGATTGGCGCTTGTATGTCGGGCGTGACCTTTGTTTCCGTCCCCGGGATGGTCGCAACCGCAGGGATGAGCTATTTGCAGATGTGCCTGGGCTTCCTTGCCGGCTACCTTGTCATAGCCTTCGTACTGATGCCTTTGTATTTCCGCCTGCAGGTGGTTTCGGTCTACCAGTACCTCGACCACAGATTTGGTGTCACTTCGCACAAAACGGGGGCCTGGTTCTTCTTCATTTCCAAGATGCTGGGAGCCTCGGTGCGCTTTTTTGTCGTTTGCCTGACGCTGCAGCTGCTGCTTTTCGGGCCTCTCGGCCTGCCGTTCTATCTTAACGTACTGGTCAATGTCGCAATTATTTTTGCCTATACCTTCAGGGGCGGCGTGAAGTCGGTGATTGCTGTGGACGTGCTGAGGACAAGCTGCATGGTCACGGCGGTGGTCCTTACTGCCGTTTTCGTGGCGCGGGGGCTTGGTCTTTCCTTCTCAGGCACGGCTGCTTCCATCAAGGGCTCTGGAATGTCGCGCATTTTCTTTTTTGACGACATCAACGACTCGCGTTTTTTCTGGAAGCAGTTCCTTGGCGGGCTTTTCACGGTGATTGCGACCACCGGCCTCGATCAGGACATGATGCAGCGGTCACTTAGCTGCAGGAACAACCGCGATGCGCAGAAGAACCTGATCCTTTCGTCTGTTCTCCAGACCGTGGTTATTTTCATGTTCCTCTGCCTCGGGGTGCTCATGTATCAGTATGCCTCGGCGATGGGCATTGCTCAGAGCGGGGACAATCTTTTCCCGGCGGTGGCGACAGAAGGCGGCCTGCCGCTGGTGGTCGGCGTCCTCTTCCTGCTCGGGCTGATCTCGGCCGCTTATGGCGCAGGCGGCTCGGCGCTCACTTCGCTCACGACTTCGTTCACCCTGGATGTGCTGAGGCAGCAAAAGGCATCGGTAAGGAAATGGGTGCACGTGGGCATGGCAGCCCTTATGGCTTTGATTATCGTCGTGTTTGGCGCGGTCAACTCGACCAGCGCCATCGATGCGGTGTATAAGATTGCCAGCTACACTTACGGGCCTATACTCGGCTTGTTTGCGTTTGGAATACTGACCAAGGCGCGGGTCCGCGACCGTTTTGTGCCGCTTCCGGCAGTTATTGCGCCGCTCATTTGCCTAATCCTGCAATTGAATTCAGAGCAGTGGTTTGGCGGCTATCGCTTTGGATATGAAATACTTCCGCTCAATGCTGCGCTGACTTTCCTCGGTCTTTGCTGCCTGAGAGTTCCTCGAAAAAATGCCGATTATGAGAAATAGTTTGATTTGGCTCTTTGCCGCAGTTCTGCTTTCTGCTTGCTCAGGGCGGGGCGGCTTGCAGCGCTCGAATCCCGCTGCCTGCGGGATGGATGAAGAGCGTTTCGCCCTCGTGGACAGCGTCGTTGCCGCGGCGATTGACGAAAGGGTGACGCCGGGCGCGATCGTAGCGGTGGTGCGTGGCGACAAGATAGCCTTTTTGAAGGCATACGGACAGCGGCAGACGGTGCCGTCAGAACTGCCGATGACCGAGAATACCGTTTTCGACCTCGCGTCGGTGTCCAAGTGCCTAGGAACAACGATTGCCGTGATGCAGCTCATTGAACGAGGACGGCTGCGCCTGACCGACAGGGTGGACCGCTATATCCCCGGCTTTGTCAATTGGCAGGACGCTGACGGCGAGGATCCTATAACGATTCAGGACCTGTTGACGCACTCATCAGGCCTGCCGCCTTACATCCATCCTCAGAGCTATTTATCTGAACATCCTTCGGCAGATGCGGACTCGCTGATGGCCTACATCGCGACCGAGCTTCCGCGCAGTTGCAAACCAGGCACGAAGCAGATTTATAGCTGCCTTGGTTTCATTACCCTGCAGCACGTCGTGGAGCAGATTACGGGCGAAAGGCTCTGCGATTATGTGCAGCGTAACGTTTTTGATGCGCTGGGAATGAGCTCGACATGCTATTTCCCCATTGATGGCAGCCGCCTCGTGCCGCCTGAATGCGCCGCCACCGAGGTGCTTGAAGACGGTCACGTGCTGCTCGGTGAAGTCCACGACCCTACGGCGAGGCTCATTAACAAGGGGAATTCCGGTAATGCCGGGGTGTTCTCCAGCGCCCCTGATATTTGCGTCATGGCCGCGGCCCTGATGAACGGGGGAGAGATACTCGGCAGGCGAATCCTTGGCCGCGAGACGGTGCGGCTAATGTTTGAGATTCCCCGCGACAACGACCCTGCAGTCGGGCGCGCCCTCGGCTGGGACACCTATGGCGACAAAGCCGTGACCAGCGGCGACATTTTCGACAAAGGTTCCACCTTTGGACACACCGGCTACACCGGGACTTCCATAATAATGAACATGCGCACCCGCACGGCAGTCATCATTCTTGCCAACAGGGTGCATCCCACCGACTCCGGCTCCATGGCCGCCACCCGCGCCGCCGTCGCCAATATCGTCGCAGGCGCTATCGTACAATAGCGGCCCTTCGACAGGCTCAGGGACCGGGATTCGCCGGTCAAGCCGGCGAATGACGCAGGTAGGCGGCCCTTCGACAGACTCAGGGACCGACGAAAAAAGCCTGCCGGGGAAGCGGCAGGCTTTTGGAACTGTTGATTAACAATAATTAGAAGTTGAAGCCGACACCGACCTTGAGGTTGGACCTGTGGGCCTTGGCGGCGTCAGTACCGGTGTACTGGTTGAGGAGACCGTAGTCGTAGCCAACGTAAAGCGTGAGCTTGGAAAGGCTGGCGCCGAGGCCGCCGCCCACATAGACGTTGAAGCGGTTGAAGTTGCCGTCCTCATAGTTGTTGATGGTGTTGGTGCCGTCGCCGATAACGGAAGTGACATCTGTCCTCACAGTGGAGGAGAGACCGTACTGGGCAGTGGGACCTGCGAATACGAAGAACTTGGAGTTTGCGCCGAAGTTAACGCCGTAGTTCAGGAGAACGGGGACGTTGAGGGCGTGCTCGGTGAAGGTGCCGGTGGTGGTGATCCACTTGCCGAGGCTGGAGACATCCTTGGAAGTCAGCATGGACCAGTAAATACCAGGAGCGACGCTGAGACCTTCAGCAACGGGGAGGTTGAAAGATGCGCCTGCGTATGCGCCATTGGCGTTGGAGGGATTTGAACCTTCAGTATTGAGGGTGGAATTGAGGTAGCCACCGCCTACGATAACCTGAGCGAAAGAGCTCTGTGCTGCGAGCATCATGGATGCTGCGAGAATGATAGAAACGAATCTCTTCATAGTTACAAAACAATAATTAAATAGTTCCTAAATAAATTTAATTACAAAAAGCGAGCCAAACCATCGCTTATTACAATGCCTCGCATAGGGCGCATAGGGCGGCGGCGTGGTCGCCGGGGAGCAGAATGTGGTGGTTGCCTATGGGCTTTTTTAGGAAGTAGTCGCCAATGAGGCGAGGTTCGTCGAGGCGTATGAGCACCTGGGTGCGGCATAAATTGAGTTCATAGCTATTAGCTTCGAGGCTTGCGGAGGCGGCGAAATGACGCCCCAAATCGCCTGAGAGCTTGAAAAGGGTCACCGGGCCCTCGGGGATTTCGCCGTGGATGCCGACGCCTATGCCGGACTCGAAATGGGTATCGAAAGAGTAGCTGCGCGCCATCGAGAGGGGGAGTGTGCAGTGCGCGAACACTATTTCTCCTTTCGAGGGATCCATGCGTGAGGGGTTGCACTGGAAGCCGCTCCCGCCCGTCAGGGCTCTTGCGAAAAGCATTGACAGCATGGCAGGAATGTCGCCTTCGCAGGTGGCGACATAGCCCTCGGAATTAAGGCGCGCAAGGGCAAGGCAACCCGTGTTGCCAACTGAAGTCAGAAGGTCGAAGCAGCGGAGGGTCAGGCCATCGAGCTTGTAGCGCCCGATAAGCTCTTTTAGCGCCCTGTAGATGCGGTCGGCACCCTCGAGTGAGCTTTTGACTTTCTCCAGGGTGCCTTCGCGGCAGGGGACTTTTTCGAGCTCGGCAGTCGAGTCGGGGCTGAGTTTTTCGAATCCGGCGAGCAGTTCGCTCATAGGGATGTCGAGCACCTCGATGCCGGCCTTGTCGAGCACGGCCTTTCTGTCGCAACCGCTGGAAATCAGCCAGTCTGAAGGCTCTCCCACGACGCCGAGGCGCTTTCCATTGAGGAAGGCTTTCGCTGCGGCGACCTTTTCGAGGGTGGCGATGCGGCCGCGCAGGTACTCGGTGCTCCCGTGGAGGATTTCGCCTTTCAGACCCTGCCGGGTGAGGAAGGAGAGTATTTCCATGGACGCGGCAAGGGAGTTAGAAGTGCCGGAGGCGAGAAGGTAGAAGGTGCCGCCCTTGGGGAGGGAGGGGAATTTCTGGAGGAATAGCCCTTCAGTGCCGCCTGTGCGCACGAAAATGAGCTCCAGGCCGCCGCTTTTGCCGTAGGTGGAGAAGTCGTCGCCCGCGTACTTGTAGTCAATGCTCAGGGGCTCGAGGAAACTCCTGGTCGCAGCTTCCACTGCCGCGTGGTCGTGCAGGGAGGAGGTGAGGGTATAGATTGTGGTCATGATGCTAATGGTTTAAAGAGTTTGGTAAAGATAAGAAAGAAACGCAAATTGTGTATATTTGCAGATATGGCAGACGTTGAGACTGGGAATCTGCGGGTCAAGGTTTTCGCCCGCTCGTTCGACCTGAAGTTGTACCGCCTCTCCAAGGGGCTGTACGAGGGCATGGGCTACCCTTGCGTCAGGCTCACCGACCAAAGCGCCGACGGGTATTTCTACACCATGCTCAAAGACCTCGACTGCGACATAGCGATCAACGTGGACGAGGACGCATTCGTGACCGACCCCGAGGCCGTCAAGGCCCTGGTCAAGAAAGTCGCGGCGGAGGGCTGGGCGAACGCCGGATTCCCCGAAAAGCGGGGCGACGGCGACTCGGCGGTGACCAACCCCTTCTTCAATGTCTTGAACCTTAAGCTGATACGCACAAAGTTTGACCGCTCGAAAATGGTTCCCCGGCTGGACGACATCGAGCCTTATTACCCCTTCTTCCGCTGGATGGCCGAGGAACTGCCCATCCTCTACCTGCCGTATGAAACCCACGCCGACGGTATAAGCTCCGTCGCCCGCGACGAGGAGGGCCACATGCTCTGCATGCACACCTGGTACGCCCGCTTCTACTCCATGCCCACGTGGATGGTGCGCCACTTTCAGCCCACCTACGGGAAGCAGAAGGAAAGGATAGACAGTATAATTAGGGAAGCATACTCGCTTCGAGGCCTTCCCCTTCCGCAGTTCGGCCCCCTCGACAAACTTGCGTTTCTTGGCAACAAAATCATACGCTGGGTTATAAAAGTGCCCCAGAGGGTCTCCCGCTGGCCGTGGAAAATACGCCGCGCCATCAGGCGCAAAAGGGCGGCAAAGGCATAGCGCGGCATTAGCGGCCTCCGAGTAATTGATATGAGAGACAACAACGAAACAGTATCCGTCATAGTACCTGTCTATAACAACGTCAGGTACTTGAATGAATGTATTGAATCGCTGCTGTCGCAGACCCACCCAAGCGTCGAGATAGTCCTTGTGGACGACGGTTCGGACGCGGAATGCTCCGCCCTGTGCGACTCCTTCGCCGGGCGGGTCAAAGTCTTCCACAAGCCCAACGGCGGCATATCCTCAGCCCGCAATTACGGCCTTGAGCGCTGCACGGGCGACTATATCTGCTTCGTAGATTCTGACGACATTGTCGCCCCCACGTTTTGCGAAACGCTGCTCTCCCTGTGCAGGGAGTTCGACGCCCCCATGGCGGCCTGCAGGCTCGATACCTTTTTCTTCCAAAAGCCCGATGCGCCTGCAGAGGCGGGAATCAGGGTCTTTGTGCCTCAGCATGACAAGTGGAGGAACATGATAGAAGGCCCGTATAACGCGATGGGTTACGCCTGCAACAAGCTTTTCAGAAAAGATATCATCGAAGGCCTGTCGTTCGACGAAACGCTTATCCAAAGCGAAGACCAGGTGTTTGTCTTCCAGGCCCTGAGCCGCTGCGAAGGCTATGCCTATACCGACGCTCTCTTATACTACTACCGCAATCACACGGGCAGCGAGTCCCGCAATATGAACAGCGCCAAATACAAAAACGCGATAGATGTTTCAGTGCAGATGCTCGGGATAATGGGGCCTGTCGATGCCGACGTGGAGGCTCTGTACCGCGACTATCATGCCGGGTGGGTGATGAAATATGCCCGCTATCTCTGCGCCTTCAGGCCGGAAGATTGGCGCACGGAGTTTGATAAATGCCGGGAAGACTACAAGGTTAACGCCCTTCCCTCTCAACATACCGTTATTAAAGCCCTCCTTTTGAACCACAGGGCCGCTTTTGTCGTCTATGCCTCTGTCTATGAGTGGCTTAAGAGAACAAAGCGAAAGATTTTCCAGGAGAATTAGGAACTAGTATGGCAGAATCGACACTCAAGGAAAAGACCTCGAAAGGACTGTTCTGGGGAGGAACGAGCAATTTCATCCAGCAATTGCTCAATGCCGCTTTCGGAGTGTACCTTGCCCGCACCCTTTCCCCCGGAGACTACGGCCTTGTCGGCATGCTGGCCATTTTCAGCCTCCTGGCGAGCCTCCTGGTGGACGGCAGTTTCAGCTCGGCCTTGGTCAACCGCAAAGAAATCAAGCACGAAGACTACAATGCCGTGTTCTGGTTCAATATCTTCGTGGCGGTGATATGCGCAGTACTGCTCTTTGCGTTTGCCCCTCTTATTGCTCGCTTTTTCCATCATCAGGAGTTAGTCGCCATCGCGCGCTGGTATGCGTTCGGTTTCCTCGTTTCAGGTTTCGGCCCGGCTCAGAAGGCCTACCTTACAAAAAAGCTGATGATAAAAGAAATCGCCATCAGCAATATAAGTGCTGTCGCGATTTCCGGGAGCATTGGAGTATATCTGGCTTATCGCGGGATGGGTTACTGGACGCTCGTAATCCAGGCCCTGATTCTTGGGTTCCTTACCAATCTGGGCTATTGGATCAGCTCCGGATGGCGCCCTTCTTTCCGCATTGACTTCCGTCCCGTTTCCGAGATGCTCCGCTTCTCGATAAAGATGGTCATCACGAGCTTTGTCAATCTGCTGAGCAGCAACTTCATCACAGTGCTCCTGGGCCGCTTCTATCCCGCCGACAAGGTGGGCTACTACACTCAGGCCGGCAAGTGGGAGCTGATGGGAGTTAACGTCCTCAGCGGAATGATTAACAGCGTGACCCACCCGGTGCTCGCTAGTGTCGTCGACGAAAAGGATCGGCAGCTCAGGGTTTTCCGCAAGATAATGTGCTTCGCCGCGTTCGTCTCTTTCCCGGCCATGCTGGGACTGGCATTCATCGCGCCGGAATTCATAACTATTGCCCTGACCGACAAGTGGGCCGACAGCGTCCTTCTGCTGCGTATACTTTGCGTCGGGGGCGCTTTCAACGCGCTGATTGCCGTGTGCATGGGGCTCCTTCTCAGCCGCGGGAATTCCGGGGCCTACATGTGGTCGAGCATCTTCCTTTGCGTGGCGCTCATCGCCACCATTTTTGCCTGTTTCCCCTATGGAATCACCGCCATGGTGATTGGCATAACTTCGGTGAACGTGCTCTGGCTGGTGGTATGGCAGGCGTTGGTGAAAAAAGAGATAGGATACACGCTTGTCAATCTGCTTTCCGACATACTGCCCTTCCTCGGTTTCTCGCTCATCTCCGTCGGGGCGGCTTATTTCGCTCTCAGGGCTGTAAGCAACATGGTAGTCCTTCTGCTATTGAAGATAGTCCTCACGGCGGCGGTGTATATACTTCTCATGTGGGCCGGCAAATCCGTGACCTTCAAGGAAAGCGTAGCGTTTCTTAAGGGCGCGAAGTCGTAACTCAAAACATGCCTGACCCCATGGAACCGAAGATATCAGTTATCACAGTTACTTTCAACGCCGAAAAGACCGTTGAAAAGACCGTGCGCTCGGTCATAGGCCAAAGATACCCCGCCCTCGAGTACATAGTGGTGGACGGAGCTAGCAAGGACGGCACCATGGCTCTGCTGGAAGGTTTCCGCGACCGAATAAGCGTTCTTGTAAGCGAGCCGGACAAAGGCATATACGACGCCATGAACAAGGGCATAGGCCTTGCCACAGGCGAGTGGATTATCTTCATGAACGCGGGCGACTGCTTTCTCGACGACGAAGTCCTGAAAGATGTCGCAGCTTTTATTGACAGTCATCCCGAGGCCGACGCCGTATATGGCGGATACGAGCAGGTATTCGAGTACGGCACCTATCCCGTGATGCCCCGCAATGTAAATTTGGAGCGCAAAATGAGCGTTTCGCACCAGGCGATTTTCGTAAAAACGGAGCTTCTGAGGCAGCACCCTTTCAATACAGCTTTTCGCTTCGCCGCCGATTTCGAGCAGCTTTCAAGCATCTACCTTGAGGGCAGGAAATTCGTCGGTATGGACAGGCTGATTGCGCGCGTTGAAAAAAGGGAAGGCACGACCTTCGAAAACGAAATAGCCTCAGCCGAGGAAATGTACAGCCTGCTGTCATCGCGCGGAATAGACATCGCCGCGGAGAGAAAGAAAATGCTGCGCCACAAAAAGATGGTGCGCCTCTTCAAGCAATGCATCCCCGGCTTCCTGTCCGCGCCCGTCCTGCGCCTTATCGCAAAATACTACAAAGCCCTCTGATATGGAAAAGATAAGCGTAGTAATGTGCTCGTACAACGGAGGGAAGTATATAAAGGAGCAGCTGGATTCCATCCTTTCGCAGACTTATCCCCTATACGAAATCATCATTCAGGACGACGGCTCCACCGACGACACCTGCGAAATAATAGCGGAGTATCAGGCGAAATATCCCATAATCAAGCTCATACGCAATGAGCGCAACCTGGGGTTCAATCTCAACTTCCTGGATGCGATTACCAAGGCGACGGGCGACTTTATCGCCACTTCCGACCAGGACGACATATGGGAGCCGGTCAAAATTGAGAGACTTCTTGACTGTCTTGAGACCCGTGGCGGCCAGGTCAGTTTCGGAAGGAGCGACTCTTTCAACGACAAGGGGGAGAGGGTTAGGTTCTTTGATGAGAGGACACCTAACTACAGCGTGGAGCGCCTGATACTGGCGAACATCGCCCCCGGGCACAACATGCTCATACGCAAGGAGTTCATAAATAATCTTTCAGTCCCTCAGTTCCAAATATATTACAAATGGTTCTGGGATGAATATATAGCGGTAGTTGCCGCTGCAAGGGAAGAGCTGGTGTTTTGCAATGAGTATCTTGTGCATTACCGCCGTCATGCCGACCAGGCAACGGGGGCCTCATCGACCACCTTGCGGCCCAAAATGAACCTCCTGGCAGCCGTGGCGGATACTGCGGTAAAGTATTTCAAGCGCCGCGACGAAATGCTCGCCTGCTACTCGGCAAAGAACAGTTTCCTCAAAACCATAAACTGCTCCAACGAGCACCTTTCCAATGCGCTGAAATTTACTCGCCTGTCTTCGCGAAGGGACCCTCTCTCAGTCCTGAGGCTCCAGTTCCATTGCCTGAGGCGCAGGAAATATATCTTCTTCTCGCAGGAGGTGAATCCTGTCATCCTTGCCGTGAGGGCGTTCTTCTTCCCCTTCTACTGCGCCAATTACTTTGATTGATAGACAGATGGACAAGATACTAGCCGTAGTGGTGGCATATAATCCCGAAATCGAGGAGCTTAAGGGGAACCTGGACTCCTATGCCCCTTATGTGGATAGGACTCTGCTATGGTGCAACTCCCCGTTTGCTTTGGACTACCCCAATGTGGAACTCTGCGGAGACGGGACCAACCGCGGCATACCCGAGGCGCTGAACTACGCCTGGCATTATGCGGAAGAAAACGGCTATCAGTGGCTCCTTACTATGGATCAGGACTCCAAGTGGGAGAATTTCTGTGATTTCAGGGACCTGGCTCTGAGCGGTTTAGTCCCAGAAGGCATATATACTCCCCGCATTTTCGAGCAGGAAGTCTCTGGCGACTTCATCCCGACGAATGAACTGATTACATCAGGGACCCTGCAAAGCATACGCGACGTGCGTGCTGCAGGAGGATGGGGAACGGATTTCTTCCTCGATGCCGTGGATGTGGATTTCCATATACGGGCCCTCAGGGCCGGGATAAAAGTCTACAAACTGGGCAAAGGGCATCTTATCCACCATATGGGAGATGTCGTAGTGAAGAAATTCTTGGGAAAACCCTATACCACGGTCAATTATTCTCCTAAAAGGCTCTATGGCATTTACCGCAACCACTGGATTGTAATCAGGAGATATCCTGAATTCGCGCAGCATGTGAAAGCGGAAACGCTCCACTCATATTCATTCCGCATCCCGCGCATAATACTCGGAGAGAAGGACAAATTCAAAAAGATTTGGGCCATCTTCAAAGGAACCGTCGCGGGATTGACCTACAAAATAAACCAGGACGTATGAAGCTGCTATATATATGGTATAAGCGCTCCGAAGGCATACTCGAGGGCGGCGGACACGGGAGTCTTCGCAATTACAGGCTTGTGTGCGAGGCTGTCGGTGAAGAAAACGTGGATTCTTATTATATCCACGACGAGACGCGAAAGAAAACCCCCTTTGCCAAAGTCTTTGGCGCATTCTGGTTTGTTTTCGGCTATTTCTATGGCCTCTCTCCCATGCGGGTGCGGAAGATATCCCGCCTTGCCAAAGGCTATGACTGCGTCTTCATAGACCGCAGCCTTTTCGGTCCTATAGCCAAAAGACTGAAGCAGGATGGCTACCAAGGGAAGGTCGTATCATTCTTCCACAACATAGAGAAAGTGTATTTCGAGGCCAGGATGGGCGGCAAGCTGCCTTTTCGCAAGCTTGTAATCAACTGCGCCGACAAGGGCGACCTTCTTTCCTGCCGCTATGCAGACACCGTCTGCGCACTTTCACAAAGGGATTCGGACTACCTCAAGGAGCATTATGGCAGAGCGGCCGACGTCATTGTTTCAGTTACTTTCCCCGACGCTTTCGCGGGCGCTAAGGTTTTGGGTGAGGAAGGAGTCCTTACTTCCCGAAAGCCGCTGTGCCTTTTCCTCGGAGCATATTACAGGGCCAACAACGATGCCATTCTCTGGTTCGTCGAAAACGTGCTTCCCGAAGTGGATATAAGAATGCGTGTAGTCGGGCGCGACATGGCCCGCCTGCTGTCCGAGCATCCTGAGCTGGGCGCCGTGGAGGTATTCAGCGACGTGCCGGACATCAGGCCCTATCTGGAGGAAGCGGACATAGTGATACTGCCCATTTTCTCGGGTAGTGGCATGAAGATAAAGACTTGTGAATCACTCATGTATGGCAAGAACATCCTCGGCACGGACGAGGCCTTCGCCGGATATGAAATTGATTACGCAGAGGTCGGCGGCCTGTGCAACACCGCAGAAGACTTCATCTCCTCCATCAATAGTTTCATTTCGTCGCCTCGCCCCAGGTTCAACGCCTACTCGCGGCAGGTGTACCTGGAGAAGTATTCGAATGCAGCAGCGGCTGAGGCGTTCCGAAAAATTGTTGATCCCTCGCTGCGCTCAAAATAGAGGCGCTCAGCGCTTCTTTGAGCGGAGATAGTGGACAAGGTGGATAAAGGGGCTGGAGAAGAAATAACCGAACCTGTAGGTGATGCTTGATTTGACTTCGCTGCGCCCTTCACAACGCCCCATTTCAATATATGACTCCATTATGTCGGACTGCATGATCCGCTGGTCGCAGTAGTCTTCGTACAACTCCAAATTCGGGAAGGGCAGTTTCCCCTCGTGCTTTAATAAATATTCGAAGGAGGCGGCCACGGGATCGAATTTGAATGAGTTGGAGTATCCCTTGCCGGGGTTGTAGGGAGGAAGGTTGTCGAAGTACTCGTTCTTTGTCCTGATATAGGGCCGTCCGTTCTTATTCGCGAAATAGGTATATGTCACATCGTCGATGGGGCAGTTCGCGATAATTTCGTCGTCCATGATACGGTCCAGGTACTTCCCGAAATACTCGGCTTTCGTCAGAGAAGCGTTGCCGCAGTGGCATTGGAAGCCATACGCCATGTACCTGTTTCCGCTGACGGGATTGCCGGGGTACTGCTTATGGACGGAAATAAAGTCTTCAAACATGCCGGGAGGCAGTATGCGGTCGTCGTCGATTGAGATGACGCAGTCGTCCGGATACTTTTTCAACGTCGGAATCAACTTTTTGTAAACCTTCGTGTCCGCCATGCGATTCACCTCTATCCCGTGCTCGTCTATGTATTTCTGCACGTTTTCAGGGACGACCTCGTCGTAGGCGAGGTTGAGAACCACAAGGTCCGGCTTCACGGTTTGGGCATAGACGGTGTCGAGCACCACGGGGACGTTCGCAATCCTTCTGTAGTAGGTGGTAAGAGATACAATAATCCTTTCCATAATTTTTATTTATTTTATCCAAATCACCTTCCCGCGCGTGGCGGGAAGGTGAGAAGGAATAAAAGAAGTCAGAATAAGGGACTTATTCAGCGACGACTTCGAAGATGGGGCTGGTGCCTGCGGCGCCGGCAATGCGGCATGTGCCGCCGTTAGGAGCCGGAAGGGCACCTTTGCCGTTGTACTGCCAGTTGGCCATGCAGGTGTAGCGGAACTGCATCTTGGAGCAGTCGGCCGCAAGAGTCCAGGTGAAATCGACCAGGGAATTGGAGCTGGCTGCAACGGGCTCGAAGTTGTACTGGAAAGTCTGTGCGGCATCGCCTTCGCCGACCGTGGCCTCCTTGAGCTCGTAAACGGGCTGCCATGCGGCGCCGTCCCAGTACTCGAGCTTCCAGTACTTGTGGCCGGTGTCGGAGAGGCGGGTCTGGAACTTGATGTGGACCTTGGTGCCGGCCTTGTAGGTGAAGCCGTCAGAGGCCTCGAAGAGCCAGTAGTCGCCGGGCCATGCACCGTTGACGTAAGGGTGTCCGGTGCCGCCGACGAGGCGTGCAGCCTTGCCCCCGGTGTCGATGGCGGTCTTGTCCACCTGGACATAGGTGATCTTGCCGCCCTTGGTCACGTTGGAAGCGACATAAAGTCCGCCGTCGCCGGGGTTCTTGTCGTTCACGGCAGTGGTGCCTCCGAAGGTGGCGGCATAGCCGGTCTCAGGGTCGGTCATTGCATCCTTGGTGAAGAGCCATTCGGCCTTGAGGGGGTCATGAGGCTTCTCTACCGTTATCACGGGGCCGTCTGTCTCGGCGCCGGACCAGCGGTGTGTGCCGCCGTTGGGAGCCGGGAGAGCTCCGGAGTTGTTGCCCTGCCAGTTGGCCGCGCAAGTGAAGCGTATAAGGATGAAACCCTTCACGATGCCGGTCTTGAGGGTGAAGCTCTCGTCGAGGAGGACGTCCTTGGTGGGTGCGATGTGGGTGTACTGGGCGGAAGTGCCGGTCTCGGTCTCGGTCTGGAGTTCCTTGACGGGCGTCCAGGTGGTGCCGTCTTCGCTCCAATCCATCCTCCAGTATTTATGGCCTGTGCCGGAAATCCTGTGGAGGGCCTTGAAGTTCACGACGGTGCCTGCGGGCAGGTCGACGGCGGGGATGCTGAACTGCCAGTAGTCGCCGGGCCATACGCCGGTGACATAGGGCTGGCCGGTGCCGCCGATGAGGTGGGACTTCTTGGAGTTGACGTCGAGGGCTATGTTCTCAGGGAGATCGACCCAGGAAATCGTGCCCTTACCGGCTACGTTGGCTTCGAAGGCATTGTCCTTTTCGAAGGCGTCCTTGTAGGCGGGCATCAGGTTGGCGGAGAATCCCCACTGGATGAGGTTGTTGTCCACCACGGGCTCTTCCCATTCCTGGCTGACGGTCAGGACGGTCTCAACGTTCTTCTCGGTATTGAAGAAGCGGACTGTACCTACCCTCGGACCGGGGGAGTCGTTGGCCTTGCGTGTGAGGACGAAGTCCTTCCATTCGACGAGGGCCTTGGTGCCTGCGCTTTCGATGGTGAGCCAGTCGACGGTGGATTCATATTCGAACTCAACGTTGGACTGGACCTTCACCTTGGTCGTGCCTTCGTCGGCCTTGACGGTGATGGCGTTGCCGCTGGAGAGGCTGATGAATGCGTCGAGCTGCTGGCCTGCGGCGCTCTGGATGACGGAGATGTTTTTCTTCGTCACGCCGGCCTGGACCACGATGCGTCCTTCGCGGGGATCGGAGAGCGTGCTCTGCTCGCAGACTACGGTGAAGGTTTTTTCCTCGTCTGCAATGCCGGAGGTCTCGCCTTCGATGGTGAGCCAGTCGACTGAAGGAGTGACGATGAAGTCTTCGGAAGCGATGACGCTGAAGCTCACGGGAGCCTTGGGAGTGCCGTCGAAGAGGATGTAGTCCTTGTCGAGGCCCTTCACTTCTATGTCGGCGAGCTTGACTTCGCCGCCGGAAGCGACGCAGCTGATCTCGGGCTCACAGCCTGCCGTGCCTGCAGAGCAGTCCAGACGGGCGGAAGCCGTCGTGGGATCGGCCATCCTCTCGCCGGAGCTTGCAATGACGTTGGAGGCTGCGACGAAGCGGAATGCGACTTCGTCGGTGAGATTCTCGTAGCGTACGACCTGGGAGATGATCTTGTTGTATTCGTCGGCGGAGCCGCCGGGGGCCATGTCATGAGTGTAGGTGATGGTCTCGGCGGGCCATTTGGCGTCGGCCGGCAGATTGGCGGTCAGAGGCGTTCCGGCCACCTTCCACTCGCTGCCGTCCTTGTACTCGAGGCGCCAGTGCTGTACGCCGGAGCCGGAGATACGGCCTTCGAACTGGAGCTTGATCAGAGACCCGGCGGAGACGGGGACGGGCACGGTGAACTGGAGATAGTCGCCTGGCCATACGCCGTTGATACGGGGGTTGCCGCCGGAGCAGTCGGTGGTGGAAGCTGCGCGGTTGATGCCGGGTACATCGGCCTTTATGAAGGTGATGGTGCCGGTGCCGGAGACTGCGTTGATCGTGGGCACTGCGTTGCTGGCGGAGGGCCAGGAAGGATAGTTGGCATTGCCCGCGTTACCCTGCCACTTGACGGGGAAACCGCTCACTTCGACATCCACGCCGTACTGGGTGATAGCAACGGTCTTGATAAGCTCGGGGTGACCTTCGGGCGTGATGGTGAGAAGGGCGCCTCGGATAGAGCCGTTGGAGTTGTCGGAGAGCTTGAAGCTGAGCTTCCTGGACACGCCGGTGCTCTCTTCCTTGCTGTTGTCGGTAATCCATTCGGCAATGGCGGGGGAGGCGTAGTCGGCGACGGGGGTGAGCTCATAGCTCCAGGGGAGGTTGGAGGTCACGGTCACGTTGGCGTTGCCGCCTTCCTTCACCACTTCGATTGTGGCCTGGTTGGTCTTGAGGAAGTCAACTGCTGCGCTCTGGGTGATGACTATGTTGCCCGGGACTGCATGGTCTGCCACGCCGTCGTTGATGATGACGTGGAAGAGGGCGGTGCGGGAAGCGGTCTGGTCATTGTTGCGCTCTACGACGAAGAAGAAGATGCCCTCCTTTTCGCCCTTGTCGGGGAAGGGGCGCACCCAGGTGCTGTTATCGGGGTCGCTGGCTTCCAGGCGCCATGAGCAGTTGGAATTGACCTCGAAGATATCGGCCTTGAGTATTTCGTTGGTCGCGTTGGCGGTGTTGGAATACTGGTAGTATGCGAGATCCAGGGCATATTCATTGGCCTGGACATAACTGAGGACAAGGTTGCCAGCAGCGTCCTTGACGCTGAAGGAAGGCTCCTCAATGGGCTCTACAGGCTGGCAGGCGGTCAGTTGCATCAGCGCTGCCAGGGCGAACGGGATGATATTGATTAATCGCTTCATATCTTCTCGCGTTTATTGGTTGGTAGAGTTAGCTAGCGGGTGAGGGTTGCGGCTGCCGCCGTTGCGCTTCTTGTAGCTCCAGTCGAGCGGCGTGTGCATGTCGTTTTCGCCTCCCATACGTTCGAGGGCTGCCTTGACATTGGCGCTGTTGGTCGACACGGTGTAGTTGGGATAGCCGAAGCGGGTGGGCAGTTCGTACTGGTTGGCGTCGGTACCGTCACCTATGGTGAGGATGGGGTACTCGCAGCGGCGCCAGTGGGTGTAGGGCTCGAAACCGCCGGTCCAGTAGAGCGAGAGCCACTTCTGGGAAAGAATGAGCTCCAGGGCGCTGCCGTAGAGGCCTTCTCCTGCTGCGGCCTTGTCATAGCTCGCAAGGTCGGAGGCGAGGTAGTCGATGATGGCTGCGCTCGTGATTTCGCGGTACTTGGTGTTGTAGGTGATGTAGGGGGCCCATTTCTCTATGTTGGCGCGCACGGCAGCTTCGTAGAGGGACTTGGCGGTCTGGCCGGCCACGGAGAGCTTACCGAGCTGCACGCCCTCGGCGAGGATGAAGAGAATCTCGGAATAATCCATCACGAAGGCGTCCATGTCGTCCCTGTGGAGAACGTTGGCGTTCATGGTGGCTGGCTTCTTGTTCATCTCGGTGTTGAAATCCTGCTTGAGGCAGCCTGCGACGGCGCCGGTCCATTTACCGCCCTTCTGGGTGGCGAAAATGACAAGCCTGGGATCCTGATAGAGGTCGTTGCCGTCGGCGTCCTTGATGGTGGTCAGCGCAATCATCTTCTCGGTGAGGTTGTAGGCGTCGAACATCGAAGGAACCTCCTTGGGACCCATCTGGTTGGTGTAGGGATCGACGGTCTGGAAAGGTATCTTGGCGTTGTCTGCGTTGGAAGCGAAGACGGGATACGCTGCAGGGTCGTCCACCATGGTCTGGATGGAGGTCCAATAGTTGTCGGAGATGCCGGTGAGAACGCAGAGGGCCCTCATCTTCAGGGAGTTGGCGAATTTGCGCCACTTGGCGGCGCTGTCGCCGTACATGGAATCCATACCGCCGTTGCCGGTCTTGGGCGCTGTGGCGAAGATGTCGGCAGCCTTGCCCAGGTCGGCGACGATTTCGCCAAGCACCTCTTCCTGGCTCTCGAAGGCGGGCGTCAGGTTCTCGGAGAACTTGAAGGCTTCCTTATAGGGGATGTCGCCGAAGATGGTGGTCAGGGAATAAAGGTTGAGGGCTTTAAGGGTGATGGCTACGCCTTCGTAGAAGGGGTCTTCCTTGCCCTCGGTCGTGGCAAGCTGGAGCATGTGGTTGGCGTCCGAAGCGAGGCGGGCGTAGTTGTCCCAGATGGTCTGCCAGTGGCCGTTGGAAAGGGCGTAGTAGGTGGCGAGGTAGCGGGTGGCACCGGATACGTAGCAGGTGTACTGGATGAGGTTGTTGGTCCAGTAGCCGGCGTGGTACTGATAGTAACCGCCCATGCCGTAGAGAAGGGGTTCAAGCATGTTGTATGCCTGAATGTCTCCGTATGTGAGCTTGTTGGGGTTCTTGTTGATCTCCTCGAAGTTCGTGGTGCAGGAGGAAATGCCTATGAGGCAAAGCGCCGTGACGGCGAATATCTTCAGAGCTTTCATACTAGAACTTCAGTTTAAGGTTGACGCCGTAGCTTCTGTTCATAGGGAAGGAACCGGCTTCGATACCCCTCTTGATGGTGCCGCCTATGAGCTGGCCGCAGTCGGGGTCGAAGAAAGGATATTCCGTCAGGCAGAAGAGATTGGTGGCATAAGCGGCGATGGAAGCGCCCTGCAGGAAGCCTATCTTCTTGACAGCCGTCTTGGGGAGGCTGTATTCGACACGCAGCTCCTTCATCTTGAGGTAGGAGGTGTCGTAGGTGTATGCTGCAAAGTTGTAGCGGTTCGCTACGCCGGACTGGTAGTATTTGTAGATGTCGGTGCAGAGGGTCTGGTTGATCTTGTACTCGCCGGTTTCGGCATCCACGACGTTGACGCCGGGAGCCACGAGGCCGTCGTAACGGCCTTCAAGGGTGTTGGTGAGCTTGCCCTGATAGCCGAGGATACCTGCAGTGACAGAGTAGGTGCGGCCGCCGAGCTGGGCGGAGAAGGCTGCGCTGACGGTGAGGTCTTTCCAGCGGAAGGAGGTGGTAAGACCGCCTGTCCAGTCGGGATTGACGTTGCCGAGGTAGCGCAGGTCGCCGGCGTCGCCGGCAGAGGTGAGACCGGTCTTTTCGTCGATGATGGCCATGCCGGAGCAGTCGACCTTGTTGCCGTTCTCATCGGTGTACCAGGAGCCTTCCGGTGCGAGGATGAGGCCCTTGCCCCAGAGCTGTCCCATCTGCTGTCCTACATAGTTATAGACGAACAGACGGCTGCCGATGGAGGTCACGTAGTCGGCCTGGTGGGGATTTTCGTCGTTCCAGCCGTCGTACATCTTCATCAGGACGCCGACGTTGCGGGCGGCGTTGATGTTGATGTCCCAGGTGAAGTCACGGGTCTTGATGGGAACGAAGTTGAGGGCGATTTCAATACCGCGGTTGCGTATCAGACCAATGTTCTGGGTGTAGTACTTGGCGCCGGTCATGTAGTCGTAGGGGACGTCGAAAATCTGGTTCGTCACGTCGCTCTGGTACACGGCCACGTCGATACCTATCCTGTTCTTGAGGAACTTGGCTTCGATACCTGCCTCCATGGTCTCTACGTTCTCGGGCATGAGGTCGTACTTGGGCATCGTGGCGCCGAGGCGGTAGCCGCCGGGATAGTTGGTGGAGGCGTACTCGTAGTTGATGGCGTAGGGCGTGGTGTCCTTACCCACGTTGGCCCAGGAGCCGCGCAGCTTGAGGAACGAGACCCAGGGGAGATTCTGCTGGAAGTTGAAGAGCTTGTCGAGCACGAGGCTGCCGCTCACTGAAGGATAGAAGTAGGACCAGTTGCCGGGCGAGAGGGTGGAAGACCAGTCGTTGCGGAACGTGGCGTCGAGGTAGGCCCAGTCTTTCCATCCCAGCGACAGGAGGCCGTAAAGAGAGTTGACGACCTTGTTGGTGTGGGTGATGGGGACGTCGGGGATTGTTCCGGAAGGATAGTTGATGGTCTTGTAGGTATCGTCGATAAGGAGCTTATCGATGGTGTAGCGCCAGGAATCGTAGTTGTAGGTCATGTTGTTGCCGCCGAATGCCGCGGTGAGGGTGAAGTCTCCGTGGGCGAATGCGTCGGTGTACTTGAGCATGAAGCTGCTGTTGGCCTCGAACCTGGTGATGTTCTGCTCGCGGTACCAGCCGTCAGGATAGTTGTAGGAGTACTTGGGCTTGCGCTGGGTGCGGAACTGGTGGTCCATATCCATACCGGTCTTGAGCTCGAGAGTGAGCTTTTCCTGCCAGAGATTGACGTCCACGCCTATGGTGCCGAAGAAGCGGTCCTTGTCCATGGTGTTGGTCATCTCGTAGAGGGTGCGGTAGGGGTTGTAGTAGTTGTCCTTCTGGACCAGGAGGTCGTAGTTGGCGTAGGTGGTGGCGTTGTAGCGGCCCTGGAAATACTCGTCGTAGTAGTCCTTCATGCTGTCGGTGTTCTTCGACCAGAGGAGGATGTACATGACGGAGTTGTTGTTGTAGGCGCTGGAGGGCATGTTGTCCGAGTCCGTGCGGTAGTAGTTGGCCTTGGCGGTGAGCTTGATGGCCTTGCTTATCCTTGAGTTGACGGACAGGGAGTAGGTCTGCTTCTTGTAGCCGGTGTTGGGGAGTATCCAGTCGTTGCGGGTGTCCTTGATGGAGAAGCGGACTGAGGTGCCCTTGCCGTTGCTGCCCTCGATGGTCACGGTGTTGTCGAAGGTGTAACCGGTCTTGAAGAGGCCGGTGAACCAGTCTTCCTGATAGACCCAGGGGGTCCTTTCTGCCATCAGGGTGTCCCAGTTCATGCCAGCGTACTGGTAGCGCATCTTGGTGCCGTCTCCGAAGGCTTCACCCCAGGCGTAGCGGCTCTGGTTGCGTCCCAGGCCTTCGGGGTTGTAGTCTGCGCCCCAGTTGTTGTACTCGTTGACGCCACCGTCGTTGCCGGAGCCGTAGAGTTTCTGGAACTTGGGCCAGTAGCTCGGAGTGTCGGCGGTGAAGGAGGAGCTGAAGGTCACGCCTATGCCCTTGGTGGTCATGCCGCCCTTGGTGGTGATGATGATGGCGCCGTTACCTGCACGGGAACCGTAGAGGGCCGTTGCGGCAGCGCCTTTCAGAACGGTGATGGATTCGATGTCGTCGGGGTTGAGGTCGGAAGCGCCGTCACCGAAGTCGATGGGGTTGTCCTGGTTGGTGTAGAGGGCGCCGGAAGCGTTGCTCACTGCGCCGGAGGAGATGGGGATGCCGTCCACCACATAGAGGGCGGAGGCGTCGCCGCTGAGCGAGCTTTCACCGCGCACCACGACCCTCTGGGAATTGATGGGGCCGGAGGAGGCGCTGTTGAACTGCAGACCGGCCACCTTGCCCTGGAGGCTGCTGAGCCAGTTGCTGTTCTGGACGGCGGTGAGGTTCTCGCCCGATACGTCTGTCGCGGCATAACCGAGGGAGCGCTTCTCGCGCTTCATGCCGAGGGCGGTCACGATGACTTCCTCGAGCACCTCGCGGTCGGGGGCGAGGATGATGTCGTAGCTGGCGGCGTTGGTCACGTTGGCGCGGCCGTCCTTATAACCGATGAACTGCACGAGAAGGACGTCTCCCGGGGCGGCCGCGATGGTGAATTTGCCATCGAGGTCGGTCACCGCGAATACGTTCTTCCCTTGCACCTGGACCGTGGCGCCCGCTAAGGTCGCGCTGCGGTCGGTGTCGAATACCGTGCCCTTGACGGTCTGCTGTGCGGCGGCGGGAAGGGAGCTTCCCAGCAGCAACAGCAAGGCGCCGAGCAGCGGCAGCGATGTTTTGAAGAACTTACGCATAAGCTTGGTTAATTGTTGTTAGTATGTAGTGTAGTAATTGGTTCTGTATGCAGCGACGCTGAACTCTTTGGGGCGGGTCATGGTCTCGTGGTAGACGTTGCCGAACCTGTCCTTGACCTCGATTTCGAGGGTGGAAGTGGCGGATGAGGCCTGCACCTCGAAGAGATGGGTGGTGAGGACTGAGATGAAGCTGGGGGCTTGGGTGAGCGAGGCGTCGTTGTAGCGGGTGACGCTCATTGCGGCGATATGGAGAGGGTCGTAGCCCTTCACCTGCTTTACGCTTAGCTGCTTGTCGCCGGAGTCGGTCTTTTCGGTCACTTTAATCGTCCACTTGGGGTCGTAGTTCCAGATGTTGAGCAGGACCTTGTTGTCGCTGCGCTTGGGGAAGACGCTACCGTAGCGGGAAACGAAATCGCCCTGGGCCCACGCGCTGCCCTTGGGAAGCCAGGTGGCGACTGTGCTCTTGTCGAAGCAGATGTTGTTGAGGTCGTAGCTGCGCATCTGGAAGGAAGTGTCCTCCTTGGTGGCGCGGAACTGCCATTTGAATGAGGTGCCGTCCACTTCCCAGAGCTCCCAGCCGCCGGGGGCGCCGTCGGTGCCCACGTTGACCTTGTTGTACTTCTGGGTCCACCACCAGGTGGCGCAGACTGCGCCGTCGTTGTGCTCGAAGTAGTTGGAGCCGGAAGTGGTGGCGTCTACGTTGAGGATGCGGTGGGTGTGGCCGGTGATAAGGTGCACCACGCTGTAGCCTGCGAAATTGCTGAAGAAGGAGCTGAAGTTGGACGACATGGCGGGAGTGATCGAGCTGCCTGCACTGTTGTCGTGGTATATGGGGGCGTGCATGGTGACCACGATGGGAGTAGTCTTAGCTACGGTGGCGAGGTCTTTCTTGAGCCAGGTGGCCTGGGCGTCGTCGAGGCGCTCGTTGTAGGAGCGGTCGCCGGCGCCGCTGTTGGTGCAGAGTATGTCGTCGAGGACTATGAAGTGGACCTTGCCTATGTTGAAGGAGTAATAGGTGGGGGCTATGTCACGGACGTATTTGAGCTCGGTGTCGAAGTCGCCGGCGGCTTTCATGTCGTGGTCATGGTTGCCTATGGTGTGGAAGACGGGGAGGCCGTCCACGCCGTGGGCCTCGCTGTTCATGTCGGCGAGGTACTGGGGGAAGTAGTAGCTGTTGGAGTACCAGTAGAGGTCCCAGGTCATGTCGCCGAGGGTGAGGCCGTAGATCTTCTCATTGGGGTTGGCGGCCTTGTAGTCGCGTATGTCGGCGGTGAATTTGTAGAACTCGGTGCGGTCGTTGTTGCGGTCGGCGAGATGGATGTCGCCCATCACTGCAATCTTGAACTTGTCGTTCGAGACCTTCTTGAGCGTAAAATCGGCGCGCTCGGGCTCGCTCTTGGAGCCGGTCAGGATGGTGTGGAACTTGGGGAGTATGCCCGTCTGAGGGGCCTCATAACCGCTGGGGATGGAGATGAAGACGTAGCCAAGCTCCTTGAGGGAGGTGATGTGGTACACGCCGTTCAGGTCGGTCTTGACCACCTCCACGCCGTCGGAGACCACGACTCCGGCAACGCCCTTGCCATCGCACGAGACGAGGCCGTAAAGGTTAGAATTGCCGGGCTCAATGTCGTAGTCTTCCTTGACGCGGACATTCAAGACACCTGCAGTCTTGTCTTCACTGCCGCGCTTGATGTGCATGACATAGCGGCCGGTCGTGATGCCCTGCGGCAGGGTGAAGCTGAAGCTGCCGCCGCCCGCTGCCGCGACCGTGCAGTCGAAGCTGCCGCCGCCGGACATTGAAGCGAGGGTGACCACGTCTCCCTGCTTGACTGAGTTTTTACTATCGGTGATACTGATGCTTTCGCCTCTTTTGGCCTCGATGGAGGAAGGGAGGGAAATGCCGCTGACGTCGATAGAATCGTCCTTTACGGGATCCTTGCCGTCGCAAGAGGCAAGGGCGACTGCCGCAAGGAGCAGCGTGCTTAAGAAAAGTCTGAAATTATTCATAAAACCAAAGATAGTTATTCTTTCGAATAAACAGCCCAAAACGACATGTTTTTTGGCGGCGGGTCAGCTCATGCCTTGCGCCGGTCGCCCGCGCCCGAAAGGCCTGAGGGAAAACTATTGCGGGGGAACAAAAATTGCAGTAATTTTGCCGCGTATGTGGAAAAAGTTTTGTGGCCTGATGCTTAAGGCCTTGGGGTGGACCGCAGTAGAGCCCCCCGTCGAAGAAGAAAAGTGCATCATTCTCGGAGTTCCCCACACCTCCGCCTGGGACTTCGTCATTTCTTACCTATACTACACCTCCGTCGGCGGCCATGCCCGGTGCATGGTCAAGAAGGAGATGTTCGTTCCCGGCCTAAAATGGATACTGCGCGCCGCCGGAGCCGTGCCCGTGGACAGGAAAAACGCCTCCACCCTCCTGAAGAGCGTCATCGATGAAATGCAGAGGCCCGGCGTCTTCCACCTCGCCCTCGCCCCTGAAGGCACGCGCAAGCCTGTAAGGAACTGGAAGACAGGCTTTCACCTCATCGCCAAGGAAACCGGATGCTCCGTCTATCTCGGCTACTTCGATTGGAAAACGAAGCGCGTAGGCCGCGGACAGAAAGTGGAGCTCACCGACGACGCCCGCGCCGACATGAAGCGCATTCAGCAACTTTACGAAGACATGCACCTCACGGGCAAGCACCCTGAGCGCTATGTCACCCGATAATTCCTCCCTTCCGGGGCGGAACCGCCTGAACATTAAACGAAAATGAGACACAAATTCTCGTCCCTCGAGGACGTATTCACCTATTCTACAAGCAAATACGCCAAGCGAAGGTCCTTCGCCTTCGTGGACGGCAGCGGCGCCATGACCTACGCCGAGTTCGGCGAAAAGTGCCATATCCTCTCCGACAAGCTCTCCAGCTTCGGCGTCAGCGCAGGCGACAAGGTGGCCATACTCTCCGCCAACACCCCCGACTGGCCCGTGGCCTTCTTTAGCGTCACCGCCTTCGGCCGCATCGCCGTCCCCATGCTCACCGAGCTCTCCACCAGCGAGATAAGCAATATACTCACCCACTCCGAGGCCAAGGCCCTCTTCGTGTCCAAGCGCCTCATAGAGAAGGTCCCCGAGAAAATCCTCGCCAAGATGAGGGTGGTCTTCTACACTGACGACCTCAGCGTCGCCCGCACGGGCGAAGACGCCTACACCTGCGACGGCACGGTGTCCATCCCCATGGGCGACACCATAGCCTGCATCATCTACACCTCCGGCACCTCCGGCGCTGCGAAGGGCGTAATGCTCTGCCATAGGAATTTCTGCGCCAACATACTCGAAGCCTGGCATGCCCACCACGTGGGCAGGAAGGACGTATTCCTGTCCATCCTACCCCTCGCCCACACCTACGAGATGAGCATAGGCATGCTCTATCCCTTCGCCGTCGGCGCCTCGGTCTACTACCTCAACCGCCCGCCGACCCCCTCCGTCCTTCTTCCCAATTTCAAGAAGATACGCCCGACCTGCATGCTCTCCGTCCCTCTCGTGATAGAGAAAATCTACAAGTCCAGCATCTTACCCACGGTCAAGGGGAGCAAGTTCCTTTCGCACCTCCACGAAAAGGCCCCCGTCCTCCTTTCTAGAATCATAGGCATACGCCTCAAAAAGACTTTCGGCGGCAGGATCAAATTCTTCGGCATTGGCGGTGCCAAGCTGGACGAGCAAGTGGAGCGCTTCCTCCACCGCGCCCGCTTCCCCTATGCCATTGGCTACGGCCTCACCGAGTGCGCCCCCCTCATATGCAACGCCAGCCCCTTCAAGACCTGCGTGGGCTCCACCGGCATAGCCGCCCACGGCGTGCAGATACGCCTCGACAACGTCAATCCCGAGACCGGTGAAGGCGAGCTCGTCGTCAAGGGCGACAACGTCATGCCCGGCTACTACAAAGACTTCGAACGCACCCGCAAGGTCCTCTCCGACGACGGCTGGTTCCACACCGGCGATCTCGCATTCAAGGACAATAAGGACCGCTACTTCATCAAGGGCCGTCTTGGCAGCGTAATCCTCGGCCCCTCCGGCGAGAACATCTACCCCGAAGAGATTGAGGGCGTCATCAACGATATGCCCGGCATCAACGAGTCGCTCGTCGTAGAGCGCGACGGCCACCTCGTCGCCCTCGTCCACTTCAACGACAACGTCCTCGACTGGAACTACGAGAACGAAGACCGCTTCATGGAAGACATGCAGCGCCGCCAAAAGGAAATACTCGAGTTCGTCAACTCCCACGTGAACCGCAGCAGCCGCATCAGCGAAGTGGAGGTAAAAAAAGAGCCCTTCGTCAAGACCGCGACCATGAAAATCAAGCGCTTCCTCTACAAGGAGAAAAAGGAGAAGAACTGATGCTGCAAATCATCGACAATTACGACCTTTCGGGTAGCAACACCTTCAGGATGAAAGCGTCCTGCCGCCGTTTCATCTCCTACGACATCATCCAGGACCTCGCATCCATAAGGCCTGCCGACCTGACAGGACCCGTATTCCACATAGGCGCCGGCAGCAACATACTCCTCACCGGCGACTACCCCGGCACCGTTCTCTTCTCCAGGATCAAGTATTACGACATCCTGGGCGACAACGGCGACGAAATGCTGGTCGAAGTGGGCGCGGGAGCGACTTTCGACGAGTTCTGCTCCTGGGCGGCATCCAAACACCTCTGGGGCGCCGAGAATCTCTCCGGCATCCCCGGCCAGACCGGAGCCGCAGCGGTGCAGAACATAGGCGCATACGGCGCCGAAGTCAAGGACATAGTAGTCCGCCTCCAGTGCTTCAACCTCGAAACCAGAAGGCTCGAAGCCATCCCCTTAGAAAAGTGCGCGTACGCCTACCGCGATTCCGCCTTCAAGCACGAGCCCTTCAAGGGCAAAATGATAATTACCGGCGTCCTCTTCCGCCTCAGCCGCAGCAAGGGGCCGAATCTCAGCTACAAGGGTCTTGCCCGGGCGTTTACGCAGGCCTCACCCAAGAGCCCGATGGAAGTGAGGGAGGCCGTTCTCGGCATCCGGGGCGCAAAACTCCCCGACCCCTCCGTCATAGGAAGCGCCGGCAGCTTCTTCAAAAACCCCGTAGTCAGTCCTGAAGACTTTTGTCGCATCTCGGGAGCCGAGGGCGAAGTACCCCATTTCGACCTCCCCGACGGCAGCGTGAAAATCCCAGCTGCGTGGCTCATCGACCGCTGCGGCCTCAAGGGAGCGTCAGTCGGCGGCGCACAGGTCTGGGAAAGCCAGCCCCTCGTCATAGTGAACCGGAGCGGCAGCGCTTCAAGCAGTGATGTGCTCGCTCTGGAATCGCTGATAATCAACACTGTAAACGAAAGGTTCAACATAATCCTCCACCCCGAAGTGGAGCATCTCGGCCCCGGAGCCGAAGTCAAGCCATGAGCAGATTCATTATCCAGGGAGGCAATCCTCTAAGCGGCAGCATCACGCCCCAGGGCGCCAAGAACGAAGCCCTCGAAGTCATAAGCGCAGTCCTTCTGACCGACGAGACGGTGCGCATAAGCAACGTCCCCGAGATACTCGACGTGCGCAACCTCATCGCCCTGCTTGAAGGCATGGGAGTGAAGGTGGAGCGCCACTCCAAGGGCGACTACAGCTTCTGCGCCGCCAGCCTTGACCTCAAATACATCGAAAGCAGCGAATTCGTCTCCAAATGCGCCGCCCTCCGCGGCTCGGTGATGCTCGCAGGCCCGCTCCTTGCGCGCTTCGGCAAGGCCTGGTTCCCCAAGCCCGGCGGCGACAAAATCGGCCGTCGCAGGGTGGACACCCATCTCGAAGGCTTCAGCAAGCTGGGCGCCACTCTTGAGTACGAGCCTTCGCGCCGCGCATTCAGCCTGACGGCCGCCAAGGGCCTCGAGGGCTGCTATATGCTGCTCGACGAGGCTTCCGTCACCGGCACGGCCAATATAGTGATGGCGGCGACCCTCGCCAAGGGCCGCACCACCATCTTCAACGCCGCCTGCGAGCCTTACGTGCAGCAGCTTTGCCGCCTGCTTGTCGCTATGGGCGCAAAGATAGAGGGCGTTGGGTCCAACCTTCTCAAAATCATCGGAGTAGAGTCGCTCCACGGGGCGTCCCACGTCATCCTTCCCGATATGATCGAGGTGGGCTCGTTCATGGGCCTTGCCGCGATTACCCGCAGCTCCCTTACCATCAAGGGCGCCTCCTGCGCCGACCTCGGCATCATTCCCGCCAGCTTCGAGCGCCTCGGCGTGAAGATAGTGCAGCAGGGGGATGACATTTTGGTCCCCGCCCAGGATAGTTATGAGATAGAGTCGTTTATGGACGGTTCCATCATGACCCTCGCCGATGCCCCCTGGCCCGGTCTCACCCCCGACCTTCTGAGCGTCATGCTCGTCGTAGCCACCCAGTGCAAAGGCAGCGTCCTTATTCACCAGAAGATGTTCGAGAGCCGCCTGTTCTTTGTCGATAAGCTCATCGACATGGGCGCCCAGATTATCCTCTGCGACCCCCACCGCGCCGTGGTTATAGGCCACGACCACAAATTACAGCTTCGCGGCGCGCGAATGACGTCCCCCGACATACGCGCCGGTATCGCGCTGCTCCTTGCCGCCCTGTCGGCCAAGGGTGAGTCGGTAATTGAAAATATCGAGCAGATCGACCGCGGCTACGAGGACATCGAGGGCCGTCTCGCTACGCTCGGAGCAAAGATTGAAAGGCAGTAATGCAAGGTTTTTACGAAAACGGATTTAAATAATAGAATTTGATATGGAAAAGCTTAGAATTGCAATCGTTGGTTACGGTAACATAGGTCGCGCCTCTCTTGAAGCGGTGCTCGAAGCTCCCGATATGGAATGCGCCGGAGTCGTGCGCAGGGTGCCCTCCAGGGAAGGTTATCCCGAGCTTGAGGGAATCCCCGTCGTCGCAGACATCGCCGAGCTTGGAAAGGTGGACGTGGCTATCCTCGCCGTCCCTTCCCGCAAGGTCGAAGAGACTGCCTCTCAATATCTTGCTAAAGGCATCAGCACGGTTGACAGTTTCGATATCCATACTGAAATAGTGGGCGTTCGCTCCCGCCTCGCTAAGGTCGCAGAGGCGAACGGTGCCGTGAGCGTCATCTCCGCCGGCTGGGATCCGGGCAGCGATTCGATCGTTCGCGCCCTGATGGAGGGCCTCGCACCCAAGGGCATCAGCTACACCAATTTCGGCCCCGGCCGCTCCATGGGCCACTCTGTTGCCGTTCGCTCCATCCCCGGCGTACGCGATGCGCTCAGCGTCACCATTCCCGTGGGCACCGGCATCCATCGCAGGATGGTCTATGTGGAGCTTGAGGACGGCGTTGATTTCTCCGCCGTCGAGAAGGCCATCAAGACCGACCCCTATTTCGTCCACGACGAGACCCACGTGCAGCAGGTCGCCTGCGTGGCGGATCTCAACGACGTCGGCCACGGCGTGAACCTCGTCCGCAAAGGCGTCTCAGGCCGCACCCACAACCAGCTTTTCGAGTTCAATATGAAGATCAACAACCCTGCGCTCACCGGTCAGGTGCTGGTGATGGCAGCCCGCGCCGCCGTGCTCCAGCGCCCCGGCTGCTACACGCTTATCGAGCTTCCTGTCATCGACATGCTCGCGGGCGAGAAGGAAGATTTGATTCGCAGGCTCGTTTAATATGAAGAGATTTTTGATAATTGCCGCGCTCGCCGCGGCTTTTGTTTCGGCCTTCGACGCCTCCGCCCAGCGCAAGGTGACCGTCAGCGGCCACATCACCGACCTGTCGAGCGGAGAGACGCTCATCGGCGCGGGACTGGTCGAAAAGGGCACCAGGACCGGCGCCGTGACCAACAATTTCGGTTTCTATACCCTCACGCTGCCTTCCGGCGCGCATGAGCTGCAATACTCATATGTCGGCTACGAAGACCAGGTGTTCAAGGTGGAGCTGACGCGCGATACGGTAATCAACGTTGCGCTGAAGTCTGGCGCGACCCTTGAAAGCGCTACCGTCGTGGCGCGCAAGGACGCCGGCATACAGTCCACCTACCTCGGGGCCATAGACATCCCCCTGCAGCAGATCCAGAACACCCCCATGCTCTTCGGCGAGGCGGATGTGCTTAAGGTGCTGCAGATGATGCCGGGCGTCCAGGGCGGCACCGAAGGCTTTGCAGGCCTGTACGTTCGCGGCGGCGGTCCCGACGAGAACCTCATCCTTCTCGACGGCGTCCCCATCTACAACGTCGACCACATGATGGGCCTCTTCTCCGTGTTCCAGCCCGAGGCGGTCAAGAAAGTGACGCTCTACAAAGGCTCCTTCCCCGCCCGCTACGGCGGCAGGGTGTCGAGCATCATCGATATACGCACCAACGACGGCAATATGAAAGAGACCCACGGCTCAGTGGGCGTTGGTCTCATCAGCGACAAGCTCCACGTCGAGGGTCCCATAATCAAGGACAAGCTCTCCTACTCCGTCTCCGCGCGCGGCATGCACACTCTCCTCTATTCCCCCCTCATACGCACAGTCCTGGAGGATATTTATGCCAATTACTATTTCTACGACCTCAACGGGAAACTCACCTGGCGCCTCAGCGACAAGGACCGCTTCTACCTCGGCGTCTATCAAGGCGAAGACAAGTTCATCCTCGAGCAGGACGACAAGAGCGATCGCACCATCATAGATGGTGACGTCGAGCGCAGCTACAAGAGCCGCTACCGCACCGACATAGGCATACACTGGGGCAACACCGTCGCCTCCCTCCGCTGGAACCACATCTTCTCCAGCAAACTCTTCTCCAACGCCACCGTCTCCTACAACCGCTACCAGATGGTGATGAACGCCGGCTCGGGCGAAACCATCGTGGACCAGGGCATCACCACTTCCAACAAGTACGAGCTCAAATACAACTCCGGCATACGCGACTACAGCGCCAAGCTGGATTTCGACTACACACCTTCGCCCCGGCACCTGATCAAGTTCGGCGCCGAATACATCCACCACACCTTCATCCCCGAAAGGATGTCTGCCTTCAACCAGGAGATTGAAAACAAGGTAATCCACATAGACACCACCTTCAATTTCACCGACCCCAAGAAGCTCTACAAGGGTCACGACGTGTCCGTCTATGTCGAGGACGACCTGAGCATAGGAGAGCATCTCACCTTCAATCCCGGCGTCCACCTTTCGATGTTTAACACAGAAGGCCGCACCTATTGGAGCCTCCAGCCCCGTGTGTCCGCCAAATACGCCTTCGACATGGGTCTAAGCTTCAAGGCCGGATACGCCAGGATGGCGCAGTATGTCCACCTCCTGAGCTCCGCGCAGATTTCGCTGCCCGTCGACCTTTGGGTCCCGATTACGAAGGACATCAAGCCGGTCACCTCGGACCAGTTCTCAGCAGGCATATATTTCGACGGCCTCAAGGGCTGGGAATTCTCGCTCGAAGGCTACTGGAAGAAGATGGATAACATACTGGAATACAAGGACGGCACCCTTATGCTAGGCACCTCCGACGGCTGGGAGAACCGCGTCGAGATGGGCCAGGGCATGTCCCGCGGCCTCGAGCTCTTCATCCAGAAGACCTCCGGCAAGACCACGGGCTGGCTCGCCTACACCCTTGCCAAGAGCGATCGCATCTTCCCCGACGGCTCCATCAACAACGGCAAGCCCTTCCCCTACAAGTATGACCGCCGCCACAGTATAGACCTCAGCATAGACCACAAATTCAACCGCCACTGGAACGTCAACGCGGTCTGGTCCTTCGCCACCGGCGGCACGACTACCGTCCCCAAGCGCCAGATTTCCGTCATCAACACTTCCAACGGCGTCTATGTGAATGAGGCCCAGTACGTCGACCAGCGCAACAACTTCCGCATTCCTCCGAGCCACAGGCTCAACCTCGGCGTCAGCTTCACCCACAACGCCAGGAAGAACCGCGGCGAGTGGGTCTGGAACCTCAGCGTCTACAACGTCTACAACCAGATGAACCCCAACTTCGTCTTCACCGATTACGGCTCTGACTACGACGAGAAGGGGAATTATATTGGTACGAGCCTCAAGCTCTACAAGTACACCATCCTCCCCATCCTTCCTTCACTGAGTGTAACCCGCAATTTCTAGGACGATATGAAAAAATTGTTTATTATCCTTGCTGCGGCCCTCGTTTTCGCTTCCTGCGAGAATGTGATTAAATACGAATACGACAAGAACGACGCCGAGATGACTATCCTTTCGGTCCTGGACGCATCCAAAACCGATCACGTCGTGATTCTCTCAATGAGCTATCCCGACAGGGTGGAGGCCCTGAAAGGCGCTTCCGTCGTCTGCACGGTAAACGGCGTTGAGCATAAAGCCACCGAAGTGCCTGAAGAGGAGGACCCCGATGACTACTGGCGCTATAGGACGAAGAATTATACCGAATACGCTTTCTCCTCGGAGTTTAAGCCTGGTGATCAGGTTAGGATAGAAGCGGTAAAAGGCGACAAGAAAGCCTGGTGCGATATAGTCGTTCCCCAGAAGGGAGTTATGTCCCAGGTGGACACCCAGACTGTCGTGAGGACCATAGACCGCCAGCAGTTTTATGACGCCGATACCTACGAGGAAGCCTATCTCGATGTGTCAGCCAAGATAACCGATATAGTCGGCGAAGATAGTTTCTTCACACTCAATGCTTTCCTGGTGAGCGATATGACTTACTATTGGACGGACGAAGAGGGCCGGGATATACGCTCGGAGACCATACGTTCCGAGAGCAATATCTCCTACGAGACTTTCAACGACCGCATCCTCGAGGACGGCTATGCTTCTCAGACAGGTACGCTCCTCGAAGAGCTCCTGCCGACTAATGTCAATCATGGTTTTTCCGACAAGTTGTTCAAGGACGGCGTGGGAGAAGTGAAGTTCTCGCTGGACTCCTGGAGCGTTTCTCCCCAGAGGTACTATTCTTTCCCTGAAGGGGCTTCAAGGGTTGAGGTTACTGCCTATCTGGATGTGCGCCTAGCTATCATCAGCCACGACTATTACAACTACCTTCGCGCTCTCAACAACATGGAGACCTACGGCTATGACGTTTCTCCTATCGTGGAGCCCACTATGCTCCCGAGCAACGTTGAAGGCGGCTTCGGCATAGTCTCCATCTCGCCCGTGACCACGGTCTCCTTCAAGCTCTACGAAGAGACCTTCACCCCCGGGGAGTATTATTACTATTATTAAATTTTTCCTCCGGCCCCTGAGCTTGTCGAAGGCGGTCCCTGAGCTTGTCGAAGGGCCGGTTGTTTCGACAGGCTCAACAACCGTTGTCGAAGGGCCGCTACGGCTACCGGCAGTCGGAGACTGTCATTTCGCAGCGGAGGCAGTCGAACCTGAGGGCGAAGCGGCGTCCGTTGTTTTCGAGGAAGAGGGGGCCGGAGTCAGCAGCGCCCTGGTGGCGGGGGCAGAGGCCGAGCTCGTAGCGTATGCAGTAGCGCGTGCGCATGAGCTCTGCGCCGCAGGCGTGGGAGATTTCGAATGCCGGGTCAACGGCGCCGGCCGCGTTGATAGCATCTGCCCCGGCAACCGTGTCCACCCCGGCCCCGATTACCTCGGCGGCAAGGGGATTTGCGACATTCGCCTTATAATTCTTTTCCTCCGGATAGGGGAGGGGCTGCTCTGAGCGCTCTCCCTCGTACATGGGGATGGGTGCGCGGGGCACGGAGTCGAGGTCGGAGGCGATGAGCCGGCGCATGGCGTTGAGGGTGGCCGCGCCAAGAAGAGGAAGCGCGCCGCCAGGGGTCTCAACGACGATTTCGCCCACGGTGAAAGAATAGTCAAGAGCGCGCTTGGAGAGCTGTGAGCGCATCATTTCGAGGGCTCGATCGCGGTTCTCCGCCACCTCAGGGTCGGCCTTGAAGGGGGAGGTGACCTCGCGTCCGTCTTCGCATCGGGCTGTGAAGTCAATTGAGAATTTCCCGGAAATGCTTATGTCCAGCACGACCCCCAGCTCGCGTTTGCAGGCCTTGCGCTCCATTTCGCGCTCGAACGCAAGGTCGGAGTTGCGATAGATGATGTCGCCCACCTTGATGCCCGGGACGGTTTTGCAGCGAATGTATAGACCTTCGCAGACGTCGCCCCTGAAGCCTGTGAGGCCTGAAGCGGTCTGAACGGTGAAGCCGTCGCCGTTGCTCAAAACCAGCCTGTCGGAAGCGGGCTTAACCCTGATTTCCATGCCAAAAGGCTTCAAAGGGCGCACCATGGCCACGGTACCAATCTTTTCTCCTACGGACTTGGGGGTGTCGGGAGAAGCCCAGCGACCGCGTTTGCCATCTATGTAGAGGGAGGTGTAGCCGCGGTTGAAGGTCTTCTCGGGCGCGGGGGTGAAGCCGCCGCTGACGGAGCCGAAAGATGACTTGCGGTATAGATCGGGATGTGCGGCGACAAGGGCGTCGAGGGCCAGCGAATACTGCCTTACGACATTGCGCACATACGAAATGTTCTTGAGGCGGCCTTCAATCTTGAAGGAGGTGACTCCCGCCTCGGCCATATCTTCAAGGCGTTCGCTGAGGTTAAGGTCTTTGAGCGACAGGAGGGCTTTGTTGCGGGCGAGGACCTTGCCTGAAGCGTCAGTCAGGTCGTAGAGGGAGCGGCAGGCCTGGATGCACTCGCCGCGATTGGCGCTGCGTCCCGACAGGGCTTCGGACATATAGCACTGCCCGCTGTAACAAACGCAAAGGGCCCCGTGCACGAAAGCTTCGATTTCGCAGGGGACAGCCTCGGCGATTGCGCGTATCTGCTCCAGGGGCAACTCCCGCTCGAGAACCAGCCTTCCAAAGCCGAGCGAAGCGAGCCACTTCGCTTTTTCCACCGTGCGTATGGCGCACTGGGTGGAAGCGTGGAGCGGCACCCGTATGCCTTCGAAGCGCGTCAAGGCCATGTCCTGGACTATGAAAGCGTCCACGCCGGCGTCCTGCGCCGCGAGCATCAGGGAGCGCGCCTGCTCCAGCTCGTTTTCAAAGATTATTGTATTGACAGTCAGGAATATCCTTGCCCCGAAGCGGTGCGCATACTCGCAGAGGCGCGCTATTTCTTCCAGACTGTTTGGAGCGTCTTTCCTCGCGCCGAACGAGGGGCCCGCGATGTAAACGGCATCGGCACCGCAGTCTATGGCTGCGATGCCGATTTCAACGTTTCTTGCGGGGGCAAGAAGCTCCAGCGCTTTCATCCTTTGCGGAGATTATTTGAGAGCGTCGAGCTGCTGCTTGGCTTGGGCGCCGAGCTGAGGGTCGGAGACGACCTTCTTGTAGAATTCAGCTGCCTTTGCCTTGTTGCCTGCCTTCTGGTAGAGAGCGGCGACGGTGAAGGTGATGGCGGGAGCATTCTTGGCGGTGGGAGCAAGCTCGAGATACTTCTCGAAGTTGGCGATGGCGTCCTTGTCCTTGCCCATCTGCTGGGAAGCCTGGCCGGCGATGAGGCTGGCCTGGGCGTTGTCGCCGTACTCATTGGCCTTATCGGCTGCTGCGACTGCGTCGGCATACTTCTTGGCCTTGAGGGCGGATGCGGCCTGCTTGAGGTAGATGTTGGAAATCTGCTTCTTGGCGAGGGCTTCCTGACCGTTCTCGGCTGCCTTCTCGAAGGCTGCTACTGCCTCATCGACCTTGCCGATGCCGGCGAGGGCCTGACCGAGGCGAAGAGCGGTATTGCCATTGGTGGGATCGAGCTCGAGAGCCTGCTGATAGAGGGTGACTGCTCCGGCGAAATCCTTATCCTTCAGGAGGCCGTTGGCCTTGGTGACAAGGGTCTGGGGAACGAGCTTAGTGGCTTCTTCAGCGACTTCGTCGGCGCCGAACTCCTTGGCTTTGGCGACGACTTCATTTAGCTTCTCTATTGCGGTGTCGTAATCTGCGGCCTTGATGCAATCCTTGGCGATGGAAAGCATGATGTTGGGAATCACTCCCTTGCAGGTGCCGGCGAGCTCGGCGCCATCTTCTCCGCAGGCGAGAGCCTGGTTGAGAGCATCCTGGAAGCCTGCGAGTGCGGCTGCCTTGTCTCCGGTGCTGAGAAGTTCATTGGCTTTTTGAGCGGTCTCGGTGGCCTGGGTCATGTCCTGGGCGAAGCTGATGCCGGCGGACAGAAGAGCCGCTGCAAGAACAAGTAAAATCTTTTTCATGTTTGACTATTCTTAGGTTGTTTCTCTACTTGAAATGCAAAAATAGTAATTTTGTCGTACATTTGTGCAAGAAAAGTACCAAGATGATGTTTTCGCGTCTCAAAACCATATTCTTCCTGCTGCTTTCCCTATGTTCCGTAAGCGCTTTCGCTCAGGAGCTTGACCCCCTCCCCGTCTCCGGGGACATCAAGGTAGGAAGCTTCCCCAACGGCATCAACTATTACCTTATAAAGAACCCCGCCACTCCCGGCCTGGCCGATTTCGCCCTCGTCCAGAAGGGCGAACAAAGCGGAGTGGACGCCCGTGAGGTGCTCAGGGACTTCCACGCCTTCGGCTCCAGAAGCCCCTACCGCTACCTTGCCTCCAAGGGCGTGGGTTATAAAGCCAAGGGCTTCGTGGACCAGGGTGACGACCACACCGTGTATCGCTTTGCCGACGTCCCCGTGACCGACGCCAGCGTGACTGATACCACCTTGATGAGTATTTTCATGCTCTGCTCCAGGTGTCCCAGTTCCCAGGCCGTGGTCGTGAGCGGCGACATCGATCCTTCGACCCTCCAGGGCAAGATGAGCGTTTTCTCCCTGATGATTACCAAGCGCGAGCCCGTCCCCGCCGACCCTGAGTATATCTGGGAAGCCGCTTCCGGCGCCAATGTCATTACGACGAGCCTCCCCTCGGGCCAAGCCGCAGTCGTGAGTGTCTCGTTCGCTTCTCCCCGTCCCACGAGGGAGTCAATGGGCACCATACAGTCCGTCGTGACCGACATGTTGTTCGACGAGCTGTCTTTCATAGTAAAGGAAAGGGCGGCCGTGGCTTTCCGCAGCGCCGGCATTCCCTATACCGGGCTTGACATCAGGCGGCAGAAGGCCTCCGACGGCCCAGGCGACGAGTCCTGGACAGTCTCGGTCGTGGTGGACGACAATTACGTGACCCCCGCGCTTGAGACCATTTCCGAAATACTTGCGAACATAGACGCCGCAGGCGTGTCGGCAGACGAGTTCGAGGACGCCCGAATCGCCTGCCTTTGGGACCGCCATCGCGAAGCCGGCCGCAGCGTCATACCCAACAGCGAATATGTGGACCGCTGCGTTGCCTCCTTCCTCTACGGCTCCGGCCTCCAGAGCAAGGCCTGGGAGCGCGACTATCTCCTTCGCAAGCGCCTGGATACCAAGGTAGAGACAAAGTTTTTCAACTCCTTCGCCGCAGCCCTGCTTGACGACGAAGACAACCTAACGATCCGCGTCGACGCTCCCGGCTTCCCTCCCGGCGAGGACGGCCTCTATATCACCTGGCTCTCGCCCTGGCGCAAGGACCAGCATCAGAGAGCGGTAGTGTCCCATCACAACGACACCACCCTCCTCGCAAAGGCCCCCAAGCGCTCCAAACTGCGCCTTGAGACATTCACCGAGCCCGTCACCGGCGGCAGCACCTGGATCTTCCTCAACGGCGTCAAGGCCGTCTACTGCAAAGGCACCAGCCCCGGCATGTTCGACTATTCGTTCGTCCTGCGCGGCGGCAGCGCGTCTGTCAGGGACCTCGCGCACGGTGAGGCGGCATTCTTTGCCGACGAGCTATTCCTCGGCTCCGTGGCGGGAATGAGCCCCCACAACTTCAGCACCATGCTCAAAACCAACGGTATAGACATGAAATGCGAAGTGAGCCCCGTGTCCATGAAAATCTTCGGCAAGGCGCCTTCGGCCAAGCTCGATCTGCTGCTTTCGAGCCTAGTGTCCATCTTCAATTCCACCGTGCCCGACGACGGGGCGTGGGAGTATTATTCCGAATGCGAGCGCCTGAGCCTCGAAGTGGCCCGCTCGCAGGAAAGCGGCATCAGGGCGGCTGTAGACTCCCTCCTGAGACCCTCTTTCGCCCTTACCCCCTTCAAATATATCTCCGCCCTGACTGACGAGATACCTGCCAAAGCGGACGGCTATTTCTTCAAGGAATTCGCAAAGGCCGGCGACGGCGTACTGGCCATATCCGGCGACCTCGACGAAGAAACTGCGCAGGTGTCCCTCTGCCGCTATATGAACCTCTTCCACAAAGGCCGCTCAATCATCCCCAATGCCGGTGCTAGCTACGAACTGCGCTCCGGATGGGCATCCAAGAGCGAGAGGACCTCTCTGGTCTCGGGCGAAAGCCTGCATCTTGAACTGGCGTCCACCCACACCATCACTCCACAGCGCTACTATGCCGCAAAGGTGGCTGCAAGGATGCTGGAGGCAAGGCTTGACGCCTCGCTGCCCGACGCAGGATGGTGGGCAGAGGTGGCTGTTTCGGAGGATTATTTCCCCGTGGAGCTCTCGCGCATCACGGTGACCTTGAGGCCCTGCCAGAGCGAAGGCCTGCCTATGGGCGTGGAGCCCGTTGACGGGGCGGAAGTGCTGTCGGTGGTGAAGGGCGTGCTTGAAGATTTCTTCGAGACCGAGCCCACGAAGAAGGAGCTGAAGACCCTGAAGTCCGTGCTCGTCAAGGAGGGGACTTTCAACAAGACCAACCCTTCGGCAATTATGGATGTCGTCGAAGACCGTCACGCATTCGGCAAGGACATGACGTCCAAATACAAGGAATCCATAGAGTCCGTCACGCCCGTCGAGGTGAAGGAAGTGATATCGTTCTTCGAAGGCGGCAGCAAGGCCGAATACCGCATACTCCAATGAGCAGGGAAGACTTCGGCACCATCATCCAGATAGGCGACATACTCGTTTCCGAGGATGTCGTGGATGAGTTTTTCGCCTGCGACTACGAGAAATGCCGCGGCATCTGCTGCATCGAAGGCGATGCAGGCGCCCCCATGGAGGAATGGGAGCCTCAGGAGGTGGAAGACTGCTACGACGCCTTTTCGCCCCTGATGCGCCCCGAGGGCAGGGAAGCGGTGGATGCTAAAGGCTTTTTCGAACTCGACATTGAGGGTGACATAGTCACTCCCGTCACAGCCGACTCCCACGACTGCGCCTACACCCATTACGACGCCTCCGGCAATTGCCTTTGCGCCATCGAGAAATGCTTTTTCGAGGGGCGCTGCGCTTTCCGCAAGCCTCAGTCCTGCCGGCTATACCCCATACGCGTTACGCGCCTTTCGTCGGGCGGACTTGCGCTCAACCTCCATCGCTGGGACATTTGCAAGGACGCTTTCGAAAAGGGCCGCCGCGAGGGTGTGAGGGTGTATGAGTTCCTGCGCGAACCCCTCACCGAAATCTACGGCGAGGAGTTTTATCGCGATTTGTGCGCTGCGGCGCAGTATGTTCTTTCCCGGAAAGAGATTTAATCGCTGCTTTCCTTCGGAGTCTCGAGAGACTCAAGGAAGGTGAACAGGGCTGTGTTGAAGACCTCGCGGTAGGGGCCGAGTTTGTCGTACCCGGCTGTTTCGAGAGTGTTGAAGCCCCAGCCGTGTCCTCCCATGGGGAAAATGTGCAGTTCAGCTTGTACTCCGGCCTCGCGCAGGGCCTGGTAGTAGCATATGCTGTTGCCGGGCTTGACGCCGCGGTCGTCGGCGCTGTGGAAAATGATTGCGGGCGGGGTATCGGCGGTGACGTGTTTCTCGGCTGAGTAGCGCTCCATGAGCTCAGGATCGTTCCCCGTGAGGGTTTTGAAGCTGCCTCTGGTGCGCAGGGGCTCATCGCTGGTGATGGGGGCGTACAGCAGGATGGTGAAGTCAGGGCGGGTGATGGAGTCGGTATAGAGGGTTGAAACGCTTGAGGCGAGGTGGCCGCCGGCCGACATGCCCATTACGCCTATGCGCTCTATGCCCCACTCGGCGGCGTGGTGGCGGAGGAAGCGCAGGGTGTTCTGCGCGTCCGTCAGAGGGATGGAATGAATGCGCGTGGGGAGACGGTAGCAGAGGATGGCCACGGCATAGCCTTTTGCGGTCAGAATCTTGGCGGCGTTGCTGCCTTCGCTTCGGTACTGGAGCTCGCCGTAGCCTCCGCCGGGGATGGACATTACCATCGTTCCGTTGTGATTTTCAGGGATATAGACTACCACGCGGGCGCTATCGGAGATGAAGTTTAGGCTGCCGTCCCTCTCCCACCAGAACTCGGTGGTGTCCACCCTGTTGGCTTCGCCGGGGCCTGGGGTGACGGCCAAGCCGTCCTCGATTATGCCCTCGTCGCAGTGCTGGCCTTTGGGGTAGAGGTGCTGCACCAGAGTGGGCTCGGTCATGCCTTCGGGGGCGGTGGTTTTACAAGACAGTGTCAGGGCGGTGACGGCGGCGAAAAGCGCGTATTTCAGGTATGGACGGTGCATGAAGCGGTTAATTTTTCATAAAAATAGGAAAAATTCCTATCTTTAGCTGTATGAACGACAGACTTAAATCACTCGATGTCCTGAGGGGGCTGAATATGTTCTTCCTCACGGTCTTTACCGCATGGCTCATTGAATTCTGCTCTCTGGTTCCCGGGCTGGAAGGGCTGCTGCCTCAGTTTAAGCACAATCCCTTTGGCAGCAACACCCTGACGATCCACGACTGGATCATGCCGCTCTTCCTTTTTTGCTCAGGCACGGCGATACCTTTCGCTTTTGCGAAGTACCGCAAGCAGGGGCGCTCCAAGGCTCAGATGTACTGGAGGATACTGCGAAGGGTCGCGGTGCTCTGGATCATGGGCATGATATGCCAGGGCAATCTGTTGAAATACGACCCCGTGAGGTTCAAGTGGTTCAGCAATACCCTTCAGTCCATCGCGGTGGGCTATGCTTTCTCGGCTGTATTCTTTATGAATTTCAAACCGCGGACGCAGGTGATAATTGCCGCGGCGCTGCTCTTTGGCTATTGGGCGCTGCTGATGTTCGTGCGCACTCCTGACGGCTTCGGCGGGGGCGATTTCGGCCAGCACAATCTCTGCGAATGGGTGGACAGGGTGGTCCTTGGCAGGCATTGCGACCACGCCGTGCTCAATCCCGATGGCAGCTGGTATTTCAAGGAGGCTAAGTACACGTGGCTCCTTAGCAGCATGAATTTCATCGTGACCGTGATGACGGGCATGTTCGCGGGCGAGATACTCAAGGCACACAAGGGGAAGGGAAAGTGGACCAAGGCGCTGATGCTGTTCGTGCTCGGGCTTGCGATGTTCGGCGCCGGCAAGCTCTGGAGCCTGCAGATGCCGCTCAACAAGTACATTTGGACAAGCTCCATGACGCTGGTTACCAGCGGTATAAGCTTCATGCTGCTGTCTGGGGTCTACGCGCTCGTTGACTGCTTGGGCTGGAAGGGACTGGACTGGCTGCTACCCTTCGGCCTCAATGCCATCTTCATCTATTTCATCGGTTTCATATGCGACTTCCACTCAGTCACTAACCACCTGACGAACGGTCTCAAGCAGTACATCACCGACCCTCACCTCTTCGGCCTGATACGTTGCACCGTCCACGGCCTTCTGGTCTACGGCCTCCTCTACCTGATGATGAAAAAGAAGATTTTCCTGAAGGTCTAAACCAGCCGGCGAATGGCGACAAAAAGGCATCTGCGGTCTGCAGATGCCTTTGTGAGGATATTCAGATTTGAACTGAAGACCTCTTGCCTGTCAAGCAAGCGCTCTAAACCAACTGAGCTATACCCTCAAGTGGACTGCAAAGGTAGTCATTAATTTGATATTTCCAAAAAAATTATTCTTCGGTGCGGAATTTATACTCCAGACCGGAGATAATCCTCGCCACATCGCGGGCGCGGCCCTCAACGTAATAGCCCGGAAGGTAATTCTCGAAGGTTATCCTGTCCTCGAAAAGCAGGCTGGTGAGCCGGCCGAAAAAGGAGCTCTTCCTGAAGGAAATGCTTTCCGTATCTTCCTTTTCCACTATATAGCCTCTCTCTTCCATGAAGCGGACTACCTCGGCGCGGTTCTGCTCAGGGTCACCGGGCACTCTGGCACCGCGTTTGCAGAACCCGAAGCGCGGATAAATGGCCGCTACAACAAGGAACATCACCCCTATCTGCCAGAGAGAATCGTAGCCGTTGCGGAACATCTCGTTGATATCCTTGGGGACGAAACCGGCCAGGGCGAGAATAAGAAGGATAACAGTCATCACGAGGGTGATGAAAACAAAATATTTGAGAGCTCGGACTATGTATTTCATAGCCGTAAATATAATAATTTTCATATTGTTGACGAATTTTCATAATTTTGCCGCAAAGAACTAAAAGATTTTATCATGCCTTACAAAGAAGATCCCCTCGAGAGGTTGGACCGCGAAGAGAGGGAAAGGAAAGAAAGGAACCAGAGTCTCAAGCCCGTCATGTACGGCCTCATAGCCCTTGCAGTCGTGCTTGCAGGCGCCCTCGCATACATATGGATTCAGAAGAGCGCCCTTGTCAAAGACCTCGAGATTGAAAAGCAGGACCTCACGGAGCAGATTATCGCCCTCCAGGGCGACTACGACGCTCTCTCCAGCGAATACGACAGCATCAACAGCCAGCTCGACTCCTCCCGCGAGGAAGTGGCCCAGCTCGTCGAGCGCATCAAGAAGACCGAAGCCACCAACCGCGCCCAGATGCGCAAATACGAAAAGGAGCTCGGCACCCTGCGCAGCATCATGCGCAACTACATAGTCCAGATCGATTCGCTCAACACCCTGAACCACAAACTCACCGCCGACGCAGCAGCCGCCCGTCGCGAAGCCGCCGAGTCCCGCAAGGCCAATAAGGAGCTCACCGCCCAGGTGGAGAACCTCAGCGGCCAGGTCGCAGCAGGCTCAGTCCTCAAGGCCCGCGGCATACGCCTCGAAGCCTACAACGCTTCCGACAAGGTGACCGACCGCAGCAGCCGTGTCGTCAGGATGCTTACCACCCTCAGCCTAGTTGAGAACGACCTCGCGCCCAGAGGCCCCGTACGCGTTTATATCCGTGTAAAAGACCCGGCAGGCATACTCCTTGTCCCCCCTCAGGGTCAGACCTCCTTCGACTTCCAGGGCGCTGCCCTCATGGCTTCCGCCTCCCGCGAAGTTGACTACGAAGGCAAGGAAATTGAGCTCAGCATCTACCTCAACGGCATTCCTGCCTACGAAAAGGGCATCTACACAGTCGAGGCCTATACCAAAGACTCAATGCTCGGCACCGCTGAAGTGCTCCTGAGATAAGACCCCCGCTGCAGGATGGTATACATTCACGTCCCGTTCTGCAAAAGCTTCTGCACCTACTGCGACTTCTATTCGGAGATATGCTCTTCGAAAGAGTCGGAGCAGGTGCAAAAAGTATATGCCGACTGCGTTTGCCGCGAGATTGACGCCAGAAGGGAAGAAATCGCCCGCACAGAGGCCCTAAGGACCCTCTATATTGGAGGCGGCACGCCTTCAGTCCTCCCCATGGAGCTGCTGGAGCAAATGGTCAGCCACCTCGGCGGCGGTCGCTACGATGAATTCACCATCGAAGTCAACCCCGAAGATATAGTAAGGAAGGGCGAAGATTACGTCAAAGGCCTTCTGGAGCTCGGCGTGAACCGCGTCAGCATGGGCGTGCAATCTTTCTCCGACCCTCTCCTCAAATGGATGGGGCGCCGACACGATTCCGCTCGCGCCCTCAAGGCTGTGAAGATACTGCGAAACGCAGGTGTGCGAAACCTAAGCATTGACCTGATCTTCGGCATCTCAATTATGAGCGACGAAGAGTGGCAAAGCAGCGTGAAAAGGGCCCTGGAGCTTCATCCCGAGCACATTTCAGCCTATCAGCTCAGCATTGAGGAAGGCAGCGCTCTAGCGCAGATGGTCTCACGGGGCGAATACTCCGAGTGCTCTGAGGAGCGTTGCCGCGAGCAGTATGATTATCTCTGCCGACAGCTCTCGGAATCCGGCTATAATCATTATGAAGTGTCGAATTTCGCCCTCCCTGGCCGCGAAGCCATTCACAATGGCGCATACTGGCGCCGCCTGCCATACGTCGGCCTCGGCCCCGGCGCGCACTCCTACGACGGTGTGCGCACCCGCAGCTGGAACAGAGAGGAACTGTCTGGATGGACACGCCAGAGCGAGACCTTGAGCGACGACGACTGCGCCGTCGAGACAGTAATGCTCGGCCTTCGCACCGCGGAAGGCCTCAAGGAAGACACCTTAAGGGCGTGCTGCGACTCGGAAGCTCTCGAAAAAGAGCTCAGCGAAGGAGCCCTTCAGAAGATCGCCGGCGGCCGCATTCGCATCCCCGAAGACCATTTCTTCGTCTCCGACGCCATCCTACGCGAACTTCTTTAGATCGCGCGGGTCTTGTCGAGGAGCCAGGAGCGGACGCGGGGAGGAAGGTGGGGCGCGAGGGTGTCATAGACCCGGGCGTTGTAGGCGTTGAGCCAGTCAATCTCGGCCTGGGAGAGGATACCCGGCAAAATCGCCGAGGTGTCGAAGTGGCAGAGGGTGAGTGTCTCGAATTGCAGCCATTCCCCGAAATCGTTGCGTCCGGCTTCGACGCAAAGCAGCAGGTTTTCGTGCCGCACGCCGTGCCGGCCTTCGCGGTAAATGCCCGGCTCGTCGGAAGTTACCATGCCGGGGAGCAGGGGAGTGGGGTTGAAATTCTGGCGTATGTCCTGCGGCCCCTCGTGCACGCCCAGCCTGAAGCCGACGCCGTGGCCGGTGCCGTGGCCGAAGTTGCGCTTCGCCATCCAAAGCGGCATGCGCGCCAGGGCGTCTATCTGACAGCCCGCGGTCCCCTTGGGGAAAACCGCCATCGCAAGCGCGATATGCCCTTTCAGCACGAGCGTGTAATCCTCTTTCTCGAGCTCGGTGCACTGCCCCATGGGGACGGTGCGCGTGATGTCCGTCGTGCCGAAAGTGTAGTGGCCGCCAGAATCGCAGAGGTACAGGCCGTATTCGCGAATCTCGGGCGCATTGTAGGCCGGCGTGGAATAGTGGGGGAGCGCGGCGCCCTTTCCGTAGGCCGAAATGGTCTCGAAACTGTCGCCCAGGTAGTCATCGCTCTCGGCGCGGAAGTCCCCAAGCACACGGGCAGCCAGGCGCTCATCAACGACCTCGCCCTCGGAAAGGGCGTTTTCCAGCCAATAGAGGAACTTCTCCATCGCGATGCCGTCCAGCAGGTGCGCCTTGCGGAAGCCTTCAATCTCCACTTCGTTCTTAACCGCCTTGCGCGCGGGAACGGGCGAGGTGCCGAACTCGCAAAGGCCGCTGAGTGACAGCAGCGAATAGAGCTTGTAATTGAGCGTCGAAGGGTCTGCGAGCAGGCGGTGGATTGAGCCGTCGCCGAGGGCGTCGTTCAGCGCAATCTGCACGTCGTCGTAGGGCAGGACCGCGATCCCCTCGTCCTCCAGCAGCGCGAAAGTATCCAGCGTCCCGGGGTCGAGCACTGCGGCGAAAGCGTCCTTGCGCACGAACCACGACACGCTGCCCTCGCAAATCAGCAGATAGGAAATCACCATGGGGTTGTACTCGATGTCCGACCCGCGCACATTGAGCACCCAGGCGATTTCGTCGAGGGCGGTCAGGAGCACGGCGTCGCAAAGCTGCCTGGCAGCAGCCTCGCGCACGAAGGCGATCCTGTCCTGCCTGCTCTCTCCCGCGATGGAATCATCCACCACGCTAAGCGGCGTGCAAGGCACGGAAGGGCGGTCCTCCCATAGCAAGTCGAGCAAGTCGGGCACGTCCACTATGCGGAAACGGTAGTCGCTCTCGGGGTCCTCGCTCCTGCCGGCGGCAACGAGCGCCTCCTTGAGCGCCCCAATGCCGTCAGCGCTCTGACAGAGGCCATCGACGGCAATCACTATGTTGTCCTTCCTTTCAAAATGCGAGGCAATCCATTCAGGGATAAGCACTTGCTCGGGAACGCGGGTCTTGTGCAGCTCGATGCTGGTGCCGCTCAGCTGCTCATTGGCCTGGATGAAATAACGCGTATCTGTCCAAAGTCCGGCGTGATCGGCGGTCACGACCACATCCCCGGCCTCGCCGGTGAATCCAGAGAGCCACTTGACCTGCTGCCACCTCGGCGCAGGGTACTCACTTGCGTGGGGGTCAGAGCCAGTCACGATGACTGCGTCCCAGCCCCTCGACTCCATCAGCTCGCGGAGCTTTTCCACCCTCATGTTGAAAAGATTGTCCATATCTATAGTTTTATCAGCGTTAAATATAAGAATAAATTCAAGCCGAATTGTTAAATTTGTGCCCGCATGAAAATTGGAAACATAGATCTGGGAGAAAAGCCGGTCCTGCTGGCTCCGATGGAGGACGTCACCGACGCCTCTTTCCGCCTCATCTGCAAGGAGTTCGGCGCCGACGTCGTCTACACCGAGTTCGTCCCCTCGGACGGTCTCGTGCGCGACGCCGTGAAGGCCATCGCCAAGATGAAGACCTTCCCCGAAGAGTCCCCCGTGGGCATACAGATCTATGGCCACAACCCCGAATCCATGGTCGAGGCGGCGCGCATGGCCGACCACGCCGACGAGATTGCCGGCGGCCACGGCTGCGACTTTGTCGACATCAACTTCGGCTGCCCCGTGAGCAAGATAGCAGGTCGCGGGGCGGGCTCGGGCATGATGCGCGAGCCCGACAAGATGGTCGCCATCACCAAGGCCGTCGTCGAAGCGGTGCGTAAGCCCGTGACCGTCAAGACCCGCCTCGGCTGGGACGAGAATTCCAAAATCATCGTGGAGCTTGCCGAGCGCCTGCAGGACTGCGGCATCGCGGCTCTCACCGTCCACGGCCGCACCCGCAGCCAGATGTACCGCGGCGAAGCTGACTGGACCCTCATAGGCAAAATCAAGGAAAACCCCCGCATGCACATCCCCATAATAGGCAACGGCGACATAAACTCGCCCGAAAATGCCTCCGAGGCCTTCCGCCTCTACGGAGTGGACGGCATCATGGTGGGCCGCGCTTCCTTCGGCCGTCCCTGGATTTTCCGCGACATCAAGCACTACCTGCAGACAGGCGAGCGCCTCCCCGAAATGCCCGTGAGCGAAAGGGTGGCCCTGGCAAAACGCCACTTCGCCCTCTCCCTCGAGCTCAAAGGCGAGCCCCGGGGCGTATTCGAAATGCGCCGCCACCTTTCCTGCTACTTCAAGGGCCTCCCCGACTTCAAGGACACCCGCATCCGTCTCCTGACGACCACCGATCCTTCTGAAATTACATCCATACTCGACGAAATAGCCCTGCGCTGGTCCGACACCCCCCTCGAGACCGCGACGGGCGTATATGGCATCTAAGAAACTATGATAGACAAACTCCTGCTCTTCCCATACTACATGGCGCTCGGCATACGCAAATTCTGCTATGACCACCAGTTCCTCTGCCGCAGCCGCGAGGCCGAGGTGCCCACTGTGAGCCTTGGCAACATCACCGCCGGCGGTACCGGCAAGACCCCCCACGCGGAAATGATACTGCGCACCCTTCAGGAGAACCCCGAGTGGTGGGAGCGCAACATCGCCCTCCTCTCCTACGGGTACAAGCGCAAAAGCAAAGGTTTCCAGCAGGTTACGGTGAACCGTAACGCCTCCCTTTTCGGCGACGAGCCCGTCCAGATAAAGAAAAAGTTCCCTGCCGTCACCGTGGCGGTGGACAAGAACCGCATACGCGGCTGCCGTAATCTGTGCCACCCCGAAATAGTGCGCACCACCCGCGCAGGGCGCAAATGCATGGAGAAAGACTATCCCGCCGCCGACGTCATAGTCCTCGATGACGCCTTCCAGTACAGAAGGCTCAAACCCAGCCTGAGCATAGTGCTGGTGGACTATACGCGCCCCGTTTCAAAGGACATGCTCCTTCCCCTCGGCGGCCTGAGGGACCTCAAATCCAGGATGGCGGACGCAGATATAATAATAGTATCCAAGTGCCCCGCATATCTCGACGACTGGGAGCGCACGCTTTGGGCCAATTCCCTGGGAATCAGGGGCTACTCCTCGTCCTCCTTCGAGGGCAAGAACAAGAGGGGAAGAAAGCAGTACCTGTTCTTTACCGGCATAGAGTACGGCCAGCCCCAGCCCATCTACGACGAGTGCGACACCCGTTACATGTATTCCCCCCGCATGGTGCTCTTCACAGGCATCGCTTCCGACGAGTCGCTGAAGCGCTATCTTTCAGATACTTACAAGATAGTCGACTCGTTCAGTTTCGCCGACCACCACCGTTTCTCTGAATCCGACATGCGCCGCATTGCCGATACTGCCTCGCACTGGGCCACAGCAGCTCTTGCCACCACCGAAAAGGACGCCCAGCGCATACTGGCATCTAAAAACACGCCGCCTTCGTTGCGAAAGCGGCTGTTCTACATTCCCATAAAGGTGAATTTCCTCACGGATGAGGAGGAAAGGAGATTCAACGAACTGCTGTTCGCCGCCGTTAAACGGTCATAATCTCTTTTTCCTTCGCGGCGACGAGGACGTCGATGTCCTTGATGTTCTTGTCGGTAATCTTCTGGACCTCTTCCTCGGCCTCCTTCTCGGTGTCCTCGGAGAGGTTTTCGTTCTTCTGGGCCTTCTTCAGGGTGTCTATGGCGTCCCTGCGGACGTTGCGCACCACGACCTTGGCCTGCTCGCCGGCTGCCTTGGCCTTCTTGATGAGGTCCTTGCGGCGCTCCTCGGTGAGAGGGGGGACGACGCAGCGTATGACTTCGCCGTTGTTGGAAGGGGTGAATCCGAGGTTGTTGTCGATGATGGCTTTTTCGATTTTGCTCAGCATGGTGCGCTCCCAGGGCTGGATCAGCAGGGTCCTTGCGTCGGGAGTGGTGATGGACGCGACCTGGGTGAGGGGAGTGGAGGTGCCGTAGTAGTCAACGCTGACGGTGTTGAAGATGGAAGGGTTGGCCTTGCCCACCCTGTAGTTCCTGAGGTCCTCTTCGAGGAAGGCGGCCGCATCTTTCATCTTGGCATCGGCTTCGCCTACGATTTCTTTCGCTCTGTCTGATAGCATGGTATTGAATTTTGGATTATGCGTGTACCAGGGTGCCCACCTTCTCGCCTTTGAGGATGCGGCTGAGGTTGCCGGGCTCGTTCATGTCGAACACTATGATGGGGACGTCGCCCTGCTCGCAGAGGGCGAAGGCGGTGGCGTCCATGACCTTCAGATGGTCGGCAAGGGCCTTGCTGAAGGTGAGCTCGTCATATTTGACAGCCGTGGGGTCCTTTTCGGGGTCGGCTGTGTAGACGCCATCGACCCTCGTGCCCTTCAGGAGGGCGTCGGCGCCGATTTCGAGGGCGCGGAGGGCCGCTCCCGAGTCTGTGGTGAAGAAGGGATTGCCGGTGCCACCGGCGATGAGGGCCACGCCGCCCTTTTCGAGCAGCTCGACGGCCTTCTCGCGCACGTAGTAGCGGGCTATGGGCTCCATGGGGGTGGCGGTGAAGACTTCGGCTTCGATGCCTTCGCTGCGTATTGCCATTGCGAGGCCGAGGGAGTTGATAACGGTCGCGAGCATGCCCATCTTATCGCCGTTCACGCGGTCAAAACCTTTGCCCACGCCCTGGAGGCCGCGGAAAATGTTGCCGCCGCCGTTCACGATTGCGACCTGCATGCCGCCGCGCACGGCCTGGGCGATTTCACCCGCCGCCTTGCGCAGGCTCTTTTCGTCTATGCCCCTGCCTTCAGGTCCGCCGAGGCTCTCGCCGCTGAGTTTGAGTAATACCCTTTTATACATATTAAAAGTGCGCTTGTTGGAACAAACAAAATTATCGGAAAATTATGAAACTTGCAAGAAAGAGCCTATATTTGCACCCGTTGAACCACGTATTTGAAAAATCCGGACACATGTTCATATTCAATTCTTCAATCGGCAGGAAGTTCATCCAGAGCGTCAGCGGCGCTTTCCTTATCATCTTCCTCCTCCTTCACGCCACGATTAATTTCTTCTCCGTCATCGACACCTTCACCGGCAAGTACGGTATAGTCGCCGCGGACGACAAGCTTTTCTCCGCAGGAGACGGTCTCTTCAAGCTGGGTTGCGACTTCATGTCCACCCCCTTCATCAGCATCATGGTCCCCATCCTCGCCCTCGGTTTCCTCGTCCACATCGCATACGGATGCTGGCTTTCCTTCAGGAACATGAAGGCCCGCGGAGGCTTCAAGCGCTACGAAGTGCCCAGCAAGGCCGCAGCAGACTCCTGGTCCGCAAAGAACATGTTCCTCCTCGGCATCGTCATCCTCGGCTTCATAGGCTACCATCTGTGCCACTTCTGGGCCAAGATGCAGCTCCCCGAGATGTTCGGCGTCGGCGTCTTTGAGAACAATCCCTATCTCCTCCTGAACGCCACGTTCGGCACCTGGTGGGTTTGCCTCCTCTACATAGTCTGGTTCGTTTTCCTGTGGCTCCACCTCTGTCACGGTTTCTGGAGCATGTTCCAGACAGTCGGCTGGAGCGGCCAGGTCTGGTTCAAGCGCATCAAGGTCATCGGCATCATCGTCGCGACCCTCATCGTAGGCGCCATGATCTGCGTTGCGGTCAACGCCTTCCTTCAGGCCAACGCCCTAATCTAGATTTTTTGTTAAAACGAAAATATTTGCTAAATTTGCGGCCCCTATAGTGTATAGGGATCGCAAATTTATTATTAACCATTAAAGATCAAGACAATGGACACACTAAGTTACAAAACGGTCTCCCTCAACAAGGCTACCGTTCAGAAAGAGTGGGTAGTCATTGATGCGACAGATCTTCCCCTCGGACGTCTTGCTTCCAGGGTTGCTCTTGTCCTTCGCGGCAAGACCAAGCCCGGCTACACGCCCCACGTCGACTGCGGCGACAACGTCATCGTGGTCAACTGCGAAAAAGTAGCCCTTAAAGGCAAGAAGATGACCGATCGCGTGTACACCCGCTACACCGGCTATCCCGGCGGACAGCGTTTCACCACGCCCAAGGAAATCCTCGCCAAGAGGCCCACAGAGCTGGTCCGGAGAGCAGTAAAGGGTATGCTCCCGAAGACCCGTCTTGGTGACAAACTCATCAACAACCTGTTCATCTATGCAGGCCCTGAGCACCCCCACCAGGCACAGAACCCTAAAGTTATCAAGTTGGACGAAATTTAAACAGAGCAAATGGAACAGATACACGCCCTTGGAAGACGTAAAGCAGCTGTCGCTCGCGTTTATCTCAAGCCCGGAAGCGGCAACATCGTTATCAACGACCGTCCCCTCGAAGATTACTTCAAGGAGGAGGCTCTCCGTTATATCGTGTGCCAGCCCTTCGTCCTCACCCAGACCGAAGGCCAGTTTGACGTCAAGATAACCCTCGTCGGAGGTGGTATCAAGGGTCAGGCTGAGGCCGTCAGGCTCGGTGTCGCCCGCGCACTTTGCGAGGTGGACAAAGAGGCCTACCGTCCCGCTCTCAAGGCCGCCGGCTTCCTCACCCGCGACGCTCGCGAGGTCGAAAGGAAGAAGCCCGGTCAGCCCGGAGCACGCAGGCGCTTCCAGTTCAGTAAACGTTAAAAGCGAGAGAACGGATGCTTTAATTGCACAGTGCGGTCAGTTCAAACCTTCGGACCTTGCCCGGGATGGGAATTCCGCCAAGCTACTGACAGGTTGCCGACACTGCGGAAAATCTCCGGGACCGGCCCCGGCCGTTACCCTGGGATTGAAGAAAAGAGAAAAATCAAATTTTTTTAACAGAAATGTCACGTACAAATTTCCAAGAATTGCTTGATGCAGGCGTTCACTTCGGACATCTCTCCCGCAAGTGGAACCCTAAAATGGCTCCCTACATCTTCATCGAGAGGAACGGGATCCACATCATCGACCTGCACAAGACCATCGTCAAGATAGACGAGGCTGCCGAAGCGATGAAGGAGATGGCCCGCCAGGGTCGCAAGATTCTCTTCGTAGCCACCAAGAAACAAGGCAAGGACATCGTTGCCGAGAAGGCCGCCTCCGTGGGCATGCCTTCAATCACCGAAAGGTGGGCCGGCGGAATGCTTACAAACTTCCCCACCATCCGCAAGGCCGTCAAGAAAATGAGCACCATCGACAAGATGAAGGAAGATGGTACTTTCGAAAAACTCGCAAAGAGGGAGCGCCTCCAGATTGACCGTCAGAGGGCCAAGCTCGAGAAGAACCTCGGTTCCATCAGGGACATGAACCGCCTCCCCTCCGCACTCTTCGTCGTAGATATCCAGAAGGAAGCCAACGCCGTCAAGGAAGCTAATCGCCTTAATATCCCGGTATTCGCCATGGTTGATACTTGTTGCGATCCCACCCCGATTGATTACGTGATACCGGCAAATGACGACGCTGCAAAGAGCATCGAGTGTGTCCTGAACGTCCTCTGCAAGGCCATTCAGGAAGGTCTCGACGAGAAGAAGCTCGCTAAGGATAAGGAAGACGAGGCAGTCGTCGAAGAGACCGTCGCCGCTCCCTCCGCCAAGAAGCTCCGCCCCCGCAAGAGCGCAAAGGCTGCTGAAGAAGCCGCTGAAGCTCCTGCCGAAGCTCCCGTTGCAGAGCCCGCCCCCGAAGCATAAGTCAGACCAATTAAAGTTAAGCAAAATGAGTATTTCAGCTGCAGATGTAATGAAACTGCGCAAGATGACCTCCGCAGGCATGATGGATTGCAAGAAGGCCCTCGAAGAGGCCGCCGGCGATTTCAAGAAGGCCATAGAGATCATCCGTGAGAAAGGAAAGATGGTAGCCGCCAAGAGGGCAGACCGCGAGACCACCGAAGGTGCCGTCAAAGCCCGCATCAACGGCAGCAAGGCCATCCTCGTTTGCCTTGGTTGCGAGACCGACTTCGTCTCCCGCAACGCTGACTTCCAGGCTCTTGCCGACGCCATCGCAGACGTCGCCATCGCTGAGACTCCTGCCGACCTCGAGGCCCTCAAGGCTTGCGTCATGCCCGACGGCCAGACCGTCGAGTCCGCAGTCGAGGCCCAGACCGGTAAGACCGGCGAGAAGCACGTCCTCGCATTCTATACCCTCGTGGAAGCCCCCTTCGTGGTCGAGTACATCCACAAGATCAATGGTAAGCTCGGTGCCCTCGTAGGCTTCAACAAGCCCGTTCCCGCAGACCTTGCAAAGGGTGTCGTGATGCAGGTTGCATCCATGAACCCCGTTTCCATCAGCAAGGACGACTGCCCTGAGAGCGTCATCGCCAACGAGCTTGCAGTCGCTATCCAGAAGACCAAGGACGAGATGGTCCAGAAGGCCGTCGACGCCGCCCTCAAGAAGGTCGGCATCAATCCCGCCCACGTCGACAGCGAGGACCACATCGAGTCCAACACCGCCAAGGGTTGGCTCACCGTTGAGATGGCCGAGAAGGCCCGCGAAATCATCAAGACCGTCGGTGGCGAAAAGGCCGCCAACCTCAATGACCAGATGATTCGCAACATCGCCAACGGCCGCCTCCAGAAGTTCTTCAAGGAGAGCACCCTCGAGGAGCAGGACTACCAGATGTCCGAGCAGAAGATGTCTGTCGCCGACGCTATCAAGGCCGTCGATCCCGAGGCCAAGGTCGTCGTCTTCAAGCGCTTCTCCCTCAACGACTAAGACAGAAGTCTAATATAAGCTATGACGGCCCCCGATTCACATCGGGGGCCGTCTTGCAATTCTAACCTAATTTTAACCTATGAAAAACTATTCGATTGGAGTAAATTGCAATCTCCGTGCCAAATCTTACTCCTCGACTAGCTTTATCTCCTGAATTTCCACCTTTTCCACGGGGATGTCCCTGGCCTTGGTGGGCACGCCGGCGATCTTGTCTATAGTGGCAAGACCGTCGATGGTCTCACCGAACACGGTGTAGGAGCCGTCGAGCTGGGCGCAGGCCTCGGGGCTGTGGACGATGTAGAACTGGGAGCCTGAAGACTCCTTGTAGGGATTGGCGGCATCGCCCCTGCGGGCGGCTGCGAGGGCGCCCTTCTTGTGGGTGTACTCGGGGACGAACTCGGCGGGGATGGTGTAGTCGGGGCCGCCTGTGCCGTAGCGGGGCTCGTTTTCAGGGTCGCGGGTGAGGGGGTCGCCGCCCTGTATCATGAAGTTGTTGATGACGCGGTGGAAAAGAAGGCCGTCATAATAGCCTGTGAGGGCGAGCTTGGCGAAATTGTCCCTGTGCTTGGGAGTCTTGGAGTAGAGCTTGACCCTGATGCGGCCGTAGTTGGTTATTATGTCGAAAACGGGCTCTTCGGGAAGCTTGGCGAGTTTCTCCTCTGCGGTCTTTGCCTTTTCGGCGCGGGCTGCTTCTTTGGCTGCCTCTACTGCGGCGAGGGAATCTGCGCGGGCGGCTTCCGCCTCGGCGGCTGCCTTTTTCTTGGACTGGCCGCAGGAAGTGGCGGCGATGGCGACTGCCGCGAGAGCGGCGATGCTGATTATGCTACTGACTTTCATAATGAATGTGTTTTAGACAAAAGTACATATTTTTATGTAAATTTGCGATGATACCACGCCGGATATGAACATCAAATCGCTTGTTAAAGACACCGCCATATACGGCCTGAGCAGCATCGTGGGGAGGTTCCTCAACTATCTGCTCGTGCCGCTCTACACCACCCGCATCGCCGCCGAAAGCGGCGGCTACGGCATAGTGACCAACCTTTATGCCTACACGGCGCTCCTCCTGGCGCTGCTGACCTTCGGCATGGAGACCACGCTCTTCCGCTTCTCCAACAAGGACGGGGAGAACGGAGCAATGGTGTATTCCACGACGCTCAGGATGGTGGGTGCCGTGGCGCTGGCGTTCTTCGCTCTGGTGATTATTTTCCTGCGCCCGATTTCCGGAGCAATGGGCTATGCCTCTCATCCTGAGTACATTGGCTGCATGGCGGCGGTGGTCGCGATGGACGCTTTCCAGGCCATCATGTTCTCACGCCTGAGGCAGCAGAGGCGGCCCATGAAGTTCATGGCCCTGAAGATGGCCTTCATCATCCCGAACGTCCTTCTGAACCTCCTGATCTTCCTGGTGCTTCCCAAGCTTTTCACTTTGATGCCGCGCATAGGGCTCATCTATGAGAACATGGATAACGGAGTGGGCCTGATATTCTTTGTCAATCTCCTCTGCACGTTCTGCGTCAACTTCGGCTTTATCAAGGAGTTAGGAGGGATACGCTACGGCTTCGACAAAGGCCTTTGCCGCCGAATGCTCTCCTATACCTGGCCGCTGCTGCTCCTGAGCCTCGTTGGCATACTGAACCAGGTTGCCGACAAGATACTTTTCCCCATTCTCGTCCCCGGGGAGGAAGGCAGGGTGCAGCTCGGCATATACGGCGCTTGCGTGAAGATAGCGATGATTATGTCGCTCCTGACGCAGGCCTTCAGGTATGCCTATGAGCCCATAGTCTTCAACGGCAGCCGCTCTAAGGACAGCCCCGAGACGCTCTCGGACGGCATGAAGTTCTTCGTAATTTTCACGCTCCTGTCGTTCCTTGCGGTCATGTTCTACATGCCGGTCTTGAAGTATTTCGTCGGCAGGACATACTGGGAGGGACTTGGCGTCGTTCCCATCGTGATGGCGGCCGAGATCTTCATGGGGATTTATTTCAACCTCTCGTTCTGGTACAAGCTTTCCGACCAGACGCTCTGGGGGGCGGTGATGAGCGCCGTTGGCGCGCTTGTGATGATTGCCGTCAACGTTATTTTCGTCCCCCGCATAGGATACTGGGCATGCGCCTGGGGCGGTTTTGCCGGTTACGGTACCGCCATGCTGATGAGCTTTCTCATTGGGCAGAAGAAATACCCTATAAAGTATGATTTGAAGGCGATGTTCCTGTTTCTGCTGGCCGCTGCGGCGGTTTACGGTCTTGCGTACGCCTTCGACTGCCTGTTTGGCGGCGCGCACGTGGTGCTGCAGCTGGTCTTCAGGACGTTCCTGCTGGTGCTGTTTGCAGCCTTCATATGGTTCGCTCCCGGCGGGGTGAGGCAGGCCGCGCGCGCAAAGTAGATGAGAATGAAAAAGATACCTTTATATATCCAGATACTCGTCGCTCTCGTGGCCGGCATAGTGCTTGGCAGTACGGTTGGTGGCGCTGCGAAATGGCTGGACTGGGTGGGAGACCTGTTTGTCAATGCCCTCAGCCTGCTTATCGTGCCGCTGATTTTCTTTTCGGTATCCACCGCGGTCGCAGGGATAAGCAAAAACAGCGCACATTTCAGGAATATAGGGGGGAAGACTGTGGGCTGGTATCTGCTCACGATGCTGATTGCCGTGGTGACAGGCGTGCTGCTGGTGTATGTGATGAAGCCGGGTGAGGGAGGGGTGGCTGTCGCTGCCGCAGATGTTCCGGACCCTGTTGCGCAGACGGGCGTCAAAGACATGATTGTCAGCCTGATACCGTCCAATTTCATTGCCGCGCTCGGGAAGAATTTCACGCTGCCGGTAATTTTTCTGGCGCTGCTCATAGGCTATTTCGTGCCCCGTATTTCCTTTGAAGGGAGCAAGACTCTCGGCAGTTTCCTTGACGCAGGCTTGGAAATAACGATGAAGATCACCTCGCTGATTCTCAAATTCGCGCCTCTTGGTGTATTCGCCATTGTGACCGTGCAGTTTTCAAAAATCGGAGACGCCTGGGGCCTGCTCAAGGGCATGCTGCTATATGTGCTGACGGTTGCATCGGGGCTCATGATCCACACGTTTATCACTCTGCCGCTGATCTTGCGTTTTGCGGGCAAGGTGCATCCCTGGAGACATTTTCGCAATATGTCCGTGCCGCTTCTGACCGCGTTTTCCACCGCCTCATCTGGCGCTGCCCTGCCGTTTACGCTAGAGGCTGTGGAGAAAGAAGACGGCGTGTCGAAAGGCATTGCACAGTTCGTCGTGTCGCTGGGAGCCACTATCAATATGAACGGAGCGGCGCTTCTGGAGTGCGTGGCGGTGATTTTCATCGCTCAGGTCTATGGTGTTGAGCTGACCATTCTGCAGACCCTCATAGTATCGTTGACCTCTGTCCTTTGCGCCATCGGATCTGCAGGTGTGCCCATGTCGGCAATGGTGATGATGGCTGTGATCCTGAGCGCAGTAGGTCTGCCGGTCGAGGGAGTGGGGCTTGTGATAGGCGTGGACCGCATCCTCGATATGCTGCGCACGTCGGTCAACGTGTATGGAGATACCTGCGTCGCCGTGCTGGTGGCAAAGAGTGAGGGAGAAAAGCTTTCGGTTGATTTATAAACGTTTAAGATATGGTTTGGACTTATATAATGCGCCTTGCCGCCGCCGGTCTTCTCGGCGGCCTGATTGGTTACGAAAGAGAGATTCGCGCGAAAGATGCGGGCATACGCACCCATTTTTTGGTGGCCCTTGGCAGCTGCCTTTTCATGCTGATTTCGCAGTACGGCTTCGCCGGGGCGGCTCATTTCGATGCTTCGAGGGTCGCTGCGCAGGTGGTGTCGGGCATAGGTTTCATCGGCGTCGGCATCATCATGGCGCGCAAGAATTTCGTTCGCGGCCTAACTACGGCTGCCGGCCTCTGGGTCGTGGCGGCCATCGGCATGGGCATTGGCGGCGGCCTTTATGAGGTTTGCGCCGTCGCGACGGTGCTGGTGATCCTGTGCCTGGAGTTCATGCACTACTATAAGGTGAAGATAGGCGAGAAGCCTGTCCCCATCGTGCTTTCGGCCACTGATGAGAAAGCGATTCTTACTGTCATTCAGGAGCTTGGCAAGAAGATGGAACACTTTTCGATTACGCGCGAAGGCGAGCGCCTGCGTCTCGAGACCACCCTTCGCGTCCCTCGCCGCGAGAAGTTCAACGCCATGGTCGTCCGCCTCGCCTCCTTTCCCGGCGTCACCCTCGAGTCTTTAGGTTAGAGGGAACCGCAGAAGCGGCGCCAGAGTTCGGCGAAACCGGGGAACGACTTCGACACGCAGTCGGTATCGTCGATAACGACAGGCGAAGAAGCGCCAAGTGCGGCGATAGACAACGCCATGACCATACGGTGGTCGTGGAAACTCGTGAACGACCCGCCGCGCAGCATGCGGCCCGAAGCGAGACGCTGCGAAAGCCCGATGCCCTCAATCACCATCTCATCGCCCTCGACACTCACATCGACCCCCATCTGCTGCAAGGTCCCGAGCAGCGCCGAAGCCCTGTCGCTCTCCTTGCCATGGAGCCGTCCCACACCCGCGATGCGACTCTGCCCGGGGCAGAAAACAGCCAGCATAGCGACCGAAGGGAACAAATCGGGGGAGTTGTTAAGATCCGTCTCGAAAGCGTTCAGCGGCGACTTGCACACATTCAGGCAGCCGTCCTCATCCTGAGAAACGCTCACTCCCGCCTGCACCAAAATATCAATAATCGAAAGGTCGGCCTGCAGCGACGAAGTATCGAGACCGGAAAGACGGGCGCACCCGAACACCGCCCCGGCAACGAGGAAAGGCGCAGCAGCGCTCCAATCAGCCTCAAGGTCGAAGTCTGCTGCCTTGTAGCACTGACCGCCGCGCATCTTGAAATTCACCGCCGTACATAGCGACCAGTCCCTGGTCTCGGCGAAATCTTCATCCCCTTCCATCTCGCTCCCGGTCCTGATTCCGAACCTGCGCAGCACGTCAGCGGTAATAAACATATAAGGCAGGCTTCGGGGCGAACTTACCCTAAGCAGCGAATTTCCCTCCTGAAGCGGCAGGGCCATAAGCAGCCCTGAAATAAGCTGCGAACCCGCTTTGCCCGAAATCTCTACCTTGCCCGGCAGCAGGCTGCCGTTAAGCTGCAGCGGCACACGCACTTCGCCGCGGGGAGCCTCAGGGTCAATACTGGAAAGCACTGTGCCGAACGAAGCCATGATGGAAGCGGCATCAGTGAGCGGCCGCCCAGGCAGCGTCCCGTGGCCCTCTATGACGACAGGTGAAGGCAGCAAAGCCGAAGCCAGGGGAATCATGAGCCGCGTCAGCAGCCCGGACTCGCCCACATCGAGCTTCTGAATCTGCTTCACCTTCCCCGCAGTGCCCTCGATAATGAGCGCCCCGTCCGAGCGTATCACCTTGGCACCCAGCGCTTCTGCAACTCCTATGGCCGCCTCCGAATCGTCGCAGGGAGTGTAATTTCCGAGATTCGAAGTGCCCTGCGCAAGCGCGGCGGCGATAATCGCCCTCTGGGCAAAACTTTTCGAGCAAGGCATGGGCAGCACCTCCTCCGAAAGCAGAGGCATGGCCCCGTAGAGCCTGTCAGCCATCTCTAGGAAAGGAATCTGACCGTCGGCGGCCTCCTGCCCTTCCGAAGCGGAGGCGTAGGTGAAAGGAGCACCGGCCTCAAGACATTCAAAACGGCTCTGACGGCCTTCAGCGCCCATGCAGAAAGCGACGAGTGAACCAGCCTTCTCCCCTTCGTACAAAGCCTTGACCCTCTCCCAATCCTCAGCGCAGCGCGCGGTGGTGACAATCTTAACTATCTCCCCGCTGAAGCGGCGGCATTTGTCCAGCATCGCGGCGAGCTCCTCAGCGGAGGGCGTCCCTTTAAAATCGTGGAACGAGCGTATGAGCGTAGTGCCGGCCTGACGGGCCTTGCGGAAGATGTCCTTCCCGAGCTTTGGCGGAGCTTCCACCTCGAGGTCGGCGAACTGGGCGCCGGAAAGTATGGCGCGCGTAAGTCGCTTTCCCGCAGTCGTTTCATCCATGCCCGAGCCTATCCTGCAAGTCGCCACGAGGGGCTTGTCGGTGCAGGAGAAAAGCTCGTCTATCTCTTCTTCGCTAAGCGGGCAGAGGTCGAGGCGTATTTCAGCCATCTCGACCGCCGGATTATCCAGGAAGGAGAAAATCTCTTCCAGGGACTTGTCGCGCAGACTTACGCAGATCATACCTTGAGGAAAGTCTTTTTCTTATAGAGGAAATAGAGGAAGAGCCAGCTTACGACGAAATATCCCAGAGCAAGAATAAGCTTCCCGACGCTCTCGGGGCACATATTCGCCAGCCCGCCGAGGAAGAACTTGCTGATGGAGCGGAAAGGCACTATGCACTGCGCCATATAAATCGTGATGGAGTTCATGCCCACTACGACGAAAGGCAGCGTCCAATTCTTCCACCCCTTCACGTCGATGATGTAGTAGAACAGCGCAAAGAGAGCGAGCGAATACGCTCCGACCACAAGGACGAAGCTGGACGACCAGAGCGCCTTGTTGATGGGGAAGTCGAGGCTCCAAAGCAGTCCGAGGCCCAGCAAAACGGCGGCGGCAGCGAGCATATAGAGCGTTTTCCTGCCCCCTCCAAGCTTTTCCGAGCGCACGAACTCACCCGTGAACATGCCCAGCATGGCAGTCACAATGGCGGGAATGAGGCTCAATATACCCTCGGGGTCGTAAACGCCCTTCACGTAAATATGGTTAGGGAAAAGGGTGCGGTCTATGTAGCCCGCGAGATTCCCCTCCATCGAGAAGGGACCTGCGCCGACGGGGGCGTCAGGCGCGGGAACAAATCTCAGGAGCAACCAGTAGCCTATGAGCAGCGCAGCGGCGATAATGGCCCGCGTGCGCGGCTTGAAAGTTACGAAAAACAGGGCGGCAAACATCCAGGCAAAGCCAATGCGTCCCAGCACGCTGAAGAACCTCAGGGTGCTGAATTCCAGCTTGAAAAAGCCGCTGTACACCAGCCCGAGCAGATAAAGCACTATGCCGCGCTTGAAAATCTTCCAGTAAATCTGCCCCTTTGAGCGGCCGGAAGCCTTCTGCTTTGCGAAGGAGTATGGGAACGAAATACCCGCGATGAAAAGGAACAGCGGGAAAATGGTGTCGTGCTGGCGCAGGCCGTCCCATGCGACGTGGGTCATCTGGGTGTAGAGAGTGCAATCCTCGCCGCCGGGGAAAAGGCCGCAGGCGGCCTTGATGATCGCGGCGAGGCCCATGATGAACATCATGTCGAAGCCCCGCAGCGCATCGAGCGAAAGGAGACGCTTGCCGGTGTCCATACCCTACTCGATGGGGATATCAAGGAAGCCGGCCACATCTGCGACCGTCTCGAACTTGGCGAGTTTCTCGTCGGGAATGGAGTATCCGTAGTTGTCCTCGAGCTTCATGAGGAGCTGGAGGATGTCGAGGGAGTCGGCTCCGAGATCCTTGATGATATGTGATTCGGGAGTGACCTTCGAAGGGTCGGACATGCGCAGCTGCTTTGCAAGCATGCTCTGGAATTCGGTGAATGATATCATGATAATCTAGTCTTCGTAATGTTCGTACTTTTCTATTTGGGCTTCAATCTTCGCTCCGAGGGAGCTCCTTTCCATCTTGAAAGCCTGCTCAATGCATTTTTCCACGGCGACGGCCTTGCTCGAGCCGTGGCCTTTCACTATGACTTTCGAGCTGCCGAGCAGCACCGATCCGCCGTAGTTCTGGTAGTTCATGAACTCCTTTTCCTCCTTGAACATCTTGAGCATCAGCAGGGCGCCGAGTTTGTAGAGGAGGCGGGAGTTAATGTCTTTCTTGAGCTTTTTCAGCAGCTCGAGGGCGGTGCCTTCGGTGGCTTTGGTGAGGACGTTGCCGGAGAAACCGTCGCAGACCACGAGATCGTATTTCCCGCTCAGGAGGTCGCGGCTCTCCATGTTGCCCACAAAGTTGAGCCCCTCTGTGCCGCTGAGCAGCCCGTAGGCTTCCTTGCGGATTTCGTCGCCCTTTTCGGCCTCCTTACCCACATTGAGCAGGGCCACGCGAGGCGACTGTATGCCATAGACATTGTCCAGATAGAGGGAAGCCATGATGGCGAACTGGCGCAGCATGGCGGCGTCGACGGTCACGTTGGCTCCGCTGTCGCAAATGCCCACTATCCCGCCGTTCATCGTGGGGAGCAGGGGGCAGAAAGCGGGGCGGATGACGCCCTTGAGACGGCCGATACGCACCATGGCGCCCGTTACGAGCGCGCCCGTGGAGCCCGTGCTCACCATGCCGGCGATGTCGTCGCGGTCGCGCAGCATGATAAGGCCCTTCATCATTGAGGACTCTTTCTTGAGGCGTATGGCGTCGGTGGGCTTTTCGTCGCAGCCTATGACCTCGGGGGCGTGGACTATTTCCAGCCTCTTTTGGTCGAACTCGCGGCCGCTCAGGCAGCGCTTGATTGCAGCCTCGTCGCCGGTGAGGATGAGGTGCAGCTCCGGGAACCTTTCAAGGGCCCTCAGGCCTCCTTCCACGTTCGCCTCCGGGCTGTGGTCGCCGCCAAAGCAATCCAGTATGATCTTAATCATAATGTGCTAGGCAAGGGTTTTGACATATGCCCTGCGGCGCTTGACGGTCTCGTGCTTGAAGCGCTTCCAGAGGTGCAGGATGGGGGCGTTGTTCTCGAGGTTGAGGTTGGTCTCGCCGTATTTGAGGCCGGGCGTGTTGCGCAGGCGCTTGGAAAGGCGGGCTGCGATGCAGGAGGTGACGCCGCGGTTGAGCCACGCGGGATCCACGCCTATCAGGGCGAAGTCTATGATCTCGGGGTGGCGCTTGGCCTTTAGGATTTCGAAGATGGCGCGGGGGGTCAGGCGGCCGCCGCTGCGCTGCATTGCCTTGGCGATGCTGGGGAGGCAGAGGGCTATCATGATGACCCTGTCGTTCTCGTCTAGGATGACGGCGGCGTTGTCCAGATCCACCAGGAGGGTGAAATTGTCCTTCATGAGCTGCTTCATGCCCTCGGTGAAGGGTACGGTGCCGTATATGCCCTCGTAGGACTTGTCGAGGATTTCGAAGAAGCCGTCGATGTAGCGCTTGATGAAGTCGCGGCTGCTCTTGGCGGGACCGAAGCGCAGGTTGTAGCGCTTCATGACGAAATCCGACAGGTCGGACATCTGCTTTTCCATCTCAGGCTCGGCGGCGTAGACGCGGGACTCCACCCAGTCTACTTCCTTGACGTAGCCGAGGCGCTCGATGAAATCGACATAGTAGGGAGGGTTGTACTGCTCTTCGAAGGTCTCAGGCTCGTCGAAACCGTCCACGAGGAGGCCTTCCCTTTCGAGGTCGGAGAAGCCTAAGGGGCCGCAGACCGTGTCCATTCCCTTGGACTTGGCCCAGCCTTCGACTTTCTCGAAGAGGGCTTTCGCCACTTCGAAGTCTTCGATGCAGTCGAAGCGGGTGAAGCGCACCCTCTTCTGGTTCATTTTTTCATTCGCGGCCTTTTGGAGTATGCCGCTGATGCGGCCTACCATCTTGCCGTCCTTGTAGGCGTTGTAATAGACTGCCTCGCAGGTCTCGTAGTAGAGATAGTCTTTGCGGAATATCTTTTTCTCGTCGGGCCAGAGGGGCGGTACATAGCTGGGATTACCCAGGAACAGGTCGTTGGGGAGGGAGAGGAAATCCTTCTGCTGACGCTTGGTCAGGGCTTCAACTATTTCTATCATAGGTTATTAGATTTAGAATTGCAGATTTATTTGAGGCGTCCCTTGGAATGGAAGGCTATGCCCACGCCGTTGGGGCCGCAGTGGCTGCCGGCGGTGGGGTTGGTGCAGACGGTCTCGGTCTGCAGGCCGGGGAATTTCTCCTTGAGCATGCCTTCGAGCTGTGCGGCGAGCTCGGGGGCGTCGGTGTGGCCGACGATGAAGCGGTGGGCAGTGACGTCGTCGCCGCATTCCTCGACGTATTTGACGAGGCGCTCCATGACCTGGATGCGGCCCTTGACTGTGCCGAGGCTCTCCATTTTGCCTTCCTTGTTCATATGGATGACGGGGCGCAGGCCAATCAGGCCGCCCATGGTGGCGGCAAGACCGCCGACCCTGCCGCTGCGGCGGAAGAACTTGAGATCGTCGGCAAAGAAGTACTGGGAGTAGTTGTCCACCTCGGTCTCGGCCCATTTGACAGCCTCTTCGGCGCTCATGCCTTTCTTCAGGAGGTCGCCGAGCTCGCGGGCGATAAGGTAGCTCACTATGGTGATGCCCTTGGTGTCGATGCTGTAGAACTTGCGCTCGGGGTACTTGGCTTTCAGCGTTTTGAGGGCGTTGTCCATGGACTGGAAGGTCATGGTCATAGCGGCGCTGAAGTGGATGTAGAGTATGTCGTTGCCGGCGGCGAACTCGGGCTCGAAGTAGCTGATGTAGCGGTCTTCGCCGAGGGCGCTGGTCGTGGGCAGGACGCCGCCGCGCAGGCTGTCGTAGAATGCATGGAAGTCGAACTCGTCATAGCCTTCGTAGGGGTAGAAGGTCTTGCCGTCGATGCTGTAGGGCATGCTGATGAGTTTGAAGCCGTATTCGGCTGCCACCTTGGGGGTGAAATCGGTGTCGGAGTCGGTGAATATTGTTAGCATAGTATTATGATATAATCGTATACGGGCTGGCCGCCGGGGGTCAGCATGGTTTCGGTCCTGGGGAATTTGTTTTGCAGGATTGCAGCGAAGGCCTGGGCCTCGGCTTCGGGGGTGTCGGCGCCGCTGAAGACTATGGCGACGTCGTGGAGGCCTATGCCGAGGGTCTCGGCGACCTTTAGAGCCGCATCCTCGCGGGTCTTTTCGGCGCATATAATACGGCCGCGCTCGAAGCCTAAGTAGTCGCCCTCGTGCACTACTACGCCGTCCATTTGGGCGTCGCGGGTGGCCTTGGAGACCATGCAGGTCTCAACGGAGCCTATGGTCTCGATGGCGGCGTCGACTATTTGCTGCTTGTCGGGGCAGCTGCGGTCTATGGAGGCGGCGGCGACGTACCCGCTGCCGAGATCCTTGCTCGGGAGGACGACTATTTCGCAGCCCTTGTAGAGCGACGCGGCCTGGTTGGCGGCGAGGATGATATTCGAATTGTTGGGGAAGACGAAAATGGTCTCGGCGGCGGCGCGCTCGAAGGCTGCGACGAAGTCGGCGGCGCTGGGGTTCATGGTCTGGCCGCCCTCTATTACTTCGTCCACGCCGGCGTCCTTGAAGGCCTGCACGAGGCCTTCGCCGCAGGCTACTGCGACCACGGCGTAGCGTTTGCGCTTTTTGGCGAATACTTCCTCGGCGGGTTTGGTTTCGGTTTTTGTTGCTTCGGTTTTTGCTTCGGGCTCAGCGGCAGTGCCTCCGGCTGCGGTGTCGAAGTTGTTTTGTATCGTCACGCCGCTGTGCTGGAGGTTCATGTTCTCTATCTTGACGGTGAGGAACTCGCCCCACTGCTGGACTTTATTGAGTATCTGCCCCGGGGTGGGGGTGTGGACGTGGGCCTTCACTATGCTGCCGTCCTTGAAGCAGACCACGCTTTCGCCGGCGCTCTCCAGGAATTCCTTGATGGGGGAGGGATCGAAGGCGTCTGGGTCGCCGACCTTGCTCGTCTGGAGGCGGAGGAGGAACTCCGTGCAGTAACCGAAGGTGACCACGGAGTCGGGGCCGAAGCCGTCAAGGTCCACCTGAGGGGCCTTGGGGGGCGCATTTTGGGTTTGCTTCGCGGGGATGTCCTTGCCTTCGAGGGCGTCTAGCATGCCTTCGGCAATGCAGAGGACGCCTGCGCCGCCGCTGTCCACTACGCCAGCCTCTTTCAGCACGGGGAGGAGCTCCGGGGTGTGCTCGAGGGAGACTTTCATTGCTTCGATGAGGGTCTCCAGGAGGGTTTGGGCTTGTGCCTCGGCTTCTTTTTGAATTTCCGCTTGGGCGGCTTCGACGCCTTCGCGAAGGACGGTGAGCATCGTGCCCTCGACGGGGGTCGAGACGGCGCCGTACGCGCTCTTCACTCCCTCTGCGAGGGCGTCGGCGAACAGCGTCGTGCTCGCTTCCTCCAGGCCTTCAAGGCCTTTTGCTATGCCGGCAAAGAAGCGCGACAGGATGACTCCCGAGTTGCCGCGGGCGCCGAGAAGCATGCCCTTGGAGGCCTTGGAGGCCGTTTCGCCTAGGCTTATGGAGGGTTGGTTTTCGGTTTTTTCTGGTGTCAGACTGCGCGTTGCGTCGATGCCGCCGGAGAGGGTCATCAGCATGTTGTCGCCGGTGTCGCCGTCGGGTATGGGGAATACGTTGAGATCGTTGATGGCGTCCTTATTGGCCCCGAGGCGGGACTCGCCGCCGCGCAGCATGCGCAGGTAAAGGCCGGATTTTATGGTTTTTTCGTTCACGTTCAATATTACTGTATCATACAAAGATACGAATAATCTCTGATATAACAACGAATAAAACCTCCCCGCACCCACGGAGCGCGCTTTTCGCTATTTGCTCCGGAGGAAATGCGTTGTTCTGATAAAATTGCGTAACTTGCAGGGGGGTAATGGAAGTAAATATGAAACAGATAAAGACATTCCGGGAGCTGACGGCAGAGGAATTTTTCCGCATCTGCGAGGTGCGGGAGCAGGTTTTCGTGCTGGAGCAGAAGATTACCTTATGCGCCGAACTGGATGAGCAGGATTTGCATTCCACGCACATCACGCTGAGCGAAGGCGGCAGGATTGTCGCCTACGCCAGGTGCTACGCGGAGGGGGGACAGGCCCATGTCGGCCGTGTGCTCACGACGGTTCGGGGGAAAGGATATGGCCTTGAGGTAATGAAAGTGGCCATCGATGTGTGCCGGGAGCGTCTGGGATGCAGCCATATAGTCCTACACGCCCAGGAGCAGGTTATCGGCTTTTACGAAAAGCTGGGCTTCCGCGTCACGTCAGACCTCTTCGACGAGTGCGGTATCATGCACAAAACGATGGAGCTGACAACAGCCTAGCCTGCCCCTGTCTTTAACTGAAAAAGGTTGACTCACAAACAAGAGTTACCCATGTTCGTTTA